>CAZEVY010000004.1:0-37621 GCA_964515555.1 uncultured Solibacteraceae bacterium | reverse complement strand
ACGTCGCGCCGCAGCGCGCGAACGCGCCCCTCGCGCCATGCCCAGGCCTGCGGCGCAATGAAGTAGACAACCGGAACGCCGAGCCGCTTCAGCCGCCTCGCCAGCGGGAGGTGGAAATCGGGACTGTCGGTGAGGATCGCGACATCGGGCCGCTCCGATGCGGCGGCTGCCGCCAGCCGTCGATACTCGCCGTAGATGCGCGGAAGGTGACGCACCACCTCGACCAGGCCGACCACCGCGAGACTCGCCATGTCGACCACCTGCCGCACGCCCGCCTGCCGCATGCGCGGCCCGGCGCATCCGAAGAATTCAGCGCTTGGGGCCCGGCGGCGCAGCGCCTCGACCAGGCGCGAGGCGTACAGGTCGCCCGACGCCTCCCCGGCCGAGACGAGAATCTTCACATCGTCAGGATATCGTCTGGCGGCCTACTGCTTCGCGAGGCAGGGCGCCGGGGGCCACCGGCGGCCCGGAAGCAGCGGCCTCGGTGTGTACCGCATTCCCGCCGCGGCGCGGCGCAGCGTCTCCACACGATCGGCGGGAAGCGGGTGCGTCGAGAGGTATCGCGCCAGTCGAGGCTCACTGCCCGACTCCGCGGCCAGCCGCTCGAACATTCGCACGAAGGCGCGCGGGTCCAGGCGCGCGCGCTCGAAGGCGGCCAGTGCGGCGCGATCGGCGGCGTCTTCGTCCGACCGCCGGAAGTGCAGCTCGCCGAGCGTGCCGGTCATGTTGACCAGCACGCCGCTGGCGTCGCCCAGCACCAGCGACACCAGCGCCCACAGCGAGAGTCCTCGAAAAACCGACCGCGTCCCGTGCCGCTCGACGACGTGCCGCATCTCGTGCGCGACCACCGCCGCGACCTCCTCGGGCGACTCCGTCTTCTCGATCAACCCGCGAAACACGACCATATACCCGCCCGGCGCGGCGAAGGCGTTCACCGCCGCGTCGTCGGCGGCCCAGACCCGAAACGTGTAGCCGGCGTCCATCGCCTTCCCGAGCGTCGCGACCATTTCGTCGAGCGCCGGCTCGCGGCAGCGGCGCGTCGGAGGCGCGATGTCGTCGAGCACCGCGCGCCCGATCGTCTCTTCGACGGCGACCGGCACGACGCCCGCCAGCGCGCCCGCCAGCGCCGGAACGCCCCACGCGATCGCGGCCCAAGCGGCCAGCAGCACAGCCGCGGCGAATCCCCCGAGCAGCAGCGCGAGGTTGCGCTCGGGCGACGCCTTCGTGCCGAACCGGACGCGCGGCAGCGCGGCGAGGAACGCCGGATCATGGACGATCAGCGTCTCGCCCGCGGCCTTCTCAAACTGCACCGGCTCCCGCGCGTGCAGGTGGATCAGCTCGAACGGCCACCAGAGCATCGACCCATCGGCGCGCGCGATCCCGAGGCCATGCGGTGCGATGGCGATGTTTACCTCTTCGGGCGCGGCCGCCGGATTCGCCTGGTAGCGGCCCGCCCACGGCGGCGCGGTCATCTTTGATTGCTGGGAGCGCCCGCCTCGCCGGGCGCGCCGACCATGGCCAGCGGCTCACCGTCGCTGATCGGCGGGGTCGCGATGACGTAGAGGACCTTCCCGCCGAAGGGCGCGCGGACCTGCTGGAGGGTCTTCCCGAAGAAGTCGGTGACGGTGCCGAGGAGGTCGCCCGCGCGCACCGCCTGGTCCTTGCGGACTTCCGGATAGAAGAGGCCGGTGGCCGTGCTGCGCACCACGGCGTTGCGCACGATCCACACGGGCTGCCGCGCGAGCGGCTTCGCCGGTCCCGGGAGCATCTTGAGATGTTGCAGCACGCGCGTGACGCCGGTTTCGAGCAAAGCGATGTGCTGGTCGGCGGCGCGCAGGCCGTAGGGCGCCTCGCCGAGGCCGCCCGATTCCACGGTGATCGCGGGCTTGCCGCGCGTCGCGGCGGTGTTGGAGCAGTAGATCGATTGCGCCGGGTCGGTCGGTCGCTCGTCGTCAATGACGATGTGATCGAGCCCGAATTCGACGGCCAGGTCGCGGCTGCGCGCATCGAGGGCCCGGTCGCCGGTGCGCATCCAGTAGGAGTAGGGCCGCAGCGACTCGTTGCCGTCGCCGCAGTGCAGGTCGATCAGGTAATCGCAGCGGTCGATCACGTTCGTGGTGATGGTGTGCGCGATTCGCTCCGAGAGCGTGCCATCGGCGCGGCCCGGGTAGACGCGATTGAGATTCTTGCCATCCTCGGGGACGTAGTAGATCGTGCGGCGCAGGAACGACGGCATGTTGGCGGCATGGACGAGAATCACCGCGCCCGCGAGCCGCTCCGGCGGGAGACTGCCGCGCAGGCGTTGCAGCGCCAGGATCGGCGAGTATTCGTATCCGTGCGTTCCGGCGACCAGCGCCAGCACCGGCCCCGGCGACTTTCCCCGAATTACCGTGATGGGGATGTCGGCGTTCGAGCCGACGGGAAGGAATCCCGAGACGACCTCACCGGGTCGCGCGGCGACGGGACCGACGCGCAATTCCTGCGCGCCCGCCAGGCTCGTGATCGCGAGAAATGCCGCCAGTCGTCGCATCGGGACCGCGCGAGTATAACCTTACCACGCATCAAGCCGATGCGCCGCGCCCGTCGCCGACCGTGGAGACTTCATGTTTGCGCCGGCAAGCCGGGAACAAGCCGCTCGCTTGACTTTGTCTTTACCTGGTATTTACATTGTAAGGTGTGGGTTTTGAATGGGACGCCGGCAACATAGCCCACAAGGAAGCGGTCCTGATCGAGCCGTTGGAAGCCGATGTTCAACCACACGAAAACGAAGAACGAGTGCTCTGTTTGGGGCGCACGAAATCAGGGCGACTTCTTACGATCCTTTATACCGAACGGCGCAGCAGGATCCGGGTCGTAACGGCGTACGAGATGACCAGGCAGCAACAACGATTGTACTTCGAGGAAAAATGACCATGCCCACGAAGCAAATCACAATTCCGAAGTTCCGTACCGAGGCCGAAGAAGCCGAGTGGTGGGATCGCCATCCGGATGCGGCCACGGAGATCATGGAACGCGCGCTGAAGTCCGGCAAGGCCCGGCGAGCGGTGCCATTGAAGACCGTTACCATGCGGCTCCCGATACCCGACATCAAGACTGCTCAGGATCTGGCGCATCGGAAGGGGCTCCCCTATCAGACCTACATAAAGATGCTCCTGCACGAAGCCCTCGAAAAAGCTCGGCGTTCCGCATAGCTGAAGCGAGTAGTGAGGGAGGCGTTTATCGTCGCTCAGTTTTCGGCGTTATGGAAACGGACGCGGCGCAAGGCGGATACTTTCGGACCACAAGCCCCAGATCGACTATTCGCCGACGACGGCTGCCAGTCTAACGGACGCCTCGAGCATTCTCGCACTCCAGTTTGCCTCTGCCCTGGTAGAGTCTTGTCCAATACAAGATGAGCCTGGAGAACAGGTCGTTTCCAATACAAGATGAGCCTGAAGGGGGTGTGACGGACCAAGCTGGGGATTGCTCATCCGCATGCAGGAGATGGAAAACCCAAGCCTGGAACAGATTCGGGCTTTTCTCGAAGCCAACCCGGAGGCGCAATTCAACGGAGAAGGACGCGAAGAAATCTACGCTTGGGTGAGCGCGCCTTGAGCGACCGCAACGACCTGAACGGCGATCGCAACGACCGGTGACAGGAGCGCTACTTTCGTGGGGCTGTCGGATCTCGATGGCCGTCTTCCTCAGCGAAGTTCTGAATCGTGTACGTTAGTTGGCGCCGCGCGAGATAAGCTGTACCTTACCATGACTCTCCGGGAACTGGCCGACCGCCTCGGCTGCGCCCTCCACGGCGACGGCGACATCGAGATCTCCGGCGTCGCCGGCATGGAGCGCGCCTCGCCGTCGGAGCTCACCTTCCTCGCCAACCCCAAGTACGCGCCCAAGGTGAAGCACACCCGCGCCGCGGCCATCCTGGTCACCGAACCCGTGCGCGATCCCATCGCCTCGCTGGTATCGAAGAACCCGTACCTCGATTTCGCCCGCGCGCTGGAGCTGTTCTATCAGCCGCCGCGACCCGCCCCCGGCATCCATCCGACCGCCGTCATCGCGCCCACCGCTCGCATCGGCGGCAACCCGTCGATCGGCGCCTACGCCGTCGTCGGCGAACGCGTCACCATCGGCGCAAACGCCGTCCTCCATCCGCACGCCGTCATCTACGAAGGCGCCGACATCGGCGACGACTTCACCGCCCACTCGCACGCCGTCGTGCGCGAATTCTGCCGCGTCGGCCACCGCGTGATTCTCCAGAACGGCGTGGTGGTCGGCGGCGACGGCTTCGGCTTCGCCAAGCGCGACGACGGCACGCACTACAAGATCGTGCAGTCGGGCGTCGCCGTCATTGAGGACGACGTCGAGATCCAGACGCTCAGCTCGGTTGACCGCGCCACGGTCGGCGAGACGCGCGTACGCCGCGGCGCCAAGATCGACAGCCTGGTGCAGATCGGCCACGCCTCGGTGGTCGGCGAGGACAACATCATCTGCGCGCAGGCGGGCCTCGCCGGCAGCTCGGTGCTCGAACGCAACGTGCTGCTGGCCGGACAGGCGGGCGTCTCCGGCCATCTGACGATTCACGACAACGCCGTGGTCTACGCGCAGAGCGGCATCGGCGGCGACGTGGCTGCGGGCGCGGTCGTCTCGGGGTCGCCGGCCTTCGACGCGGCCACCTGGCGCCGCGCCATCACCGCGTTCCCGAAGCTGCCGGAGATCCTGCGCGCGGTGCGACAATTGGAAAAGCGGTTGGAACGGTTGGAAGGCTCCACCGGCGCCGCCGGCGAGAATTCATGAGCGACCATCCGCCCGACCCGCGCCCCTTTCCGGTCGCCTACCGGAACCAGGACTTCGTCGAGAGCCGCGACGGACGCGCGCTGCGCATTCTCTCCGAGTACCTCTATCCGCAGTCGCGCTTCCGCGCCGAGAAGGTGCATGACACCGTGGTCTTCTTCGGCTCGGCGCGCATCGACGAAAACGGCCCCATGGCGCGCTACTACAACGACGCGCGCGAGGTCGCGCGGCGAATCACCGAGTGGTCGGACGGGCTGCACACCACCAATCGCCGCTTCGTCGTTTGCACCGGCGGCGGACCGGGCATCATGGAGGCCGCCAACCGCGGCGCGGTCGACGCCGGAGGCAAGAGCGTCGGCCTGAACATCGGACTGCCGTTCGAACAGGAGCCGAATCCCTTCATCACGCCCAGCCTCGGCTTCGAGTTCCACTACTTTTTCATGCGCAAGTTTTGGTTCGCCTACCTGGCGAAGGCCCTGGTCGTGTTTCCCGGCGGCTTCGGGACGCTCGATGAGCTCAGCGAGCTGCTCACGCTCGCGCAGACGCGCAAGCTCGTCAAGAAGATCATCATCGTGCTGTACGGCACGAAATTCTGGAACGAAGTCCTCAACTTCGACGCCATGGTGCGGCACGGCGTCATCAGCCCGGAGGACCTCGACCTGTTCCAGTACGCCGACGACCCGGACACCGCCGTCCGCCTCCTCCGCGACGGGCTGACGGAGCATTACCTCGGCGCGGAGCCGATCACCGAACCAGAAGACGAGACTCCCGCGATCGCCAAGTCGCGCGTCTGAGCCATGAGTATCCTGTTCCTCCTCGGCCGCCTGCGGCGCGTGGAGAAGGTCTTCCTGGCCACCCTCCTGCTTTTCGCAGTGATGCAGTTCAGCGGCGCGCTGCTGACGTTTCGGCTGGCGGTCGGACTGGTGGTGCTGGTCACGGGCGTCTGGGCCGGCGTCGGTGCGCTCCGGCGCGCCATCCGGCTCGCGACCTGGCGCCTCCGGAATCGGCTGCTCGTCTCGTACCTGTTCATCGCGGTCGTGCCGGTGGTGCTGATCGTCGGACTGGTGGCGCAGGCGACCAAGGAGATCGCCGGCCAGATCGCCGTCTACCTGGTGCACTCGGAATTCGAGCGGCGAGTGGCGAGCCTGCGAAGCTCCGCACAGGCGCTGGCTCGCACTCCCGCCGCCCAGCATGCCCCGGCCGTTCAGCGGCTGGGCGCGCTCTTCCGCCAGCAGTACCCGGGACTGGAGGTCCTGCTCCGGAGCGAGCGCGAGACCTTGCGCTTCCCGGCCGACGCGTCCATCGAGCCACCGCCCGAAGGATGGCAGGACGCCGGCGGCGTTATGTTGAAGGGCGGACTGCTCTACGAGTGGGCGCGCGCGGTGGGAACCGGGGTCGACGTCACTGTCGTGGTTCCCATCACGCGGACTCTCCTCGAGGATCTGGTGCCGGGTCTCGGCGAAGTCTCCATCGTGAAGTTCAACCAGACCGGAGGGGCGGACCGCGGCATGCGGCTCCACGAGGAATCCGACGGCGAAGGACGCCGGCGCGCGGGCGTCCCCGAGCCGGTCAACCGGTTCGACTTCGAGATGAGCTGGGCGACCAACCTGCCGGTCGCCATCTGGGAGTCGCCGGGCGCTGCCTCGAGCGAGTTGCTGGCGGTGCACTCGCGGGTTTCCGCGGTTATGCGCGCCATCTCCAGCCGCGCCGCCGAGTGGGGTTCGCTTCTCACGCTGCTCTGGACCATCGCGATCGTCTTCCTGGTGGTGGAAGTCGTCTCCATCATCATCGGCGTCTCCATTACGCGAGCCATCACCGGAGCGGTCCACGATCTCTACGAAGGAACGCAGCGCGTGCAGGCGGGCGATTTCCGCCATCGCATCCCCGTGCACGGCAGCGACCAGGTGGCCGAGCTAAGCCGGTCGTTCAACACCATGACCGAGAACCTGGAGCGCCTGCTGGTAGTCGCCAAGGAAAAAGAGCGCATGCAGGCCGACCTCGAAATCGCGCGCGAGGTGCAGAACCAGCTCTATCCGCGATCCGCCCCGGGCATCGACCGGTTTCAACTCGAGGCCGCCTGCCGCCCGGCGCGCCTGGTCTCGGGCGACTACTACGACTATCAGGCGCTTCCCGACGGCAGGGTCGCCATCGCCATCGCCGACGTCGCGGGCAAGGGCATCTCGGCCGCGCTCCTCATGGCGACTTTGCAGTCCTCGCTGCGCATGCAGTTGCGCGCCTCGATGGAGCGCGCCGCAGCCGCCGGCGCCGCCTCGAGCTACGAAGTGGTCTCGACCTCGGAGCTGGTGTCGAATCTCAATCAGCACCTGTACGCCAACACCGCCCCCGAAAAATACGCGACCTTCCTGTTCGCCGTGTTCGACGGCGCGACAGGAATTCTCACTTACACCAACGCGGGCCACCTGCCGCCGCTTCTGGTGCGGCGCGGCGAGGTGCAGACCCTCGACGTGAACGGCATGGTGGTGGGCGCGTTTCCCTTCGCCCGCTACGGCGAGAGCCGCCTCCACATGGAGCCCGGCGACCTGCTGGTGTGCTACACCGATGGAGTGACCGAGCCGGAGAACGAATACTCGGAGATGTTCGGCGAAGACCGCCTCATCGAGGTGCTCTCGAAGAACGCGCACCGCGAGTCGGAGGACATCGCGCGCATCGTGATCGAATCGGTCGAGCGTTTCACCGGGTCGCCCGAGTTGCAGGACGATCTCACGCTGCTGCTGGCGCGGCGCCTATGAGACCGGGACTGCGCCGCCGCCTGGTGCTGATTCCGGCGGCGATCGTCGCGCTGCTCGCGGCGGGAACCGCGGGGTTCCATGTGATCGAGGAGTACCCGCTCTTCGACGCTTTTTACATGGCGCTGATCACCATCACGACGGTTGGCTATTTCGAGGTTCGGCAGTTGAGCCAGATCGGGCGGATGTTCAACTCGGTCTACATTCTGCTCGGCGTGACGGTTCTGTTTTTCGCCATCGGCGCCATGACGCAGGCCATCATCGAACTGGAATTCAGCGAGTTTTTCGGGAAGCGGCGGATCAAACGGATGATAGAGAAGCTCCACGATCATTTCATTCTTTGCGGCTACGGCCGCGTGGGCCGCGGTGCGGCGGCCGAACTGCAACGCGCCGGCGTCCCCTTCGTCGTCGTGGACCGCAACGAGGACAAGGTGGACCTGGCGATCAAGAGCGGCATGCTGGCCGTGCTTTCCGACGCCACGCGCGACGAGACCCTTCGCGAGTTGCGCATCGACCACGCCCGCGGCCTGGTCGCCGCGCTGGCCACCGACGCCGACAATCTTTTCCTGATCCTCTCGGCCAAGGGCCTCAACCCCGGCCTGCGAGTGGCCGCGCGCGTCAGCGAGGACGAGGCCGAGGCAAAGATGCGCCGCGCCGGCGCCGACGCCGTCTTCCTCCCCTATCACGTCACCGGCTACCGCCTGGCGCAGGCCATCCTGCGCCCGCACGTGTTCGAGTTCCTCGACGTCACCGCGTCGAACACCAGCGTCGGACTGAACGTCGGCATCGAGCAGCTTGCCATCGCGCCCGGCAGCGGCTTCGCGGGCCGATCCCTGGCCGATCTCCAGGTCCGCCGCGACCTCGGCGTCATCGTGCTCGCCATCCGCCGCGCCGCCGGCGAGATGATTTTCAATCCGCCCGCCGACGCCACCGTCGCGGGCGGCGATCACCTCATCGTGATGGGCGACGGCGAACATCTGCGCGCCCTCGAGCGCCTGCTGGCGGGAGCCGCGGCGTGAAGGTGCTCACCGCCGCGCAGATGCGCGAGGTCGACCGGCGCACGGTGGAGATGGGCATCCCCGATCTGGTGCTGATGGAAAACGCCGGGCACCGCGTGGTCGAGTTGCTCGAGGAAAGATTCGCGCCGCTCGCCGCGCAGAGCATCGTGGTGCTGTGCGGGAAGGGCAACAACGGCGGCGACGGCATGGTGGTCGCGCGGCAGCTTCACACGCGATTTCATCCACGCGAGCTTCACGTCGTGTCGACCGGCGGCGACTATCGCGCGCTCGACGCCTGTGGCATCCCTGTGTCGCCGAACGTCACCGCCGCCATGCGCGGGGCGACCCTCGTGGTCGACGCGCTGCTCGGCACGGGACTCAGCGGTCCGGCCCGGGGCCCGGCGCTCGACCTGATCCGCGAGATCAACTCCGGGTTTCCGCGCGCGCGCGTCGTCGCCGTCGACATTCCATCGGGTATGGCGAGCGATTCCGCCGCGAGCGAGGGCGAGATCGCCCGCGCCGATTGCACCGTCACCTTCACCGCGCCGAAGATCGCGCACGTCCTGCCGCCCAACTGCGACCGTGTCGGCGAGCTGCGCGTCGCGCCCATCGGGTCGCCGCCGTCGCTCTACGAGGACGACGATTCGATCTGGCTGCATCTGGCCGAGCCCCGCCGGTTCGCGCGATTGTTCCGTCGGCGCGCTCCCGGCGCGCACAAGGGCGACTTCGGACACGTGCTCGTCGTCGCCGGCTCGCGCGGCAAGTCGGGCGCCGCGGCGATGACCGGCATCGCGGCGCTGCGCGCGGGCGCGGGACTGGTCACCGTGGCGTCGGCGGAGTCGGCCATCGGCGCGATCGCCTCGCATGTCGCCGAGCTGATGACCGAGCCGCTCGCCGAGTGCGCGGACGGCGGCGTCGCGCTCGCCGCCTGGGATCGCATCGAGGCGCTGGCGCGCGGCAAGGCGTGCCTCGCGATCGGGCCGGGCCTCGGCACGGACCCCGAGACCGTGGCGCTCGTGCGCCGTATCGTCGATGCCATCGACCTTCCGACAGTCGCCGACGCCGACGCGCTCAACGCGCTCGCCGGCGGACCCTATCGCGGCCGCGCCGCTCTGATCCTGACGCCGCACCCCGGCGAGATGCGCCGCCTCGCCGAAACCGCCGGCGACCGGGTCGCCACCGCGCGCGACTATGCCGCGTCGCGCGGCGTGACACTGGTGCTCAAGGGCCAGCGCACGCTGACGGCGTTTGCCGGCGGCCGCGTCTGGGTCAATCCGACCGGTACGCCGGCCATGGCGACCGGCGGCTCGGGCGACATCCTCACGGGGATCGTCGCGGGACTGGTGGCGCAGTTCCCCGCCGATCGCGACGACGCCGTGATCGCGGGCGTCTGGCTGCACGGCCGCGCGGGGGAACTGGGAGCGGCGGCGGTCGGCGAGAAGTCCCTGGTGGCGACCGATCTGCTGGAGCACCTTCCGCGCGCGATGAGGGAATGTGCGGAGCTATCGGACGCGCTCTGAGGAGGAGACCGTCGCGCTCGGCGAACGGCTCGCCGCGGAGCTGCCGGCGCGCGGCGTCGTGCTGCTCGTCGGCAATCTCGGCGCGGGCAAGACCACGCTGGCGAAGGGCATCGTCAAGGGCCGCGGCGCGGCGCCGCCCGAGGAAGTCTCCTCGCCCACCTTCACGCTGATCCACGAATACGGCTCGCCGCCATCGGTATTCCACGTCGACCTCTACCGTCTCGACGAGATCGAGCACGTGCGGCGGCTCGGCCTTGACGAGCTGTGGGCAAAGGGGTTGACGCTGGTCGAATGGGGCGAGAAGTTTCCGGCGTTGTGGCCGGCGGAGCGAGTTGAGATCGAATTGACGCGCGCGGGCGACGCCGAACGCACGGTCGAGGTGCGCCCGTGAGCGCATTCTCGATGGCGAAGCGCTTCGCTCTCAGTGTGGCGCGCAACGGGCCGCGCGTGGCGGTCGAGAACGCCGTCGCGCGATGGGAGGAGTCGCGCTTCGATGCGGCCTACGGCACCGACACCGACGCCTTCGTCGCGCTCGACGACCTCGCCATCGCCAGCCCGAACAAGCTCCTCGGCGTGCAGTACGAGCCCACGCTGGTGCGCCCTTTGCGCAAGACGCTGGAGCGCCTGCGGCTGCCCGCCGGGCGCGTGCTGGTCGACTTCGGCAGCGGCAAGGGCCGCGTGATGATGGCGGCCTCCGCTTACGGCTTCCGCCGGATCGTCGGTGTCGAGTTTTCACCGGAGCTGTGCGCGATCTGCCGGCGGAATCTTGACGTGTTCCGCCGGCGCACCGGCCGCGCGGTGGAGTTCGAGGTCGTGGAATCGGACGCGGCGGACTATCGCGTGCGCGCCGACGAGGACGTGTTCTTCTTCTATAATCCCTTCCAGGCGCCCGTAATGACGAAGGTGCTCGCCAATATCCACGCTTCAGTCGCCGCCCGCCCGCGAAGGGTCTGGATGATCCTGCACAATCCCGCACCGCTCGAGGCGGTCTTCGCCTCCGACCCGGGTCTTCGCGAGATCGCCCGCCATCGCTACGGCAGCTCGCGATTTTTCGTGTACGCGGGGCGAAACCCAGCGTAGCCTTTCGCCGTCGAACGCCCCAAAGGGGTGACTTATGAATCGTCTTGGCGTGGTTGGGTTACTGGTCGTGGGCAGGATCGGAGCGTGTGAATGCGCACCGCCCTTCCCGCCGTGCCAGTCCTACTGGCACACGGAGATCATCTTCCTCGGCACGGTCACGAACGTAGTGTTCGACGGGCGCGGCCTCCAGCGGCAGATATTTCTGACCGTCGATCGCGCGTACAAGGGTATCGCCGCGACAACGGTGGAGTTGTTCGACAACGGCATGTGCGACGGGCCGACGTTTCGGGTTGGGGAGAGGTACCTGATGTACACCAGCGGCGGGCCGGGAATGCCGCTCCCGGCGCGCGGCTGCACGCGCAGCCGGCACGTCTCGGAGGCTGAGGAGGATCTACACTTCCTCAACAACCTTGATAAGGCGCAACCCGTCGGCTCGATATTCGGCAAGGTGGCGTTCAACGACGGATCGGACGATGGCGCCCCTATCCCCGGCGCCATGGTTACGGCGAAGGGCCACGGGCGCGAGCTGCGTACCAAGGCGGACGATAGAGGAAGGTACCGGTTCGACGGGCTGAAGCCCGGCGCCTACAGCACGCAGGCCGAGCATCCCGCCTACTACCAGAAGTGGGAGTCCGACGACATCGAGCTACACGCCCGAGGCTGCGCGCAGGAGGACTTCCTGCTCGAGAAGAGATGGCCGGGAGTTGTTTCGGGCCGTGTGATTGCGGTGGATGGCTCGATTTCCGATGATGTTCGCGTCACGCTGTTGCGCGTCGCCAGTGACGGGGCCCGCGCAACGCGAGAATTCGTTGTCGGCACTGAACGAACGCGAGACGGTGGAGGTTATCGATTCGAAAACATACCTCCTGGCCGCTACAAACTCGCCTTGAACGAGTTGTTCCTGCCGACAAAAGCCCGCCCCTTCGCGACGACCTACTACCCGAACTCCCCGACCAGCGCTGCGGCCGCGGTCATAAACATTCCGGCGGCTCCCGGAACCGAGTTCGACATCCATCTCCCGCCGGCTCTTCGCAGCCGCACGCTTCGAGGCCAGGTGCTTCTCGAAGGCGGGAAGCCCGCCGGATGGATGCAGATTCTGGTGCGCGCCGATCCGGGGCGCCGCATGGAAACCGCGCCGAAGGTCGGAACCGACGGGACCTTCACGCTGGACATCTTCGAGGGAATCGACTACATCATCACTGCATTCGGCCCTGCACGCATCACCTCGGGTCCCATCAAGACCAACTACGAAACCGCCCCGGAAACATTGCGCCTCGTCCTGCGCTAGCGCCGATCCAGACCCTTCGCGGGCGGGCGGCGACCGAGGCGTGGATATCCGCGAGCACCTTCGTCATCACGGGCGCCTGGAAGTACACAGCGGGGGCGGAAGCGCGGTAACCGGCTGCCGGCCCCGCCTCACGCCAGCGCGCTGCGCTTGCGCGAATACACGAAGTAGATCGCCAGCCCGATCCCGAGCCACGAGAAAAACCGCAGCCACGTCTGCAACGGCAGGCTGAGCATCAGCACCAGGCAGAGCCCGATCGAGATCAGCGGGAACACCGGCACGAACGGCACCCGGAAACCGCGCGGGCGCTCCGGCTGGCGCTTCCGCAGCACGATCACTCCCGCCGACACCAGCGCGAAGGCGAACAGCGTCCCGATGTTCGATAGATCCGCGAACGTCCCGATGTCCCACACACCCGCTGGAATCCCCACCGCCAGCCCGGCCACCCACGTCGAGATATGCGGCGTCTTGTGCGTGGGATGCACCTTCGAGAACACGCCCGGCAGCAGCCGGTCGCGCGACATCGCGAACCAGATGCGCGACTGCCCGTACTGGAACACCATCAGCGACGAGATCATCCCCACCACCGCGCCCACGCCCACGATGCGCCGGATATCGTCGAAGCCCAGCGCCTTGAGAGCGTTCACCACCGGCGCCGCGTTGGCCAGCGTCTTCCAGTGGGCGACGCCGGTCAGCACCAGCGCCACCGAAACGTACAGCGCCGTGCAGGCGATCAGCGACGCGATGATGCCGAACGGCAGGTCGCGCCGCGGGTTGCGGCACTCCTCGGCCGCCGTCGACACCGAGTCGAATCCTATGTAGGTGAAGAAGACGATGGCCGCGCCCGTCATCACGCCGCTGAATCCGTTCGGCAGGAACGGCCGCCAGTTCTCGGTGTTCACCGCGCGCGCCGCGCCGAAGACGAAGATCAGAATCGCGATCACCTTCACCGCCACCATGACGTTGTTCGCGCCCGCCGACTCGCGAATGCCGCGCACCAGCAGCCACGTGAGCGCCATCAGGATCAGCAGCGCCGGGAGATTGAACCACGCCCCGGTAAACTGCCCGCCGGCGATCATCGGCTGGCTCAGCTCGGGCGGCAGGCGCACGCCGAACAGGCTGTCGAGGATGTCGTTGAAGTACGCCGAGAACCCCACCGCCACCGCCATGTTGGAGACCGCGTATTCGAGAATCAGGTCCCAGCCGATGATCCAGGCGAAGATTTCGCCGAGCGTCGCGTAGGCGTAGGTGTAGGCGCTGCCGGCGATCGGAATCATCGACGCCAGCTCCGCGTAACAGAGCGCCGCGAAACAGCAGGCCACCGCGACCAGGAAGAACGAGAGCGCGATGCCCGGTCCGGCGCCCGGCCGTCCGATGGTCGAGACGGCGTTCGGCCCGAATCGAAGCAGATCGAGCACCGGCGCGTGCAGCACCGACGAGAAGCTGAGCGTCTCGCCGGCCGCCGCCGTGCCCGTGAGGATGAAAATCCCCGATCCGATGACCGCGCCCACTCCCAGAGCCGCGAGGCTCCAGGGTCCAAGCGTCTTCCGCAGCCGCCGCTCCGGATCTTCGGAGGCGGCGATGAGAGCGTCGATGCTCTTGGTGCGGAGAAGCGGACTCACCGCTTGCGCTGGCCCTTGACCATCTTCTTGACCTTCTTCTTCATCGACCCGCGGGCCACGCCCGAGGCGCGCTTCGCCTTGGGGGCGGCCTTCTTGCGGGCCGCCCGCTTCAGTTTCTTGCGCTCGAGTCTGTCGGAGGTGTTTTTGGTGTTCATGTGCTCTTCAATTGGGCGTATTTTCTCACGAGCTTCTTCAGCCCGTGGCCGGGGAACATGACGGTCAGCTTGGCGTCGTCGCCTTCTCCCTCGACGCGCAGCACCTGCCCCTTGCCGTACCGCTCGTGAACCACGCTCGACCCGGCCAGCGACTTGCGCGATCCGCCCGGGGCCGCCGGCCTCGGCGGCCGCATGACCACCGGCGCCGCGGGAGGCTCCTGCTTCTTCACCGCCGGCGCCGGCAGTCCCCGGCGCTGGAAGAAGTCCGCGATGTTCTCCACTGAATTATATGTGGTTCCCGTGTAGGTGGTGCGCCGCGCCGTCTCGCGCGCCAGGACGCGCTCCGCGTACAGGTCCACCTCGCCGGCCGCGCGCGACCCGCCCTCGCCCTGCCGGTCGACCAGGTGCGGCGGGACCTCGCGCAGAAAACGCGACGGCGTCGACGGTTCCGGGTAGCCCGCGCCCCACTTGCGCCGAAGCGCCGCGCGCGTCAGATAGAGCCGCTGTTCCGCGCGGGTCATGGCGACGTAGCAGAGCCGGCGCTCCTCTTCGAGCATGTCCGCGGAATCGAGCGAGCGGTTGTGCGGCAGCAGGCCTTCTTCGAGACCCGCCAGAAACACCACCGGGAACTCCAGTCCCTTGGCGTTGTGCGCCGTCAGCAGCAGCACCGGGGCGCCGCCGTCGATCGAGTCGGCTTCCGCCACCAGCGCCGCGTGATCGAGAAACTCCGCCGGAGTCTCCCCCCGCTCGGATGCCTCGGTGGCGGCGTTGAGCAGCTCGTCGAGGTTCTCCAGGCGCGACTCCGCGGCCGGGTCGGTGTCCTTCTTCAGCATGTGGCGATACCCGGTCTGCTCCAGGATCGCGCGCACCAGGTCGCCCAACTTCGCCGACTGCGCCTGCCGCCCGAGCTCCTCGATGAGGTGCCGGAAGGCGCGCAACGCCGACGCCGCGCGCGGGGGAAACACACCCTGGTCGAGCATCGCGCCGATCGCGTCCCACAAAGAAAGGCCGTTCGCCACGGCATACGCCTCGGCCTGTTCCACGGTCGTCTTGCCAATGCCGCGCGCCGGTGTGTTCACGATCCGCAGCAACGCCACCGAATCGCCGTGGTTCACCGCCAGCCTCAGGTACGCCAGCGTGTCCTTGATCTCCGCCCGCTGGTAGAAGCTGAATCCGCCGACCACCTGGTAGGCGCGCCCGTATCTCCTCAGTCCTTCCTCGATCAGCCGCGACTGCGCATTCGTTCGATAGAGTACGGCCGCCCGGGACGCTTCGCGCGACCGCAGCAGCCCGTCGATGGTGTGCGCGATGAAAAGGCCTTCGTTCTCGGCGTCGGGCGCCTCGTAGAGCACGATGCGCGCGCCTTCCTCGCCGTCGGTCCACAGCGTCTTGCCCTTGCGCTGCGTGTTATTGGCGATGACGGCGCCGGTGGCTTCCAGGATGGTCTTCGTCGAGCGGTAGTTTTGTTCCAGGCGGATCACGGTGGCGCCCGGATAGTCCTTCTCGAAATCCAGGATGTTGCGAATGTCCGCCCCGCGCCAGCTGTAGATCGACTGGTCCTCGTCGCCGACCACGCACACGTTCCGCCGCCGCGACGTGAGCAGCCGCATCAGCTCGTACTGGCTGCGGTTGGTGTCCTGATACTCGTCGATCATCACGAAGTGGAGCCGCTCGTTCCAGGTCTGGCGCAGGTCGGCGTCGTGGCGCAGCAGGCGCACGGCCTCGAGGAGCAGATCGTCGAAGTCGAGCGCGTTGGCGCGGCGGAGGCGGCCTTCGTATGCCGTGTAGACGGTGGCGAGCTGGCGCGCTTTGGGGTCGGGCTCCTTGGCGAGATCTTCGGGTCCGCGGCGCTCGCTCTTGGCCGAGCCGATCCGCGAGAGTGCTGTTCGGAACGGCATCCAGGACTTCTCGTCGAGGTTGAGCTCGCGGTAGATCGACTTGATCAGGCCGAGCTGGTCGTCATCGTCGTAGATAAGGAAGTCGCGCTTGAACCCGGGCCGGATCTCGCCGAGTCGGGCCCCATCCCGGCGGAGCAGCCGCACGCAAAAGGAATGGAAGGTCGAGAGCATCGGCCCGCTCCCCCCGCCCTCCAGCAGGCGGGCGACCCGCTCCTTCATCTCGTCGGCGGCCTTGTTGGTGAAGGTGACCGCCAGAATCGACCACGGTTTCACGCCCACCTCGCGGATCAGGTACCCGATCCGCTGCGTGATCACCCGGGTCTTGCCGCTGCCCGCCCCGGCGAGGATCAACAACGGCCCCTCAATGTGCGTAACCGCTTGACGCTGCTGGGGATTTAGGCCTGCAAGGAGATCCATCGCGCCGGCCGCCGGGGCCGAAACGTGATTGTACCATGGTGGCGTTAGCGCCTCTGGCCAAAGCCAATGTGCGCCGTCGGAGGGCAGGACCTATTGCATTTTAGTACTAGTATTGCTATAAGAGTACTCATGACTAAAGTACTATCCGCCTCCCCCGACATGCAGTTGACGCTACGCGCGGGGCTGCGGTACCTTCACCGGCGCAAAACCGTGCTGAACCATCTGATCCGGTCACTCGAACGTTACGGCCGCGTCGCCCGGCCGGGATACCACCGCAAGAGCCGCGGTAAGTTGGGCTGACGCCGCTCGCCCGAGTCAGCCAAGGCCTCACGCCGCTGAGGGCCATTCCGGTGGAGGGGTCCGAACCGGGGTTGGCATCTCGACCCAATGCCTTGTAACCTAACAGTTTGTCGGTGCGCCTTCTCATTGGACGCAAGGCGCAGGCCGCCACCCGTGCGAGGTTAGCGGGAGAGCGGGTTGCGCGGAACGCAGCGCGTGCCGGCCCGGATTCCCGGCATGGCGGCGAATGATCAACTGATCGAGCGTGCCCGGCAAGGCGACGACCAGGCTTTCAGCCAGGTCGTGGTATTGTACCGGAAGCGGATTCTGGGCACGATCGCCAGGCTGATTGGGCGTCCGGAGGATGTCGAGGACGTCGCGCAGGAAGTTTTCACGCGGCTGTATTTTTCTCTCGACCAGTTGCGGAGTCCGGAGGTATTCGAGCCGTGGCTCTACCGTCTGACGGTGAACGCGGCGTACGATTATCTGCGGCGGCAGAAGCGCCGCGGCGAGTCGAGGATGTCAGACCTGAGTGAACAGCAGGTTCTGATGGCTGACGCGGCGGCGGGAAGCCGCCGGATGGAAGAGGATCGGCGGAAGGCGCGCGCTCGCGAGCAGGCTCAGGAGCTGCTGGCGGCGGTTTCCGAGGAAGACCGGATCCTGCTAACGTTGAAGGAAGTGGAAGGGCGGTCGCTCAAGGAACTTGAAAGTATCTACCAGGTGAACGAGAATGCACTTAAGGTAAGATTGTTCCGCGCGCGACAGCGGGTTTTACGGGCCCTCGAGAAATCCCAAGGGCGTAGGGCCGAAGCGAAGGAATAAGCCGGCGAGAAGGCCGGTCACAGGATGGTACCGTGAGCCATTTCGACGACAGACTGGACGCGATCTTCCGGGAGTATCGCGCCGCGGTTCCCGATCCCGAAGCGAGCCCGGAGTTCATGCCGCGGCTGTGGGAGCGGATCGAATCTCGGCGGCGCGAAACCTGGAGCCTGCGGCGCTTTGCGGGCGGGTTCGTCACCGCGGCGGCGGCGATCTGCATGCTTATGGCGGCGATCCTGGTGTGGCCCAACTCCGCCAACCAGAGCGTATACACCTCCACGTACCTGGACGCGCTGGGCGACGACATGGAAATCGCCTACCTGGTCGATGCCTCCGACGTCGCGCAGGAAGGAGCCCAGCGATGATCCGGTCCCGATCGGTGCTCGTCTACTTCTCGCTGGTGTTCGCCGGCGGGATCGGCGTCGGCGCCTTCAGTCACAGGCTCTACAGCGTGCGCACCGTCGAGGCCGTGCCGCCCCGCCGGACGCCCGAGGAGTTCCGCCGCAAGCTCATCGAGGAGATGCAGACCCGGCTGAGCCTGTCGCCGGAGCAGCTCGCCAAGGTCAATGAGATCCTCGACGACAGCCGCGCGAAATTCCGCGAGGTTTCGGCGCGGTTCGACCCGGAGATGAAGGCCATCCGCGAGCAGCAGATCGAACGCACCCGCGCCGTCCTCTCCGACGCTCAGAAGGCGGAGTACGAGAAATTCCTCGCCGAGCGCAAGGCCGAGCGCGACAAGATGCGAAAGCAGATGGGCGGGCGCGGTCCCAACCACGGACCCGGCTGCTGATCCGTGGGGCGGCGCCTGCGGCTGCCCTGGGAAAGCCTAACGGCCCGTGTCGAAAACCGCTCCCTGACGGTCCCGGCTCAGAACCCCCTGATTCTGCTGAGCCGCGCGCGTGAGCAAGCGGTTGTTTGGGACTTTCGACCCGGGCTGCTAAGCCGTCGTCTTCGGAACGCGATTATATTTCCGCTGGAACTTGTCGACGCGGCCCTCGGTGTCGATCAGCTTCTGCCTGCCCGTGAAAAACGGGTGGCAGTTGGAGCAGATCTCGACCCGGATGTCGCCCTTGTGCGTCGAGCGCGTCTGAAACGTATTCCCGCACGCGCAGGTGACCTTGACGGCGTCGTATGCGGGATGAATGCCTGCCTTCATTCCTCCCAGTATAGCAGGGGCCGCCGGAATACGACCGCGCCGCCTCCCAAAAAACACGAAAGCCCCCGCACCAGGCGTGAGCCCGTGCGGGGGCTTCGATTCGTTCATAACTCCAAGTCTCACACCGTGAGGCGACCGGTCTACGTGAGCAGCGGTCTCGTCACTGTACGGACCTGAACCATTCGTGCATCGACTCTAGCGGTCGATCACCTCCGGTGTGGTTCTAGGGTTACTACCATCATGACTCATGTGACTGGACCACCTCCTTTCTTCAGTGATAATTCCATGTTGCCAGCAAGACGATTTCTTGTCAATGGAAGTCTCGCGCCGGGCCGTCAGCGCGGCGCCGCGCACCGGAAATTCGCCGCCTCGTCGATGCTGCCCGACCCGCTGTAGCGCGCCACCTGCGGGTACGGGCACAGCGGGCGCGTCCGCACCGTCTTGCCGTCGACCACCCTCGAGGCCGGCAGCGTTTCCGGGGCCGTCCCCTGCTCCACCCATCGCGTCAGCGCCTCCATCGAGTTGAACGTCGAACAGCCGACGCCGCCCGCGCAGTGGAACATGCCCGGCACCATGAACAGGCGGTAGAAGTCTGTGGTCTTCGGTCCCATCACGCGAAGGACATCCTCGTAATACTCGACTCCCATCTTCGCGTTGAGCGCCGGGTCGGCCCAACCGTAGTACATGACGATCTTGCCGCCGCGGTCGCGAAAGCGCGTCAGATCCGGGTCGGTGGCGTCGAGCGTCTGGCGGATCCATGCCAGCCGCGGCAGGTCGCGATCCAGATCGAACTTCGCGACTTCGTAGTTCGCGTCCTTCTCCGGAAATGCCAGATACCGGAAGAACGTCTCGGCGAACAGGTGCCCGATCGGCTTTTGTCCCTCGCGCACGATCCAGTTGTCCCAGCCCGACCGCCCGTTCGCTCCGGCGATCTCGGCGCCCACCGGCCAGCCCGGAAACACGCGCTTCCCCTGGCTTGTCACGTCCGAATAAAGCGCCTCGAGCGCCGCCATCTGCGCGGGGGTGAAACAACCCGCCGCGTCCTCGCCGTCGCACCGCGGAAGATCGCGCGAGGGGCGGAAGTCGCAGCGCCGCGGGTCGTCGATCAAGCCGTCCTTGAGCCCGTCGGATTCATCGCAGACGGCGTAGACGCGGTCGGCGAGCGCCTTCAGCTTCTCGTAGCGGATCGGCGCGGCGGCCAGCGCCTGGATCGTCTTCGTGTAGCCGAGCATCGTCCCGGTGAAGTTCAGCACCGGCGCGCCGACCACGATTCCGTCGAAGTCCCCCGGGAATCGCTGCGCGAGAATCAGCCCCTGGCGCCCGCCGGTCGAACAGCCTTCGAAGTACGACTTCACCGGCGCAGAGCCGTAGTAGACCTCGACGATCCGCTTGGCCGTCACCGCGGTGACGTGCAGCGAGCGGAATGCGTAGTCGAGCAGCTTCTGTCGATTCACCGCGAAAGTGCCGAGCGGCTCGGTGGCGGCGTCGTGCCCGGTGTTGGTGGAGGCCACGGCGTAGCCCGCGCGCAGGCCGCGGGCGCGCTGTCCCATGCGGCCGGGATTGTCGAGCGCTTCGCCGGCGTAGCCGCCGTTGCCGAACATGTAGAAGCGCCGGCCCCAGGCGGCGGGCAGGTCGACCTCGAAGCGGATCTCGGGCATGATCTGCCCGGTCACGCGGCAGTGCTCGGGGGCGTTGGCAGCGGCAGGAACCGCGGTCGCGGTGATGATGGTGAATTCGTAGCCGGTGAGCGCCCGCAGGTCGGCGCATCCGACGCGCGGCCTGACGGGCGGGTCGGCGAGCTGGGCGTGGAGCGCGGTGGCCGCGAAGGCGAGGATGAGACGACGCATCGGAATCCTCCTGAAATCGCGATGCTAGCACGGAACCGGAACGCCGGGGCCGGGAACATCGCCGCACGGTCCCTCGTAGAATGGAGTGAGAAGGGTGAAAATGGAACGTCACGTAAAGATCCTCGCGATCGTGCACATTGTCGGCGGCTCCTTGTGGCTGATGCTCGCCCTGGTCGTGGCGGTCGTCTTTGGCGGCATCGCCGGACTGATCGGCTTTGCCGGAATCAACGACCCCGACGCGGCCGTCGCCATCCCGATTGTCACCATCATCGGGACGCTGGTGACCGTGATGCTGGCGGTCTTCTCCGTGCCCAGCATCGTCGCCGGCGTCGGGCTTCTGAGCTGCCGCAACTGGGCGCGCATTCTGACGATCGTGCTGTCGGTGCTGTACCTGATGAAGATCCCCGTCGGCACGGCCATCGGAGTTTACGGACTGTGGGTGCTGCTGGCGCAGGAATCGCAGCCCCTATTCGCGCCCGCGGCCGTCCGCTCCGCCGGCGCCACCGGCGCCTGAGCGCACAGCGTGGGGTGGACTGGCCCAGGCCCCGTACTGGTACCCAAAAGCTAATACATTCCCGAAAAAGTTCCATTGTTTGCGACCCTGTCGACCGCCCACACTGGTGCTCAGGGACTCGTCCGGATGGAGCTGAGCGACCAGGGCTGGAAACCGAGGGAAGTCGCGCGATTGCTCTCGCTGGTCGAGACCGAGAAGCGCTATTACCAGGAAATCGTCGCCGCGATTCCGGCCGCATTGGCCGTCCTGACGAAAGATCTCGTCGTCCAGGCCGTCAACCGCGCCTTCCGGCGGACCCTGTGGCTCGAGCCCGGCCAGGCCATCGACACGCCCCTCGATCGGGTGCTGCCGATCCCCGGATTGCCGGACGCCGCCCGCCAGGTGCTGGAGGGCGCCGACCGCGTCGCCACCGTCTTCGGCGAAGTCGCCACGCCCGCCGGACGGCGCGAGCTGCGCATCACGCTGCTCGCCTTTCGCGGATGGAACGGCGATGCCGAACAGGAGCTCGTGCTGCTCGCCGACGACATCACCAACCTGCGCGGCCTCTCGATTGACGACATCGAGAGCGCGCTGCTCTCCGAGCGTCTGGCCGCGCAGTCGAGCCGCGTCGCGGCGCTGAAGCGGCTGGCCGCCAAGGTCGCGCACGACTCCAACAACCTGCTCATGATTCTCGGCGGGCACTGCGAGGAGCTCCTGATCGGGTTGCCGCCGGAAAGCCCGCTGCGCAACGCCGTTGAGGAAATCCTGGCGGCGTCGCGAAGGCTGGCCTCGCTCACCGAGCCGTTGCTCGCCTACACCCGTGCGCCCCAACTTCAGCCCGCGCCGTTCGATCTGAACGCGTCCATCGCCGAGGGGGCTGAACGGCTGCACCTGCATTGGAACTCGCACATCGAAGTCGAGACGCAGCTCGATCCCGCGCTGGGAATGGTCTTCGCCGACCGCGAGCACATCGAGGATGTCATCCGCGTGCTGGCGGATTGCGCCAGGGATGCCATGCGGGGCGGCGGGCGCCTGTGCATCTCGACGGCGCCCGCGACCGTAGTCGCCGGCGATCCGGAGACCGGCGGCGGACTCGCGCCGGGCGAGTATGCGCACCTGGCAATCGCCGACAGCGGGCAGCCCCTCGACCCGGAGGCCATCCGGGCGATGTTCGATCCGGCCGCGACCGCCGGCCGGAACCACGTGCTCGACGTTGCCTACGCGGTCGTCAGGGAGAGCGGCGGCGAGCTTTCGGTAAGCACGTCGGCCGGGGGTAATCGCTGGCAGATGTACCTGCCGCTGGCCCCCGCACCCGCTCCGCCCGCTATCGAGGAGCCGAGGGCCGAGGCCAAGCCGCCGGCGGTGCTGGTGGTGGAGGACGAGCCGGGGATTCGCAGCCTGATGCGGCGCATCCTGGCGCGCGACGGGTACCGTGTGATCGAGGCCGCCAACGGCGAGGAGGCGCTTGTAGCCGCCGCCGCGCACCAGGGAAGCATCGACCTGCTGCTCACCGACGTCGTCATGCCGCGCATGGGTGGGCGCGAGCTGGCTGAGCGGCTCTGTCCTCTCCGACCGGGGCTGAAGGTGCTCTACGTCTCGGGATACACCTCGGACGCCGCAGTGCACTCCTTCCCCGAGGGCGCGGGATTCCTCCAGAAGCCGTTCACGCTGGAGGCCTTGATGGCGAAAGTGCGCGAGGTGCTGGCCGGGAAGCCGGCCTGAGCGCACAGCGCGGGGCGCGCTCCATAAGACTTTGACAACACCGCGCCCCGCTGCGTTGTGCGCGATGTGGACTGGCGTAGGCACGCCCGTTTGTTTACAGGTCGGCGGGCCGGCTCGGATTGACACCGGCATTTCGATTCTGCTACAACCGCTAGGTACCAACTGTACACTCCGCGTTGAGCCATCTCTTTGGGGAAAGGGTGGATGCGATGAGTCTCGCACTTCGTCTTCTCGTTGTTTTTGTTCTGTTCGCCTGCGCCGCTTTTGGCCAGACGCTCAGTTCCGTCAGTGGCGTTGTCACCGATCCATCGGGCGCCGCGATCCCGAAAGCCAGCCTGGCGCTCGAGAACATCGACACGTCGGCGCGGCGTCTAACGACCGCCGACGAAGAAGGCCGCTACCGTTTTCCGCAACTCCAGCCGGGCCGCTATCGGATTCTCGGGAAGGCCGCCGGATTCACTGACGTGACTGTCAACTCAGTCAACGTGCAGGTGGCCTCCAATCACACCATCAACGTGGCGTTCGAGAAGATCGGCGCGGTCGCCGAGACCATTTCGATCAGCGCCGAGGCCGCGCAGGTCACCACCTCCGATGCAACTCTTGGCAATGTGATCACCGCCGACTCAATCGTCCAGCTTCCTGCCTTCGCGCGCAACATCACCGGCCTGCTGGCGCTTCAACCGGGCGTGACGTTTGCCTCCAGCGCCACAGACTATCGCAGCGGCGCCGTGAACGGCGGCAAATCGGACCAGTCCAACATAACGCTCGATGGAATCGATATCAACGATCAGCAAAGCCGTTTCGCCCTCGTCGGCGCGCTGCGCGTGACGCCGGACTCGGTGCAGGAGTTCCGCTCGACTACCCTGAACGGTACCGCTGACCTCGGCCGCAGCTCCGGCGCCCAGGTCTCGATGGTCGTCCGCAGCGGCTCCAACGACTTTCACATGGCATTGTGGAACCACCACCGCAACACGGCCACGGCTGCCAACAGCTTCTTCCGGAACTCGTCAGGGGTTGCCCGACCGGCGCTGTTAATTGACGTTTTCGGCGGCCGCGCCGGCGGCGCCATCGTCAAGAACAAGCTGTTCTACTTCGGCACCTACGACGGCCGCCGCGACCGCAGCGGGGCTGGGTTGTTGAGGGTCGTTCCTTCCGAAGATCTCAAGAACGGTATCATCACTTACCAGAACCGCACCGGCGGGCAGAGCAGGCTGACAGTGGCCGACTTGCGCACCGTCGATCCCGCCGGAATCGGCATCAACCAGGCCGCGCTCAACCTGCTCAAGACGTACCCGGTCGCGAACGACTTCACGCAGGGCGACGGTCTGAACCGTCAGGGCTTCCGGTTTAACGCGCCTCAGAAATCCAAACAGGACACCTACGTCACCAAATTCGACTACATCGCTACATCGGCGCATAACCTGTTCTTCCGCGCCCAGCTCCAGAACGACCATTCCGGAGGAACCCCGCAGTTTCCCGATTTGCCGCCGTCCACAGTCGGCCTCGGAAACAGCAAAGGAATCGCAGTCGGCTGGAACGCGATATGGTCTCCGAACCTGGTGGGCACGCTCCGGTGGGGTTTGACTCGCCAGGGTGACGAGAGCTCGGGAATCAACCAGGCCTCGGTCGTCAGTTTCCGCAATTTCGACACTCGGATATCGACCGCACGCAGCTCGACCTTTATCGTGCCAACGTACCAGTTGTCGCCCGACTTCACCTGGACCAAAGGAGCGCACAACGTTCAGTTCGGGGGAACGATCCGCTGGATCAACAATCGGCGGTCCAGCAACGCCAGCTCCTTCAATGCCGCCTCGACGAACGTCTCCTGGCTCCGCGGAACGGGAGTCGAGTTCGACAGAGGGGTGCCGGACCTTGCTCCTACCTTCTCGACAGCCTTTCGCGACGCCACAATGGCGCTGCTCGGAATCGTCGCCCAAGCCACGGCCAACTATAACTACGACGCTGCGGGGCAACTCCTGGCAGTGGGCACGCCGGTTAGCCGCCGCTTTAAGGGCGAAGAGTACGAGATGTATGTCCAGGACACCTGGAAGATCAACCGCCGGTTGACGGTGACTGGCGGGCTCCGTTACTCGCTGATGCCGCCAGTCTATGAAGCCAACGGAATTCAGACCACCGGGAACCCGCGCATCGGACAGTGGTTCGATACTCGCGGCGGATTGGCAGCGCAAGGGCGCCCGCAGTTCGAAGTCGGCAATATTCAGTACGTTCTGCACAACAGTCCGACTGGGCAGCCGCTCTACCCGTATCACAAAAAGAACTTAGCGCCGCGTCTGGCGATCGCCTACTCACCGGCGGCGAGCGGCGGGATTAGTAAGTTCCTGTTCGGTGGGCCGGGCCGGTCGTCTATCCGCGCCGGCGCGGGGATGTTCTACGACCTGTTCGGGCAGGGCGTCATGCGCTTAGTGGCGGATAACGCCTTCGGGTTCCGAAGTGAGCTTTCCAATGCTTCCGGCAGCCAAACTGCGCTTACGGCGCCCCGGTTCACCGGGATCAACGACGTGCCCTCCGTGCTGCTGCCGCCGGCGCCGCGCGGCGGCTTTCCGGCTACGCCACCCAACATCGCCGCGATTGCGGCGGGACTGGACGACAACATCAAGCCGCCGTACAGCATGACGATGAACCTTTCCGTTGCGCGGGAATTCGGGGGCGGGTGGTTCGTCGAAGGATCCTACGTGGGCCGCCTGTCACGCCGGTCGCTGATCCAGCGCGACCTGGCGATGCCGACCGATCTGCGCGATCCGGCGTCGGGCCAGACTTACTTCCAGGCCGCCACGGCCCTGGCCCTGGCGCGTCGCTCCGGCATAGCGACCAATGCATTGGCGCCGATTCCGTTCTGGGAGAACATGGTTCCGGGAGCGGCGGGATCGGGCCGGACTGCGACCCAGAACGTCTACGCCAATTTCCGAACGTATCCCAACGATGAAATCTCGGGTCTGTACGATCTCGACTACTTTTGCGATCCGGCTTGCAGCCGGTTCGGCCGCTACACCTTCTTTAACTCTCAGTACTCCCACTTGGCGGCGTGGAGTTCCATCGCCGGCGGCAGCTACCACGGGATGCAGTGGACGGTCCGCAAGCGCTTCGCCCAGGGCATGTGGCTCAACATGAACTATACGTTTTCCAAGTCGCTCGATCTTGCCAGTGTTCCGGAGAGGTCCGCGCGTTACTCCGGGTTGGTGCAGAACTCCTGGGAGCCGAATCTGTCCAAAGGCGTCTCCGATTACGATACGACGCACCAGTTCAATTTCAGCGCCGTGTACGAGCTGCCGTTCGGCCGCGGTAAACAGATTTTTAACGGCGCGAATCGTGCTGTCGACGCACTAGTCGGCGGATGGCAGTTGAGCGGCATCTGGCGCCAGTCGTCGGGCTTCCCGACCAGCGTGGGGGTTGGCCGCGTCTGGGCCACCAACTGGAACATCACCAGCCCCGCGACCGCCATTCGTCCGCTTCCAGATGCCAAAGCGACCCGCAACGCCCCACCGGCGGTTGCCGCCGGGCGCGGCGGTCCCAACATCTTCCCGAATCCGTCGGCGGCGCTCGCGGCTTTCGACTTCACGCTGCCGGGTCAGAACGGCAATCGCAACGTGGTCCGCGGCGACGGGTTGTTCCAGGTGGACCTGGGTCTCGCCAAGCGATTCATCATGCCCTATGCGGAGGGGCATTCGATCCAGTTTCGCGCCGAGGCGTTCAACGTCGGCAACAACGTTCGATTCGAGCCGAACGGCGCGAACATCTCGCTGGGCGATGCGCCCAACTTCGGCAAGTACACCGGCCTGCTCGTCGAGCCGAGACAGGTCCAGTTCGTCTTGCGCTACGAGTTTTGAGCGTTATCCGTTAACGCTCCTTGGCACGCCCGGAACGGGGTCCACCCGGCCCCGCTCCGGGCTTTTTCTTTCGCAACTCACAGCGGCCACCCAGGCTTCTCGCAACCCGCAGCGGCCACCCGCACGCTCCGGGCCTTTTCCTTCCGCGCGGTGATAACATCGGTGGTTCAGGAGGTACCCATGCCCAAGTTCGTCGTCGAACGGGAAATCCCCGGAGCCGGCGCCTGGTCCGCCGACCAGATCCAGAAAGTCTCCCGGAAGTCCTGCGAAGTGCTCGCCGGACTCGGCCCCCAGGTCCAGTGGCTGCGCAGCTACGTCACCGGCGACAAGCTCTATTGCGTCTACATCGCGCCCAGCGCCGAGATGATCCGCGAGCACGCCCGCCGCGGCGGTTTCCCCGCCAACCAGGTGAACGAAATCAAGCGAGTGATCGACCCCACCGCCGCCGAGTGACGCGATGAAGTTCGCCGCGCTAACCGCCGCGCTCGCCCTCGGGTGCCTGGCGCAGGAGGTCGCGTTGCGCGCGGGTGTCGCCCGGTCCGACATCACGCCCTCCACCTTCGGCCCCATGTACGGTTACGCCAACCGCCGCTGCGGTCCAGCGAACGGCGCCCACGACCAGCTCCACGCCAAGGCGCTCGTGCTCGAAGCCGCCGGTGCGCGCATGGCGATCGTCACGCTCGACCTCGGCAGCATGGTCTCGGCGACGCTCTTCCGCCGCGTCGCCGATGAGCTGAAGATTCCCCTGCTGCTGCTCGCCGCCTCGCACACGCACTCGGCGCCCGCGTTCCTGCCGTCGCCGGCGACCGGAAGCTCCTCGGCCGAGGCCTCGCCGTATCTCGCCGAGGTCGAGGCGAAGATCTTCGACACCGTCGCGCGCGCCTCGCAATCGATGTTCCCGGCGAAGCTCGCCGCCGGCCGCGGATCGATCCAGCTCGGCTACAACCGCCTGCTGATGCGCGACGACGGCCGCGCCCGCGCGCTGTTCGACAATCTCGACCGCATCCCTTACGGTCCCGTCGACCCGGAGTTCCTGCTCCTGCGCGTCTCCGACGGCCAGGGCAATCCCCGCGCCCTGATCGTTCACTACGCGGCGCATGCCGTCGTGCTCGGCCCGACGAGCTGCAAGTACTCGGCCGACTATCCCGGCGTGCTGCAATCGCGGATCGAGGAGTCGATCGCGGGCGTCCAGGCGATGTTCGTGCAGGGCGGAGCGGGCGACATCAACCCGCTCTTTCAGGGCCGCACCGGCAACGAGGAAGCCGACTTCACCACCATGCGCAAGATGGGCGAGGCCCTGGCCGCGGTGGTGCTCAACGCGGCGAAGAGTCTCCAGCCGGTGGAGCAGGACGGCCCGTTCCGCCACGCGACGGAGACGATCTCGGCCGCCGACCGCTGGGAGAAAGGGCGCGCGCACGAGATCGGCATAGCGACCGTGCTGGTCAATCGCGAGATCGCCATCGCCGCGATCCCCGGCGAGCCGATGCACAGGCTCCAGACGGACTGGAAGTCGCGCGCCGAGGTGAAGTACCCGCTCTTCTACGGCTACACGCAGACGTCGCCCTCGGCCTGGCCGGGCTACATTCCCGATCTGCGGACGGCGGCCTACGGCGGCTACGGGGCCGACGTCACCACGCGCGTCGAGGTGGGGACCGCCGAGCGGATTGTGAACCGTCACGTCGTAAACCTGTACGGTCTGCGCGGCATGTGGCGGGATCAGCCGGGGAGGCCGTAAAGCCGCGGTGCGCGTCGCCGTTCCGCTTCTGCTGTTGCTGGCGGCGTGCTCGGCGCGCCGCGAGGACGGGCCGCTCTCCGCCGCCGAGGAGCTGAAGACCTTCCGCTTCGGCGACGACTTCCGCGCCGAGCTGTTCGCCGCCGAGCCCGACATCATCGATCCCGTCGACATGGTATTCGACGAGTACGGACGCGCCTTCGCCGCCGAGCTCATCGACCTGCCGTTCGATCCCGCGCCGGGCAAGCCCGCGCGCTCGCGCATCCGCATGCTCGAAGACACCGACGGCGACGGCCGCGCCGACCGCGCCACCGTCTTCGCCGACAACATTCTCCAAACCAGCGGGCTGATGCCGTGGAAGGGCGGTCTCATCGTCACCTCGGCGCCGAACATCTACTATTTCCGCGACACCAACGGCGACGGGCGCGCCGACGATCGCAAAGTGCTCTTCACCGGCTTCTGGAAGGGCAATCCCGAATCCGAGATCACCAACCCGCGCCTGGCGATCGACAACTGGATCTACTTTTCCAACAGCGGCAACGCGGGCCTCATCACCTCGCCCGAGCATCCCAACCTGAAGCCCATCCAGGTGCGCGGCGCCGACTTCCGCTATCACCCCATCCGCGGCGTCGCCGAAGCCGCCTCGGGCGCGGCGCAGTTCGGCTCGACCTTCGACGACTGGGGCAACCGCTTCATCTCGCAGAACACGATTCACCTGCGCCACGTCATTCTCCCGATGCACTACCTGGCGCGCGCGCCCATGGCGTCGCCTCCGGCGGTCGCCAAGGATATCTATGCGCCGGAGTATCAGGATCGCCGCATGTTCCCGCTGACACGCCCTCAGCAGTGGCGGGTCGAGCGCACGCGACTGCGGCGCGAGCGGTACAAGGAGACCAAGCCGGGCGTCGTCGAGCAGGTCGGCGGATACATCACCGGCGCCAGCGGCGGAACGGTCTACTCGGGCGACTTCTTTCCGCCGCAGTATCGTGGGACCATCTTCACCGGCGACGTGAGCGGCAATCTCGTACGCCACGACCTGCTGCGCCCGGACGGCGTGACCTTCCTGGCTCGCCCGGCCAAGGACGGTGTCGAGTTCCTGGCGTCGTCGGATCCGTGGTTTCGTCCGACGTCGTTCGCCAACGCGCCCGACGGGGCGCTCTACTTCACCGACATGTATCGCGAGTTCATCGAGACGCCGCTTTCGATTCCCGAGGAACTTCAGAAGCAGATCGATTTCTACAGCGGCGACACTTTGGGCCGCATCTGGCGGCTCGTGCCCAACAAAGCGGAGAACCGCCGGAAGCTGCGCGTTGAGTTGGGTCGCGCCTCGAGCGCCGAACTGGTTAAGCAACTGGAGAATCCCAACGGATGGCACCGCGCCACGGCGCAGCGGCTGCTGATCGAGCGGCAGGACCGCTCGGTCGCGCCGATGCTGCGCGACATGGCGCACGTCAGCGCGCTCCCGCAGGCTTCCCTGCACGCGCTTTGGACGCTCGAAGGCTTGGGCGCCCTCGAGGCCGACGACGTCGTGCAGGCGCTCGAGGACGCGCAGCCGCGCATCCGCGAGCACGCCGTGAGGCTGAGCGAGGCGTTCGCCGCGCGGCCCGGGATCGAAAAGGCGCTGCTGGCGCGGCGGCGCGATTCCGACGTCCGCGTGCGCTTCCAGCTCGCGCTCACGCTGGGCGCTTTCCCGGTGGCAGCCGCCCGCGGCGTGCTCGCCGATCTGGCGCTGGAGCACGGCGAGGACCCCTGGTTCCGGTCGGCGATCCTGAGCTCGTCGGCCGCGGCCCCCGCCGAGGTGTTTCAGCTCCTCGCGGCGCAGCCGGTCGACCGCATCGGCGCGGTGATGGAGGGGCTCGCCGCTCTCGCCGGCGCGCGGCGCATTCCCGGCGAGGTGGCGCGGATTCTCACGCTAGCCGAAACCCTGAACGACCCGCGTCCGCCGCTCGACGGGCTGGCGCGTGGCCTGCGATTGAGCGGCGGCCGGCCGCTCGCCGTTCCCGGCGCCGGCGGCGTGCTGTCGACGTTGATGGCCGACCCGGCTGATTCCGTGATCGTCTCGGCCTGGGGCCTCGCGGGTCAGCTCGATCTGCCGTGGGTCGCGCGTGCCGCCGCCCTGCGCGCGCTGAGCGCCGCATCACCGCTCGCGATTCGCGTGGCCGCGACCGGCGCGCTTCGCGGTGCGCGCTTTGCCGAGGCCGCGCCCGTGCTGCGCAAGATCCTCGCCTCGCAGCCGCCGCCCGAAATCGAGGTCGCGGCGATCGAGGCCCTGTCCTCGTTCGCCGACCCTGGGGTTCCGGCGGCTGTGCTCGAAGGCTGGAAGTCGTATGGCCCAATGGCACGAACGCGCGCCATCGCGGCCCTGCTCAACCAGCGCGATCGAGTTCCGGCGCTGCTGGCGGCTATCGAGTCCGGGCAGGTGGAGGCCGCGGCACTCGACCTCGCCGCGCGGGCGCGGCTCACCGAGTTTCCCGACCCGGCGGTCGCGGCTCGGGCGCGGAAGCTGCTCCAGGCGCCGGGCGGCGATCGGGCGGGCGTGGTCGCGGCGTACAAGGAGGTCGCGTCGTTGAGCGGCGACGCCGGGCGCGGCAAGCAGGCCTTCGAGAAGCACTGCGCCGAGTGCCACCTGCCGCGGCGCGCCGGCGCGCGCGTGGGTCCCGATCTCTCGGGTGTCAACAACAAGACCCGCGAGGAGCTGCTGGCGTCGATACTCAATCCGAGCGCGGCCATCGAGCCGCGCTACGTGAACTACATCGTCACCACGAAAGACGGCCGCCTCTACGACGGCATTCTGCTCAACGAGACGCCCTCGGCGATCACGCTGCGCAACGGCGTCGAGGACGCGACCATCCTGCGCGCCAACATCGGGGAGATTCGCGCCTCGGCCGTGTCGCTGATGCCCGAGGAGCTGGAGAAGTCGATGTCGAAACAGGAGCTCGCGGACGTGATCCGCTATCTTCGGGGCGGGCTCTAAGGCTCGCGGCTACTTGCGCGCGGGCATTTCGTAGACGTAGATGGAGTGGCCGCGCTTATGCGCGTCCACCTTCTCGACTCGCGCCGCCTTCCAGCCGCGCATCTCGAAATCGTGCGACACCACGCGAGCGCCGGGTTTGAGCTGTTTTTCGAGCAGCGGGCGGATCATCTCGTTCGAGGACGTCAGCAGGTAGAGCGTCACCACGTCGGCCTCGCGCAGATCGGTCTCCATGAGATCGCCCTGGATGACGCGGCACTTCTCCGCCAGGCTGTTTCTGCGGATGTTCTCGTTGGCGGCGTCGACCTGTTTGGGAGATATCTCGACGCCCACGGCGCGCGCCCCGAACTTCTGCGCCGCGATCACCAGCACGCGCCCGTCGCCGCAGCCCAGGTCGTAGACCACTTCGCCGGGCTTCAGCCGGGCCGCCTCGAGCATCGCGACCACGACGTTTTCGGGGGTCGAGACATACGGCGCCAGGTTACGGGCGCCCTTTGGGGGTTGCGCCGCGATCGGCGGCAAAGTGAGCAACAAAAGAGCAACAGAAAAAGCTATTCGTTGGGTTCGCCGGCGGCCGATTTGGCGCCGCGCGTCTTGACGATCCTGGAAACCATTTCGCTGACAGCAAACCATAGGTCCCTCGGACGGCTGATCGTGTATTCGTATCCCTTAAAGAATTTTACCGCATGTCCGATGGCGTCGCGCCAGGGGTTCGACTGAGGGTAGAGGTTGTAGTTCATGTAAAAGACCGGGTACTCGATGTCGCCGAGCTGCTTCAGCTCCTCCTGCGGCACATTGTTATCGAGCAGCACCTTCGGTCCGGCGAAGATCAGTGCGTCGGGGCGGTCCGAGTCGCCCACCTCGTTCTTGATGAGATCGGCGAGAAACTGGGTTTCGCCGTTCTTGTCGGCCAGGTGCTGAAGCCGCACGGTGCCGAAGTTCAGCGACTCGAGCGCGTTGCCAAGAGCCGGGAAGTCGATGCGGTCGCCTTCCTTCTGCCGGTAGACGACGCGGCGCTCGTCCAGGTTGAAGGCCACCAGGCTGAAGCGCACGAAGCGCGGCTCGCGCGCGATGCTGCGCAGAATGGAGACCAGCGCCACCGAGTCGATCGGCCGCATGGTGGATGCGAAGCGCCGCTGCGGCGCATAGTTCATGAGGACCTTCACGTTGAGCGGCTCGGTGGAGCTGCGCGCCACCGGCGGCTCGGACTGGAACTGTTCGCCCTCGCCGGCCTGCACCACACCCGGAGCGATCACCAGGCCCATGTTGCGGTCGCGGCTGGGCAACACCGCTTCCATCTCCCAACTGTGCGAGCAGACGCGCTCGGCGCGGTCGCGCATCAGCCACTCGACTTTGTACTTGCCCTCGCCGAGATCGAACATCCCCTGGAGATGCGCATCGCTGCGCGCGTCTTCCTCGATCGAAGGGACGCGAAAGCGCTGCACGAAATAGGTCGAATCCTCGGGCCGGCCCTCCTGCGTCACGCGGAACAGCACGGTCAGCGTATTCTCGGACCCCGCCAGCTCGCGCAGCGGAACGCTGACCTCGTAGCCGGCGTGGAAGCGCAGGTCGAAGCCGACAATCGGCTTGACCGGAGTGACGTCGCAGGGCAGGTCCTGGCGGTCCTCGCGCGCTTCGAGCACCGCCATGTCGGTGTTGTGGATGCGCACCAGTCCGCTGGAAGTCGGGGGGAGAAGAGACTGCGGCCAGACGCTGCCAGCGAACGCGCCCGCCACCACCCAGATTCCCGGTCTGACCCGGCTATGCCAATCCGATTTCCAACCTGACATCTCCAACCACCCGGCCTGCTCTCATTCTAAGGTCGCTTTCGGCCGATCCAGAGACCTCCGAGAAGGCGGCGCGCCGATACCGACGGCGAAAAACCATCCGCCCTGATAGTCTTGATTATGGAGCAAGTTTTTCCAAGATCAACAGGGAATTGCCAAGTCGTGGTAAAAAATTCCCTTACCGGCGCGATAGCAGCCACCTCCCCCAGGTGGAGCAATCGCGCGGCCACTCGGTCGCGGCACCTCCGCGGGACTGACTGGCCGCTCGGGAAACAGCCGTGACCGGCTCGCCGCTGGAGCGCTACCTCGAGGTGTGCGAGCGGGTCGCCGCCGAGTTCGACCGCAACCGGCGGCTTCACGGCGACCGCATCCAATGCCGCGCGGGATGTTCCGATTGTTGCCATCAGCTCTTCCAGATCACCGAGATCGAGGCAGCCCACATATCGCGTGGAACGAGCATGCTCGATAGCACCACGCGCGGGAGGTTGCAGGATCGCGCGCGCTCCTACCTGGTCGAGCGGCGCGAACTCGTCGGGCGGCGGGGCGAGCCCGAGGCCTGGGGCAGTCTTCCGCCGCCCGGGACCCGGCTGGCGTGTCCGGCGCTGGAGGACGGCGTATGCCGGATTTATGAACACCGGCCGCTCATCTGCCGCAAGTTCGGCATGCCCCTGTATAACCCCGACAAGCCCGGCCGTGTTTTCGCCTGCGAGCTGAACTTCCGCGACGGCGAGGAAATCGTCGACGCTGATCTGGTCGGCGTCCAGACGGAGATTCACGGGAGTTGGAAGCTGGTGCAGATCGAGTACAACCAAGCTGGAGGCGTGCGCGACGCCGAGCCGATCACCGTCGCGCGAGCGCTGATCGAGGATTTCTCGGGACTGACCGGGGGGTAGCCGCCCGGACGAGTGCGGCCTGGGGGACTATCGGGGAGCGGCCCGCCAGCCGGCGCCGGCGTTCTCGCCGACCGGTCGGCGCGGCGGCCGCCTCTTGAGGGCAGCGGCGTCGCGCGCGGCCGTGCGGTCGTCGGCCAACTGACGCATGTCGCCTTCGGTAAACGTAAACGACCGCCTGGTCTCGCTGTGGTCGCAGCGTTCCAGAATCTCGCGGCACAGCAGCGGCAATTCCTGTAGACGGATGCCGTAGCGGCGGCTCGTCGCCAGATCGGCCCGCACCGTGAAAACGGACCGGGAGCGGTCGCCGGCGACGCCATCGAAGGCGAACACCCGCGATCCGGTCTCCTCGCGGAACCCGATCAGAACGTACTGCCTCTTGGTTTGGTCCAAGGAACCTCCTCGCGCTCGGCAGGCGATCGTTGCTGTCTCCGGCCCTGCCCGCCGGCATTGCACCACGGCCCGTACTCCACCACCAGGCGGTCGTGCCGCGTCGTCCGGCGTCCGCGCTCGCACACTTCGAAGACGAAACCTGTCGGTTGCCGGCTCACCAGGCTCGATCCCAATTCGCCGAGGTGCTGGAGCAGCGCCTGGCGGATGTTGTCGGACTCGCCGATGAAGATCCATTCGCGGGCGTTGGAGACGCCGTAGACGCCGGAGGCGGCTGGAGCGTGCGCGTTGATTGAAACCGGAGTGAACGCTCGCGGAGTGGCCGGGTCGAATGGCATAGGCTAGCCTTGAAGGCCCGCCGGGGAGTTTCCGGAAGGGGCGTCGGACGGACGGAACATCTCAACCTCCGCGGGTAGCGGCCTGCTAAGGAGAGGGGCGAACTAGCCGACTTAGCTCAGTTGATCCGCAGACGCGAAGAATGCCGCGTCCGTCACCATTGTCGGCCAAAGCGGCGAGGGAAGTCAAACCGGGGCCGTGCGCGAAGCGGTGTGATACAGTGCGTCTATGGCATCGCGTAGCGTCAACAAAGTCATCCTCCTCGGCCACCTCGGCAAGGACGCCGAGACGCGGTTCACCACTTCCGGCGTCGCCAAGACCACCTTTTCGATCGCCACCAATCGCCGCTGGAAGGACCAGCAGACCGGCGAATGGAAGGAAGAGACCGACTGGCACAACATCGTGCTCTGGCGCTCGGAAAATCTCGCCAATTACCTGCTGAAAGGCAAGCAGGTTTACGTCGAAGGACGCCTCCAGACGCGCTCCTACGACGACAAGGACGGCAACAAGAAGTACATCACCGAGGTCAGCGCCGACGACGTGATCCTGCTCGGCGGACGCGGCGAATCGCCACCCGACACCGGCGACGCTCCGGTTTCGATGCCGCGGGGAGCGGCGCGCACCCGGCCGGCCGCGTCGTCGCCGGCGCCCGCCGCCGACAGCTTCGGCGACGCCGGAATCACCGACGACGACGTGCCCTTCTAGACCGTCGCGTCCCGGCGCCGTTTGCGCCTACGAAAGAATCCCCCGAACCACGTGGCCGTGGACGTCGGTCAGCCGGCGGCGGATGCCGTTGTGGTAGTACGTGAGATCCTCGTGGTTCAACCCGAGCAGGTGCAGTATCGTCGCGTGGAGATCGTAGATGGTCACCGATTCTCCGGCGGGGCGGTAGCCGAGATCGTCGGAGGCGCCGAAAGCCAGGCCCGGCCGCAGCCCGCCGCCCGCCATCCAGCAGGTGAAAACCTCGGGATGATGATCGCGTCCCGTCTTGCCGTAGCCCTGCGAGAACGGCGTGCGCCCGAACTCGGTGGTCCACAGCAGCAGGGTATCGTCGAGCAGGCCGCGCGACTTCAAGTCGCGCAACAGCGCCGCGACCGGGCGGTCCATCGACGGCGCGCGCTGCTTGTGATTTTCGATCACGTCGCCGTGCGCGTCCCAGTTCTGCGCGCCGCCGCCGTGATAGAGCTGCACGAAGCGGACGCCGCGCTCGACGAGCCTTCGCGCGATCAGGCAGTTGCGCCCGAAACCCTGCGTCTCCTTGTCGTCGAGGCCGTACAGGCGCCGTGTCGCCTCGGTTTCGCCCTTCAGATCCGTGGCCTCGGGCACGCTGAGCTGCATGCGCGCCGCCAACTCGTAGGAGCGGATGCGCGCCTCCACCGCGCTGTCGCCCGGGTGGTCGTGACGGAAGCGCGAGTTCATCGCGGCCAGCCACTCGAGCGCCGTGCCGCGCTGTTGCGCCGAAACATCCGCGGGCGTCGCCAGGTCGGGCACCGGGTCGCCCGAAGGCCGGAACATCGTCCCCTGAAACGCCGCCGGCAGGAAGCCCGCCGACCACTGGAGCGAGCCGCCCCACGGCATCGCGCGCGGGTCGGGCAGCACGACGAAGGCGGGCAGATCCTGATTCTCCGAGCCGAGGCCGTAGGTGATCCACGCGCCCATGCTCGGGAATCCATTCAGAATGAATCCGGTATTGATTTGAAACGCCGCCGGAGCGTGGTTGGCGCTGCGGGCGGCCATGGAGCGGATCACGGTGAGGTCGTCGGCGCACCCGGCGATGTGGGGCAGCAGGTCGCTGACCCACAGTCCGCTCGCGCCCCGCTGCCGGAACGCGAACTGGCTCTTCAGCAGGTTGCCCGGCACGCCAAAGAAGGTCTCGATCTTGCCGCCGCCCGGCATCGGTTTGCCGTCGAACTTCTCGAGCGCCGGCTTGTAGTCGAAGGTGTCGACGTGGCTGACGCCGCCCATGCAGAAGACCTGGATCACGCGTCGGACCTTCGGCTCGAAGTGCGGCCGGCGCGCCGCCAGAGGCGATGCGGCGCGCGCCTCGCGCTCCATCAGCCACGCCAGCGCCAGGCCGCCGATGCCGCCGCCCCGAAACAGAAGATCCCGCCGCGACCAGTCCATGCCCATCAATCCACGTAGACGAACTCGCTGAGGTTGAACAACCCCCAGCAGAGGCTGGCGAGACCGTAGTCGCGCACCAGCGCGATCGACCACTCGCGGTCGGCCGGCGTGGGCCTTCTTCCGAGCGCCAGCAGGAACGCGCGTTCCACCTGCGCGCCGACCTCGACGCCGGCCTCGCGGCGGACACGCGCGGCGAAGGCGCGTGCCTGCTTCCCGACCATGGGGTTGTTCATCAACCCCAGCGCCTGGAGCGGCGTCGTGGTGACAGGACGCTGCGGCGTGCGCACGGCCGGCGTCGGACAATCCATGGCTTCAAGCAGCGGGCTGCGGCCTCCGTTGACGTTCATCCGGTAGATGGTGCGGCGCTGGAATTCCGGATCGTCGGACTCCACCAGCGTGTACTCCTCGTAGGAGCCGTGGAACTGCGTGGTGAAGGGACGGAAGCTCGGCCCGCCCTGCTTCGGGTTCAGCGTGCCGCTCACCGCCAGCATCGAATCGCGCACCGCCTCCGCTTCGAGACGCCGGGGCCGGAAGCGCCACAGCAGCCGGTTGTCGGCGTCGACCGCTGCGGCGCGCGCGTCGAACGCGGGCGACTGCCGGTAGGTCTCCGACAGCAGGATGGCGCGGTGCAGTTTCTTGAGACTCCAGCCGCCGGCGATGAACTCCGAGGCCAGCCAATCGAGCAGCTCCGGGTGCGACGGCCTGCCGCCGTTGAATCCGAAGTCG
>CAZEVY010000003.1:59081-127206 GCA_964515555.1 uncultured Solibacteraceae bacterium | reverse complement strand
CACGTTGTTGGCGTGCACGGTGGTGAACACCAGGTGACCGGTGAGCGCGGCGTTGATGGCGATCTGCGCGGTCTCCTGGTCGCGGATCTCGCCGACCATGATCTTATCGGGGTCGTGCCGCAGGATGGATCGCAGACCGCGCGCGAAGGTGAGTCCCTTCTTTTCGTTCACCGGGATCTGAGTGCTGCCCTTGATCTGGTACTCCACCGGGTCCTCGATGGTGATGATCTTGTCTTCGTCGTTCTTGATCTCGCTGATGGCCGCGTAGAGCGTGGTGGTTTTGCCCGAGCCTGTGGGGCCGGTGACCAGCACCATGCCGTAGGGCTCCTTGATGTAGCGGCGGAACTTGACGATGTCGCTCTCGTGGAAGCCGACGACGTCGAGGGTGAGCTTGGAGAACTTCTCACTCATCGACTCCTTGTCGAGCACGCGGAGGACGGCGTCCTCGCCATAGATGGTCGGCATGATGGAGACGCGGAAATCGATCAGGCGCGTCTTGTAGCGCACACGGAAGCGGCCGTCCTGCGGAACGCGGCGCTCGGCGATATCGAGCTCCGACATGACCTTGATGCGCGAAATGATGGTCGAGTGCCAGTCCTTGGAGATGGGCGGCATGGCGTAGTGGAGCACGCCGTCGATGCGGTACTTGATGGCGACCTCGGAGTCGCGCGTTTCGATGTGGATGTCCGAGGCGCGGCGCTCGAGGGCGTTGAAGATGGTGGTGTCGACCAGCTTGATGACGGGCGCGATGTCGCTGTCGGCGGCGGTGAGTTTGTCGATCGAGAGGGTCTCGTCCTGGTTTTCCTCGTCGGCGACGACGTCGAGGGCAAACCCCTCCGTGACCTCGTCCAGTACTCGCTGCGACTGCTCGGTCTTCTTGAGGAGGTCGGCGATCTGGGCGAGTGTCGCGACGCGCACGCGGAGCTTCTTGCCGAGCAGGATGGCGAGCTCGTCGACCAGGTTGAGGTTGCGCGGATCGGCTAGAGCGATCTCGAGCGCGCCGTTGTGCGCGGTCAACGGGACGAAGTTGTAGCGGAACATCAGGTCGACCGGGATGGAGGTGAACAGGTCGTGGTCGATGCGGGCGGCGCGCAGGTCGACGAACTCGCAGCGGTAGCGGGCGGCGAGCGCGCGCGCCTGGTCGGCTTCGAGTTCGGGATCCTTGGGAGTGATGCGGCCGGTTGCCATGTGGGTTACCTCAGGGTATCGGTCAGCGAGACGATGGGCAGGTACAGAGACACCAACACAAACGCCACAAAGCCGCCCATGAAGATCATGATGGCGGGCTCGATGAGCGCCAGCAGGGCCGTCATGCGGACATTGACGTCGTCCTCGTAGAACTCGGCGACGCTGGCGAGCATGGCGGGCAGCGCGCCCGTGGATTCGCCGACCTCGATCATGTCGATCGCCAGGCCAGGGAATACGCCCGTGGCGTTGAGCGAGGCCGAGAGCGCCTGTCCCTCGCGCACCATGCGGCGCGACTTGTCGATCGACTGTCGCAGAAGCCGCGAGCCAATGGAGCTGGAAGCGGTCTCCAGCGCCTGCACCAGGGGGATTCCGCCGAGCAGCAGCGTGCTCAGCACGCGGGAGAGCTGCGCGACCTGGTACTTCACCCAGACCTCGCCAATGATTGGCGCGCGGAGTTGGAGGCGCTCGACGCGCACGGCCCCGGCGTCGGTCTTCGCCCAAAGCCGGAAGGCGACGATCGCGGCGAGGAGTCCCACAAAGCCGCCGATGACGTAGTTACGCGCGGTGGTACCGACGGCGATGAGCACCTGGGTCATCATCGGCAGGTCGGCGCCCATGCTCCCGTAAAGCTGCGCGAAGTTCGGGACGACATAGGTGACCAGGAAGACGATCAGTCCGATGACCAGAACGATCAGCAGGGCCGGGTAGATCAGCGAGACCAGGATCTTCTTGCGCACACCCAGCGCCAGCCTCTGGTAGTGGATGAACCGCTCGATCACCTCGGCGAGCGCGCCCGACTTTTCGCCCGCCATGACGGAGGTGACATAGATGGGCGGGAAGACGCGCTGCCGCCCGAAGGCCTCCGAGAGCAGGGCGCCGTTGCGAACCTCCTCGCGGACGAGCTTGATGTGAACGCCGAGCTTGGGGTCGGTGAGACGGTCGGCGAGCAGATCGAGGGCCTTGAGGATGGGGAGGCCGGATCGGATGAGGGTGAGAAACTGCTGGTTGAAAATGAGGAACTTTTCGAGGTTGATTTTCTTTCGCTTGGGGGCGAGACGAGCCGACAGCGAGGCCTGCTCGCGGGGCTTGATGGAATAGATGAGGAAGCCCTGCTGGGAGTAACGGTCGCGCAGTTCTTCCTCGGAGTTTCCCTCGGCGACCTGCTGGCGGATCTCGCCGCGGGCGTCGGCGTACTTGAGGACGAACTCGGCCATTCGGTGAGGCGGGACGCACGTCGCCCCGCACACACCAGTATTGACGATGGCGCGCCGGAATGCGTGGAGTGAGAATCGCGCCCCGAAGCCGATGCGGGACGCCGCCGGCCGAGCGGCTCGCAGCGGACAGGATTCGCGAGCCGCACCGATATATACTTGCGTCATGAATCGGCGCACCTTTCTTGAAGCCTCCGCCGCGGCGTTACCCGCCTACGCGTTCCAGGACCAGAAGCCGAAGCGCGTCGGCATGATCGGCTCGGGTTGGTACGGAAAATCCGATATCTTCCGGCTGGTGCAGGTGGCGCCGGTGGAGATCGTCTCGCTGTGCGACGTCGATCGCAACATGCTGGCGCAGGCGGCGGACATGGCGGCGTCGCGCCAGGCGTCGAAGAAGCGCCCGCGCACCTACGGCGATTACCGCGAGATGCTCAAGGAGAAGGACCTCGACATCGTCATCGTCGACACGCCGGACCACTGGCACGCGCTGCCGGCGATCGACGCCATGAAGGCGGGCGCCGACGTCTGGGTGCAGAAGCCGATCAGCGTCGATGTCGTCGAGGGGCAGGCGATGCTGGCGGCGGCGCGGAAGTACAAACGCGTCGTGCAGGTGGGCACGCAGAGGCGCAGCACGCCGCACCTGATCGAGGCGCGCGACCGTTTCCTGCGCGAGGGCAAGCTCGGCCGCATCCCAGTGGTGGAGATTTACTGCTACTACCACATGCGCGCGCGACAGAATCCGCCCGACGCGGCGCCGCCGGATTATCTCGACTACGAGATGTGGACCGGGCCCGCGCCAATGCGTCCTTACAACTCGCTGGTGCACCCGCGGAGCTGGCGCGCGTTCATGGAGTACGGCAACGGGATCATGGGCGATATGTGCATCCACATGCTCGACATGGTGCGCTGGATGCTCGATCTCGGCTGGCCGAGGAGCGTGTCGTCGGCGGGCGGCATCCTGGTCGACAAGGCGTCGAAGGCGAACATCGCCGACACGCAGACGGCGACCTTCGATTTCGGGGATCTCAAGGTGATCTGGCAGCACCGCTCCTGGGGCGCGGCGCCGGATCCTCAGTATCCGTGGGGTGCGACCTTCTATGGCGACAAAGGGACGCTCAAAGCGAGCGTGATGGGCTACGATTTCACACCGCTGGAGAAGGGCGCGGCGACGATCCACAAGGACGTGACGTACGAACTCGACCAGTACCCGGAGGACCGCACCGAGGAGCGCCTGGAGCGCCACGTCGCACCGGCGATTCGCGGGCACATGAAGGACTTTCTCGCGGCTATCGCGACGCGAGGGAAGCCGGTCGCGGATATCGAGCAGGGTCACATCTCGACGGCGTCGTGTATTCTCGCGAATCTCTCGATGCAGCTCGGCGGGCGGACCCTGATGTGGGATGCGGCGAAGGGTCGCGTTACGGGCGACGAGGAAGCCAATCGCCTGCTGCGGCGGCCGTACCGGAAGCCCTGGGTGCATCCGGAGCCGGAGAAGGTCTAGGGCGCTCCGAACCCTGAGCGTCCAGTGGGCGCCGAAACTGCTACCGGGAGCAACCCCGCCGCAAGGCCGGCCCGACAGTCTTGCCCAGGGACCATCGTCGTGATGCGCCGGCGCAGCGCGGGCTGCTCCCGCGGCGCCCAATCCTAGGAACCTCGCGGCGCGGGGAAAGTTGCGCCGCCAAAGTTAACTCGCGCCATCGCGAAGACCGCCTCTTCCGTTCACGACAGGATCGTAGGGAGCCGTGGAATGGACCATGGTCAATTGCCCGTGATACCGTGGGGGCATGAGGGAGATCGCGATTTCCAAGTTCAAGGCGACCTGCCTGGCGGTGCTGGAGGAGGTCGACCGCACGCGTAAGCCGATCCGCGTGACGCGCCGGGGGAAGCCGGTGGCCGACATCGTGCCGACGAAGGAGCCCAAGCGCAAGTCGTGGTTTGGCTGCATGCGGGGAACGCTGGAGATCCACGGCGACATCGTCGGTCCAATCTACGCCTTTAAGGGCTGGAAGGACGGGGGACAGTGAAGTTCCTGCTGGACACGCATGTTTGGGTCTGGTTACTGGATCGACCCGAGAAGATATCCAGCGAGGTCCGGCGGGAGTTGGCGAAACCCACGAGTGAGCTTTACCTTTCGCCGATTTCCGTTTGGGAGGCGCACAATCTGGCAAGCCGGGGACGCCTGCGGGCGAAACCGCGGTTTCCGGAGTGGCTCGCCGCGGCGTTTGCTCAAACCCAGGTGCGCGAGGCGCCCGTCGACTTCAAGGTCGCCGAGGAGACGGCGCGGCTGCACTTGCCGCAGCAGGACCTGGGCGACCTTTTCCTGGCGGCCACGGCGATCGTCTACGACCTCACACTCGTGACGGCCGACGAGCAGTTGCTCAACTGCTCGTGGTTGAAAACAATGGCGAACGCCTGACTTCAGATCTTCTGGAGCTTCCAGGCGCCCCGGCGAAAGATAAGCATGGCGACCACCGCAAGCATCGACTCGGCGATGGCGATCGCCAGAAATACGCCGGTGGCGCCGTAACCCGCCTTCATCGCCAGCCACCAGGCGAGCGGAATCTGGAACAGCCAATAGCAGAACAGGTTGATGACAGTCGGCGTCCTGGTGTCGCCGGCGCCGTTGAAGGCCTGCACCATCACCATGCCGAAGGCGTAGAAGATGTAGCCGTAGCTGACCACGCGCAGGCACTCGGCGCCGATGGGGAGCACGCGCGGATCGGAGTTGAAGGCGCGGATCACCGGCTCGGGCCAGAAGATGAACCACGCCGAGATCAGTCCGAGAAAGATCATGTTGGCGAGTCCGGTGACCCACACCGAACGCTCGGCGCGATCCGGCTTCCCCGCCCCGAGATTCTGACCGACCAGCGTCGAAGCCGCGTTGCTCATCCCCCAGGCCGGCAGGATGGCGACGACGATCACGCGCAGCGCGACCGTGTAGCCGGTGAGCACGACTTCGCCGAAGGTCGAGAGAATGCGCGTGAGGCCGACGTAGCTGGCGGTGGCGACGAACCACTGCGCCATGCCGGGCAGCGCCACGCGAATCATTTCCGAGATGACATGCCGGTCGATGCGAAGCTGGTCGCGGCGTACGGAGAGCCGCGAGCGCCCTCCGAACAAAACCCAGAACAGATAGACGCAGGCGACGCCGCGTCCTATGGTGGTGGCGATGGCCGCGCCGGTGATTCCCAGTTTCGGGAACGGACCGTAGCCCATGATGAGGCACGGGTCGAGGACGATGTTGATGATGTTTCCGAGCCACAGCGCGCGCATGGCGACGACCGGCGCTCCGGCGCCCCGGAACACGCCGTTGACGATGAACAGCATGACGACGGTTCCCGATCCGCCGAGGATGACGGCGGTGTAGCCGGAGCTGGTCGCGATCATCTCGGGGGTCGCGCCCATGAGCCGGAGCAGGGGCTTCGCGCCGAAAGCGCCCACCAGGCCCGCGGCGACGGAGAGAATCAGTCCGAGTACGATGGCCTGGACGGTGGCGACCGAGGCGGCCTCCCGGTCCTTCTCGCCGACGCGGCGCGCGACCATCGCCGTGGCCGCCATGCTCAGTCCGAGCGCGGCGCCGAAGATGATCGTCAACAGCGACTCGGTGAGTCCGACGGTGGCGACGGCGGCGGATCCGATCCAGCTCACAAAGAAGACGTCGACGAGCCCAAACAGCGACTCCATCGACATCTCAAGGATCATCGGGATGGAGAGGACGAGGATGGCGCGGCCGAGCGAGCCTTCGGTGTAGTCGCGCTGCGAGCCGGAGACCGCTTCGCGAACGTCCTGCCAGACGGATCGAGACTCAGCGACAGGGACAGCACTCGTGGGCTGCATTCAGTGGACTCCTCCCGGAAAAGAAACCGCCCAAAGGAGGGGGGCGGCGAAGCGCGTCAGGAGGTCAGAGAAGTTTCACAGTTTTATTAGAATAACACAGGTGCGGGCGAAATGGGGGCGAAAACTTTTTTCTTAGCCGCAGATGAACACAATGAACTCAGAAAAAACAGCGAAGAGGGTGGTCCTGGTTCATTGGAATCGGATCGAGTGGACGGAGAGGGCGAAGCGCCTGAAGGAAGCGGGCTACACGGCCGCGCCTGGGGAGATGACGCCCGCGGGACTGCGGGGAATGATCCAGCAGCAGCCCCAGGCATTCGTGATCGACCTGGGACGCCTGCCTTCGCACGGGCGCGATGTAGCGATGTCGCTGCGAACGGCCAAGTCGACGCGCGCGGTTCCGCTGGTCTTCGTCGACGGGGCGCCAGAGAAGGTAGCTCGCATTCGGGAGCAGCTTCCCGACGCGGTGTACACGACGTGGGCGAAGATCGGCCCGGCGTTGAAGAGGGCGATCGCGAATCCGCCGGCGAATCCGGTGAAGGCGTCGTCCGCACTCGCGGGATACTCGGGCACGCCGCTGCCGAAGAAGCTCGGCATCAAGGAGGGCGTGACAGTCGCGATGGTGAACGCGCCGGAGGGCTTCGAGGATACGCTGGGCGCGCTGCCCGAAGGCGCCGAACTGCGGCGAGGATTGGCAGGCGCTCCCCACCTCATCCTGTGGTTCATGACGCGGCGGAGCGAGCTAGAAGCCCGCATCGGGAGGATCCTGCCGCTGATGGACAAGCTGGGCGCGTGGTTCATCTGGCCGAAGAAGACTTCGGGAGTCGAGAGCGACATCACGGAGAACACGCTGCGCGAGGTGGCGCTGCCGCTCGGGATCGTCGACTGCAAGGTGTGCGCGGTGGACGCGACCTGGTCGGGGTTGTGGTTCAAGCGCCGCGTTCAGCCGAAGAGCAGTTGACAGACGATAGCGCCGACGACGGTCATCGACCAGCCCCAGGCGATCATGCGACGGAACAGCAGCCGGCGATCCTCACCGGGCGGCGCGCAAGCGAGGCAGAGAGCACCGTTGGTCGAGAGCGGCGACACGTCGACCAGGTGCGCGCCGACGTTAATGGCGTAGGCGATGGCGAGCGGATCGCCGCCGCCCAGCCGCGAGACGATTCCTGGGATCGCCGATAGAAACGCGGGCAGCACGACGCCCGAAGAACTGCTGTAGACCGAGACGATTCCGGCCACCATCGCCATCGCGCCGACGATGTAGGTCGGTCCGGAAAGGCGCGCCAGCAGGCCGGTGAACAGGTCCATGCCTCCCGTCTTTTCCAGCACGCCGATGAGCACGGTGAATCCGGAGACCATGAGGATGACGTTCCAGGGCATGGCGCGGACGGCACGGTCCTCATCGGCCAGGCGCAGCGCGGCGATGGCGACGGCGCCGGCGAAGGCGGCCATGGCAAGGTCGGCGCGAAGGGCGAAGACGGCGAGCAGCACGGCGGCGATTATCGCGAGAGTCGCTTTATGTGCGCCGGCGAGCGGCTCGACGGGCGGGAGAGTGACGGCCGCGGCGGAGCGGTCGCGGAACAGTCGCCAACCGCCGAGGAGGAAATAGCCTGCGAAGGCCACCAGGCTCTGGGCAAGGAGCGTGTTGAAGAAGTTCGACCACTCGAAGCCGGCGAGTCCAATGCGCGACATGAGGTCGCGGGCGATGACGCCGGTCATGGCGATCGGCGAGAAGGTGCCGGCGTTGCCGCCGTTGGCGAGCATGAGCGCCATCAGGAACCCGCCGATGCCGGTTTCGGCGGCGACGCTCATGGCGATCGGGGCCAGCAGCGCGACGGCGGCGATTCCGCCGGCGCCCGAGGCGGACAGCGTCACGGCGAGGAAGAAGAAGACGATCGGAATCAGGCCGCGGTTGCCGCGCGCGAGGCGGACCGACCGGCGGGCGACGTGTTCGAGCGTGCCGTTGACGGAGCTGAGCGAGAAAAGGAGTGTGACGGAGACGAGCGTCAGGAACAGTCCGCTGGGGAACGCGGCGACGATCGCGGGGATCGGAAGGCCGCCCAGGTAACGCCCGATGAGGAATGCAAGCGCGAGAGCGACAAAGCCGGCGTTGAGCGGCGTGAAGCAACTGATGAGGATGGTCGCGACGAGAGCGGCGAGCGAGACGACGGCCGCACTCAACGCGCGTTCACCGCGCTGGCGAACGCTTCGAACAGCCGGCGATTGAGCTCGTCCTCGGCGGCGGCGACGCTATCCTCGGGATGCCATTGCACGGCGACGGCGAAGCGCTTGCCGGGAACCTCCAGGCCTTCGACGACGCCGTCGGGGGCGCGCGCCGAGACGCGCAGGCCGCGGCCGAGCCGGTCGGCAGCCTGGTGATGGCGCGAGTTGACCGCGTGCGCGGCCGCGCCGATGGCGGCGCCGAGCTGCGAATCGGGCTCGACGGAGATTTCGTGCACCGGAATGTACTGCTGCGGCTCGGGAGGATTGACGCGGTGCATGGCGACGCCGGTCAGGTGTTGATGGAGCGTGCCTCCATGGATCACGTTGAGAAGCTGACAGCCGCGGCAGATGCCGAGGAAAGGCAGATCGCGATCGAGCGCTTCGCGCATGAGGCGGGCTTCCAGTTCGTCGCGCTCGCGGTCGGGTTCCTCGGCCTCGGGATGGCGCGGCTGGCCATAGAGCGCGGGGTCGAGGTCCGTGCCGCCGGTTACAACGAGGCCGTCCAGTCCGTCAAGTCCGCGGGGCGATTCGGGAGTCACCGCCACAGGCTCCAGGCCGACGGCGCGAAGGGCGGCCTCGTAAGGAATCGCCTTACGCGGGTTGCGGTAGGTGACGGCGACTCGCTTCATCACTTGTACTTTTCGAACCAGGCGGTCACGTGCGCCATTTTCGCCATCCAGTGGCTGGGGCGGCGGCGAATGCCGTGCGGCTCACCGGGCACGCGCACGAGCGCCGTGTCGACGCCGAGCAACTGAAGCGCCTGGTAATACTGCTCGGATTCCGAGATCGGCGTGCGATAATCCTCCTCGCCGGTCATGACGAGCGTCGGCGTCTTGACGTTCTTAACGACGCTGAGCAGCGAGCGCTTCTCGTAGTGGTCGACGTGGTCCCAGGGCATTCCCGGAAACCAGTATCGCGCGACAAAGGCGGAAATGTCGGCGGTCAGCACGAAGCTGTACCAGTTGATCACCGGATAAATCGTCGCGGCAGCGCGAAAGCGCGGCGTGCGCCCGATGATCCAGCAGGTGAGGACTCCGCCGCCGGAGCCGCCGGTGACGTAGAGGCGCTGGGGATCGATGTAACCCCTGGCGAGGACGGCGTCAACGCCCGAGTTGAGGTCGTAGAAATCGTCGCCGGGATACTTGTGGTGGATGAGGTTGCCGAACTCCTGTCCATAGCTGGTCGAACCGCGCGGATTCGTGTACAGCACGACGTAATCCTTCGCGGCCCAGACCTGCTTCTCCATGTCGAAGCGGTCGCCGTAGTTGGCGAAGGGGCCACCGTGGATTTCGAGCACCAGGGGGTACTTCTTCGAGCTGTCGAAGTCCGGCGGCTTGATGATCCAGCCGTGAATCTTGCGCTTGTCGAGAGAAGACTCGTACCAGATCTCCTCGACCTCGCCCAGTCGGCGCGCGGCCAGCAGATCGTCGTTGACGCCGGTTATGACTCGCACCTTGGGGTTGTCGAGCGTGCCGACGCCGACGTCGGAGGGCAGCGTCGGCCGCGAATAGCTAATGGCGAAGGCACCGGTTCGGGCGACCGAGTAGCTCCCGCCGCCGCCGGCCGAGCGGCCGCCGATGTCGCCGGTGAGGTTACGCACCGTGCCGTCGAGCGAGTGCATGGCGAGCCTGGTGTTGCCCTGCTCGTCGTACATCGCGAAGAGGCCGCGGCTGTCGGCGCTCCAGCGCGGGGCGGCGATATCGCGATCGAGCTTGGAGACGACGCGCGCTCCGGAGCCGTCGCGATTCATCACGTGGAGGCGGGTGACCTGGTAGCCCTGGTAGCGATCGTCGAATCCAAGGTAGGCGATGAGCTTGCCGTCCGGGCTGACGACGGGCGCGGAGTCCGGCCCATGGCGGCGCGTGAGCTGCTTCATGGCGCCGTCGGCGACGGCGTACTCGTAGATTTCGGTGTCGAGCGGCTCCAAATCGCGCGGGGGTCGGCGGTTGACGGAGACGAGAAGCGACTTGCCGTCGGGCGACCACACCGCGTCGCCTCCGCCGCGGAGGCCGGGGCCGCCGTGCTGGAAGTCGCCGCTGGAGATCTGTCGCGGCGTGCCGCCCTCGGAGGGGACGACGAACAGATGATGGAATCCGTCTTTGAGGTATCCGGCCTGGTCGAAGCGGTAGATCGGGGCGTTGATGATGACGGGCGGATCGGCCCAGCGGGCGCCGGGCGGCGCGGCCATCACGTCGGCGATCTTGGGCGCGGCCCTTGGAACGAGGGCGACCAGCGAGATCCACTTTCCGTCGGGCGACCAGGCGATGCCGGAGGGCGCCTGCTGCATATTGGTGACGCGGGCGGATTGGCCGGTGTCCATCCAGCGGACGTGGACTTGCGAGGAGCCGTCGCGATCGGAGAGGTACGCCAGTCGCGCGCCGTCGGGCGACCAGCGCGGCGAGGTGTCGGAGAAATTGCCGGTAGTGAGCGGGCGGTGATTGGAGCCGTCGAAGTCCACGATCCATAGGTTGGAGTAGTTGCGGTCGGTCATGACGTCGGCGAACTGGCGGACGTAGACGACGCGCCGGCCGTCGGGGGAGATCTGGGGGTCGGCGGCCAGCTCCAGCTGGAAGACGTCGGCGGGGGCGAGGCGCGAGGGGGCGGCAAGGAGGATGGGCACGAAGGCGAGAAGTGCGATGGGTCGCATGACGACTAATATCGTAACAGCGATTTCGCGGGCGGAATCAGGGACGACACGCGAAACCCTGCTCGGCGAAGTGCCGGTCGAAGCAGAAAACCTCGCGCAGGCCGGCCTCGCGCATCACGGCGAAGCTTACGCAGTCGACCAGGCTCAATTTCCGCCGCGCGGACGACAGAACCGCGGAGACGCCCTCCTTGTGCCGACGCTCGTCGATAAACTCCACCGCCAGGGCCGGAACAACGTCTTCGTGGAGGGTCCGCAAGGCGGCCACCCCGAGCCGGCTTTGCACTAGGGCGCTCGTTTCCAGTACGACATAGTTGGTCGTGACCAAGATCGAGCCTTCCGGCAACAAGCGCTGCCAGAGGCGCCGGGCGGCGAGGTGGTTCGCGTCACTGCGATCGAGGACCGCGTAGAGCGCCGAGGTGTCGACAAACACGGTCATCGCCGGAAGGACTCGGCGAGATGACGATCGTGGTCGCGGCTACCGGTCGAGTCGCCCGAGGCGTATCTTCCCGCTGCGTTTAGGGCTCGCTCGCGAAGACGGGTCGGACCGGACGACGCGCGCGCCGAAAGATACTCGTCCAGGCTTTCTCGAATCAACTCCGCCAACGACCGTCCCGTCTCCGTCGAAAGCCGCCGCAGCGCCGACCGTTGTTGCGAAGTGATCTGAATCTGAGTGCGCTCCATACCATCATGTTATCGTGAGATGACATCATGATGTGGACCCGGCGTGCATTCCTCTCCGGCGCCGCCGGCGCCTTGCCGCTCGCGGCGCAGCGGCGCGGCTTCGCGGGGCGACTGGGACTCCAGATGTACAGCGTCCGGCGTGAAGCCGCCAAGGACCTCGACGCCACGCTGGCGACCATCCGCCGCTGGGGATTCGAGGATCTCGAAGGTGGCGCGACCTTCGGCCTCACGGCGGCTGAGTTCCGGAAGCGGCTCGACGGCCACGGACTGAAAGTCGTCTCGACGATCGCGGAGTGGCCGGCGCTGGCGAAGTCGGTCGATGAGGCCGCCGAGAAGGCACACGCTCTGGGGGCGCGCTACGTGGTGACGACCAACATCCCGAACCGGCGGCCGTTCACGATGGAAGTGGTCGAACGGGCGACGGAGAATTTCAATCGCTGGGGTGAGACGCTGGCGCGGGCGGGGCTGCGGTATTGCTATCACCCGCACGGCTTCGAGTTCGGGCCGGGACCAGACGGGACGCTGTTCGACACGATGGCCAGGCGCATCGACTCGAAGCACGCCGCCTTCGAGATGGACGTGTTCTGGATCGTGTTCGGAAACCAGGATCCGGTGAAGCTGCTCGACAGGTACCCGGGCCGATTCCCGCTCATGCACTTGAAGGACATGCGCAAGGGCGAGCCGCGGACCGGCGAGCCGGGCAACGTCCGCGAAGAGGCCAGCGTGCCGCTGGGCGAGGGAGAGATCGACTGGCCGCCGGTGCTGCGGGCGGCCGAGCGGCACGGGGTGCGGCACTACTTCGTCGAGGAGGAACATCCGGAGGCGGTCGCGCAGATTCCTCGGACGTTGGAGTACCTCAGGCGGGTCCGGTATTAGGCGGGGCCTGGAGGCGCCGCGCGGCCGCCGCAACGTCAGGAGCGTAGTTCAGGCTTTCTCGTCGGTTAGACCCTGGGCCGCTTCCAATTCACGTTCCGCCTGTTCGGCGGCTTCGGGGCCGGCGGCGCGGGCGTCGGCGATGACCTGACGGGCGAGGTCGGCGGCGGACTTCGGAACCTTCACGTGGAAGGGCAGCACGGGATACTGCGGCGCGCCCATCAGCACCGAGGGGATGCCGTTGGCCTCCAAAACGCTGCGGATCGCGATGGCCTCCATCTCGGCGGTCGTGCCGAAGGCGCGGAAGACGGTCTCGAGGTCCATGTCGTGCGACGCATCGGGAGGCATGGGGTCTTCCATACTCTAACGATAGCGCGTGCGGGGGGAATCCGCCCCGTGTGGCCGCGGTTCGGTGGCCGTGGGATACAATGTTATTCGAAGGAGCAGCGAATGGCGCAGGACAACAGTTCGAAAGTGGTGTGGTTTGTGGCGGGAGTGGCGATCGGGGCGACGATCGCGCTTCTCTACGCTCCTCAATCGGGGGAAGAGACGCGGCGCAAGATCCGCCGCAAGACCGAAGAGGGCCGCGAGGCGCTGGCGGCCGGCGGGCGCGACCTTCTGGATAAGGGCCGCGACCTCTACGACAAGGGCCGCAAAATCGCCGATGACGCCGCCGACATGTTCGAGCGAGGCCGCAAACTGGTCCAGAGTTAGTGCGGGAACTCCCACCCTTCCATAACGAGCCGTACCGCGATTTCTCCGCCGCAGAGAACCGCGAGGCGATGGAAAAAGCGCTGGCGGAAGTTCGCCGCGCGCTCGGACGCGAGTACGAGCTGTGGGTCGGCGGGAGGCCGCGGAAGGCCGCATCGCAGTTCGCTTCGATCAATCCGTCGAAGCCCGACGAAGTCATCGGCTTCCACCAGAAGGGTACGGCGGAAATGGCCGCCGAGGCGGTGGAATCGGCCTACGCGGGTTTCACCGCCTGGAGCCGGACGCCGGCCTCGCGCCGCGCCGGCCACCTGTTCCGCGCCGCCGAGATCCTGCGCCGGCGCAAGCTGGAGTTCGACGCCTGGCTGGTGCTCGAAGCCGGCAAGTCGTGGGCAGAGGCCGAGGCCGACGTATCGGAAGCGATCGACTTCTGCGACTACTACGCGCGCCAGATGCTCCGGCTCGACGAACCCGAACCGCTGGTCCAAATGCCGGGCGAGCGCGACCATTTGCGGTATCTGCCGCTGGGCGTGGGCATCGTGATTCCGCCGTGGAATTTTCCGCTGGCGATCCTGGTGGGGATGGCGACGGCGGCGCTGGTCACGGGCAACACCGCGGTCATCAAACCTTCGAGCGAGACGCCGACGATCGCCGCGAAGTTCGTCGAGGTGCTGCTCGAAGCGGGATTCCCGGAAACGAGCTTCGCGTTTCTCACCGGCAGCGGCGGGACCGTGGGCGACACGCTGGTGGAGCATCCCAGGACGCGCTTCATCGCCTTCACGGGCTCGCGCGACGTCGGGCTGCGGATCAACGAGCTGGCGGCCAAACCGCGGCGCGGGCAGATCTGGATCAAGCGCGTGATCGCCGAGATGGGCGGCAAGGACGCCATTATCGTCGACGCCGAGACGGATCTGGATCGCGCGGTGGACGGGGTGCTGGTCTCGGCCTTCGGCTACCAGGGGCAGAAGTGCTCGGCCTGTTCGCGGGCGATCGTCGACGAGAAGGTGTACGACGAGTTCGTCGCGCGAATCAAGACGCGGGCCGAGGCGCTGCGCGTGGGTCCGGCCGAGGACCCGGCCAACTACATGGGGCCGGTAATCAGCGCGGGCGCCCGCCAGACCATCGCCGACTACATCGAGGCGGGCAGGAAGGAAGGACGGCTCGTCGCCGGCGGCGGCGCGGCGCCGGGCGAAGGGTACTTCATTCAGCCGACGGTCATCGCCGACGTAGCGCCTACGGCGGTGATCTTCCGCGAGGAGATCTTCGGCCCCGTGCTGGCAGTGACGAAGGCTCGCGATTTCGAGCACGCCCTCGCCATGGCGAACGATTCCGAGTACGGACTGACGGGCGCGGTTTACACGAACAATGCGGCGAAGATCGAGGCGGCCCGGGAGCGCTTCTTCGTCGGCAACCTCTACATCAATCGCAAGTGCACGGGAGCGATGGTGGGCGCTCATCCGTTCGGAGGATTCAACATGTCGGGCACGGATTCCAAGGCGGGCGGACCCGATTACCTGCTCCAGTTCCTGCAGGCCAAGTCGATCGCCGAGAAGGTGGAGTAGCCTGGTCGCGCCGCCCTGACGGCGCCGCCCCTGACAATCCGCTCCCTCACGGTCGCGGCTCTGTAACATATTGCGTTTTTCGGACCAGCGAGCGTGGCCTCCGCCACGCCGCCGATCACACCTCGCCGCGAAGACGCGTCAGCCGATCCAGCACTTCGGCACCGCCGCCGGTGAAGTAGCTGCGCATTCCCAGGTAGAGGTCGTAGAGCCGATCGAAGGCCTCTCGCAGCGAGGGGTCGGGCCGGTAGACGACCGCGGCGGGCGAGCCCATGCGGCGCGAGGCCTCCGCGAGATCCGCGTAGAGGCCGCCGGCGACGGCGCCATGAATCGCCGCGCCCAAGGCGCAGGCGTGGGTCGTCTTTGGCCGGCGCACTTCCCTGCCCGTGGCGTCGGCGATCGCCTGCAACAGCTCGGGACCGGCGTCGCCGCAGGCGATGGGATGGCCGGCGGAGATCGCCTCGCGCTCGAAGGCGTCGATCAGGTTGCGCACGGCGAAGGCTCGCGACTCGACCAGCGCGCGGGCGATAGCGGCGGGCTTGGTCTCCGGCGTCAGTCCGGCGATGATGAGCCGGCCGTCGCGGTCCACCACCAGCAGGCCGCACTGGCCGGGACGCATCGCGGCCGGCGATTCGGAGAGCCACGCGGACCGGTCGTGTGCCTCCAGCGGGCGAGCCTCGTAGGCCCAGCATCCGGGGACGAGTCCGTTCTCGACGGCGGTGCAGCCGGCCACACGCTTCGGCCCCGCGCCGAGCACGAGGGGGTGCAACGCGCCGTCAAAGGCCATGGTCATCGTGCCGGGCTCAGCCACGCCGCAGCCGGCGACGGCGGCATGAGGCGTGAGCGTGGCGGCGGCGACCGGGAGGCCGGGTCGCAAGCCGGTCATCCCGGCCATGGGTCCGGTGACCTGCCCCGCGAAGGCGCCGGCGGGGAGATAGCGACCGCCGCGTTTGGAGGCAGGGCAGAGGTCGGCGGCGGGCAGCGCGCGGCCGTCTCTCCAGAACGACCGGAAACCGGCCAGCGACTGCGACCGGGTCTCGCCTCCTGTGAGTTGCCATACGACCCAGTCGCCGGCCTCGACGAGCCGCTCGGCGGCCTGGAACACCGCGGGCGCTTCCTCGGCAATCTGCGCGGCTTTCGGGAGAAACCATCTGGAATCTCCGGTAACGCCGGGGTATTCGGCGGGATCGAGCGCCGCCGATACGCGCAGCGCCTGACGATCGGGCGCGCGGTGGCGAGCGGTCTTCACCCAGGCGTGCGGCTCGCCGGCGAAGCGCGGGAGCACGCACAGCGGCGTGCCGTCGGCGAGCGCGGGCACCAGCGTCGACGCCGCGAAGGCGACGCCCACACCGGCGACATCGGCCGGCCGCGCCGCCGCCTCGGCGAGCGCCTTCGGCAAGCCTTCTCCCAGGACCCGAAGATAGTCGCGCGGGTCTTGCAACGACCAGTCGCGGCCGAGCGGCGTGTGATCGGGAAGTTCGCGGTCCAGCACGCCTCTGGGGTAAACGACTTCGACGGCTGCGGCCTCGTCGCCGTCCTCGCGCACGATCGCCACGCGCGCGGCGCGCTCGCCGAACTCGACGCCCACCGCGAAGCGGGGCATTCTACAACTGCCGCAAGGCGTGTTCGAGCGCCTCGACGAAGAAGTACTCGCCCCACATGACGCTCTCGTTCACGCCCAGGTCCTTGTGCATGTGATAGACGCCGCCGCGCAGCACGCCTTCCCATCCGGGCTCGTCCTTGCCGAGATGTTTCTGGCACAGCGTGCGCAGGATGCGGATGGCGCTGCTCCAGTACAGGTGTCCCTTCACTGGATCGGCCAGCAGGCGTCCGAGGCGCAGCAGGCCGGCGGCGGCGATGGCGGCGGCGGAGGTATCGGGCTGCTTGCGCAGATCGGCGGGCGCGTTGAAATCCCAGGGCGGCACCCCGTCGGGGGGCGTGTGGGTGATGTAGTAGTCAGCGCATGCTTCGGCGGTCTTGAGGAAGTGCGGGTCGCGGCTGTACTCGTAGCAGGTCCCGAAGCCGTAGAGCGCCCAGGTTAGCCCGCGCGACCAGCAGGAATCGGCGCGATAGCCCTGGTGCGTCGCCTGGCGCAGGAACTCGCCGGAATCCTGGTCGAAGATACCTTCGTGCGCGGTGGAGCCGTCGCCGCGCACCAGCACGCGGCGCGTCGTCAGCGAGTGGCGCAGCGCCACCTCGCGCAAATGGCGGTCGCCGGTCTCGCGCGCGGCATAGAAAATAATGCCGACGTTCATCATGATGTCGATGAACAGCGAGTTCTCGGCGACGAAGGAGCGCAGGTACTGGCCCTTCTCCTGGAAGCGCATCGCCAGCGTCTTTCCAGCCTGGATGAGCACGGCCTCCAGCGCCGGGTCCTTGGCGATCCGGTGCCAGCGGTAATACGTGCTGAGGAAGATGAAGCCCAGGTCGTGTACCTCGCGGTCGAACTGGCGCGGCTCGAGCGGCTTGGTGTAACGGACGGCCTGGTCGAACCACCAGTCGGCCTGCGGGCCGCCGCCCGTATAGCGGTGAAAGATCCACATCATGCCGGGCAGGAAGCCGTCGCACCAGTGCGTCCATACCGGGCCTTCGTGCTTCCACTTTCCGCCTTGCGTGTACATCGGATAGAAGTCGGGATGGCGTTCGACGACCTTGCGGACTTGCCCCTGTGCGAACTCCATCGCCTGTTCGAAGAGAGCGCGGTCGCTCTCGAGTTCAAATCGAATCACTGTTTATCCCCGTTTCCCGATTTATTCGAAGGCGTGGGGTCCCGGGTTCTCCACGCCATCTGAAAGCCCTTCGGCAGCCCGCCGTGGCGGGTGCTGACCCGGACGAATCCGACCCCGGGCTCGGCGGTCTCCCCCATCGAAATCACCGCCGGCGCCATCCGCCGCGTCGCTCCCGCCGCCAGCACGAGCGACCCCACGTCGAGCAGCTCGGCGTGGAGCGCGCCCCGCCGCTGGGCGCTCTCGATCGATTCCATGCGAATGCCGAGCACGTAGTACTCGCCGCGCCAGCGCTCCAGCCGGACGATGCGGCCGTGCAGCCGCGCACCTTTGCGGAGCAGAACCTCTCCGCGGCGCTTGGCGTCCAAGCGCAGTCGCGCGACCACCGCGTCTCCGAGGGCTGCTTTCTCGAACGGCAACGGCGCCTCCAGCTCGGCATCAAGATCCACGCCGGCGGACAGTTCGATGGGCGGGGCCGGCGCCGGGTCCAGCGATGGCGGCGTCGTCTCCGGCGCTTCGTCGAAGCGAATCACCGACTCGCCGGCGTACTGGCGGCAGGCGCTGAATCGCGTCCGGTTGACGTTCTCGCCGCCCTCCAGCTCGACCATCGTCAATTCGGAGGAGTCCGGCAGCAGGAACTCGCCCTCGCCGATGCGGACACGCGCGTACTCCATCGCGTCGCCGGCCTCCTTCAGGCCGAGGTGCGGCGGTATGTCGACGGCGTGCACTTCCAGTCGCACCAGGTCGAGCGTGGCGGCGTCGGCCCAGAACGAACCCCGGTAGCCGACGATCGCGGAGCGGTCGCTCACCCGAAGTTGGAAGCCGCTGACCATCTGCGCGACCTCGTAGTCGAAGCGCACCGTCTTGCGCCCGTCGCGGTCGCGCTCGCCGACATAGGTGAATTGCGGCGCGTTGGAGAGGAACACGCTGCGGGCGTGCAATCCGAAGCTGCCGTTGCCCGAGGTCCCGGCGACGAAATCGCGCAGGTCGCGATCCTCGAAGCGTCCGGCGCCCGGCCACGAGAACAGCTCCTTGCCACCGACCAGCGCCACCTCCAGCCGCAGTGTGTCTACCAACTGAAACTTCCGCGAAGGCGCGGGCCGCCGCGAGCGCTCGATGGTCTGGAGGCAGGTGTAGTTGGGCAGCCGCTGGAGATTCTCCGCCATGACAACACGGATGCGCGTCAGCAGAATCCACTCCGGCTTGACGGGATCGGCGTAAGCGGCCGCGGCCAGGAGTAGAGCGGCGAGTGAGCGCATCGCGTTCTCTCATTATAACGGGCGGTTTCGAGCGCGCCGGCGCGTGTCTGCTACCATCGGATTCATGGCCGCGACCAAAGTCACCGTGAACAACAACGGTCCGATTCGCCTGGAAGGCGACTTCTCGATTCACGATCCGCAAGGCGGCGAGTTCGGCCTTGCCGGGCGCACCGTGATATCTCTGTGCCGTTGCGGGCACTCCCAGAACAAACCGTTTTGCGACGGATCGCATCGGCAGGCGGGGTTCGACTCGCAGGTCGTGGCGCGCGATCTGCCGCCTCCGGCGCCGAAGCCTGCCGGATAGCGCCGCGCAGGCACTATCGCGGCCGCAGCCGGGACGTCGCCAGAAACTCGGTCGCCGCCGCCGCCGCGGAAGAGAGCAGCTCGGCAGTCCGGGGACTCGCGCGCAGCAACGCGTCCCCGTGTGCGTTCAAGGCGCCTCCGCGCCAGGCGCGCAGTCCCGCCTTGCCGTATCGCCGCAGCGACAGGCGTACCATCTGCTCCACCAGGTCGACGCTGACCTTGCGTTCGATTCCCGCGGTCCGAAGGCACCCGGCCGCTGCGTCGAGCAGCGGCACCACCAGGTCCACCGCGAAGATCCTCGCTGCGGCGACCACCGCCTGCATTCCGGGCTGGACCCGGATCACGCTGCGCCGATTCCCGGAAAACAGCGCCCGCAGGTCGCGCTGTGCTGCCGGGGTTCCCTCGACGATATAGCGGGGCGGATCGACGCCCTCGATGCAGACGATCGACCCGCGGGCGGCGCCTTTGCGCTCGAGCGGCTCGATAACGCCCTCGCGCGAATCCTGGCAGGCGACGACGGTGCGACCCTCCCAATTCAACGGCGCCGCCGCGAGAGCGCGGATGACGCGCGGCATCTCGGCGGGCGGAGCCGAGATCAGCACCAATCGGCACGCCTCGAAATCGTCCCACGCCTGCGAAGCCCGCCCGGCGCCGAGCGTGTTCACCAACCGGCTGGCGATGCGCAGCGAGCGCGCGCGCACCGGTCCCAGTCCCGCCTGAACTGCCGGCGTCCGGAACAACGCCCGGGGACTAAGCGGCCCCTCGCTCACCAATCCCAGTCGAAGGGGTTTGCTCATGTACAGCCTTGGTTTTTAAAGTACGGACGCGATCGCGGAGCTGCGCGGCCTGTTCGAACTCGAAGCGCCGGGCGGCCTCGCGCATGCGGTCTTCGAGCTCGCCGATCAGGCGGCTCCGCTCCTCGGGAGTGGCGGAGTCGAAGCCGGTATCGTCCTCGATCGGGATGGTGACGTAGTCGGCTTCGGCCACCGCCACCAGACTCATGTCGATCGGCTTGATGATGGACTGCGGCGTGATGCCGTGCTCGGCGTTGTATGCCGACTGCACGGCGCGCCGCCGGGTGGTTTCGTCGATGGCGCGGCGCATACTGTCGGTCATGCGATCGGCGTAGAGGATCGCGCGGCCGTTGAGATGGCGGGCCGCGCGGCCCATCGTCTGAATGAGCGACCCGGTGGAGCGCAGGAAGCCCTCCTTGTCGGCGTCGAGGATGGCGACCAGCGACACCTCGGGCAGGTCGAGCCCTTCGCGCAGCAGGTTGACGCCGATGAGCGCGTCGAACTCGCCGCGGCGAAGATCGCGCAGGATTCGGATGCGGTCGAGCGTGGACACCTCCGAGTGCAGGTAACGGCAGCGCACGCCGGTCTCGGAGTAATACTCGGCCAGATCCTCGGACATACGCTTGGTCAGCGTGGTGACGAGCACACGCTCGTTGGCCTCCACGCGGCGGCGGATCTCGTGGAGCAGATCGTCCACCTGGCCGCGCACCGGCCGGACCTCCACCTCCGGGTCGAGCAGCCCCGTGGGGCGGATGATCTGCTCGACGTAGACACCGGCGCTCTTGGTCAGCTCGTAGGGTCCGGGGGTCGCTGAGACGTAGATGGCCTGATGAACGCGGTTCTCGAACTCCTCGAACGTGAGCGGCCGGTTGTCGAGCGCGCTCGGCAGGCGGAAGCCATGGCCGACCAGCACCTCCTTTCGCGAGCGATCGCCGTGGTACATGCCCTGAAGCTGCGGAACGCTCTGGTGGCTCTCGTCGATAAAGACGAGGGCGTCGTGCGGCAGGTAGTCGAGCAGAGTCGGCGGCGCCTGTCCGGGCAGGCGCCCGCTGAAATGCCGGGAATAATTCTCGATTCCGTGACAATAGCCGATCTCGCGGATCATTTCGAGGTCGAAACGAGTCCGCTGCTCCAGGCGCTGCGACTCGAGCTGCTTGCCTTGCTTGCCGAGCTCGGGGAGCCACCAATCGAGCTCCGTCTCGATGCTTGCCAGCGCCTGCTCGCGTGTCTCGGCACTCATGACATAGTGCGTCTTTGGATAAATCGGCAGGCGCACGTAGGTCTGACGAACCTGCCCGAGCAGCGGGTCGAACTGGCTGAGTGAGTCGATCTCGTCGCCCCACAGCTCGATGCGAAAGGCGTAGTCGTCGTAAGTGGGAAACACCTCGATCACATCGCCGCGGACGCGGAACGTTCCGCGCTTGAAATCGGCGTCGCCCCGCTCGTAGAGAATCTCGACGAGCCGGGAGAGGATCTGTTCGCGGGATATCTTCTGGCCTTTTTCGAGCATCAGCAGCATGCCGTAGTAGGCTTCCGGCGATCCCAGGCCGTAAATGCAACTGACGCTGGCGACGATCACGCAGTCGCGCCGCTCGAACAGCGACCGCGTGGCGGAAAGGCGCAGCTTGTCGAGCTCGTCGTTGATGGTGGCTTCCTTCTCGATGTAGGTGTCGGTGGAAGGCAGATAGGCTTCCGGCTGGTAGTAATCGTAATAGCTGACAAAATACTCCACCGCATTGGAGGGGAAAAACGTCCGAAATTCGTGGAAGAGCTGGGCGGCGAGCGTCTTGTTATGCGCGAGCACCAGCGCCGGGCGGCCGGAGGACTCGATGACGCGCGCCATCGTGTAGGTCTTGCCCGATCCGGTGACGCCCAGCAACACCTGGTGACGGTCGCCGGCGGCGAGTCCGCGCGTGAGCTGCGCGATCGCCTGCTTCTGGTCGCCGCGCGGCGGGTGATCGAGCGCGAAGCGAAAGGGCATCAGATCAGTATAGTCGCGTCAAACCCGCGATAGACGACTTGGTATGATGGCGGGCGTGAGAGCCCAGTGGCGTCTTGCGCTCGCGGGTCTACTCGCGATCTCAGAGCCAGTGCAGGCGACAACCTGCGAATACCCGCCGCCGTGCGGGATTCTCCGGCCCGGTAGCATCCTGATTCTTGCGGAGGTTACCGGGTATCGTCGAATGGCCGACCAGACGCGGCCGCGCGATACCAGCGTAGTCGACGTCAAGGTTGTTGAGACCTTTTCCGGATTGCCCAAGGACGTCAAGGAAGGGAAGCTTGTGATTACGGGCGCCTGGCTACGGGTAGGCGAGAGCTACTTGATGGACGTCCGTCGCGCTCCGGCGGGTGCCTTCGCATTGAAGGTCTGCGGAGTTGCGTGGGAAGCTACTGGGTTAGGCGCCCCGTATGTCCGGTACCTGCGCGGTCAAAAGAATGGTGTTGCGGCAACCTCGCTCATTGTGCGGACGATGAGTAACGGAGAACGACTCGCCTTCACGGAAGTCACGATCGCCGGATCGGCTGGCGAGTTTCGCGCCGCCAGCGACGTAAACGGCGAGGCTACGTTCACCAAGCTCCCGCCGGGCAAATACCGCATCTCGGCGCGAAAAGGACGATCCGCCGACGCCGTGCCGGCAGAAAGGTACTTCGGGAATCCGGCGGAAATCGAAGTGAAAGGCGTGGAATGCACAGTTGGTGTCGTCGATCTGGGCGGGAGGCCGTCACGATGACTTCCCTCGCACCCGCGACTGTTCCCAGACGGCGTTGAAGGCGCAGCCGTAGAGCGCGATCACGCTGAGAACGTACATCCAAACGACCAGCGCCACCACCGCGCCGATGCTGCCGTAGAGCACATTGTAGTGGGCGATATTCCGCACGTACCAGCCGAAGGCGATCGTCGACGCCAGCCACAGCGACATCGCCACCAGCGCGCCCCGCCAGACATTGCCGAGCCGCTGCCGCCGGTTCGGGCCCAGGCCGTAGAGCAGGCACGTCACCAGCAGGATGCACGCCACTGCCGCGCCGTAACGAGTGGCGCGCCCCACGCCCGGGGCGGCGAATCCGAGGGTCCGCACCAGGAGTCTCTCAGTTCGCCAGCCGAACAGGATCAGGGCGGTCGCGCTCACGACGGGGACGATGCCGGCCACGACCAGCACCGCCGCCATGGCCCGCTGGCGGAAGAACGGCCGCCCCGCGACTCCATAAATTCGATTAAATCCTTCCATCAGGCTCAACATCACGCCGGAGGCGCCCCACATCGTCGCCACGGCGGCCAGATAGAGCATGAGCGGCGGGCGCTCGCCGCGCTCGGCGAAGGCGTAGAGAACCAAGCCCTCGGAGCCGGGTGGCACGACGCGCAACATCATCCGCGAGAGCGTGTCGGTGACCGAATCGGCGCGGACGCGGACGAGAATGCTCGCGAGCGTGGTAATGACCGGAAACAGCGCCAGCAGCGCCGAAAACGCCGCGCCCTTGCCGATCGCGAAGCCGTTCTCCCTGTGGAGAAGCGCGACCGCGCGCCCCAGGCGCCGCAGGATTCGCCAGATCATCGGCGGCGCTCCCGGCGCCACTCGCGTGCGGCGACCACGATCGCTCCGATCCAGGAGAGCGCGCTGAGGAGCCCGAACCAGCGCGTCTCCGCGGTGGCGCGGAATCGAAGGACGATGCGGGTCTGTTCCGCCGGCCTCGCACGGATCAGCAGGAATCCCGTAATGTCGCGCTCAACCGCTGCGGCGACACCGTCCTGCGACGCCGTCCAGCCGGGATCGTGGGAGACCTGAACCCACGCCAGCATACCGTCGGGGACTTTCCCCTCGATATGCATTTCACTTGCTCCGCGCCAGCGAGCCGTCAGCCAGGGGCGCGACGGGTCCTCCATGGCGCGAACGTACCGCGTCATGGCCTCGTACTGGAGGCCGACGGGAACCACGTCGGGCAACTCTTCGCGGCGCACCAGGTGGGCGTATGAGCGGAATGGCAGCCGGTAGATGGAATCGCCGTCGCGATGGTAGACGCGCTCGGCGACGCCCTCGAACTGCGCCGGGAAGTTATAGTCGCGATAGTATTCCTTGGATTCCGGGCCGTGGACGACGACGTACTCGACGCCCATCGGCTTGAGCAGCAGGAGCGAGTCGCGGCCTTCGGCGCCGGGCGTGAGACCGAGTCCCGTGCGGACCTGGTAAATCACGTCGAGCGGCAGGCGATTTCTCAGTCCGGTCTCGAAGGTGCCGCCCAACTGGGGGACCGAAAACCAGGAATTCAGGCTGTAACGCGTCCCGCCGGAAACAAAAACGCGTCCCGCCGGCCGGCGCTGGTCGAGATACTGCGCCACGCGCCACTCCGGCGTCCACTCGTCCTGAATGGGGCGAAGCGCCGCCAGGGGCTGGCTTGCGTAGTGGAACGCCTGCTTAAGGCCCAGGCTCACCGAAAAGCAAAGCAAGCCGATCGACACCCCCCGTAGCAGCCGCGAATGATGCCGCATCGCTCGCCGCAGGATCTCGAACAGCAGCACGAACAGGAACATCTCGGCTTCCAGCAGGTAACGGCGCGACTCGGGAAGCACGCTGGTCCGGTAACGGTAATAATTGACCGCGACGTAGGCGAATCCGAAGAAGGAGGTGACGAGGAAGCAGACGTAAGCGTGCTGCGGAACACGCAGGAAAACCAGACGCAACAGCAGGAGGCCGCCCAGCAGTCCGGCTAACAGCAGGATCTGTTGACTCCCAAGCTTGTATTCGAAAGCGTCTTTGGGCCAGTTCAGCGCCGTGATGGAGATAAACGACGGTGTCAGCCAGAAACTAGCCAAAAGGTAGGCCAGGCCGGCGCATGCGAATATCCGCGGCGTCCGAAACCCGCTGACGCTACGCGTTCCGAAACCGCTGACCGTCATCGCAAGGTAACACCAGGCCAGCGCCATGGCTGCGACCCAGTTGGTCAGGGCTATGACGGCGAGCAGCGCCGCGGCCAGCAGAATCCGGCGGAACCCGCGACGGGTCGCCGCTTGCCACAGCGCAACAATCGCCAGCGGAAGCAGCGTCAAACCAGCATTATGGGGCCGCTCTCCGTACTTCAGCAGTACGTGCAGCCGCCACGGAAGCTGAGCGTAACCGCGATCTTCGAAAAGCTGCCAGAAAAAGTAATAGGACGGCGAGAAGAGCGTGTAGGCCATCGCGGTAGCGAACGCCCACCCGCGATGCCGCCCGAAATAGAGCACCATGAGAAATACGGTGACCGGACCGAAGCAGGCGAGCGCACTGGTGACGACGCGGTAGACGTAGGCGGTGTCGTTGCCCGGGAGCATCCAGACCAGCAGGGCCGCCAGGTAGTTCAGCGACGGAAGGTAGGCAAACTGTGTCGGCAGGCCTCCGTACTGGGTCGGGTTCCAGCCCCAGGGATTGGGAAACTCCGCGATGAACCGCGCCGACGACGCGTAGCCGGCGTCGACGGAATCGCGATAGGGTTGCGCGCCCGGAAAGAAGAGAAACGCATTCAACGTAAGGTTGATCAGGAGAATCACCGCGGCGCAGAAGATCGTGCGGGCGACCGGTTTCGCCCACCACCCGGTCAGGCTCCGCGGGTGGACGCCGACCAACAGCAGGCCGATCGCGGCGATCGTGCCGAGCGTCAGGAAGCGGCCGTAAAGATTGCTGCGGGGCAAGGTGAAGACGATCCGCAGGTCGTGGTCGCCGGGCGGCGTGTCGATCAGCAGGAAACCGGCCGGGTCGGCGCGGGAGCGGAGTTGCATGCTTCCCGAGTAGGTGATCCACGCCGGATCGTAGCTCTCCTGCACCAGGACGGACTGCCCCTGCCCCGTGCGTACTCGAACGCGCATTTCGTCGATGCCGGCGCGGCTCCAGGCAGGCTCGACGTCGGGGCCCTCCTCAACGATGGCGACGTAGCTGCGCAGCTCCCCCATTCCCGTGGCGTCGCCTAAGGGGAGGAGCGACAGGATCCGCTCCCTGTCCACCACCCTGGCGAGCCCCCGGTATCGCCGCGGCACCTCGTAAATCCAGTTCCCCTTGCCGTCCTCGTACACGGCCTTCATGACGCCGCGGAACTTCTCCGGCTTGACGAAGTCGTGGTACATCTCCTCCGACGTCTTGTCGTGCACGATCAGGGCGCCCGTTCCCATGGCCTGCAACCACAGGATGCCGGCCCAGGGGTCGTCGTTGCCGGTCGCCTGGAAATACGCGGGCACAACGGCCTCGTTGAGCAGCCCCTGTTCGGAGCCGCCGCCGATTTGCGGAAGGTCGTGCCAGGCGTTGAACCAGAAGCGCACCGACCCGGTCGCCATGGCGCGCGTGCCGGGCATGTTCTTCGCCAGCCAGCCGGTGATAATCGCCTCGACGCGCGCGTGCGGATTCGGTTCCTCTTCGTAATAGATCCACGGATGGCGGCCATATTTTCGCGACGGAAAGAACGCCGCCAGAATCAGGACTACGACGACGGCCTTCGGCAGCCAGGTCGGCCCGCGTGGAGCGCGCCAGTCCCACGCCCGCCGCAGGGCCTCCAGAGCGGCGAGCGTGACAGCGAGGTCGAGCTCCGGAAACAGGCGGCCGGGCTCGCCCATTACGCGAAAATTGAAGTACTCATGGCCGAGGACGTTCAATCCCATGAATGAGAGCGCGCCTGCGACGAACACCGGCCACGCGGCCTGTTCCCTGCCCCGCGCGCGGCGCCACGTGATGGCCGCGAAGATGGCCACCACGGCGATCGCCAGCGCGACCGACCAAACGTTGCCGGGCTTCGACACCTGCTTCATGTTCCGCAGCGTGACCGTCAGGTACGAGGGCGTCAGCCAGAAGGCATTCAATCCGAAAGCGAGCAGCGCGATCGCCGCGGCGCGCGCGAGCACCCAGCGGTCGCGAGTCGTGATCCAGACGGCCCACACCATCACCGGAAAGAAGATCGCGAGCGCGGTCGCGCCGTAGAAATTGTTGGCGACGACCAGGGCGCTGAACACCGCCGACAGCGCCAGCGCCGCGGGCCGGCCCGCCCTCAGGCCGATGAAGGCCGCCGCCAGCGCGATCGGCAGCAGCGCCATGGCGCTCATGTGCGGCCCCTCGCCGTATCGCACCAGCACGTTCAGCCGATGCGGCAGCAGTCGCGCGCCGACCACGTCGCCGTAGACCTCCGCGGAGAACAGGTAGGTCGGCGACACCAGCGCCGCCGCCGCCGCCCCCAGCAGGGCGGCCGGCCTGTGCCTGCTCCCGACGCGCACCAGCACATACACGGCGACAATCCCGATGCAATAGAGCGTCGCCGTGTAAATGTGATAGGACCGCGCTGTACTCACGTCGAGCCATCGGCTCAGCGCCGCCGTGCCGTAACGCAGCGCCGGCGGGTAGACGTAATCGAAACGCGTGCCGCCGTACCAGTTCGGCTGCCAGCGCGGCGACGGCCAGTGATCGGCGAGAAACCTCCCGTCGGAGATGAAGGTGCTTTCGATCGAGGCCCAGCGGTTTCCGTAGTCGAGCTGGAAGAGGGGAAAGATCAGGAACGCGGCTGCTAGAAAGACGATGGCGCAGTCGACCACCCAGCCCGTCCGCGCGTTGAAGAGCAAACGCATCAAGGGTTGGACTGGCGGCCCGCCGCGGTCGCCAGGTTGCTGTAGCGGCGCTCGAGGCTCTCGAACTGGCGCTTGCGCAACAGCCGGTGGCGATGCAGCCAGTAGCGGACGAGCAGCGCGAGAATCGAAAGACCGTAAATAGCGCTTTGCACGAAGGACGCCGAGGATGCCTGCGGGAAGTAGCGCGTCGGCACGGGAACCTCGGCGATACGCGCGCCGATCTCGACGAACTGCGCGACGATTTCCTGATCGAAGATGAACTTGTCGGAGTTCATCGGGTAGTTCACGGCTTCGAGCACATCGCGGCGATAGGCGCGGTAGCCGGTGTGGTACTCGGCCAGGCGCAGGCGGAACACGACGTTCTCGGCCCAGGTCAGGAAGCGGTTGGAGACGTACTTCCACCACGGCATGCCCTGACGCATGGGATCGCCGCCGAGCAGCCGCGAGCCCAGCACGACGTCGGCTTCGCCGCGCTCGATGGGGCCGATGATCTGTGGCAGGAGCGTGGGGTCGTACTGATAGTCGGGGTGCACCATCACGACGATATCGGCGCCGGCCTTGAGGGCCTCGCGATAGCAGGTCTTCTGATTGGCGCCGTATCCGTAGTTGCGGTTGTGCACGAACAATTCGAGACCCAGCTCCCGGGCGATCTTGATGGTCTCGTCGGAGCTGCCGTCGTCGACCAGGATGACGAGGTCGACGACGTCGTGCGGCAGCTCGGCATAGGTCATCCGCAGGGTCTGCGCCGCGTTGTAGGCGGGCATGACGACGACGACCTTGGATTTCTTGCTCACGGGCCACTCGCCGGGCGGGCGGTCACCACGAACTGATAGGCGAACATCGTCTTCCAGACCCCGGCAACTAGATAGGATACCCGTTCGGCGGCGCGAACCGGTACCGATCCTGCCAGCGACGGCGCGGCCAAGCCGACCGGGACGCCCGTCGGCCGCACGGTTTGGATGCGGAATCCGGCGCTCTCCAGCAGATCGCGCCACCCGTCCCAGACATGAAAGTGCAGGTGCGTGCGATCGAACAGGCCGCGGTCGTGCCGCGGGAAACGGCCCGCGAGAATCGTCAGGCGGAAATAGAGATTCCCGCTGTTGGGCAGCGATGCGACCAGCCGCCCGCCCGGGGCGAGTTGCGCGCGGACCTGCCGAAGCATGGCGAGCGGGTCCTTGAGGTGTTCGAGGATGTCGGCGCAGAGGATGTAGTCGAAGACGCCGTCGAGAGGAGGGAGTCCGCCGTCGAGGTCGGCTTCGACGAGGCGGACGGTCGCGGGAAAGGCGGCGCTCGATCCGCCGGGCCGCTCGACGCCGGTGACCTCGTAGCCGCGCGCGGCGAGGGCGCCGCCCAGGTACCCGTCGGCGCAGCCGAGGTCGAGCACGCGACGCCTGTCGCCGCGTTCGGGGAGCGCGGCGAGCAGGATCGAGTGGCTGCTATAGGGACTGGCCTTGAAGGTGTAGGGCGTCATAGACTGCCGGACCGCTCCCTCCGGTCGCGGCTCCGATCGGGCAAGCCGTCGGCCTCGTTGCCGAGCCGCGACCGGAGGGAGCGGGCGGTTCATGGCGAAAGCGGTGTTACTCGACGCGGAATGGCCGGCTCTCCTCAACGGTCTGCTGCCCCAGCCGGTCCCGAACGGTGACGACGAGCGTGTAATCGCCGGGAGCGACCTCCTTGTTCAGGCTCAGACTCAACGCGCCGGGAAGGTATCGCTTCGGATAAAAGGTCTCTTCCTGCTCGGAGGCCGCCTTGGGTTCGGCGTAGAGGACTTCGTCGCCCCGCTTCACGGCGAAGACGTACTCCACCTCGTAGCGATTCTTCGGCCCGAGCTTGTAGCCGATCACCTCGAATCGCGCCCACAACATCTCGCCGGGATGAAACGCCGTCACGATCTGACTGGAATTCTCCGACCGCACAAACCGGAAGTTGCGAACGGCGAGCGCCTCCGACGGCGCCACTTCGAGTCCGCGCACCTGGAACGGGATGTCGAGCGTTGCCGCGGCGCTCGCGAGTTCGTCCTTGACGGATGCGGCGATCCGGTATGTTCCCGAGGCGAGGTAGAGCGGCGTCAGAAAGTCGACACGGACCTTCGGGAGCCAGTTCTTGTCCTCGGCCGAGAGCGACTCCTCCACCTTTCCGGATACGGGCCGCACCAGCGGCACGCCCTGCGGATCGAACACTTCCACGCGCCAGGAGAGGCGGACTTCGTTCTTGTCCGAGGTCGTGAAGCCGGAGGCCTGAAAGGTCACAAAAACGGAATCGCCGGGTATGTAGAAGTGGCTCGAGCCCATCGGAGGTCCGCCATCGTACTGATGAAGCGTGGGGTGAACGAGGGAGAACTTCGCGGGTGCGGGCCGCTGCTGCGCCGCCAATACGAGGGTCGCCAGGAGCGCGATCATCCTCTTCTACTTTACGCGCTTCTACGGGCTCGGCGGCGAAGCGCCGAGCCGGAAGGGAATCTCGACAAGCGCGGTCTTCTCGTGGCCGGCTTCGCCGCCGTCGGTGAGCCGCAGCCGGTGGACGCCGGCCGGAACGTCGAAGACGATCCTCCCGATCTCAGTTTGCGCCGGCTCGATCGGCCGCAGCAATCCCATCCACTCCTCCAGCCCCTCGACCTCGACATACTCGTGCGCGGAGTCGCCTTTTTCGTTCATTACCTCGAGCAGCGGCACGGTGATCGAGCGGCCGCCCGAGTTGGTTATGCTCAGGCGGATGATGAGGAACTTGTTTTTCGGGTTCTTGCCCCCCGGCAGATGGTCGCGCCAGTCGGCGTCGAACACGGTGTAGACGAGGGGTCCGACCTCCAGCCGGTCGTTCATGGCGAACACGGGTTCGTTGCCTGCGGTGCGCGAGCACCCGCCCAGCATCGACGAAAGAACCAGCAAAGAGGTGGTTCCAGATAAAATAACTCGATGAACCGGTTTCCCCGAGACCCTCACAGGCTTCCCAGCATATCACCGGCGGGCCGTGTGATGGTTTTCGCTCTGGCGGTTACCGCCGCCTGCCTGCCGCAGAATGCCGGCGGCGTGCATCCGCGCACTGGACGGCAAATCGCGTCCGTGATGGGAATGGGGGGCGCGGCCTGGCTCGAGCGCTCGGAGCGCGAGCTCGAAGAGGATCCCGACGGCGCGCTCGACGCCATCGGAATCCGGGAAGGGTCGAACGTCGCCGATGTCGGCGCGGGTACGGGGTACTTCACCATTCGCCTGGCGCGGCGCACCGGCCCGGGCGGTAAGGTTTACGCCAACGACATCCAGCAGCCGATGCTCGACCGGCTCCGGCGGAACCTCGATCGCGAGCGGATCGGCAACGTCGAACTGGTGCTGGGAACGGACTCGGACCCCAGGCTCCCCGCCGGAAAGATCGACCTGATCCTGCTGGTCGACGTGTACCACGAGTTCTCGCAGCCGCAGGCGATGCTTCAGAAGATGCGCCAGGCGCTGGCGCCGGACGGACGGCTCGTGCTGCTGGAATACAAGAAGGAAGACCCGAGCGTGCCGATCCGGCCCGAGCACAAGATGAGCGTCGCCGAGGTGAAGGCCGAGGTGGAACCGGAGGGGTTCCGGCTTGACCGGGTGCGCTCAGACCTGCCGAGGCAGCACATTCTCGTGTTCCGAAAATCCGTGCAGTAAATGACCACCGGCAAGGGCGCCCGCTTCCCCCCGGAACACTCGACGTTCCGCGACCGCGCCACCGGCGCGCTCGTGCACCAGATGACGGCACACGATTCGATCAACCACGCCACCTACTTCCTGCAAAGCTCCTTCACGCCGGACGGGAAATCGCTGATCTTCGTCTCCTACCGATCGGGTTCGGCGCAGTTGTACGGGATCGAGCGATTCCCCGGGGGCGAGATTCGCCAGTTGACCGACGGAGCGCCGATTCATCCTTTCTCGCCCGCGATCGAGCCTTCCGGCGAGGGCGTCTTCTTCGTGCGCGGCGGGGGAATCTGGAGGCTCGACCGGCGGACGCTGGAGGAGCGCCCCATCGTGGAATACGAAGGCGCGCAGCTCGGCGAGTGTTCGCCGGGCGCGGGCGGCGCGTGGCTGACCGCGGCGATCAAGCGCGGCGGCGAGAACGGCATCGTCGCCGGGCGCGCCGACGGATCCCAGTGGCGCTTCATTGCGTTCCCGCGCACGGTGATCCACCCGCAGTTTCATCCCCTGGAGCCGGAGTGGATCGAGTTCTCGGGCGATCCGGCGCCGCGGATGCATCGCGTGCGGCGCGACGGATCGGCGATGGAGTGCCTGTACGATCACGGCAACGACGAGTTCGTCGTCCACGAGACGTTTCTCGGCTCGACCGGCGACCTGGTCTACACCGTGTGGCCGGGGGCTCTGCGCCGCATGAACTGGCGCACCGGCGAGCACAGCGCGATCGCGCGCTTCCACGCCTGGCACATAACGCCGAACCGCGCGGGGACGCGCGTGCTGTGCGATACCAATCACCCCGACGAAGGCATTTTCGTGGTCGACGTGGCCACAGGGGAACGGCGGCAGGTCTGCCTGTCGGAGGCGTCGAACCAAGGATCGCAGTGGCGGACATCGCGTTACGCACTGGCCGAGGACTTCGCCGCTGCGCGCAGCGCGGCCACATCGAAGGCGCTGAGCTGGATGGAGGTCGCGACCGACACCGTCTACGGCCCGCAGTGGACGCATCCGCATCCCTCGTGGTCGCCCGACGAGAGCATGGTGGTGTTCACCAGCGACCGGAGCGGCCGCCCGCAGGTCTACGTCGCGGAAGTGCCCTTTCGATAGGACGCCAGCATCATCCGCCGCCGGCACCGGATGCGGACGGACGTGCCCGTCTGCGCCATCTCGCGCCGGCGGGTCTCGATGTCCTCGTAGTCCGGCACGGACGTCATGCGGTGGCTTTCCGCGACGAGCGTCCTCATCTCGTCGACCGTGTCGAAGTAGCAGGCGAAATCGAACCGCCGGTCGCGTTCCGGAAGGAACCAGCCGGCGGCGACAGCGAATTGAACGGCGTTGTCGGCGGCGCGGTCCTCGGCGACTCTGCCCCACGCGGAGATCGGCGGCAGCGGCCGCACGCGATCGCCCGCGACGAGTTCAACGGGATTGTTCGCCGATACTGGACGAAGGTCGAGCAGTGTTCCGCCCGGAGCGAGCGCCCTGTGCATCTCTCGAAGGGCATCGACCATGCCCTCGGGGGGGAGGCATCATAACGACCAAGACAGCACGGCGATGTCGAAGGACTCCGCCGCGACCGGGAGCGCCGTCGCCGAGGCGCAAACCAGGCGAACCCGCTTCAGGTCGGGCGGCAGCCCCCGGGCCGCGTTCCGGACGCGCCCGCCGTCGGAGTCGATCGCAAGGATCGAGCGGCAGGCGGGCGCAAGGCGAAAGGTCAGACGGCCATCGCCACAGCCGGCTTCCAGAACGCGCGCGCCGTCGAATCGGACCGCATCGAACAGGGCCCGGCTTTCCGCGCAATCGGGATCGAGTTGTGTGGGCACTATAGGGCGCGGTAGCAGCCGCGGGTCTCGTTGCACTCGTACTCGTCGACACCCTGGCCGTCGGGTCCGAGGCAGATCTGGGTCTTCTGGCACCAGTAGACGCGATCGGGCGAATAGGTGGAGTTCACGTCCTCGATCGATTCGATGAACATCCCTTTCCAGCGGATGAACTCGCAGCGATCGGGGTCGATCGGGCGAATGCGTTCGGACATAGGGCGTCGGACCGCTCCCCTCCAACAGAGCCGCGACCGAAGGGAGCGGATTCTCCCAATACTAGGCGCGCTTGGCCGTCTCCAGCAGCGCGCGCTTAACGGCGACGCTGGCGAGCTGCACCTTGTAACCGTTGCCGCTCAGAGGACGAGCACCCGCTACCGCCGCCTTGCCGGCCTGCGCAGCGTTCTCCTCGTTGATCGTCTTGCCGGCCAGCCACTCCCCGGCCGCCGTGGCGACCACCGGAGTCGGCGCCACATGACCGAGCACGATGCGCGCGCTCTCGACGGCTGTGCCCTTCATGCGCACCACCACCGAGGCGGCCACCAGCGGCCAGTCCAGCGCTTCCTTCTGCCGGACCTCGTAGGTCGAACTGCGCGCGCCGCGCGCGGAGGGAATCTCGACGCCGGTGACGATCTCGTTGGGAGCGATGGCGATCTCGCGCTCCGACTCGCTCGCCGGCGAGACGAAGAACTTGTCGGCGTCGACGTCGCGCGTGGCGGCCGCCGAGGCCACCTTGATCTTAGCGCCGAGAGCGATCAATGCCGGCCCGAAGCTCGATGCGCTCACGAAGCGCGCCGGCCCCGCGCCGAAGATCGCGTGGTATTCGTTCTGACCGTTCTCGACCAGGCTGCGGCCGTTCTGGATCCCCAGCAGGCCCAGGCCGTTGCGATAGTACCAGCAGCGCGGCCGCTGGCAGAGGTCGCCGCCGACCGTGCCCATGTTGCGGATCTGCGGACTCGTGATGCCGCGCGCCGCGGCCGTCAGCGCCGGGAATTCGGCCCGGATCAGGGGACTGGCGAGCACGTCCTCGACCGTGGCCGTGGCGCCGATGCGCACACCGGTCGCTGTCTTGGTAATGCCGCCGAGTTCTTTGATGCCTTTGATGTTGACGACGCGGCGCGGGCTCATCAGGTAGTCCTTCATCAGGCTGATGAGATCGGTCCCGCCGGCCAGCACCGCGGCGTCGGCCCAGCCGGCGCCGAGCAGCGCGAGCGCGTCCTTCAAGGTCGCCGGAGCAGCGTATTCGAAGGCTTGCATGTCAGGCACTCCTCCTTTCGAGGGCCGCCAGCACATTTCTCGGAGTGAGCGGGAGCGTCGGCACCCGCACGCCGATGGCGTTGGCGCAGGCGTTGGCGATGGCGGCGATGCCCGGCACCGTCGCCGGCTCGCCCAACCCGATCACGCCGCGTTTGTCGTGCTCGGGGCTGACGTCCATGTGGACCTGAATCTCGCCGATATCGGCGATGCCGGAGAGCTTGTAGAACTCCATGTCCGCGTTCAGGCAGCGGCCGGAGATCTCGTCCATCACCCGCTCCTCGAACAGCGCCGCGCAGGTGTTCATGATGATGCCGCCGAACATCTGGCTTTCAGCGAGTTTGGGGTTGATCAGCAGTCCAACGTCCTGCACGCCGACGATCTTGACGATCTTGACGACGCCGGTCTCCATGTCGACCGAGACTTCGGCCATCTGCACGCCGGCCACGTTGGCCGCGCTCAGCCCGCCGGGCTGCTGCGGATTGAAGTTGCCCATCTCCTCGATGGTCCGCACGCCGAGCTTGGCGCAGGCCGCCTTCCAGGTCAGGCTCTTGGCGGGATTGCCCTTCACCTGGATCTTGCCGTCGACCGCTTCCAGCTGATCGGGCGGAACGCCGAGGCCCGGCGCCACCACCTCGAACAGCTTCTCGAGCGCGTTCAGCGTCGCCTTGCGCGTCGAGGCCGAAACTCCGCCCACCGTGGTCGAGCCGCCCGAGCCGTTCGAGGGCGGGTAGCTGTTGTCACCGAGCTTGACGTTCACGTCGCCGATCCGCAGTCCCAGGCTCTCGGCCGCGACCTGCGCGATGATGGTGCGCGTCCCGGTTCCGAGGTCCTGGCTACCGAGCTCCACCTCGACGCTGCCGTCGGGGTGAATCTTGGCGCGGCAGTTGGAGGGATGTCCCATGCCGCCCCAGGTCCCAACGCCGATGCCGAGGCCGCTCCGCACCGCGCCCTTGCCTTCCCCGCGCGGATGCCAGCGCTTCTTCCAGTCGATCATCTCGGCGGCCTTGTTGAGCTGGGCCGTGTAGACCTCGGGGAAGCGCGTCATGGACGCGTTCTTGATGAAGAGCGCCAGCGGATCCATGTTGAGCCGCGCCGCCAGATCCTCCATCGCCGAACAGGTGACGTAGGAAAGCTGCGGGTGCATGGGCGCGCGCCAGGCGCGCTGCGCGCCGTTGTTGGTCGACACCGCGCTGTGGTTGATGCGCTTGTTCGGAACGCCCGTGAAGACGTAAGGCAGAAGCGCCGCGTTGATGCCGCCGCCGCCGACACCGCCGGTCGACCAGCTCCGCGACTCCCATCCCGTGATCGTCCCGTCGCGCCGGGCGGCCAGGCGAATCTCGGCGAACACCGACGGGCGGACGCCGGCGATGCGCAGCTCGACAGACCGGTCGAGGTAGGTCTTGACCGGCTTGCCCCCGCTCGCCCTGGACACATGCGCGCCCTCGACGCCCCAGCGGTCGGCGCTGAACTTGCTGCCGAAGCCGCCGCCGATGTAGTCCATGTGCACGTGCACGGCGGTATTCGGCAACTGGAGGTTCTTGGCGAGATCGCCGCCGATGGGCGTCACCGCCTGCGTCGACGGCCAGTACTCGATCTTGTCGCCCTGCCATTGAATCGTCTGTCCGTGCGGCTCCAGGCAGCAGTGCGTGATCACCGGGATGCCGTACTTGCCGGAGTGGACAACTTCGGCTTCCTTGAACGCCTTGTCGGGGTCGCCCGCGACCACTTCGCCCGAAGGCTTGGCGCGCGCGACCGCTTTGGCGAGATCGTCCTCGCGCACCAGGTGCGGCAGGACTTCGTAGTCGACCCGGATCTTGCGGACGGCGTCGCGGGCCCGCTCTTCGGTGTCGGCGGCGACCAGCGCGACTTCGCAGCCCGACCACTGGATCAGCGTGCCAGCCGGCGAGATCACTCGCACGGCGGCGACGCCCGCCGACTTCTCGGCGGCGCTGGTGTCGATGCTCTTGATGCGCGCGTGCGCGTGCGGACAGGTCAGCAGCGCCGAGTGGATGGTTCCGGCGGGACGCACGTCGCTGTTGTACTTGGCCTTGCCGCTGGCCTTGGCGATTCCGTCCAGCCGCGCGATGGGCTTGCCCATGACGCGGCGCTTGTCCATCGGAGGATAGGTGTACTCAGGCATTGCGGACTCCTCGCAGCTCCTTGGCCGCTTCCAGCACCGCCTGCCGGATGCCGACGTAGGTCCCGCAGCGGCAGAGGTTGCCGCCCAGGCCCGCCTTCACCTGGTCGTAGGTCGGGCTGGGGTTGCGATCGAGAAAGGCCTTGGCCGCGACCACGAAGCCTGGCGTGCAGTAACCGCACTGGAGGCCGTCGTTGGCGGCGAACGCCGGCACGATCGGGTGCGGGCGCGCGCCCGACGTGAAACTCTCGATCGTCTGGATGCGCCGTCCCTGGCAGTCGATGGCGAGTACCGTGCAGGAGTACACGGCCCGGCCGTCGACGATCACCGTGCAGGCGCCGCAGGTGCCGCGGTCGCACACGCGCTTGGCGCCGGTCATCTCCAGGCGCTCGCGCAACGCGTCGCACAGCGTGACGCGCGGCTCGATATTCAGCTTCACGGGCTTGCCGTTGATGGTCAGCGTGACGGGAACCTCGCCCGGTCCGCTGACGGCCGGGGTGGATTGCGCTTCCGCCGTTTCGAGCAGCCCGGAACCGAGCGCGCCGCCGGCAATTCCCGCACCGCGCAGGAAGCTGCGGCGGGAAGCGCCGGGACTCTCCTTGTCAGGTCGTTTCTTCGAACTCAAAACGCACCGTCCTTTCTTACCCAGGGGTCGGACCGCGAATCGGAGTGGCCCGTTATCGGAACGACTATATCAGATGATGCCGAGGGGCGACAAGAGCGATCGTGAGCCATCGTGAGGCGGCCCTCCGGTGTCGTCGCGAGGCCTCCAGGCCGCGACATCACCGGTGCGACACGGCCGCCTGCGCCATCCCCGGCCCGACCAGGTCCACGACCGCACGAATCAGAATCTCCGGTTGCACCGGCTTGGGCAGCACTGCGTCGGCGCCCAAGTCCCCGACCGAGAGATCTTCTTCGGAGAGTCCGCTCACGACCATCGTACGGACGTGCGGGAACTCGCCTTTGATCGCGGGCACGGCCTCGCGGCCGTTCATCTGCGGCATCATCATGTCGAGAATCACCAGGTCGGCCGGCTCCTGGCGGAGGAGTCCGATGGCCTCCGGGGCGCTTCCCGCCTGCCGGACGTCGTAGCCCGCGTCGGCGAGCACCTCGACGAAGTACTCGCGGATCAGGCAGTCGTCGTCGGCCACGATCAGCCGCGGCTGCCGGGGCGCCCGCTCCAGCACCTGCCGGACCTTGCGCGCCAGGGCCTCCTGGGTGAACGGCTTCGAAAGGTAGTCGATGCCGGGCCGAAGCTCGCCGCGCTGCACGATGGAATCCTCGGTATAGCCGGAAATGTAGATCACCTTGATCTCGGGGCGCACCCGCAGCATGGCCTCGGCGAGCTCGGGTCCACCCATGCGCGGCATCACCACGTCGGTCACCAGCAGGTCGATCGCCGGGAAAGTCTCGGCCAACGCCAGCGCGTCGCGCCCGTTGCCGGCGGGCAGCACAGTGTAACCGAATGACCGCAGCAGCCCGGCGACGTACTCGCGCACCTCCGGGTCGTCCTCCACCAGGAGGATCGTCTCGGTTCCGTGGAGGGCCTCGGGCGGGGCGGCGCTCTCCTCGGCGGCGGGGCCGCGATCGAGCGACTGCGCGAAGGCCGGAAAGTACAGCTTGAAGGTCGATCCCCGGCCCGGCTCGCTGTAGACCCAGATGTGCCCGCCGCTCTGCCGCACGATGCCGAACACCATCGGCAGTCCGAGCCCGGTTCCCTTGCCCTGCTCCTTGGTGGTGAAGAATGGCTCGAAAATGCGCGACTTCACCGACTCGTCCATACCGACGCCGTTGTCGCTCACCGCGAGCATCACGTGAGGTCCGGAGCCGACCTCCACGTGCCGGTCTTCGAAAGAGCCCGTCTCCACGTTGGCGGTCTCGATGAGAATCCGCCCTCCCTGGAGCATTGCGTCGGTGGCGTTGATGACCAGGTTCAATAACACCAGCTCGATCTGGGCCGGATCGGCCTTGATGGCGTGGAGCTCCTCGTCGAGCGACATGGCCAGCTCAATGTTCTCGCGGATGACGCGCGAAAGCATGGGCTTGGTGCGGCGCAGCGTCTCGTTGATGTCCATGACCTGCGGCCGCAGAACCTGTTTGCGCCCGAAGGCCAGCAACTGCTGTGTCAATGCGATCGCCTTGTCGCCGGCCGCCAGAATGTGCTCGACGTCGGCGCGATGGGGGTCGCCGGCCTTGAGACGCCCGTGCAGCAGCCGCGCGTAGCCGGTGATTACGGTCAGCAGGTTGTTGAAATCGTGCGCCACGCCGCCGGCAAGCTGGCCCACGGCCTCCATTTTCTGCGACTGCCGCAACTGCTCCTCGACGTGGCGATGCTCGGTGACGTCCTGCACCGTGCCCAGCATGCGGACGGCGCGGCCGGCCTCGTCGAGAGTGATCTCGGCCTGTTCGCGCACATGACGGATCGTACCGTCGGGCCGCACGATGCGATGCTCGATGGCGTAGGCGCGCCCGCTTTCGGTGGCGCGCCGCGACGCCTCGCGCACGGCCTCCAGGTCGTCGGGATGCACCATCGACCAGAAATGGTCGTGCTCGTTCTCACCCTCCGAGGGCTCCCTCCCGAAGATCCGGTAGACCTCCTCGGACCAGAAGAGCGTGTTCGCCTGCAAGTCGACCTCCCAGTTGCCGACGCTGGCGATGCGCTGCGCCGAGGCCAGGCGCGCCTCGCTCCGCCGCAACCGCTCCTCGACGCTGCGGCGCTCCGCCAGGCTCTGCTCGAGCTCCCGGTTGGCCGCGCGGAGCACCTCGACCATCCTCTCCTTCTCGGCCGCCGAATCCTGGAGAATGCGCGCCATTTCATTGAAGGATTTCGTCAGCTCGCCGAGCTCGTCCTCGTGGAGCACCGGGACGCGATGGGCGAGATCGCCGTCGTGGATGGCCCGCATGCCGCGCCCCAGCAGGCGGACCGGCTGCACCAACCGCCGGTTTAACAGAAACACCGCCGATGCCAGCAGAGCCCCCAACCCGAAACAGATCGCCGCCAGCGTGCCGAACATCCGCAGGCGCGCCTCGCGCGACCGCTGCTGGATCACGCTGAACAGCGCGCTCACCTGCGCCTGAAACGCCGGCGCCTCAGGATGCAGGCGGGTGTCTGAGGGCCGCTCGTCGGGATCCCCGGACCGGGCCACCCGGTTCAGGTGGGGCTCGAGCGACGCCCAGGCACGACGCACGGACACGATCGCCGGCGAAACGTCGCTGGACGGCTCGGGCAGCAGGATCCCGTACGCCAGGCCGCCCCGGGCGAGCGAATGCACGGCCTGCTGAATTCCGGGAATCACCTCGCGGAGATAAGTGAAGTTTCGCTCCTCCAGCCGTGCTTTGTCGACGATGTAGTGAACCTGCGTGCTCTGGCCCCGAAGCTGTGCGGCCACGTCGAGATACTGGAAGGCGAGTTCGGCCTGTTGAAGATAAGAGTAGAAGCTAACCAGTGCGAGTAGCCCGGCCAGTCCGAACAGGATCGGCAGGAGCGCGACGACACGGCGGATGGACAGTCGCATGAACCGCGGTGATTCTCCCGAACGCTGACGATGATACCGCCGCGAGCGGGACGGCGCATGCTCGGCCGGACGGCCGACATTTCAGGATAACATGCACTGTTTATTTTATGGCGATACTGACTCCGGGCTGACTGACCGCGGCGCCGACCCGCAGCTCCAGCGCCAGCACGCCCGTCGGCGCGAAGGGGCCCGGCACGCGCGCGTTCAACTGCATCAGTCCCACGAAGCCCGGAGCCGCGCCCGCGTACTGCAACTGCGCGATCAGCCCGCCGATGCGCAGCTCCACCGGAAGCAGCGGGCGCGGCAGTGGCGCCGTCGCCGCCTTGCCGTCGAGCCCGCCGGGGTCGGTCTGTCCTTCCCCGGTCGCATACACAACCACGATCGACCCACGGGCGGCGGGATTCTCGGGTGAGTTCAGCGACCCGTCCTCGTTGACGACTACGGCCTGCCCGGCACCGCGCCCGGCCGTGAAAATTCCGGGCGCCGATTCCGCTACGTCGACGGTGGCACGTCCGCGGACCACTCCCCTGTACAGCACTTCGAGCGATGCCTGCCGCTTTCCGGCGACAGCGTATGGAACCTGCGCGTTGATCTGCGTCTCCTGCACGTAGAACAGCGCCGCAGGCGCTCCGTCGAATCGCACTTCGGTCTCCTCGATGGTGCTTTGCAGGAACCCCGTGGTCGTCATGCGGCCGCCGAAGCCTTCCTTGGGCCCGAATCCGCGGCCAAATAGCGAGACGATCTCTCCCGGCGCCACCGCCCCCGTCTGAAAGCTCGCGCCGTGAAGCACCGTCACCGGTTCCACCTGCTCCACCGGCGCGGGAATGTTGGTGGGCGTGAGGCGTCGCACGCGATTGTTGTCGAGATCGGCGACCAGGACCGAGCCGTCGCTCGCTACCGCGACCGACGAGGGAAACCGCAGCCGCGCGGACAGCGCCGGTCCGCCGTCGCCTTGGAAGCCCGCAACGCCCGATCCCGCCACGGTATCGATCACGCCGTCGGCGTCGACCCGGCGGATGCGGTGGTTGTCCGAATCGGCGATGAACAGCGCACCGGCGGCATCGACGGCCACTCCCGTCGGGAAGCTCAGACGCGCCAGCGCCGCCGGGCCGAGGTCGCCCGAGAATCCCCGCACGCCGGTGCCGGCGACCGTCGTGATGACGCCGTCGCGGCCCACTCGGCGCACGGCATGGTTGTCGCGGTCGGCGATGTAGAGCGCACCGTCGGCATCGAGCGCCACCGCCGAAGGTGAGTCGAGCTGGGCCGCAATCGCGAGTCGGCCGTCGCCGCCGTAGCCGCGCACACCGCTTCCCGCGAATGTAGTGACGACCCCGCCGGCGATGCGCCGGACGCGGTGATTCGCGCTGTCGGCGATGAACAGCGCGCCGCTGCCGTCGATGGCCATGCCGCGCGGGCGGCTGACCTGATTGTCGACAGCCGCGCTCGGCTCGGACCGATGTCCGGGCGCGCCGTTGCCGGCGATCGTCGAGAGGAACCCGCCGGGAGACACGCGCCGGATGCGGTGCCCCAGGTGATCGGCGATGTAGACGCCGCCGGCCAGGTCGACCACCACGGCGACCGGATCGACCAGCGATCCCGACGTCGCCAGCCCGCCGTCGCCCGAAAAGCCGCTGCGGCCCGACCCGGCGAGGGAGCGGATGCGCCCGTCGGCGCCGACACGCCGCACGCGGTAGTTGTTTTCGTCGGCGATGTAGAGGTTGTCCGCTCCGTCGACGGCCACCCCGATCGGTCCGCTCAGGTACGACTCCGTCGCCGGCGCCAGGTCGACCGCGACCGCATACGCGCCCGTGCCCGCCATCGGCAGCGTGCCTCCGGGGCTGACGAACTGGACGCGGCGACCGTCGGCGACGAACAGGTTCCCGAAGGAATCCGCCGCGACGTCGCGCACGTCACCCAGCGAAACCACGCCCGCCGTCGTCTGCGCGCCGTGCGCCGTCACCAGCGCGACGCGCCCGTCGGGCGTCAGTTTGAGCACGCGGCGGTGGCCGCTGTCGGCGACATAGAGGTTGCCCGCGCCGTCGAAGGCGAGGCCGGTGGGCCGGTCCAGGGCGATGCGCGCGTCGCCTCCAAGCGCCGTGCTGATGCTGCCTCCGAAGACGCGCCGGATGCGGTTGTTTCCCGAGTCGGCGATGTAGAGCGCGCCCGCCCGGTCCACCGCCAGTCCCGCCGGAGAGCTGAGGCGCGATGAGACCGCCGTGCCTTCGCCGCTGTATCCGGCGACGCCGGTGCCGGCGGCCGGCGAGATCTGTCCGGCGGGCGACAACCGGAACACGCGGTGGTCGCCGAAATCCGAGATGTACAGATTCCCGAAGGAGTCCGCGGCCACGTTCCGCGGTCCGAGAAATCGCGTGGCGAGCGCGTTGCCGGTCTCCGAAGCATTGCGCGACTGCCCGCCGCCGGCCACCGTCTGGATGGCTCCGTCGGTCGCGATGCGGCGCACGCGCTGGTTGCCGAGATCGGCGACGTACAGGTTGCCCGCGGCGTCGAGCGCCACGCCGTAGGGCGCGTTCAGCAGCGCCAGCACCGAGGGGCCGCCGTCGCCTTCGAATCCGGGGTGGCCGTTTCCGGCGATTGTCGAGATTCGGCCGTTGACCGCGATCTTACGGATGCGATGATCGAGAGCGTCGGCTACGTAGATGTTCCCCTGCGGGTCGACGGCGATGCCTTGCGCATCCCCGAGCATCGCCTGGAGGGCGGCGCCGCCGTCGCCGACGTTGTTGGTTCCGGCGACGGAATCGATTCGGTAGCGCGGCACGGTGGCCGCGCCCGCGATCGCGGCGCCAAGCGGCAAAACTAAGGCGAGGACGTATCCGCCGGCCCCTGTCATAGGGGTTTTCCCCCCTGCCAAGTAAGTGCACCGCCGGTCAAAAAGCTCTCAGCCGAAGCGATGAGTCCAGTGTGAGCGCCAACACCCCACGGCGCTTGGCACTGCTGCTCCCCTTTGTCGCCATGGCACAGGACCAGCCTGCCTTGCGTCTGAAAAATCGCCTCTCGAGCTTCGGAGAGCAGACCATCCAATCGGAAGCTGGAATCAGGAGACTCAGCCCCGGACGGCGGCACGCCGTTGTCGAGTTCGAGGCCACTCCAGGACCGGAACAAATCCGGGAACTGGAAGCGCGCGGAGCTCGCGTGCTTCAGTTTGTGCCCGACACCGGACTGCTGGTGTCGGCGCCCGACGCGTTCTTTGAAACACCGTCGCGCGCCGTCCGCATGGCCGCCTTGACGGCGCCGGACAAGATCAGTCCGCTGGTCGCCCGCTCGTCCGCCGCGAGGCGCGCCTCGCGATTCGTCGTCGAGTTCCACGCCGATGTCGATCCCATGGACGCCCGCGCGCTCGTAGTGCGCGAGGGCCTGACCGTCCGCGAGCACCCTGACCTGCTGCGCGCCCACTTGGTGGTAGAAGGCACGCCCGCCGACATGAGCCGAATCGCCGCCTGGGACGAAGTCGCCTACGTGTTCCCCGCCGTGAAGGCCCTCGAAGACGGGTCGCCGATTCACGCCTGCGCCGGCGCGCTGACCGATGCGGGTTCGGTCGGCCAGTACACGCAGCGCATCGGTGAGGGCTGGGACGGCGTGGGTAAGAACGCCGCCACGCTGACCTACACCTACGATCGGCTGACCACGCGGCTCCCTGCCCACGACATCCGCGCGGAGATTCGCCGCGCGCTCGACGAATGGTCGCGGCACGTCAGCGTCGACTTCAACGAGGGCGGACAGCCCGGCGCCACGCGGCACCTGAACTTCCTCTTCGGCCGCGCCTCGCACGGCGACTCGTTCCCGTTCGACGGGCCGGGCCGCGTGCTCGCCCACACGTTCTATCCGGCGCCGCCGAATCCGGAGCCGATCGCCGGCGACCTGCACTTCGACGACGACGAGACCTGGCGCATCGGCGCCGACATCGACCTGTTCAGCGTGACGCTGCACGAGCTCGGTCACGCCCTCGGGCTCGGCCACTCGGATTCGCCGTCGGCGGTGATGTATCCCTACTATCGCCGCGCCACCACGCTCGCGACCGAGGACATCCTGTCGATTCAGGAGATCTACGCCGCTCGCACCGCGCCCGCACCGGCGCCAACTCCAACGCCGACTCCCACTCCGACACCCACTCCGACTCCGACTCCGACTCCGACACCCACTCCGACTCCGACGCCAACCCCGACCCCAACGCCGAACCCAACGCCGACCCCGACTCCGACTCCGGCGCCTGTCACCATCGCCGTAACCACACCGGCCGGGCTCGCCGTGACGTCGACGCAGGCGACGATCGCCCTCGCCGGAACCGCCACCGGCCCGAGCCTCACGCGCGTCTCGTGGTTCGCGACCGCCGGGAGCGGGGTGGCCGCGGGCACAACGTCGTGGAGCGCCGCCGCCGTGCCGCTTCGCTCCGGCTCGAATCTCGTGACGCTGACGGCCTGGGACGCCAGCGGCAGGTCGGCCGCGGTGACGATTTCAGTCAACTACCAGCCGCCCACCTCGGCGGACCGTACGGCGCCGGTGCTGACCATCACCTCGCCGGTGTCGACCAACATCATGACGGCGGCGACGGGCATCGTTCTGCGCGGCACGGCCACCGACAACATCGGCGTGGTGGAGGTGACCTGGACGTCGGTCTACGGCAGCGGCGTCGCGGCCGGGACAGCCTCGTGGGCGACACCCTCGATTCCGCTGCTGCGCGGCTCGAACACGATTGTCGTGAAAGCCCGCGACGCGGCCGGCAACTACTCGTGGCGGTCGCTGGTCGTCACGCGGTACTGATTACCTCCAGCAGGGTGGGCGGGGTGCAGCGGCCCAGCCGGTCAGCCGATAGATGACCGTATGCATCCCCTTGTCCTGCTCCTCGCCGCGACCGTCCACACCGTGCGCGACGAGCAGGCGGTACTTCGATCCGCCTGCGGCCCATCCGAGCCCGTGGTCGCCACCGTGCGTCGTGGCGATCCAGTCGAAGTGCGATTCGCCTTCAACGGCGACTCCGGGCCCTGCTACAAGGTCTCGGTCTCGAGCGGCGGGAAGACCTACGAAGGATACCTGCCGACTGCCGCGGTGACGGCCGCCGAAGAATTCGAAATCGCGCGACGCGCGGCCGCACACCTGGATCGCAGCGAGCCCTTGACCCCCGAGATGACGTCGCTGGCCGCGACGGCGAAGGCCGCGCGGTCCTCCGGCGATCCCGCCCCCAAAGCCTACCAGTTGATCGAAGACGGACAGCCCGAGACGGCCCTGGCCGTCCTCGAGCAATTCATGAAGGCCAACCGCCGCGACGCGGGCATCCTCGCGCTCGCGGGCCTGGCCGCGTACAAAGCCGACCAGGTGCGCCGCGCCATGGGCTACTGGAAAGAGTCTCTCGACCTCGCGCCCAGTCCCAATGTCGAGCGATTGTACCGGCAGGCGGAGAGAGAGGCCGCCTCCGACCAGAGCTCGGAAAAACTCATCGGCGCGCGATTCCACTTGCGCTACGATCCCGCCGAAGTGAAGCCCGAGCAGGCGCGCAGCATTCTGCCCATGCTCGACTCCGAGTTCGCGCGCATCTCCGAACATCTCGGCTGCCGCGCCGAGGAGCGCATCGGCGTCATCGTGCAGACGCGGCAGGCGTATCTCAAGACAACCGGTGCGGCCGAGTGGAGCGGCGGCAGGTACGACGGCCGCATACACGTCGCGGTTCCCGATGGAAACGCCAACTCCGGGGAAACGCGGCAGGCCCTGGTGCACGAGGTGGTGCACGCCTGCCTGACGCGCCTGGGATCCTGGCCCGCCTGGCTGCACGAGGGACTGGCACAGAAGATCAGCGGCGAAACGCTGCCCCCGGCGCGCCGCGAGGAAGTCCGGAAGATGGCGCGCGGCGGCACCCTGCCGTCGCTCGCCAAACTCGGCGCCACCTGGTCGCGGATGAGCGCGCAGCACGCGACAACCGCCTACGCGGCGGCGCTGGTGGCGGCGGACATTCTCTACGACGTTCACGGCGCCTGGGGCGTGCGCAACCTGATGCAGAATCCGGGATCGCTCGAGAGGATCGCGGCGGACCTCGACCGGCGCCTGCGCGAGTGAGTTACTTCCCCATCTCCGAGGCCCGCAGCAGCGCCTCGTGCACCAGAAGATCTTCGTCGAGCGAGACCGAGAGCGGCTTGCCGCCGCGTACGCACGCGGCCAGCTCCGAGAAGTCGCCCTCATAGCGGCGAAACTGCGGATACGTGATCGTCTGCGACCCGGCGCGATACGGCCCGGCGGCGCGCGCCAGGTCGACCACCAGAGTCCCGGTCTGCTCGATGGGCCGCAGCACCGCGCTGCCGTTGGACCCGAAGACTTCAAAGGCCCGCTGAGCCGTCGCCCCCGGATGCAGTATCGAGCTGGTGATCACGCCGAGCGCGCGGGGCCACTCGAACACGGCGACGGTGTTGTCGGCCAGATTGTCGGCGTAGACGGCATGGTGTCGCAGGAAGGGCGCGATCTTCATGGGCCGGCCCATGAGCCGGATCATCGGGTCGATCAGGTGACAGCCCTGCTCGTACATCTGCCCGCCGGGAAACAGCGCCCACTCGGGACGCCGGTCAGGCCCGATCAGCGTGTTCATCGTGCCGCGCACCAGGAAGATGTCGCCCAGCCAGCCCTTGCGTCCGGCCTCGAGGACCGCGTTGACGCCGGGATGATGCCGCCACATGTAGCCCATCTGGAGCAGCAGCTTCCTGCCGCGCGCCAAGTCCACCAGCCGGCGCAGATCGGCCATGTTGTCCGAGGGCGGCTTCTCGAGATGCACGTGCTTGCCGGCCTCCAGCGCCAGGCGCGCCAGCTCGGCGTGCGGCTTCACCTCCGACTCGACGGCGATTACCGGAATGCTCCCGTCGGCGAGCAGCACTTCGCGTGTGGCGACGCGTACGCCCAGCTTCTCATAGAGCGCGCGGACCTTCGGATCGGGCTCCCAGACGCCCGCCAGCTCCCAGTCGGGCGATGTGCGCGCGATCTCCACCTTATCGCGTGCATGCGAGTGCGCCAGCCCGAGAAATGCGATCCGAATCCCGCCGGCTGCCGCCTGGGCGGCAACCGCGCCGCTCCCCAGCGCGGCCAGGAAATCTCTTCGTTGCATTGTTTGATTATGGCCCGTCGGGGTTCCGCTTCGTCCGCACGCAAATGACTCAATTAGTTTTTAAAATGCCAAGACCATCTTGCATTTAGCCGACTTCCACCGTACACTGTTACTGTATGCGCTCGACCCGGGAAACTGTCGGTCAGTCGAAGCGCTCGTTCTCTCTGCTCGTCGGCATCATCATTATCGGGGTCAGTGTACCTGGCCCCGCTTGATAAGCCCGACGGGAATCAAAACCAAAAGGGCCATCGGCGGGGCTAACCAGCCTCCCGATGGCCTTTTTCATTTTCCGGAACCGATTGGAGGACTCATGTCGAACCTGATGAGCGGCGCCAGGACGCTTCTCGAATGCCTCGTGCGCGAGAACGTCGACGTCATCTTCGGCTACCCCGGAGGTGTCACCCTCCCGCTCTACGACGCCATGTACGACCATCCGCTCCGGCACGTTCTGGTCCGCCATGAGCAGAACGCCGCCTTCGCCGCCGAGGGCTATGCACGCGCCACCGGCAAGGTCGGCGTCTGCTGCGCGACCTCCGGTCCCGGCGCCACCAACCTCACCACTGGCCTGGTCGACGCCATGATGGACTCCATCCCCGTCGTCGCCCTCACCGGTCAGGTTTCGACCAAGCTCATCGGCTCGGACGCCTTCCAGGAGGCCGACACCTTTGGCATCACGCGCTCCTGCACGAAACATAACTTCCTGGTCAAGTCGATCGCCGACCTTCCTCAAGCGATCCATGAAGCCTTTTACATCGCCTCCACCGGGCGTCCCGGCCCCGTGCTGGTCGATATCCCCAAGGACGTCTTCCAGGCCACCGCACAGTACGCGCCGGTCACGGCGATCCACTTGCCCGGCTACAAGGTCTACACGGAAGGTCACGCCGGACAGGTGCGCCGCGCCGCCCAGATGATGTGGGAAGCCGAGCGTCCGTTCGTCTACGCCGGGGGTGGCGTTATCGCCGCGGGCGCCTCGGCCGAGCTGCGCGAGCTGGTGGAGACGCTCGACGCTCCCGCCGTCTGCACCCTCATGGGACTCGGCGGATTGCCCGCCTCGCATCCCAACTTCCTCAGCATGCCGGGCATGCACGGCTCCTACGCCGCCAACATGGGGATGACCGAGACCGATCTGATCATCGCGCTCGGCGTCCGATTCGACGACCGCGTCACCGGGCGCCTGGCCGCCTTCGCGCCGCACGCCAAGGTCATTCACGTCGATATCGACCCGGCCGAGATCGGCAAGAACCGCACCGCCGACCTGCCCATCGTCGGCGACGTGAAGCGCGTGCTCCAGAAGATCAACTCCCATCTCGCGGTGATGGCCCCCACGCGCGCCGAGAAGAACGCCGCCGCGCGCCGCGCCTGGTGGCATCGCGTCCGGGGCTGGCAGCAGGAGCGGCCGCTCACGCCCGAATTCTCCGACACCGAGATCAAGCCGCAACATCTGATGGTGGAAATCGACAGGCTCTCCGGGGGCCGCGCCATCGTGTGCTCCGACGTCGGCCAGCACCAGATGTGGGCCGCGCAGTTCATCCGCTTCGAGGAGCCGCGCTTGTGGATCAACTCGGGCGGACTCGGCGCCATGGGCTTCGGCCTGCCCTCGGCGATCGGCGCGCAATTCGCCTGTCCTGACAAGCTGGTGTTCGCCATCGTCGGCGACGGCGGATTTCAGATGTCGGTGCCCGAGCTGGCGACCATCGCCTCGAACGGACTGCCCGTGAAGATCGTCGTGATGAACAACGGCTACCTCGGCATGGTGCGCCAGTGGCAGGAGCTGTTCTACAACAACCGCCTCTGCGCGGTCACGCTGGACTGTTTCCCGGATGCCGAGAAGCTCGCCGGCGCCTACGGCTTCAAGGGCCGCACCATCGATTCGCCGATGCACCTGGCCTCGGCGCTCAAGGAAGCCGTCGACGAGCCCGGCCCCTACCTGTTGAACATTCACGTCTCGCCGTGCGAAAACGTGTACCCGATGGTGCCCGCCGGCGGCGCCATCAACGAAATGGTGCTCGGTCCGCCGCAGCCGGTGGCCGTCGCCCAGTAACCGGGAGTATCATGCTGCAAGTCATTTCACTGCTCGTCGAAAACAAGCCCGGGGCGCTGATGCGCGTCGCCGGGCTGCTGAGCGCCCGCGGCTACAACATCGAGAGCCTCACCGTGGCGCGCACTCTCGACGCCACGCTCTCGCGCATGACCATCTCCGTCGACGTCGATTCCAACCAGCGCAAACAGCTCATCAAGCAGATCAACAAGCTGATCAACGTGCTCCAGGCGGTCGACATGACCGAGTCGGCGTCGGTGACGCGCGAGATGGTGCTCATGCGCGTGCGCTCGACTACGGAATCGCGGCCGGCGATTCCCCAGGAGCCGCCCTCGCGCACGGCCATCCTCAAGGAGGCCGAAATCTTCGGCGCGCGCGTCATCGACAGCTCCACCGAAGGCTTCGCGCTGGAAGTCACCGGCGACCCCGAGAAGCTCGACGAGTTCATCGACGTCATGCGCTCCTACGGCGAGATCGACGTGACGCGCTCGGGCATCGTGGCGGTGTCGCTGGAGGCGCGCAAGCTGCGTCTTTCGTCGCCGGTTCCGACGGGCCCCAAGAACACGACTGAACAGGAAGGTGTCCTGAAGAATGCCTAATCGTTATTACGAAAAAGACGGCTCGCTGGCGCGCTTCGACGGCCGCTCCGTCGCCATCGTCGGCTACGGAAGCCAGGGCCACGCCCACGCGCTCAACCTGCGCGACTCGGGCCTCGACGTCATCGTCGGGCTCTACCACGGATCGAAGTCGTGGGCCAAGGCCGAGTCGGCGGGACTCCGCGTGATGACGGCGTCGGAGGCCGCCGGCGCCGCCTCTACCGTCATGATCCTCGTGCACGACCACTTGCAGGCCGATCTCTACAAATCGGAAATCGCGCCGCACATGAAGGCCGGCAAGACCCTCATGTTCGCGCACGGCTTCAATATCCACTTCAAACAGATCGCGCCGCCGCCCGAGGTGGACGTCACGATGATCGCTCCCAAGGCGCCCGGCCATCGCGTGCGCGAGCTGTTCGTCGAAGGCGTCGGCGTGCCCGCGCTGGTGGCGATCCACCAGGACGCCTCGGGACAGGCGCTTCCCAACGCCCTCGCCTACGCGCTGGCGCTGGGGTGCCTGAAGGCCGGCGTCATCGAGACCACCTTCCGCGAGGAGACCGAAAGCGACCTGTTCGGCGAGCAGGCCGTGCTCTGCGGCGGCACCGCCGAGCTGATCCGGGCGGCCTTCGAGACGCTGGTCGAGGCCGGCTATGCCCCCGAAATCGCCTATTTCGAGTGCCTACACGAATTGAAGCTGATCGTCGATCTTATTTACGAAGGCGGTCTTTCCTATATGCGGTTCTCCGTGTCGGACACGGCCGAGTACGGCGACTACACGCGCGGCCCGCGCATCGTCAATGACCAGACGCGCGCCGAGATGAAGCGCATCCTGGCCGAGATCCAGTCCGGCGATTTCGCGCGCGAATGGATCGGCGAGAACAAATCCGGCCGCAAGAAGTTCCTGGCGACACGCGAGGCCTCGCGCGACCAGCTCATCGAGCGCGTCGGCGCCGAGCTCCGCGCCATGATGCCGTTCCTCAAGCGAAAGAAAGGAGCCGAGGTGCCGACCGCCTAACCATGCGCATCTTCACCTTCGACACAACCCTCCGCGACGGCACGCAGGGCGAAGCCGTATCCTTCTCCGTCGACGACAAGCTCGTCATTCTCCAGAAGCTCGACGAGCTGGGTATCGACTACGTTGAAGGCGGCTGGCCGGGGTCGAATCCCAAGGACAAGGAGTTCTTCGCCCGCGCGCGCGATATCGAGCTGAAACACGCGCGGCTGACCGCTTTCGGTTCGACGCGCTTCGCCAAGAACGCCGTCGACCGCGACCCGAACGTGCTCGCGCTGGTGGAGGCGACCACTCCCGTCGTCTCGATTTTCGGAAAGACCTGGGATTTTCACGTGCACCGCGCGCTCGGCATCACGCTGGAGGAGAATCTCGCGCTGATCTCCGACACCGTGCGCTATCTGAAGCAGCACGGCCGCGAAGTCGTCTATGACGCCGAGCACTTCTTCGACGGCTACAACGCCAATCCCGACTACGCGCTCCAGACGCTCGAAGCGGCGAAATCGGCCGGCGCCGACGTGCTGTGCCTGTGCGACACCAACGGCGGCACCATCACCGGACGTTTGGTGGAGATCGTGGCCGAGGTGCGAAAACGCTTCGACGGCATTCTCGGCATTCACCCGCATAACGACTCCGACGTCGCAGTGGCGAACGCCGTCGCCGCGGTCGAGGCCGGCTGCACGCACGTGCAGGGCTGTATGAACGGATACGGTGAGCGCTGCGGCAACGCGAATCTCGCCTCGATCATCGCGAATCTCGAATTGAAGCTGGGCCACACGACGGTGGGGCCGGAGAAGCTCGCGCACCTGACGTCGGTGGCGCGCTTCATCGCCGAGCTGGCGAACCTGCCGTTGCGCGGCGACCAGCCCTACGTCGGTCACAGCGCCTTCGCGCACAAGGGCGGCGTGCACGTGAGCGCGGTGCTGAAGGATTCGGCGACGTACGAGCACATCGACCCCTCGACGGTCGGCAACCGCCAGCGGGTGCTGCTGAGCGACCTTTCGGGCCGCGGGAACATTCTCTACAAGCTGAAGGAGCACGGCCTCGCGGGAAGGCTGACGGACGAGGCGCGGCGCGAGCTGCTCGATCGCATCAAGCACATGGAGTACGTCGGCTACGAGCTGGAGGCGGCCGAGGGGACCTTCGAGCTGCTGGTGCGCGAGGCGCTCCATCCGGGCGTGCAGTTGTTCGAGGTGGTGAACTTCGAGACCACCACCAAGATGATTCGCGACCGCGGCACGCAGACCGTCGCGTCGGTGACGGTGCGCGCGCAGGACGGCGTGCACTCGGCGACGGCGGCGGGGCACGGCCCGGTGAACGCGCTCGACCTGTGCCTGCGGCAGTGCCTCTCGGCGCTCTACCCGTCGATCGCCAGCGTGAAGCTGACCGACTACAAGGTGCGCGTGCTCGACCCGAAGAAGGGCACGTCGGCCAAGGTGCGCGTGCTGATCGAGTGGACGGATCACAAGCGCAGTTGGGCGACGGTCGGCGTGTCGGAGAATGTGATCGAGGCGTCGTGGCTGGCGCTCGTCGATGCAATTCGGCTGGAGCTGATGCGCCTCATGGAGGCGGATTCGTCGATCGAGCGCGCAGTCGAGGATTACTGCTGGGGGGTTTAGTCCAGGTTGTGGTAGACGAAGAGCCGATCCGGGTAAGCGAGCATTACGAGTGCTACGAGTCCAAGGACGTCTTCATCGATACCCGCACGGGAGATCGCCTCGCGAACACCTACCAAACCAAAGTCGAAGTTTTTGCTGATCGGGTCCGAACCTGGTTTCTCGGGATCGCGAGGGAAATCGCGCAACTCCCCCAAATGCCAGGGGACTACGTGGCGTTATCCGTCGTCCTGGCGCATATCGAGAGCATCGAGCAATACCGGCGGGGATCGGAGAGCAAGAGCAAGTCCCGTTCATGGTTCAGTGCGAGCGCGAAGCGCCTCCTGGGCGACCCCTCCGACGATGTGGTCAAACGCCTCTGGGAGGAGGCCCGAAACGGGCTATTCCACAACGGCTTCACAGAAGGGCGGGTCTACCTGTGTCACGATCGGCCCGTTCCGTTAGAGATTAACGGAGACCACCTGCTGATCGATGTACGGAAACTTCTGAGAATCGTTGAAGACGACTTCGACAGTTACATTGCCGAGCTTGAAAGTAATGAGGCCGGCGAACTCGGCAGGAACTTTGAGAAACCGTGGGACAAACGTTGGGAGGAATCCTGAACGGCTCACTCCGGGTGAGCACGCTCCGGGAGACGAGCGAGGATGGAGTCAAAGGCGGCCCTCGCTCTGACGATTGCCTCGGCCGCCTCCCCTTCGTCGATCTCCCTAGGGCCGCCCGGATAACGGAACACCCAGGCGTATTCGCTCATCGACGTGCATTGCCGAACGCCGTCGGGCAGCTCCGGGTCAATCGCGAGGCAGGCATCAACCAGCTCAGCAAGGTTGTGCGTCTTTCGGAAAGGCTGTTGGCGCGACGTGAGAAACGCCTTCAGCGACTTCTCCGCCGCCTGCTGACAGTGATACACGGCCGCATGATCCAATCCCGCGCCTGCGGCGACTTCAGCCGTGCGGATATCGTCGCGCGCGATGACCATCCATCGCCGGGTCTCATCCCACAGGAGCTCGCCCGGCGTCATAGAGCAATCTCCCTTCGCGCACGACCGTGGCGGGAAGCGATGCGCGCACGTGCGCGGCCCGCCCGTCGAAATCGGTGCGCCGCCAGGGCACGACGTCCACGGCCGCCTGGATGCCCGTGAGCGAACGATAGATCTCGCCGCCACGGAGCTTTTCCTTGGGGGCGTCGTCCGGAACGACAACGAGAAAATCGAGATCGCTGTCGGCGCCGGCGTCGCCTCGGGCCGCCGATCCGAAAAGATAAACGCGCTCCGGCCGATAATGCTCCACCAGCCGCCGCGTGATCTCCCGAATGATCTCCTGCTGCGACATCGCTCCTCTATTATCGCGTAACAGGTCGGAGCATCGCGCTGAGGGGAGAGCGAGCGAGCGGTCCATGTTGACGGTGGACTTCGCCGTTGGCTACAGTGGCCTCGGGAGCGCTGATGCAAGTCCAACTCGCTCCGCACATCGAGAAGCTGATTCTCGATCAGGTAGACTCGGGACGCTACGCAACGCCGAGCGAAGTGCTGGAGGCGGCGCTGAAACTGCTCGATCAGCCCGAGCGGGACGCGGCCGAATTGCTCACCGAGCTCCGCGAAGACATTGAGAAGCGCCTCGCCGGACTCGACCGCGGCGAAGGCGTCGACGGCGAAGAGGTCATGCCTCGCCTCATGGGCCGTTGACGCGATTCACTTTCGCGCCGCACGTCGAGGCGGACCTCACAGCGATACGGGATCACATCGCTCGGGACAGCGACAAAGCCTCACGTCGCCTCATGGAACGGTTCGTCGCGGCATTCCGTTTGTTAGCCCGCCATCCCGGAATGGGTCACGTGTGTTCCGACCTCGTCGGCACACCTTTGCGCTTCTGGCCGGTTTGGAAAATATCTCGTCGTTTATCGGGCCGCACGGCCGCCGATTGAGATTGTAGCGGTCTATCACGGCCCTCGTGACATCGCAGAACTCTTGAGGAGCCGGCTGCGAGGCGAGGGTATTCAGTAGCCTCGGGCCGCGAGGCCATCCCACAGGAGTTCGCCCGGCCTCATAGAGCAGTCTCCCTTCGCGGACGACCGTGGCGGGAAGCGATGCGCGCACGTGGGCGGCCCGGCTGTCGAAATCGCTGCAGCGCCGGGGTTTCGCGAGGACTTCCATTGCTCATAACTATATCGAGCAAGGGGATTTCATCGTGCGGCGGCTCGCCAAACCCTACACGCCCAGCCGCGACCGCCGCATCATCTCGTCGAGCGACTGCCGCGTGCGCGGCGTGTAGCCCTTCAACGGCAGGATGCGCTCGTGAATCGCGTCGAGCAGCCAGTACGGCTGCGGGAAGAACGTCGCTTCCAGCTCCGCCGCCGGCGTGATCCAGTTGCGCGACCCGACCACCACGGGCGGCGCATCCAGATCGTCGAAGCAAAGCTGCGTGAGCGCCGCCGCCACCGTCTGCATCACCGAGCCGCGCTCCACCGCGTCCGAAACAAGAAGCGCCCTCCCCGTCTTGCGAACCGACTCCGCCAACGGCGCGTAATCGAGCGGGGTCGCCGACCTCAGGTCGATCACTTCGGCCGATAATCCGAAGCTCGACTCCAGCTCCTTCGCCGCGTCGATCGCCGTGTAGAGCGCCGGTCCCAACGTGACGATCGTGAGGTCTTCGCCCGCGCGCTTCACAGAAGGCTCGCCGATCGCGACCTCGTAATAGCCCTCGGGCACGCCCCCGGCGACGAAGATCTCGCCCATGTCGTATACCTTTTGGCTCTCGAAGAACACCACCGGGTCCGTGCCCGCGAGCGCCGCGTTCATGAGCCCCTTGGCGTCATAGGGCGTCACCGGGTAGACGACCTTCAGCCCCGGAATGTGATGCACCAGCGCGGTCCAGTCCTGCGAGTGTTGCGCTCCGTACTTGGAGCCGACCGAGATGCGCAGCACCACGGGCATCGCCAGCTCGCCCGCCGACATCGCCTGCCACTTGGCAAGCTGGTTGAAGATCTCGTCGCCCGCGCGGCCCATGAAGTCGGCGTACATCAGCTCGCAGACCACGCGTCCGCCTTCGAGCGCGTAGCCGGTCGCCGCGCCGACGATGGCGGCCTCGGAAATCGGCGAATTGAACAGGCGATGGTACGGGAGCGCCTCCGTCAGGCCGCGATACACGGCGAATGCGCCGCCCCAGTCGCGATTCTCTTCGCCGAACGCGATCATGGTCGGATCGATCGTGAAGCGGTGCAGCATGGCCTCGAAGATGCCGTCGCGCACGTTGTACGCCTTCATCTTCGGCGCGCCTGGAGCACGCGCCTTCCCGGCGATTTGCTGCACGCGCGGATTATCGGCGATATTGCCGAGCATTTCCGGCGGGCGGTCGTCGCATTTCTCCAGCCGGCGGTTGGAGAACATCACCTCGCCGGTCAGCTCCGAATCCAATCCGATGCGCGGGCTGATATCCAGGTCCGTCGCCAGGTGGAACATGTCGAACACGGCGGCCTCGACGTGCGCGCGCGCGCCGTCGAGTTCGTCCTCGGTGGCGAGTCCGTTCTCGACGACCTTGTTGCGAAACGCGCGGATCGGGTCGGCCTGCTGCCAGCGTTCGATCTCCTCGCGCGACCGGTAGCTCGATGCGTCGGACGGCGAGTGGCCGCTGATGCGGTATGTGACCGTGTCGAGCAGCACCGGCCCGCGGCCCTCGGCGAGAATCTGCTTCTTGCGGCGAAACGCGTCGATGACCGGAAGCGGGTCGTACCCGTTCACGCGCTCGGCGTGCATCTGCTCGGGATTCACGCCCGCGCCGATGCGCGCGATGAACTCCACGCCCATCGTCTCGCCCACCGGTTGCCCGCCCATGCCGTAGAAGTTGTTCATGCAGTTGAAAATCACCGGCAGGCCGCCGCCGAGCGATTCGTCCCACAGCTTGCGGTACTGGTCCATCGCCGAAAAGGTGATGCCTTCCCACACCGGCCCGCAGCCGAACGAGGCGTCGCCGATGTTGGCGACGACAATCCCGGGTTTGCGGTTGACGCGCTTGTAGAGCGCGGCGCCCGGCGCGATGGAGCCCGACCCGCCCACGATGGCGTTGTTCGGATAAATGCCGAACGGTGCGAAGAAGGCGTGCATCGAGCCGCCCAGTCCGCGATTGAATCCCGTCTCGCGCGCGAAGATCTCCGAGTACGCGCCGTACAGAAAGAACCGCAGCGCGAGACCTTTCACCGAGCCGCCGTATCCGCGCTCCACCGGCCGCAGAATCGCGCCGTCGCGATACGAGCGCATGATGTCCATCATCCGCGCGTCGTCGAGCTTGCGGATCGCCGAGAAGCCCTTGGCCAATATCTCCCCGTGGCTGCGGTGCGACCCGTATATATGGTCCTCCGGGTCGAGCGCGAACGCCATGCCGACAGCCGCCGCCTCTTGCCCGATCGAAAGGTGCGCCGGTCCGGCGTGATTGTAAGTGACGCCTTTGTACGCGCCCTTCGTCTTGATCTCGTTGAGGACGGTCTCGAACTCCCGGATTGCGCACAGGTCGCGCCAGATCTCGAGCGCGTCCTCGCGGGTGAGGTCGGCGGCGCCGCGCTGGTAGGCGTTGACCGGAATGTCAGTGAGGTGGATGGTGTCCCGCGCGAATACCCGCTCGGGCGCGATTAGAATCGACTTTGGCATTCCGACTCCACGTTTTCGATCTTATTCCGCACGATGTGCAGGAATCGCGCGCCCGGGGCTCCGTCGATCGCCTGGTGGTCGCAGGTGAGCGAGAGGCCGATGGCGTCGATGAACTCGACACGACCCTCGCGGCGCACGGCCTTCAGCCCGATCGCGCCCACGCCGAGGATGGCCACCTGCGGCGGCGTGAGGATCGGCGTGAACGATTCTATCCCGAGGCCGCCCAGATTGCTGATGGTGAAGGTCGCGCCCGCCAGGTCGTCGGGGGAAATGGTGCCCGCGATGGCGCGTGTCGCGAGGTCCTTCGCACGTGCGGCGAGATCGGCGAGTCCGAGGCGACGCGCGTCGCGGATCACCGGCACGAGCAGCCCGCGGTCCGTGTCGCACGCGAATCCGAGGTGAATGTCCGGAGTATTCTGATTCAACGCCGGCATTTCGATGAGCGCGAGGATCGTGCAAAACGAGACCAGGTCGTTGACGTTGACATCCGGGCCGCTCGCCTTGAATCGCGCGCGCATCGCCAGCAGCCCGGCGGCGTCGGCCGAAGTGTGCAGCGTGTACTGCGCGGTCGAGGCCAGCGCCTCGCGCATGCGTTTGGCGATCTTTTCCCGGATTCCCGAACTTCGAGTTGGCGCCTTGTACAGCGCTTTCAAGTCCTGCTCCAGAATCCTGCCGCCGGGCCCCGACCCGATCACGCCTTCCGGAAAGAAGCTGTGTTCCTCCGCGAACTTCCTCGCCCGCGGACTGTAGGATGCGACTCGGTGGGGCGGCTCTTCGGAGCCGCGCCGTGCGTCCACACCCGGCTCCGTGGCGGCGGCCTGCGACACGGCAACCGGCGCTGTTCCGGGACGAAACTCCTCCGCGCTCTCCCCCGGCTCGCCGATCACAAAGATGTTCGTGAATACCGGCACTACGGCGCCTTCGCCAAAGAACGTCTCGATCAACGTTCCACCGACCGGCGCCGTCACCTCGAACGTCGTCTTATCCGTCTCTATCTCGGCGACCAGCTCGCCCGCGGCCACGGCGTCGCCTTTGCGCTTAACCCACTTGCTGACCAGGCACTCCTCCACCGTGTTGCCGAGCTTCGGCATCTCGACCGCAATCGCCATCTACTGGAGAGTCTCCATCAGTTTCCAGCCCGCCTCGGTGAACTGGCTCAGCGTCCGTTGCGTCGGGCCGAAGCCGACGAACTCAGCGGGCGTCATGCCGTCCTCTTCGTAGGCGCGCAGGAACTCGGGCATGGTCGCCAGCCGCTCGAGGACTTCGGTGTCGATGGGTGTCGCGATGCGCTCCTCGCGCGGAAAATCGCGCGTGACGAACGGCCCCTGCCACGACGGATGAATCGACATCAGCAGTTCCGCGCCCGTCAGCTCCGTCAGGTGATACTCGCCGCGCAGCGCCGCGACCAGGAGCACCGCCTCATAGCCGCGGTCCTTATATATGCGATACGCGCGCTTCGTCACGGCGAGGCCCGCCTGCCGGATGTCGGACTCATCTACCGCCGACGCGTTGTCGTGCGCGACCTCGCGGAGGTAATCGTCCAGCCGGCCGATCATGATTACCGCGAAACATTTTCCCGGCTCGATGTTCTGGGCCCGTGCGCGCGCGATTCCGGCGCGATGCCGCTCGGCGATGGCGACCACCTGCGGAACCGTGAAGCTCACTGTCGCCGTGCAGGTGACGCCCTCGGCGACGCAGTCCTCAAGGACGTCGAGTCCCGCCGCCGTCGCGGGCAGTTTGACCGCGATGTTCGGCGCCCAGGCGTGAAAGCGCCGCGCCATAGGCGCCATGCATTCGCGATCTCCCGCGCGCACCGGGTTCACCTGCGCGCAGACGAATCCCGACTGTCCCTTCGACCTCTCGTACTCCGGCATCAGCTTCGCGGCGGCTTTGGTCACCGCGATCCGCATGAGCGCCTCCGCCTTGGCCTCCGCGGCGAGATTGCGCGCGAGCACATCGCCGATTTCTCCGCCCCACCGCGCCCGGTCGGCGCGCAACGCCAGGTTCGAGAGAAACGGATTCGTCGTCACGCCGATGGCGCCGCGCTCGAGCCCGAGATCGAGCTCGGAGGCTTCCGCCGAGTCGTGCCACCACTGCGTCGGCGTATTGCGGATGACCCAATTCAGATAAGTATCGTCAGGCATGATCTTGCGGAGCCGCGACCGGAGGGAGCGGTCTCTCCAGTTTATCAGCGCTTCGCGCGCGGTGTGGCTTTCGGCGCGCTCGCCGGGCGCGGCAGCGCGTAGACGTAGTATCCCTGAGCCTCCGGCTTCCCCGGCTTCCAGGCGATCCCGCGATACGAACGGAACGATCCCGCGAAGAACGCGACATACTGACGACCGCCCGTCTCGTACACCGCCGGAATTCCGTCGGGATTCGCCTCGATCTCCGATTCCCAGAGCGACGCGCCGTTGTCCTTGTCGTAGGCGCGGACCTTGCGGTCCGACGCCGTGCCGATGAAGATCAGCCCACCCGCGGTGACGACGGGGCCGTTGCGCGTCGGGCGAAAGCTTCCCGTGTTCGTGATGCCTTTCTCGGCGAGCGACGACACGGTACCCAGCGGAACGCGCCACTTAATCGAGCCTTCATTCAAGTCGTACGCGACGATCTCCGACCACGGCGGTCCGATCGCGGGCAGTCCGTTGGCCGCGTGCCACAGGCTTCCGAACTGCCCGTAGTAGCGCGTCTGACCGTCGGGTGGAGGCGGCGTCGGTGGACCCCCGCCGCGCCCGGGACGTCGGGCGGTCTCATCGGTCTCCGGCGGCGGACCGCCCGCCGCCGGGTTCGCAAAATAGGACTCGATCGCCGCGAGATTCTCCGCCGTCAATCCAGGAAATCCCGGCATCTGTCCCTGTCCACCGGCGATAATCTTCCGAAAGCGATCGCTGCCGAGCTCTTTGACCGGCCGGATATTCGCACGCTCCGGACCGTGGCACGCCAGGCAGTACTGCATGTAGACCGCATAGCCCTGCTGCTCGGCGGTCGCGCCCTCGGGAATTCGCATGCGAGTGACGTTCGACAGTTTGTGGATGGCCGGGCCGTCGATCGTCCGCACGTAGAGCATTCCTGTGGCCGGATCGGCGGCCGTACCGCCCCAGTTGGTGCCGCCCAGTTCACCGGGGACCGAGACCTGATCCTGTTTCGCGCTCTGCGGCGTGAACACACCCTCGTTGCGCGCATTCCGCAGCGTCTCGCGAAGCTTCACCCGGTCCTCGGGATCGGCGTAGGGATTTACATCGTCGAGGCGGAACGTCAACCGCGCGAACGGCGGCGGCTTGGTCGGGAACGGCTGTGTCGGCCACGATTCCTCACCGGGCACGTCGCTCTTCGGCACCGGGCGCTCCTCGATCGGCCAGATCGGCTCGCCGGTCTCGCGATTCAGCACGTACAGCAAACCGAACTTGGTGGCCTGCGCGACCACGTCGACGGACCTGCCGTTGTGACGCACGGTCATCAGCTTGGGCGCGGTCGTCAGGTCGTAATCCCATAAATCGTGGTGGACCGCCTGGAAATGCCAGCGGCGCTTTCCCGTGCGTGCATCTAAAGCCAGCAGGCAATTCCCAAACAGATTCGCGCCTTTCCGGTCCGCGCCATAGAAATCGTAGGTCGGCGACCCCAGCGGGAAGTACACGATCCCGCGCTTCTCGTCGACCGAGATCTCGCCCCAGGCGTTCACGCCGCCGACATATTTGTAGGCCTCCGGCGGCCAGGTCTCGTAGCCGTATTCGCCAGGCCGAGGAATGGTGTGAAACAGCCACGCCAGTTTCCCGGTGCGCACGTCGTAGGCACGCACGTAGCCCGGCGCCGACCCGTAATTCTCGCCGACGGCCGACCCGAGAATGATCAGATTCTCGAACACCCGTCCCGGCGTGCCGCTCTGACCCGCGCGCGGCACGGCCTCGCGCAAGTCAACCTTGCCGTCGTTGCCGAAGGTGTTCACCGGAACGCCCGTGCGCGCGTGAAGCTGGCGCAGGTGATTGCCGGTCGCGAAGATGAGGCGCCGGTCGGAGCGGTCGGGACTCTCCCAGTAGTTGAAGCCGCGATTGGTCGGCGCGTCGGTAGTCGGATGCGTCCAGATCGGCTTGCCGGTGGCCGCGTCCAGGGCGACGATGGCGTTATCCTTGCCGACGACGTACATCACGTTGTCGACCACCAGCGGACTGAACGCGAAGCGCCCGCCCGGTCCCGGCGCCGGATGAAACCAGACCTGCTCGAGTTTCGCGACATTCGTCTTGTTGATCTGCTTGAGTGCCGAGTATTGCATCGAGTCGGACGAGCCGCCGTAATCGCTCCAGGTGGTGTAACGCGCCTTCTTCGCGGGCACGCTCTTCTTCGCCGCGTTCTGCGACGACCCGCACATCGCGAGAGCCAGCACGGCTGCGCCGCCGATGAGGCGACGGCTCACTTCTTCCTCCCCGCGAGCTTCGCGCTCGGCGTCGTGTCGGCATCGAGGTCACCCAGGATGAATTGGACGCCGGCGAGGAGATGCCGGGTCCACCGCGGATCGGTGAACAGAATCGGCGTGTGACCGAGCGGGGTGCAGAATACCCGGCCCTTGCCGTAGCTGCGAATCCAGCTCATGGCGTAGTCGTGATCCGGGCGCGTGCACTCGGTGCACAGGCGGTTCGCGGTCGCCATGTCCGACTTCTCCACGTCGATCGAAATCAGCACACGCGCCTTCTCGCGCGAGTACGGGCTGGACGCCGGGAAATGATAGAACTCGTCGGTGTGCTCGAAGCTCTCGGTTCCCAGATGGCTGGTGAGCGGACTGGACGGGTCGTCGATCTTCAGCATCTTCTTCTCGACGCGGTGCGCGCCGGCCGTGCCCTGGAGCATGTCGGTGAACTCCGGCCAGTCGAGCGCGGCATAAGTGGTTCCGTGGACTCCGCCGATTCCGCCGCCCTCGCGCATGTAGCGCATCAGGCCGTCACGGACTTCCGGGTCGGGAAACACCATGCCGACGACATTATTCAGAAATACGGCGTCGTATTCTTTAATCTTCGGATATTTCAGATTATTCAGGTCGTTGCTGAAGATGGCCTCGTAAGCGCCGGTCTGCCTTCCCATGAGCCCGAGCAGCAGGTTGCCGTGGGGAATGGTCCCGTGGCCCGAATACATGTTCAGGTCGACCACTAGCAGTTTGCGCGCCTTCCTCGGCTTCGCGAGAGCCTCCTTCGGCGCGGCCGCCTCGATCTGCGCCCGCACTTCCGCCGACAGCCGCTCCGGCCCGCGAATCGCCCCTCGCGGCGAGTCGATGGTCTGGCGCACGCGCGCGATCATCGCCGGGCGAAGCGCCTTCTCCAGATCGTCGACGGCCTTCGCCAGGTCGGGCCCTTCGACCAGAATGAACATCGGCTTCAGCTCCATGCGGAACGCCTGGAGGAAGTAATCGCCCGCGCCCGGCGACGCGCGGAACGTGGCGACCATGGTGCGCTCGGCCGGCTTACCCGCCGCGTCGGCGCGCAATCCGATTCTGCTTCCGAGACCCCCGATCGCACCGCCGTCGACCGCAACACTCACGCCGTACTCGGCGGCGAGCTTCTCGACGTCGGGCGCTGCTGCGGCCGCGGGTGCGACAATCCACTCGGCCGCCATCGCCTTGGCGAACTCGAACAGCTTTCGCCGGTCCGAATCGGCGGCCGGCATCGCATCCACGCGGTACGCCGACATGCGCACGTTGAGCTCGCGGAGGCGCGCGACGATCGCCGCGCGCTCGCCCGCCGTCAGACGCCAGTCGAGCTTTTTGGGGATTTCATAGGCGGCCTGCTGCGTATTCACCCCGAGAATGCTGCCGAGGCCAAGCGCGTCGGCCCGGGCCGCCGCTTCAACGAACGTCAACTTCGAAAAGGCGTCCGAGGCGACGCCCACGCGCCAGGTGAACCACAAATCGTTCGAAGCGCCCAGACGAATCGTCCCGAGACTGGCGCCATTCTTCTTGACGGAGGCCGATCCGGCCGGCCCTTGCGCGGCCAAAACCGCCGCCGCAATCAACGCCAGCGCCGCCGCTCTCACGACCGGAACCCGTAGCCCAGCTTCACCAGGTAGTCCTTGGTCCGCTGGGCCGTTTCCAGCGGCGACATCGGGCCGTTGCGGGCCGGGTCCAGCTCCACCATGATGTTGGCGTTGGTTCCGGCGCCTTCCACCATGTCGAGGATCCCCTTGATGTCGACCTTACCCATCCCGAGCGGGCAGTAGCCGACGTGGTGCTCCCAGCCCGACCAGTCTTTCAGGTGCATGTGCACTGTAATGGAAAGGAAATCCTTGACGACTTTCGCCGCGTCGGCGCCGCCCTTCTGAAGCTGGCCGACATCGGGAGCGAACTTGAAGTGTTTCGTGTCGACCGCCTCCATCACCGCGTATACCTCGTCACGCGTCTCGATGCAGGTGCCGGTGTGCTGGTGGAGGCCCGTGCCGAGGCCCAGGTCGGTGACGGCGCGGGCATACTCGTTGAGCGCCGCGATGATGTTGGATCGGTGCGCCTGAAAATCGAACCCTTCGCGCTTGACGGAATTCGCGGAGATTACCAGAAACGTCCCGCCGAATTTCTTGACGATCTTCGCGCGACGGACCACTTCGGCGAGCTGATCCTTACGGACGGCCGTGTCCATCAGGTTGGGCGTAACGTAGCCGGACCGGAAGGGCAACTTGTACTTGTCGATCAGCGGCTGCATCTCGCCGCGCGAATCCCAGTCGTCGAGCACCTCCGGGAATGTCTCGAAGGAGTGGTAGCCGAGCGCGGAGATGTCCCGCATGGCGGCTTCGAGCGTCGCCATCGGCTCGCCCTTGCGGGGAAAAGTCCCCCAGGTGATGCAGGTGTGGCCTATCTTGAGCTTGCGCGTCGTGGTCGCCAGTAACGACGGGACCGCCACGGCGGCCGACGCGCAGAAGGTACGACGGTCCATAGTGACTCCTCTCGCGATGCGTATTATGCAAGAGACCCTGCATCGCGGGCGAACGCATCGTATCAAGGAGCCGTTCGGCGCGTCAAGGCATTCGGCTGTTGGCGCGCTGGCGCCTCAAACCAACCACTGCGCGATCTGACCGGCAACCGCATCGGTGACGCGCACCCCCTGGTTGAAGGTGCTGTGGCCGGTCACGTTGATTCCGGCGGCGAAGATCCGCCCTTGCACGGAGACCAGCAGAGGCGCGCCGCTTTGTCCCCCGGTCATGTCGATCCCGTAAGCCAACATTCCCGGCGAACCGATCCGGACTGCCCCGGTGGTGCCCCACTGGGTGCCTTGAGGCGCATCGCCCGGGGGGATCGCAGGATACCCGGTGAGATTCGCCACCAGCGCTGGAATCGAAGCGTCGGGAAACGCACCCGGCGGCACGGCGCCGGCCGCCGGGACCGGCTGATCGAGCTTGACGGCTCCGAAGTCGTGTGCCGCGCGGTCCGGGCCCGCCGCCCAGCCCGGCGCGAACACGACCCTCCGGCTGGTCTGCGACCCGAATGGTGCGGCGGCGGCGTTCCGCCCCGGTATCGCTGCGATCGCAGCCACCGGTCGAGGCTGGCCCGCGGCGTCGAGCGGCGCAACCACGTGCGCCGCCGTGATCACGGTGGTCGCGTTCGCGAGCCACCCGGTCCCCTGCGCGATCGGCTGACCCGCGGGGTTGAGCACGATCAGGCTCACGATGGAGCTGAAGGGAAACACTGCGGTGTTGCCGACGCGAAGGCGTTCGTCGGCGTCGATGATGTCCAGCGCCGCCATCTCGGCCGCTTCCAGCCGCATCTCGGAAAGCGCCGCAGCGTCCGGCACAGGCTCGAGCAGCGATCGCGGGACCCGCTTGCGGCCAGCCGCGCCGATCGCCGCCGCGCTGGTCGCCTGGATGCGGAATCGTGCCATTTCTCCTCCTACGGCTTCGGCGGCGCGGGCTTGGGCGCCTCCGGCAGCGGCACGTTGCTATCGGGAATCGGCGATCCGCCGGGCTTTACGGGATCGGCCTTGGGTGGGGCGACTTTCGGCGCTTCGGTCTTGGGCGACTCCGTCTTGGTGGACTCTGGTTTCGGCGCGGCGGCTGCCCGCACACCCAGGTCCAGCCCGCTGAAGTCCACGGTGCGATAAGTAAAACTGAACCCGAACTTGATCGTCCAGCGCTTAACCGCCACAGGGGTTCCGATTCCGGCCGGCACTACCGAACCGTCCACCAATCCGGCCGGGTAGTCGGCGAAATGGCCGAGGTGCGCCCCGGGCGTCAGGAAGAATCGATTCCACAGGTTCACGGAGGGGCCGACAAAGAAACCGAACGGCGAGTTCCCGGCCGAGGTACCCGACAGGCGATAGGTCGGACCGCTGGAGATGCTCAGCCAATCCGCCTTCGGGACCTGGTAGTTCAACAACGCGACACCCGTCGGTTGAAGACTCTTCGCGTTCTCGACGGCGAGCGAGTTGACGGTTTCCGACTGGCCCATGACAGGCGGGTTACGCGGAACCGGTCGCAGATTGTACTCCCTGGGCGCGATCTTCGAAACCAAGATGCCCGCCGAAAGCGAAAGCACCGTCGACCGGATCGAGCAGGTGAACTCCTCCGGAAGGCCCTGACCGGTGATCTGGCCTCCGGCCAACTCCGACACCCGGATCCGAATGGTGTTGTCGGCGCCCGGCGTGATCGCAACCGGAACCGCCAGCCGGTGGGGGCTATTGAGAATGAAATCGCCGGTCCGCGCGAGGCGGTCGGCGCCCGCCAGCGCCGCCACTCGCCGGGCCTCGAGGGTCCCGTCCGGGAAAGTCCCTCCCCGAAGTATTCTCACGTGGCCGGCGACCCGACTATACGGCGCCGAGCCTTCCACCACCACTCGCCAGCCCGCCTGCGTCTCGGCGATCGGGACGCTGCGGAACTTGCCGTTCGACTCCGGCGCGGCGGTCAGCAGCGGCGAGTTCTTGATGAGAACGGCGATCTGCCCAAGGTCGGCCTCCAACTGGTCGAGCGCCGCCTGCATGTCGGCAGCGCCGCTGGAGGGCTTGCCAATGCCACTCGCCAGGAATTGAAAGTCGTTGGGCGCCGTCGCCTGCACATCGAATTCGACGCGGTATTTATACAGATGATCGTTGAGGTCCTGGAGCGTCACGACAACCGTCCGCGTCGCGCCGGAGACGGCGTTGCAGCCGCGTAGCGTGCGGCTGGGCCAGTCGATAGAGACCACTTGACCCCAGACCGCGCTCGAAACACTCGCGAAAAGAAACAGGAGGCGGATTGGCATTGGATGAATTCTATTCTCAATTTCCGGGAATAGCAATCGCTCTTTCCGAACGGCGTCTTACTCGCGCCGGTTGGCCACCGCCGAGGCGACTTCCGGCTGCTTCAGCAGTTCTTCGACCAACTGCCGCCCGCCGGCCACGACGAACATTCCGAGGTTGTGAAACACGTTACACTGACGCTCGCGTTCTCCGGCCGCCGCCGCCGCACGATCCAGCAGCTTCCGCGCCAGCGCCTCCATTTCATCCGCGGCCACCGCCGCCTGACCCGCCGGCGGGCGCAGATACACAACCGCTTCGATGGGAGCGTCGCCCGCGGCCACGCGGTCAAGCTGCCGCCTCAGCTCCGGGTCGATTCTGGCTGCGCCGCGGCTCTTTCCCATGCCCTACAACAGCGCCAGCGCGCGCGAAGCGTCCGGGAACCCGCGCCCTCCGCGTGACTGCGTGACCCCCGGCGGCCGCTTGCACGAGCGGAAAATCGCCGACTCCAGACGGGCCACGGTCGCCCCCGGCCGCGCCTCCAGCAGCACCGCCGCCAGTCCGGCGATATGCGGCGTCGCCATCGAGGTGCCGTCCATCGACTGAAATCCGCCGCCCGGCTTGGCGGAAATCACGTCCACTCCCGGCCCGATCATGTCGGGCACGATGGGATCGCGCTGGCGAACGAACCGCTGGCTCGACGAGAAGTTCGCCATCCGCAGGCTGGCGTTGCACGCTCCCACTGAAAGCGCCTCCGAATAATTACCCGGCGACCGGCTGGTCCCCGGACCTTCATTTCCGACGGCGAAGACCGGCAGGATGTTCCGCGACCGCAGAATCCGCGTAACCGGCAGAAAATCGTCCAGGAATCCGCGCAGCCCCAGCGACATGCTCAGCACCCGCACGCCCTGCCCGACGGCCCAGTTCATGCCGCCCAGAATGCGCGCGATCACTTGCCCGCCCTCGATCACGATGGCGCTGGCAAGCGTCGCGCCCGGGGCCACTCCCATCGCCCGCCCGCCGACCGGGCGCCCGGCGATGGTGGCCGCCGTGTGCGTGCCGTGGTCGTCGGTATCGTGGGCGGCCGGCGCCGGCGACACCTCGCCGCCCAGGAAATCGAATTCCGCGAAATTCGCGATCGCGCCGGTCAGCGTGGGATGCGTGCCGTCGGTCCCGGTGTCGAGATGCCCGACCAGGACGCCCTTACCGGTGAATCCGCGGTCCCAGAGCTTTTCGACGCCCAGGGCCTCGATCCCCCAGGTGACCGGCGTCGTGAGCGCCGCCGCCGACACGCGCATCGGGCGGATCAGGCTGAATCGCGGCGCCGCGCACACGCCTGCGACGCGCTTCTTGTTCGCGCGCAGGCCCGCCAGACCCTTGCGGTCGACCGTTCCGAACATGACGCCCAGGTGCGGGTAGTATCGCATCGCCGGGGCCTGTACCTTGCTCGCGCCCTCGCCCATGTTGGCCGCGAGCGACATCGCCTGGCTGCGGGAGTGACGGCCGAAGTAGCGCTTCATCTCGCCGGGGTCGACGGTGGACGCCGCCGCTCCCGCCTTCGGCTTCGCCGTCTGTTTCAGCACCACGATGACCGGCGCCGAGCCGACGGCCTGAATCTCGTCGTCTAGTGCATGGGACATCGTTCACCCCTCTCCCTCCAGTATGCGTCGGGCGAAGGGGAAACGGGACACGTTCCGTCACCGGAACGGGTTCACGACTCGAATCCGTCCATACCGTTGTCCGTGACTCATATCTTCCGAGTACACCGTGTCGGTTCCGAGCGCCTCGGCAGCCACGAGAATAGCCGCGTCCCAATAGGAGATCGCCTACCGCTCGGATTGTTCGATCGCGATCCGCACCAACTGATGGTCAATGGTCAGGCAAGGGAATGCAGTCCACTCCTCGATCCACTCCAAGGCTTTCGCGGCGGAGATCGGGCGCGACGCCTTCCTGACAACCGTCACGAAGAACTCCTGCAACACTTGCGCGGAAGTGCCGAAATCGATCGCTTG
>CAZEVY010000003.1:18320-58981 GCA_964515555.1 uncultured Solibacteraceae bacterium | reverse complement strand
AGCCGCGAGTCCGGTCAGGTACTCCCGGACGAGAGCGTTAACAGTGGAGTTGCGCTCGGCAGCATGGCGGCGAACGGTAGCCAGGACGTTCTCGTCCACGCTGAGGGTGATGTTCTTCATTACCACAGTTTATGTGTAACTGTGTGAGTTCGCAATCCGGTACGCCGCTCCGCGTCCGGTGGGGATGTCGGGCCCGATCCACCGCCGCTACCGCGCCTTGCGCCGGATGTGAATCGTCCCGTTCATCGTGGTGAACTCGATCTGCTGGCCGCCGCCGTTAATCGTCCCCTGAAAGTGGCGTGAAATCGCTACGCGATAGCGGCCCGAAGCGTCGCGCTTGCCGCCCTCGGTCTGGGCGACCGGCGTCTGCACGATCTCGAAGTCGCTCAGGATCTCGCCGTTGTCGGACTTCATCTTCACGTTGGCCTTGAGGTCGGCCGGCAGCGTCACGTCCACCTCGCCGTTCATCGTCGAAAACGCCATCGGCTTCCTGGCGTCCACGCGGTCCATAGTCACCTTGATCTTGCCGTTCATCGAGTGCGCGATTACGCTCCCGGAGACGTTGTTCAGCGTCACCGGACCGTTCATGTTGTTGGCGTCGATCTCGCCCGAGACGCCGTCCACCGCGATCTCGCCGTCGTTCATCGTCGTCAGCTTCAGCGACGCGTTCGGCGGCGTCAGAATGACCAGGTCGGTCGGCACGCTCGCATGGCTCACCGACACCCGCACGGTGTTGTCGAGCTCCTCGGCCCGGACCTCGCCGCCCGTTGGGCCGATGCGCCGCATCCCGGTCTTGGGCTGCTCGCGCCGCGCGCCGCGGTTCTGCACGTCGATGACCACGTCCTTGCCGGTGTGAGTCTTCACCGTGATGCTCCCGGCCTGCATGCCGACGCGCAAGGTCACGGGCTTGGCGGGGTCGGTGAGCGGGATCGTCAGCTTTTGGGGTTCCTGCGCACAGGCCGCGGCCGCGAGAAGGAGCGCCGCCCCCGCGAGAGGAAAAGTAAGATGTCGCATGATCTAGTTGCCTCGCTTTTCTATCCGGATCTTTCCGTTGAGAGTCTCGAATTTCATTTCCACGCCGCCGCGGCCGATCCTGAGGCCGGCGGAGCGATTCGTCGAGTACACGTACTTGTCGCCGCTCCGCGTCTTGGTCGGGACCATCGGCAACGCCGCGGTGTCGAAATCGGTGAGCGCCTCGCCGTTGAAGGTCCTCACCCACACGTCGGCGTTGAGATTCGCGGGCAGCGTCGCGGTGATGCCGCCGTTCACCGTCTTGAAGCTCGACGCCGCGGTCGGCGCCGAGGCGAACGCCACCGTCACCGGACCGTTCACCGTGTGCGCCGTGCCGCCTGTCCCCGCGTCGGCCATTTCGATGTCGCCGTTGACGTTGCGCACCTCGAACGGACCCCGCACGCCGGCCACCCGGATGTCCCCGCGATTGACGGTGGCGATATCAAGCTCGGCCCGCGCCGGGACGCGCACCTCGAAGTCGAACTTCGCGCGATAGCCTCGCATCTCGCGCCGCTCGCGCCGGTGCGCCCGCGTGCCGCCGCCCGACCAGCCGTCGCGGAACGGCCCGTCGGCGTAGATGTCCACCGTGCCGCCATCCTGTTTCATGTCGATGCGGATGTTCTTGCGGGCCTCCTCCATCCTGGCTTCGGTGTCGGCGCTCCAGGTCTCGCGCACGGTCACCCGAATCTCGTTATCACCGCCGGCGGTGACGGTGAGCGACCCTTCGACGTTGTCGAGGATCAGCTTCACCGGCCCGGTCGTCGGGACCGCGAAACGTTTTTCGGTCGTATTGTTCTGGACCACTTCGGCGCTCAGCGTGAGCGCGCTCACGAGGACAAGAGTCCGCATGTTTCACCTCTCCAGTTGGGCCACGGCCTCGGCGGCGCGCCGCCGTAAGCTCGGGTCGGCCGACGAATCCGCCGACAGCTTCCGCAGCCGCGCCGCCGCCTCCCCGTAGCGCAGCCCCGCCAGTTGATCCACGATCGCGATCTGCACCAGCGGCGACGACTGCCGGTCGAGCGCCTGGAGCAGCCCGCGCCGCGCCTCCGGATTCGCGGCGAAGTTCCCCACGGCGTCGACCGCCGAGAGCCGCACGTTCACGTTCTGGTCGTGGCTGAGCGCGTGCAACAGCGCCTCCAGCACCTCGGAGTCGTCGCGCCGCACGCGATAGGAATAGTCGATGCCGCGCAGGCGCTGCCCCGCCGACTGCTGGTCGAGCAGCGACAGCGCCACCAGTTGCCGCAACTGCGCCACCTCGGTCCGAAGCCCGGCCGGATCGGACACGCCCGGCGCGGTCCAGCGCGAGCCTCCCAGCCAGCCGATCGCCAACGCCGCCGCCACCGCCGTCATCGACCAGGCCGGGGCGAACGACCACTGGCGTCGACGCGGCGAAGCGTCGTGCAACATGGCATGGAAGCGCTCGCGCATCGCCGGACGAGGCTCGGGCGCCGGGACGCCTTCGAGCAGATTCCAGGTCTCGGCCACGCGCGCGCACACCGCGCACGTCGCGATGTGTTCCTCCACCGCGGCCCGCTCGGACGCCGTCAGCGCGCCGGCGCAGTAGTCGGCGAATCGGGTTTCGATTTCCTGGCAGTTCATGCCGTCCTCCCCGCTTCGAGCTTGTGAAAAATCTCCGAAAGCGACCGGATCGCCCGGAACACCCGCGACTTCACGGTATTCACCTCGCAGCCCAGGATCAGTCCGATCTCTTCGTAGTTGAGCCCCTGGTAGCGGCTCAGCGCCAGCACCTCGCGCTTCTCCTCGGAAAGCTCCGCCCAGGCGCGCCGCAGCAACTCCACCTGCTGGCCGCGATGCAGCCGGTCCTCGGCGATCGGGAGGACGTGCGCCGACCGCGGCAGGTCGGCCTCCTCGATCGGCTGTTCGGTGAAATCCGGCATCTGGTCCTTTCTCGCGTTGCGCGCGATCTGGTACATCCAGGAAGTGAACGGAAACTGCGGCCGGTAGGTATGCCGGTACCGCAGAATCCGCAGGAAGACCTCCTGGACCAGGTCCTCGCTGCGCCCGCGCTCGCCCGTCAGCCGGTAGAAGAAATGAAACAGCGCGCGATGGTGGCGCTCGAACAACAGCGCCAGGCGGCTCAGATCGCCATCCCGCGCGCCGGTCATCAGGTCCTCGTCCGTGGGCGACTTCACTCGGTGTCCAGTATCCAATACAACGCCAGGTGGAAAAGGTTCCATGTGACAATTTAGCAAGACATACTGTCGTATGTGCTTGACATTTTATCCTGCGTCCTTTACACTGCCGATCATGACACCGACACCGACCTCACGGACCGGCCACGAACCCCGCGTCCAACAGAATCTCCGCCAGTGGTTCGTCTTTACCTTCGTCCTGGCCGCGCTCTCCATCGGCCTCTCGGTGGCCATCGACCGGCTCGGCCAGCTTCCGGACACGCTCCGCTACGCGGCCGTAGCCGCCGGGATCCTGTTGATTGGCCTGTGGGTGCGGGCCTCGCTCCGCTTCCAGCATTCGCTCGACGAGTGGCAGCGCCGCGTCTTCCTCGAGGCCACCAGCGTGGTCGGCATCGCCGCCATCGCCTGGACCTATCTGTTCCCGGTGCTGGAAAAAACCGGCATCGTCCGGCCGCTCGACCACGACGCCTACGGCCTCGCCGTGATGCCGCTAGCCGCCGTCGCCTTCATGATCACCATGCGGAGGTACCGATGAAAAACCGCCTCCGGGTGCTGCGCGCCGAGCGCGACTGGTCGCAGGCCGAGCTGGCCTCGCGACTGGGCGTCGCCCGGCAGACCATCAACACCATCGAGAACGAGAAGTACGACCCCAGCCTCCCGCTCGCCTTCGCGATCGCGCGGGTGTTCGGGAAACGCATCGAGGAAATCTTCGATCCCAACGGCGACGCGCCCCCCACCGGGACTCCGGCTCAATGAGCCTGGCCGAGGAATTCGGCCAGCAGGTTCTGCGCGACGCGCTCGCGATAGGCGGCGGTCGACCGGATATCGTCGATCGCGCGGATCTCGCCCGCCAGCGCGTGCCGCGCATTCCGGACGGCGGCCGCGTCCAGGACCCGCCCGCGCAGGGCGGCTTCCGCCTCCCGCGCCCGAATCACCGTGGGAGCGACGCTGCCCAGCGCGATCCTCAGGTCGTCGACACGGCCGCCGTCCATCCACACCACGCCCGCCATCGCCACCTTCGAGATCGCCTGTGCGCGCCGCGTCCCGACCTTGCGATAGTAGTGCCGCCCGCCCGTGCGCACGGGCGGAAGCAGGATGCGCGCGACCAATTCGTCCGGTCGCAGCAGCGTCGTTTTATAGCCGGTGTGAAATCCTGAGTAGTCGACCGCGCGCGTTCCCGCCGCGCTCGCCAGCTCCAGCCGAGCCTCGTAAACGATGAGGGCGGGCGGCGTGTCGGCCGCCGGCGATGCATTCACGATATTCCCGCCGATCGTTCCCCGATTCTGCGTCGCGACTCCCCCCGTCTCCCGCGCCGCCGCCGCCAGCAGCGGATAGTCGCGCGCCAGCGCCGCGTGGCGGCGGACTTCGGTGTAAGTCGTCAGCGCGCCCAATGACGCGCCGCCGCCGTTCATCGCGATGCCCCGGAGTTCACGCAGCCCGCGAATGCTGACCAGCTTCCGATCCGCGAGCTTGCCAGCTTCGTACAGCACCATCAGGTCCGTGCCGCCGGCGATCGGCCGCCACGCGCCTGGCTCGCGCGCCATTAACTCGAGCACCCCTTCGAGTGTTCGCGGCGCGACCATCTCGAAGTCCGCCGGCGACGACCTCACCGCTCCCTCGCGGCCGCCCGGACGGCATCAACGATCTTCATGTATCCCGTGCAACGACAAAGATTTCCAGATAATCTTTCGCGTATCGCATCATCTGAAAGCGCCGGCTGCCGCGCCAGCAGATCGACCGCCGCCACAACCATCCCCGGCGTGCAGATGCCGCATTGCGCCGCGCCATGCTCCAGGAACGCCGCCTGCACACGATGCAACTCCTCGCCGCCGGCCAGCCCTTCGACCGTCGTGACCGCCGCGCCGTCGCATTGAAGCGCCGGGACCAGGCAACTGTTGGCAAGCTCGCCGTCGATGAGCACCGAGCACGCCCCGCATTCGCCCTCCCCGCAGCCTTCCTTGACGCCGGTGAGCCGCAGCTCCTCGCGCAGGACGTCGAGCAGCCGCGTCATCGGATACACGTCGACCGCGAACCGCTTGCCGTTCACCGTCATGTCGATCGCGACGCGGTTCACGGCGCGCACATCTCCATGAGATCCTCGGCCGTCAGCGGGACCCGCGACGGGCTCACGCCCAGCGCGTCCTCGATGGCGTTGAGAATCGCCGGCGCGGGGCCGTCCATCGGCAGCTCGCCGATGCCCTTGGCGCCGCCCGGACCGTGCTCGTAGGGTCGCTCCTCGAAGAACACGCGAATCCGCGGCGCGTCGGCAGCCGTAGGGATGATGTAGTTGGTCATTTGCGCATTGGCCACATGCCCGTCGCGATAGACGACGTTCTCGTACAGCGCCCAGCCGATGGCCTGGGCGACGCCGCCCTCGATCTGTCCGGCGGCCAGCACCGGATGAATCACGCGCCCCACCTCCTGGAGCGCGACGAAATCCTCGACGCACGCTTCGTACGTCACCGCATCGACGGCGGCCTCGGCGACGTATACCGCCCAGGCGTAGGCGCCGTAGGCGTCGCCGCGGTAATGCTGGTCGTCCCAGACGATCCCCGGCGGCGGCTCGTACTTCGAGAACGAACGCAGCGCGCCGCGCTCGGCGACAAAGCGCGCGCAGGCGTCGCGAAACTCCTCCGGCGTGTAGGCCTCGCCGAGCATTCCCGCGGCAACGAGCGCCTGCTTCAGCCCGACCGCCGCCGATTCCACCAGCCGCCCGACCACCATGCAGGTGCGCGATGCCACCGTCGGCCCGCTGTCGGGGACTGCGGCGGTGTCGGGCTGCGCCATCTCGACGTCGTCGAAGCCGATCCCCAGCGCCTCGGCGGCGATCTGGCAGAGCACCGTGTTGGTTCCCTGCCCGATCTCGGTGCTCGCGGCGAGAATCCGCATGCGGCCCTCGGCGGTCGCCTCCACGCCGACGACCGATTGCAGGTACACTTCGCCCGACCCCGTGAATCCCGCGCCGTGAAAGAACGTCGCCAGGCCCATGCCGCGCTTCACCGCGGCCGACGAATTATCCCGCGCGAACCTCTCGCGCTTCGCGTGATAGTCGCTCAGCGCCAGCGCGCGGTCGAGCAGACCCGGAAGGTCAACGTCCTCGCGGATTTCCTGGCCGGTCGCGGTGGTGTCGCCGCGGCGCAGGAAGTTGCGGCGGCGAAGCTCCTCGGGCGCGACACCCACGGTGCGCGCGACCCGGTCCATGTGGCGCTCCAGCGCGAACAGGCTTTGCGGCGCGCCGAATCCTCGAAACGCCCCGTGCGGAGGGGTGTTGGTCGCCACGGCGCGGGCGCGGATGCGGATGTTCGGGCAATTGTACGGCCCGGCGGCGTGGATCGTGCCGCGCGAGAGTACGACCGGCGAGAGCGTCGTGTAGGCCCCGCCGTCGATGACGAAATCGATGTCCATGGCGAGCAGTTTTCCGTCGCGCGTGACGGCGGTGCGGTGGCGTGTGCGCGACGGGTGGCGCTTGGTGGTGGCCGCGATGTCCTCGGCGCGGTCGTAGACTATCTTCACGGGACGACCGGATTTCCAGGCCAGCAGCGCCGCGTGCCCGGCCAGGATCGACGGGTATTCTTCCTTTCCGCCGAATCCGCCGCCGGTCTCGGTCTGCACGACGCGGACCTTGTGGTCGGGCAGCGCGAACAGGCGCTTCAGCGCCTTGTGGACGTAGTAGGGACATTGCATCGAGCCCCACACCGTGACGCCGGCGTCCGGCGACGCCACGGAGATCATGCCCTGCGGCTCGATGTAGAGCTGTTCCTGCGCGCCGGTCGAGTATTCGCCTTCGACGATGAAGTCGGCGCTCGCCCACGCGGCTTCGACGTCGCCCTTCTCGACCAGGTACGACTGGATGACGTTGTCCTCGCCCCACACGATCTCGCGCCGTGCCAGCGAGTCCTCGATGGTAAAGACTGCGGGCAGCGGGTCGATCTCCACGGTCACCGCGCACCGCGCCTTTTCGGCGATGTAGCGGTCGGCGTGCGCCAGCAGGACGAGCGGCTCCTCGGCGTGATTGACGGCGCCGCCGGCCAGCAGCGGCTGTTCGTCGGTGATCGTCGCGATGGCGTTGTCGCCGGGAATATCCTCGGGTCCGGCGACCGCGACTTCCTCCCACGGCACGCCATCTTCGAATCGGATGCCGCGAAGGATGCCGCGGGCAATGGGACTGCGCACCGTGACGCCATGCAGCATGCCGGGGAGGACGAGATCGTCGATGTAACGCGCCCGGCCGGTGACCTTGTCGCGGCCTTCCTTTCGGGCGACGGCCCGGCCGATGAGAGTCGTAGGCATGCGCCGTGTTATCAGCTTACAGGAGGCTTCTCGTGCCCTGGTACACTCGGATGGGAGTGAAGTTGCTTCGAAGCGCCGGCCGCCGTTGCCAGCCGATCATCTTTCTTGCCTTCGTCACGGGAGCCGGGCTGGCCCAGGACTTCTCCTTCGACATTCCATTCGAGTTCCCTCCCGGCCGCGTCGGCGACCCTTACAGCATCCACTTCGGCGAAGGGCTCGACCAGATCCAGAACGACCCCAGTGGATTATTCTCCTTCACCTTCAGCTTCGCCCTGTCGTCGGGCACGCCGCCGCCGGGCATGCGAATCGCCCGCAACGGACTTTACGCCGGGACGCCGACGACGCCGGGCAACTATACCTTCACTATTCAATACCTGATCGCCGTGACCTACGCGGCGGAGCTGGGCATACCGTCGTATCGATACACCCTGAACCTGATCAGCACGCATCGAATCGAACCGGGCTCCGGTCCGCTACGGGTGATTTCGGCGCAGCAGATGTCCTTCTCGCTGGCCGAGCGCGCCGCCACTCAGACCAACTCGCTGACGATCACCAACCGCGGGTCGCAGCCTCAGGCGGTCATCTCGGCCGCCACCACTTCCTCGGGCGGCTCGTGGCTCTCGGTGGCGCCGGCGTCGGCGAATCTCGCCGCGTTCGGGACCGTCTCGCTGGGTGTTGCGGCGAACCCCGGAACGCTCGCTCCTGGCGTCTACAGCGGATCCGTAACCGTCACTTTAACGCCGTCCAACGAGCGCTTCCAGGTCCCGGTGCTGCTGACGATCGCCTCCGGGCAGCAGGTGTTGAACCTCTCGCAGAGCGGCCTTTCGTTCCGTTCCGTTCTCTCCGGAAGCGCGCCGCCGCCGCAGAGCTTCCAGGTCTTCAACGCCGGTTCGGGGAACCTCAATTGGACGGCCGCGGCAACGACCTTCTCGGGCGGCCCCGGGTGGCTCGCCATCGCACCCGCCTCGGGGACCAGCAACGCTTCGGCGTCGCCCTCCGTCGCCGTCACCGTGAATCCGCAGGGCCTGGCCGCGGGCGACTACTACGGCCAGGTGCAGGTTTCGGCTGCGGGCGTTCCCAACTCACCTCAGACCGTGACGGTGGTGCTGATCGTGCTGTCGCCGGACCAGTCGCCCGGCCCCACGGTGACGCCTACCGGCTTCGTCTTTCTGGCGCCGCCGGGCGCGCTTCAGCCGCCGGACCAGACTGCGCAGTTGTTCTCTCCGACCTCGACGGCGCTCTCCTACTCGGCGATTCCCACGGTGGATACGACGCAGAACTGGCTCAGTGTGCAGCCCACCAACGGAAACATCCAGCCGCCCCAGCCCGCGCGCGTGACCATCCGCGCGGTCGCCACGGGGCTACAGCCCGGCGTCTATCGCGGCCAGGTTACATTCCGGTTCGGCGACCTCAGCGTGCGGCGCGTCGACGTGTTGCTGATCGTGCCCCGCGCCATTGGGGCCAGTTCGTCCAAGGAGAGGGCCATCGAGAACTGCACGCCCACGCGGCTCGACACCGTCTTCACGTTGCTCGGCTCTTCGTTCCGCGTCACCGCGGGATGGCCGGTGCCGTTGGAGGCGATCGTAGTGGACGATTGCGCCAACCTCATTCAGACCGGCTCGGTCATCGCCAGCTTCTCGAATGGCGACTCGCCCGTGGCGCTGACGGCCGCGCGCGACGGCCGCTGGGCGGCGACCTGGACCGGCCGCAACGCCACCCCGCAGATGGTCGTGACGTTGAATGCGCAGACGGCCTCGCCGCGGCTGGAGGGTACGGCGCAGATCGGCGGTTTGGTTCAGGCGAATCCCGTGGTGCCGATTGTCAATTCGGGCGGCGCAGTCAGCGCGGCCAGCAATAAGGGGCCGTTCGCGCCCGGGAGTCTCATCGCGATCTACGGGGCCAATCTCGCCGAGAGCCTGTCGGTGTCGCCGCGGCTGCCGCTCGAGACCGAGCTCGCCGGCGCGCGTGTGGTCCTCGGCGGCCGCGCGCTGCCGCTGCTTTTCGCCAGCGCCGGGCAGATCAACGCCATGGTGCCCTACGATATCGCGCCCAACTCGACGCAACAGCTCATCGTGCGCAAGGGAACCCGCGTCTCCTCGCCGGAGGCGGTGACCATCGCCGGCGCGCAGCCTTCGGTGTTCACCAGGGACCAGAGCGGCGGCGGACCGGGGATTGTGTCGGCGGTGAAAACCAACGGGCAGTACGTGCTTCTGGTCGACGCACAGAACCCCGTGAGCGCCGGCGACGTGCTGGTCGTCTACTGCGAAGGGCTGGGGGCGACCAATCCGCCGCTCGCCGCCGGGGCCGCCGTGCCCGGCAATCAGCTCTACCCGACCGTCAACCCGGTGACGGCCACCGTCGGCGGGCGGTCCGCCGAGGTCCTGTTCGCGGGCCTGGTGGCGGGATTCACGGGGTTCTACCAGGTCAACGTGGTCGTACCGCAGGGTGTGACGCCTGGCGACCAGGTGCCCGTGACGTTGACGTCGGCGGGTCTGACGAGCACGCCTGTTACGATCGCGGTGCGGTAAACGCCGCGGCTGGCCTCGGCTTAGACTCCCATTTGCGCCACCGAGTACCGCAGGCAGTGGCGAATGTTGTCCTCCTCCAGCCTCCCGCGCGCCTCGCGGCTGAGCTGGTCGACCACCGGCAGCGGTTGCGGACTCGGCTTGTCGCGCACGACGCGCAGCATCCGCGCCAGGCGTAGTCCCGAGCGCTCCGGAAATGTCGCCCAGAACTTGTCGGTGAGGCAAGGAATCGTCAGCGGATTGCGCGTCATCATTTCGAGGGAATGACGCGTCTGGGGATGATGCTTCCGCACGGTCTCCACGAGCCGCTTCAAATCCACGATTCCCTCGCCGAGCGGCACCTCCGACAGCAGGAAGCCGTCGGCGTACGCCTGCACGCCCATGTCTTTGATGTGCGTCGAGAAGGCGTACGGCGCGAGCGCGTCGACCAGCTCCATGGGGTCGTCCAGAAGCGCGATATTGTTGCCCGCGTCGAGACAGGCGCCCAGGTACTCCGACGAGTAGCCCTTGAGCAGCGGAACCATTTCGTCGATGGTCCAGTCCTTGTGGTTCTCGATCGCCATGCGCACGCGGTGGCGCTCCAGAATCGGCACGGCGCGCTCGATGCCCGCGCGCGAGTCGGCGACGAACTTCTTCCAGGTCTCCATCGAATCGAAGGTCTCGTAGCGGCGCCCGCCCAGACAGGCGACCCGCAGGCATAGCGCGCCCACGGCCTTCGCGCCCGCGGCGATGCGCTCGAAGGCCGCCGCGTCCTGACGCGGCAGCGGCGCCATCACCTCGATGAACATGCCGAGCGCCTCGGCGCGCGCCCTGAGCTTCGCCAGGAACTCCGGCTCGGTCGAGCTCAGCGACGACTGGATGCCGCCGCCTCCAAGCGAGTGGACATGCTCTAGAAAATCGAGCGTCGTGGGGAACCGGCGCACGGCGAACGACGTCGTCGCGATCCCCATCTTCGACTTGGGCGCCGATTGCGCCAGGGCCGCACTGGCGGCGGCGCCAGCCGCCACGAAGGTTCTGCGCGTCATGAGAGTAAGCTCCTCAGCACCTGGTCCCAGGGCTTGCGATAGGGTCGCGTCAGGTAGGACGACGCATCCCGGTCGCCCACGATCTCGTCGCGCTCCGGATCCCAGCGCAGCTTGCGGCCGGTGCGCAGCGCGATGTTCGCCAGGTGGCAGGCGGTCGACACCTGGTGACCGTCCTCGACGTCGGCGATGGTGCGCTCGCGCGACTTGATGCAGTCGAGAAAATTACGCACGTGCAGCGTGAGCTGCTCGTCCGACGACCCGGCCTCCTGCATCGCCTGCGTCCACGGCTCCGGCCTCACGCCCTCGACGCGCTGCGGTCCGCCCGCCGGATGGCCGAGGAATCCCGGGACAGCGTTCTCCGGCGGGACCTTCATGTCGGAGTAGACCTGGAACCCGCCGCGGCCCACCGTCATGCTGCCCTTGGTTCCGAAGAATTCCAGGCCCGCCCCGCCCGGCCGTCCGGCGCTGGCTTCGCGCAGCGAGTAGATGCTCGTAAAACCCGGATACTCGAACAGCGCGTCCTGCGTGTCGGGCGTTTCCCCGTTGTCCTCGAGCGCCAGGCGGCCACCGCTCGAGCTGACCGCCGTGGGTCCCTTGACCCGCATCGCCCACTGCACGATGTCGATCGAGTGCGCGGCGAGATTGGTCATCTGCCCGCCCGAGTAATCCCAGAACCAGCGGAAATGGTAGATGGACCGGTGCTTGTTATAGGGACGCGCCGGCGCCGGTCCGATCCACATGTCGTAGTCGAGGTCGCTGGGACGCGTCGAATCGGGCGGCGCGCCGAAGCCCGGCATGATGTTCCGGTAGCTCGCCATGCGGATGCTGTGGACCTTGCCGATGTGCCCGGCGCGCAGCAGGTCGCGCGCGCGCTGGTAGCTCTTGCCGGAGCGCTGCTGCACGCCGACCTGGATCACGCGCTTGTGCCGCCGCGCCACGTCGATCATCCAGCGGCCCTCGCGAACGAACAGCGTCATCGGCTTCTCCACGTAGACGTCCATGCCGGCGGCGCAGGCGAGCATCGTCATCAGCGCGTGCCAGTGATCGGGCGTGGAGACGACCACGGCCTGGATGTCCTTGTCGTCGAGCATCCGCCGGAAGTCGGGATAGGATTTCGCGCGCTGGCCAGTGGCGGCGACGCCCTGTTCCAGGCGCGGCTGGTAGACGTCGGACATGGCTGCGCAGTCGACGTCCGGCTGCTTCCGGAAATCGGAGACGTGCTGGCGGCCGATGAGGCCGTATCCGATGAAGCCGACCTGGACGCGGTCGTTGGCGCCCAGGATGCGCGTGTAGGCGGCCGCCGGAAGGCCGGCCAGGAAGGCGCGTCGTGTGGCTAGCATGTCGGGATTGTATCGCAAGGCCGCTCGCGCCCGAAGGTACACTAAGGATGAGATGCGCCACTTGTGGATTCTCTCCGCGGCCCTCGCGCTTCCCGCGCAGAACACCGGCCTGACACCCGCCTGGAGCGCGCGCGAGTCCATCGCCTCGCTGAGCGCACAGACGCAGCGCCTCTCTCCGGTACTCTCCGGACTGCGTGTCGCCGAGTGGATCGAGAAGGGCGCGCCGGACGCCTATCGCGCGCAGATGAAGTCGGCCCAGGATGAGATCGGATACCTGGCCCGCACGCTGGAAGCCCTGGCGCGCCAGCCCGACCGCATGACGCTCACCCTCGAAGCCTACCTTCGGCTTCAGGCCATCGAGGCCATGGTCCACTCGCTCGGCGAGGGCGCGCGCCGCTATCAGAACCCGGCGCTGGCCGACGCCCTGCAAGGCGTGCTTTCCGAATCGGCCACCGGGCGCGACCGGCTTCGCCAGTACCTGGTCGAGCTGACCTCGGCCAAGGAGGAGGAGCTCCGCATCGCCGACGCCGAGGCGCAGCGCTGTCGCGGCAACCTGCTGCGCCGCCAGGCAGGAACTCCACGGGAGAAGAAATGACGCCCACCGCGACCTTTGTGTGCAGCATCTGCGGCGAGCCTTCGACCTGCATTTGCGTTTGGTGCACCCGCGACACGTGCCCGAATCACCTTTGCGAAAAGTGCAGGCGGTGCAGCGACTGCTGCAACTGCGAGGTCCCGCTCGACGAGCCGGAAGCCGCCTGAGCCGCCGCCGCACCGCGCGCCGGATCTTATATCGTGGAGGGGATGAAACCCGCACTCGCGCTTCCCTTCCTCGCCTTGGCCCTGTTCGCCGACGGCCCCGGCCGCCTGGCCGTCCCCCGCGCGCGCGCCGACTTCGATCTCACCGCCAACCCCGACGCCCGTCACTGGCGCAACGTCAAGGGCGTGTGGGCCGAGAAGAGTCCACTTGACGAGCCCACACCGGCCAATCGATTCGAGATTCGCACGCAGTGGACAGACAAGCACCTCTACTTTCTGTTCGTCTGCCCCTACCAGGAACTGACGCTCAAGGAGAACCCCACCACCACCGACGAGACCTTCGAGCTGTGGAACTGGGACGTGGCCGAAATCTTCATCGGCGCCGAATTCGACAACATCCGCCGTTACCGCGAGTACCAGGTGTCGCCGCAGGGCGAATGGGTCGACCTCGATATCAACAGCGCCAGCCTCGCCGCCAAAGAGCAATGGAAGTGGAACTCGGGTTTCACGGTGAAGGCCCGCATCGACAAGGACAAGAAGATCTGGTACGGCGAGATGAAGATCCCCATCGCAAGCATCGATTCGCGCCCGCCGCGCGAGGGGAATGAAATGCGCGCCAACTTCTACCGTCTCTCCGGCAAGGCGCCCGCGCGCACGTCCACCTGCTGGCAGCCGACCGGCAAGCGGTCGCATCACGTGCCGGAGTCGTTCGGACGGATCGTCCTCGCCAAGTAACGCCATGCCCGCCCGGCGGCCACTGCGGATTTCGCCGGTCGGCTTGCGCGGAGTGGTCGGCGCCGGGCTGACGGCCGCGCACGTCATCGATTTCGCGGCGGCGTTCGGCACCTTCCTCGAGCCCGGCGCGCCCGTGGTCATCGGCCGCGACCCGCGCGCCAGCGGCGTCATGCTGCGGCAGGGCGTCATCGCCAGTCTCCTCGCCTGCGGGCACGAGGTCGCTGACCTGGGCGTCGTCTCGACTCCGGTGATCCAGCACACCATCGCCCGACTGGACGCCGCCGGCGGCATCTCGATTGGCGCCAGCCACAACACCGCCGGGTGGAACGCGCTCAAGTTCCTCGGCCGCGGAGGAACGTACCTCTCCACCGCCGAGGCCGGCGAGTTGCTCGATCTCTATCATCTGGGCCGCTACCGGTTCGTCACCTTCGACCGCATCGGGCGCCTGCGGCTCGAAACCGGCGCCATCGACCGCTACCTCGACGACCTCGCCGCCGCCTTCGACCTCGACGCGCTCCGGCGCTACCTCGTCCTGATCGACTGCTGCAACGGCACCTCCGCGCCGATTCTGCGCCGTCTCGTCGAGCGCTTCGACCTGCGCCTGACCCTCATCAACGACCGGCTGGAGGGCGCCCGCTTCGCGCACGAACCGGCCACCACCGCCGCGACCGTCGCGCTGCAACTCGCGCCCCTGATGAAGCCGCTGGGCGCCGACGCCGGTTTCCTGTTCGACGCCGACTCCGATCGCGTCGCCATCGCCACCGGCGACGGCGATCCCGTCTCGGAGGAGATGATCCTGCCGATGCTCGCCGATCACCTCCTGCCGCGCTCTCCGGCGAAGCTGGTCGTCGCGAATCTCTCGTCGACCGCGTTGCTGGAAGAGGTCGCGGCGCCTCACGGCGGGCGCGTCGTGCGCGTTCCCGTCGGGCGGCAGGCCGCCATGGACGCGCTGGCGCGCTACCGCACCGAGGACGTCGCCGTCGCCGGCGAAGGCACGGGCGCGGTGATGATGCCGCGATTCCGCTTCGTCTACGACGGCATCGCCTCGATGCTGGCGATTCTCACGATGATGCACGCACGCGGTGAGTCTCTGGCGGCGATCGTCGGCGGCTACCCGCGCTATTCGATCCTCAAGGGAGAGGTTCCGCTCGTGTCGCCGCGCATTCCCGCGCTCATGATGGAACTCCGCGACTTCTATCGCGACGGCCGTGCCGACACCACCGACGGCCTGCGCGTCGACTGGCCGGACCGCTGGTTCCACGTGCGCGTCTCGCAGACCGAGCCGATCGTGCGCGTCATCGCCGAGCGGCGCGGGGAGCCGCCGCGCGAGCTGTTCGACGAGCTGATGGATCGCGTCCGGAGGGAGCAGTAGCGATGCGCGAGCATCGGCTGAAGATCGGGGTCTCGGGCATCCGCGGTGTGGTCGGCGAGTTCCTCACGCCCTCGCTGGCGGCGGCTTTCGCGCAAGCCTTCGGCACCTATGTCGGCGAAGGGAAAGTGGTCGTCGGACGCGACACCCGCGCCAGCGGCGAAATGATCGAACACGCCGTCTGCTGCGGATTGCTCGCCGCCGGCTGCGAAGTCGTCTCGGTGGGTGTGCAGCCCACTCCGACCATTCAGGTCTACGTCGAGGCCATCGGCGCCCGCGGCGGACTGGCGGTGACGGCGTCGCACAATCCCATGGAGTACAACGCGCTGAAGCTGTTCAACCATCGTGGGCTGTTCTTCAATCACTACGAGCGCGGCGAGCTGCTCGACCTCTATCACCAGAGCGATTTTCGTCACGCCGCCAACAGCGAGATCCGCGGCATCTCCGTCAACGAGACCGATCCGCCCCGGCTTCATCTCGACCGCGTGCTCGAACACGTCGACGCCGCCCGCATCCGCGCAGGCCGCTTCCGCGTCGCTCTCGACGCCGTGAACGGCGCCGCTTCGCGTATGTCGTGCGAGTTCCTTGGCGGCCGCCTGGGATGCCATCTGCACGCCATTGCGGTCGATCCCACCAGGCCCTTTCCCCGCGTCGCCGAGCCGCGCCCCGATACGCTGGGCGACCTCGCCGCGTTGGTGCGCGCCGAACGCTGCGACATCGGCTTCGCCCAGGACCCGGACGGCGACCGCCTCGCCATCGCCGACGAAACCGGCCGCGTGCTCGACAACGATGACGTCCTCGCACTGGCGGTCGATTGGGCGCTCGCGCGCATGGACGGCGACGTGGTCGTCAACCTGACGACGTCGCGCTCCGTCGACGATATCGCCGCGCGGCATTCCCGGCGCGTAACGCGGACGCCAGTCGGCGAGGCCAACGTGGTCGAGCTGATGCTGGCGACTGGCGCCGCGATCGGCGGCGAAGGCTCCAACGGCGGCGTCATATTTCCTCCCGTACAGATGTGCCGCGACAGCTTCGCCGGCATGGCGATGGTGCTCGACTCCATGGCCGCTACCGGCTCGTCGGCCTCCTCCCTGGCCGCCGCGCTTCCGCGTTATCACCGCCGATCCGGCCAGTTCGCGCTGCGCCGCGACCGGCTGGACGCCATCGCGCGCGAGCTGGAGGCGCGGTTTCCCGACGCATCGGCGGATCGCAGCGACGGGCTGAAGCTCTCGGCGGCGGAACATTGGATTCACGTGCGCGCGTCCAACACCGAGCCGGTGATGCGCGCCACCGTCGAAGCTGTCTCGGCGGAGGCTGCGGATCGGCTCTACGAGGAAGTGGCGGCGTTGGCCGGGCGATAGCCTGCCATAATGGCGACCATGCACCCCGAGGAAGCCGAAGCCGTCGCCGGCGGATACCACAGCGATCCGTTCCGCGTGCTCGGCCCGCACGCCGTCGACCAGGGCTGGGAGGTCCGCGCCTTCCTGCCGCAGGCGGCTTCGGTCGAGCTCCTCGCCGGCGGCGACGCCATCGCGATGAAGGAGACCGCGTCGCGCGGAGTCTTTGTCGCCTCTCTGGACCGGCATCCCGGCGCCTACCGGCTGCGGCTCAAGCGATGGTCGGGCGATGTGATCGAGCAGGACGATCCCTATCGCTTCCCGCTGGTGCTCTCCGATTACCAGCTGTACCTGCACGCCGAAGGCACCAATTACGACGCCTACAACATGCTCGGCGCCCATCTCGCCGAATGCGAGGGCGTGCGCGGCGTGCGCTTCGCCGTATGGGCGCCGAACGCCGAGATGGTCTCCCTCGCCGCCGACTTCAACGACTGGGACACGCGGCGCCATCCCATGCGAAAGCGCCAGGGCGGCGTCTGGGAGCTGTTCCTTCCCGGCGCGGGCCCGGGCGCGAACTACAAGTACGCCGTGCGCAGCCGCCAGCTCGGCCAGCAGCTCAAGGTCGACCCGGTGGCCTTCGCCGCCGAGATTCCGCCCAAGTCCGCCAGCGTCGTCGCCGATCTCGACCGCTACCAGTGGCGCGACCACGAGTGGATGGACGCGCGCGCGAAGCGCAACTGGCTGCGCGAGCCGATGTCCGTCTACGAGGTGCACCTCGGCTCGTGGATGCGCGGCCCCGGCCACCGCATGCTCAGCTATCGCGAGCTGGCCGACGCGCTCGTCGGCTACGCGGTGCGCATGGGCTACACGCACATCGAGCTGCTGCCGGTGCTCGAACATCCCTTCGGCGGATCGTGGGGCTACCAGGTGCTCGGCTACTTCGCGCCCACCTCGCGCCACGGCCCGCCCGAGGACTTCATGTATTTCGTCGACCGCTGCCACCAGGCCGGCATCGGCGTGCTGGTCGATTGGGTCCCGGCGCACTTCCCCAAGGACGCGCACGGGCTGGTGCGCTTCGACGGCACCGCGCTCTACGAGCACGAGGACCCGCGCCAGGGCGAGCACGCCGACTGGGGCACTCTCATCTTCAACTTCGGGCGCGACGAGGTGCGGTCGTTTCTCATCTCGAGCGCGATGTTCTGGCTGAAGCGCTATCACATCGACGGCCTGCGCGTCGACGCCGTGGCCTCCATGCTGTATCTCGACTATTCGCGCCCGCACGGCCACTGGATTCCGAATCGCTACGGCGGCAACGAGAATCTCGACGCCATCGAGTTCCTGCGGCGATTCAACGAGCAGGCGCACACCGTGCCGGGCGCCATCACGGTCGCCGAGGAGTCCACCAGCTTCAGCGGCGTCTCGCGGCCGGTCTACAGCGGTGGCCTGGGCTTCACCATGAAATGGAACATGGGCTGGATGCACGACATGCTCGAATACTTCGAGCACAACCCGGTGCATCGCAAGTATCATCACCAGAACCTGACCTTCAGCCTGCTCTACGCCTTCGCCGAAAACTTCGTGCTGCCGATCTCGCACGACGAAGTGGTCCACGGCAAACGGTCGCTGCTCTCGAAGATGCCGGGCGACGAGTGGCAGCGCTTCGCGAACCTGCGCGCGCTGCTGGCGTTCCTCTACACGCACCCCGGCAAGAAGCTTCTGTTCATGGGCTGCGAGATCGGCCAGTACGAGGAGTGGAGCGAAGAGGCCAGCGTGCGCTGGGATCTGCTCCAGTACGACTATCACCGCAATCTGCAAACCATGGTGGCCGAGCTCAACCGGCTCTACCGCGCCACGCCGGCGCTCTACGAGGTCGACTTCCATTACACGGGCTTCGAGTGGATCGACTTTCACGACGTGGAGGCGTCGGTCATCTCCTTCGTGCGGCGCGCTGAGAACCCGTCGGACTTCGTCGTCGTGGCGTGCAACTTCACGCCGGTGCCGCGATTCGGGTACCGGATCGGCGTGCCGGAGGCGGGCGAATACCGGGAGATCTTCAACACCGACTCCTCGATGTTCGGCGGAAGCAACGTCGGCAATCTCGGCTGCGTGACCGCCGCCGATGGGCCCTTTCAGGGACGCCCGGCGAGCATGCCGATCGTGCTGCCGCCGCTGGGGGTGGTGGTGTTCGGCAAGGGCGCAGCGTAGGAGTAGAAATAGCTTGGACCGCGCCATTTTCGGAGCCGCGAGCGTGAGCGAGCGGTCTGGCAAAAGTCGCATTCTCGATGACAAGACACAAGGACGCCGAGACCGTACTCTGGAGATTGGCCCCCGGGGACTGAGCAAGATCGGGGTGATCACCGCCTACGAACTGGATGCCGGGAGAAGCGCGACTATTTCTGGCGGCGTGCGGAAGGGGAATGATGCGATGGAAGGACGAAAGACAATTCCGATCCTCGCCAGCGAACGTGCCGAGGCGTGCGGGTGGGCAAGCGAGGAAGGTCGCAGCTTCCTGAAAGAGCAGCCGCGGCGCGTTCGGGGCGAGACTCCCGGAAGTTCCCGGCTGGTTGCCAAACTCCAGCCGGCCGGCCGGCGGGAGGCCTGAAGGCGAAGTGCACGACCGTACACCGACCAGCCCCCTGCGCCACAAGGCCGACGCCTCGGGGTCCGTCGACCTGCCGGCAGCCGCACTTCTGGCGCAAGCGAGGACCGGCCACGTCCGCCTCGCGGAGCTGCCCGCCGGCGTCCGGCCCAAGACCGAGGACGACGCCTACCGCTGCCAGCAGGCTGTCGTCGCCGACCTGCTTGCCCATTACGGCGGCGAGACCATCGGCTACAAGATCGCCTGCACGAATCCCATCGCGCAGCGCCAGCTCGGCGTGAGTGGTCCGTTCTTCGGGCGCCTCCTTTCGGCGTTCTGTTACGACACGCCGGCACGGCTCGACCCGGCGCGATTCTTCATGCGCGTCATCGAGGCCGAGTTCGCGTTCCGGCTGTCCACGGACCTCCCGCCAGCCTCCGCGCCGAGATCGCTCGATGAGATCGCCGCCGCGGTCGAGGGAGTGCTTCCCGGCATCGAGATCGTCGACAGCCGCTTCCACGACTGGGAGAGGATCGGCGTGCTGTCGCTCATCTCCGACAACGCCTGCAACGCCGGCTGGGTGCGTGGGCCGGTCGTCCGCCAGTGGCGGGATATCGATCTCGCCGCGCAGGCGGTCCGCGTCGTCGTGAACGGAAGCGTGGTGCGCCAGGGGAGCGGCGCCGCCGTGCTCGGGCATCCGCTCAACGCACTGAAGTGGCTCGTCGACACGCTCTCTGCGCGTGGCATCGGTCTGAAGGCGGGCGATTACATCACCACGGGCGTGACCAGCGAGGTCTACATGGCGGAGCCAGGCGACCGCATCGAGGCCGGCTTCGGCGCCGTCCGGAACGTCGAGCTGGCGTTCTCCGATTGAGCTTCGTGAACTCCGGTGTGTGGCGGCCCCGGCTGGTGTATCATCGCGTCTTGGCCTTATGTCATACGTCGAGGAACTTTTTTCGCTGAAGGACAAGGTCGCCGTCGTCCTGGGCGGCACCAGCGGCATCGGACAAGCCATCGGCCGCGGCTACGCGCGCGCGGGCGCGACTGTCGTGTCGTCCAGCCGCGACCAGGCCAAGGTCGAGGCCGAGGCCACCGCTCTCGAAGCAATCGGCGCGCGCACCCTGCGTGCCACGAGCGACGTGCAGGACCGCGCGTCCCTCGAAGCGCTGTGCGGCAAAGTCGTCGAGGCCTTCGGCCGCGTCGACGTGCTGATGATCACCTCGGGCGCCCTCGTCAAGGCGCCGTCCGCCGACCTCGCCGAGAGCGACTTCGCGCGCATCGTCGACATCAATCTCAACGGCTCGTTCCGCGCCAACCAGGTCTTCGGACGCCGCATGATCGCGCAAAAAGCCGGTTCCATCATTAACATCGCGTCGATGACCAGCTTCGTCAGCTTTAACGAAGTGGCCGCCTACGCCTCGAGCAAGTCGGGCGTCGTGATGCTCACCAAGTCGCTGGCCGCCGAATGGGCGCCCCACGGCGTGCGCGTCAACGCCATCGCTCCGGGCGTCTTCCGCACGCCGCTCAACACCAAGGCGCTCGACATCCCCGAACGCCTCGCCGCCATCGTCGGGCGCACGCCGATGGGGCGCGTCGGCAAGGTCGAGGAGCTGGTCGGCGCGGCCATCTTCCTGGCGTCGGACGCCTCGGCCTTCGTTACCGGCCACGTGCTGGCGGTCGACGGCGGATTCCTGGCGAAGGGAATCTGATAGCCCTTACGCGCGCGGCGCGTGCTCACGGTCGACGAAAGCGCGCATCCACAGTTCCAGGCTGAGCAGTCCCCAGATCTGCCTGCCGAAGGCGTGCTCGGAGGCCATCGTCCGCTCGACGCGATCCACGTTGTAGAGCCCGCGTTGACGCGCCCGCGCGCCGAGCAGCGTGTCGTGGACGAAGTCGCGCAGCGGTCCGCGGCACCACTCCACCAATGGCACCGGGAATCCCATCTTGTCGCGGCGATGGAAAATCGCCTCCGGCAGCAGATGCCGCACCGCTTCGCGAAACACGCGCTTGGTGTCGCCGCCGCGGAAGCGGATGGTCGGCGGCATGCGCGTCACCAACTCGGCGATGCGATGGTCGAGCAGCGGTACGCGCGATTCCAGCGACACGCTCATGCTGGCCCGATCCTCGACGTGAAGCAGCGCCGGCAGCAGCGTCTTCAGGTCGAAGTTGGTCATCTTGTTGAAGTAGCTCTTGGTCGCCGGATTGTGGAAGACCTCGCGGAAAGCCTCGAACATGCGCCCGCGGCTGCCTTCGTTCCACACGTCCTCCGACATGAGGCCCCCGTCGTCCATTCGGCTGACGAGCCGGAAATAGCGGCTGTCCATTTCCTCGAACAGTCCTTCGCGCCAGAAGCTCTGCAACAGGGGGCGATACTGTTTCAGCAGCGGCAGGTTCGGCATGATGCTGTCCCAGGTGACGACGTAGCGCCCCTCGTCCTGCGTGCCGTAGATCGCGCCCTTCAAACACTGCTCCAGGTACGCCACCAGGTATCGCGCGTAGCCGCCGAAGATCTCATCGCCGCCCTGCCCGCCCAGAACCACCTTCACGTGATCGCGCGCCAGCCGCGAGACCATGTACTGCGGATACAGGCCCGGCCCCGCCGCCGGCTCGTCCATCATGTAGATCAGCCACCCGATGCGGTCGGCGAACTCCGCCGCGTCCGCCCAAATCTCGTGGTGCACCGAAGAGACGTGCGCGGCGACCGCGCGCGCGTGCTGCGTCTCGTCGAACTGCGGCCCCTCGCGGAACGCGCCCGTGAAGGTGTGGAACCGTCCGCCGTAAGCCGGCGCCGCCAGGCACACCACCGTCGAGCTGTCGATGCCGCCCGAGAGATGCGCGCCGACCGGCACGTCGCTGCGCAACTGCAAGCGCACCGAGTCCTGAAGCAGCAGCAGAAGCTGTTCGTGGTAGTAGTCCTCGGTGTGATGCGTATCGAGCTCGTAGTTGAAGTCCCAGTAGCGCGCGATGGCGGGCGCGCTGTCGCGATCGGGCGCGAACGTGAGATAGTGTCCCGGCTCCAGGCGTTCGACCCCTTCGAACAGCGTGCGCGGCCCGAGACAGAACTGGAACGCGAGGTACTGCTCGATCCCACGAGGATCGGGGCGCGGATCCAGGAGCCCCGCGGCGACGAACGCTTTCGGCTCGCTGGCAAAGGCCAGCCGGTTCTTGTCGAGCCGCCAGTAGAGCGGCTTGATCCCCAGGCGGTCTCGCGCCGCGAACAGCGTGCGCCGGCGCTCGTCCCAGATGGCGAAAGCGAACATCCCGTTCAGCCGGTCCAGGCACTTCTCGCCGTGCTCCTCGTAGAGATGCAGGATGACTTCGGTGTCGCTGTGCGTGCGGAAGCGGTGATTCGGCAGCAGCTCGCGGCGCAGTTCCAGGTAGTTGTAAATCTCGCCGTTGAAGACGATCCACAGCGACTCGTCCTCGTTGGTCATCGGCTGCGCGCCCGCGTCGATGTCGATGATCGCCAGCCGCAGGCTCCCCAGCGCCGCCGGCCCCGCGATCTTCAGTCCGTTGCCGTCCGGCCCGCGGTGCGCGATGGCCGACATCATGGCGCGCGCAACGCCCGCGTCCGGCGACGCTCCCGCTCCGCGCTCGACGAATCCCGCGATGCCGCACATATCAGCCGTCTCTCCGCTCGCGCAGCCGGCCCTGCGCGTCGTAGACCCGCTCGCGTCGCTCCCCGATGCGGCGCTTCCACTCGCTCCCGATATCGCCCCAGTAGACGACGTGCTTGGCGATCAGCACCAGGTAGCCCAGGGTGGTGATGTTCGTCACCACTTTGCTCGGCCCCTGTTTGCGGTCGTACCGCAGCACGAACGGCACCTCGGTGACGCGCGCGCCCATCATGCGGAACTTGATGATCTTCTCCACTGTGCCGGTGAATCCCATGCCCATCAGCGAAATGAACCGGTTTCCGAAAATTGCGATGGCGTCCTGAAGCGTCTCGGCGCGATAGGCGCGGTAGCCGCACGTGTACTCCCACACGCCCGGAATCGGGAAGAAGAACTTCATGAGAAGGTTCGCGCAGCGGCTAATGGTCCGGCGATACAGGTTCACGCCGACCTGCCCTCCCCCCGGCGCGTAGCGCGACGTGGTCACCACTTCCCAACCCTCCTCGATCTTGCGGACCATCGCGGGAATGTAGGAGGGATCGTGCGTGTCGTCGCAATCCATGCGCACGATGACGTCGCCCGGCGAGGCGGTCTCGGCGGCGAACTCGAAGCCGTCGCGCGCCGTCTCGCCCAGGCCCCGGTTGATCTTGTGCGTCAGCACGTGGATGGGATGCTGCGCCGCGAGCTCGGCGGCGATACGCGCGGTCCCGTCGCGGCTGCCGTCGTTGACCACGACGATCCGGTACGCCGCGCCGTTCTCGCGCATGACGCGCGAGATCTTATCGACCAGCGGCGGCAGAGCCTGCTCTTCGTTGTAGGCCGGCAGCAGGATGTGGATCATCGCGCCGCCCGCGAGGAGGTTTCCGGCGCGGCGGCCGTTCCGGCGATCAGCTCGACAGGCCCGTCGCCCGGGAATCGAAGGGAGAACGCGATCTCGGCCGAGCCGCGCGCGTTCAGCTCTGCGGCCAGGTGCGACGTGTCGACCCGCGGCGTCGGCTCCAGGTCGGAAGGATGAAAGTAGCGCGCCGATCCCATGTGGATCGCCGTGAAGCGGCGCGGCAGTTCGACACTGTCGACCGAAACGCGCGCTGTCGCCTCGATGCGGTCGCGAAACTCGAGCCGGTCGGCCGAGAACGTCACCGTGCGGCGCAGACGCAGCGGCCCGAAGCGCTTGTCGAGTATCAGGCGCCGGATCACGCGCCGCACCAGCCAGACGCCGAGAGCGCGGTTGCGAAACAGCGTCAGATTCAGCAGGCGCAGCACCAGGTACTTCGCCGGCGTCGGCAGCTCCTGCCGGACCTCGGCGAAGCGCGTCTGCGTGCTCACTTCCCCGCCCCATGCGTCGATGTTCAGGGTCGCTCCGGTGAGCTGCGAGGTGTAGAGCCGGCCCCCGGCGCGCACCAGGTATCCGGCGTCCTCGTAGGCGATCCCGCGGCGGCGGTCGAAGACGCGGCAGACTCCGCCCTTGCCCGCGCCGATCGCCGAATAGTAACGATCGGTTCCGAAAACCGAAAGCCCGGCGCCGCGAAAGTAGCGTTCCCCTCGAAGCGATTCGCAGGGCAGCGGCGGCGCGGCTCCGGCGCGTGGCGCGGCCAGTGCGGCCTCGAGATAACTGTGTGTCAGAACCATCAAGTTGTGCGGATCGGCGATCGCGGGAGTAACCACGTTGCGGCGATCGAGACGTTCCCGCAGGAAGGCGGCGACGGATGCCGCCATCGGCACGGCGTCGCCCAGAATCTCGAAGCCCCCGGGAAAGTACAGCGACGTGTGGCGGCTCCCGTAGACGCCGCCGACGCTGGCGTCCGGGTGCACAGCGTAAGCGTAGAACTCCACCGCCCGCCGCAGCGATTCGAGGACTTCCGTCGACCCCGTGCGCTGCCAGTACTGCGCCAGATAGAAAATGCCGAGCGACTCGTAGCCCGGGTCGGCGCCCTCGTATTCGTGGTAGAAGCCGTCGGGCGACTGCCGCGCGACGATGCCCACCACCGTCTCGGCCCCGCGGGCGCGATAGCGCTCGTCGGCGAACAGCTCGGCGGCGTTGCGCCACGCCATGGCGAACAGCGCTTCGTGATTGCTGACGAAGGCGTGCTCCTCGCGCGTGCGCAATCCGAATTCGCAGGCCCTTCGCAGCGCGGCCGCGATCCGCTCGCGCGCCGCCGGAGCGAGCGCGTCGCCGAGCGCCCCGATCGCCTCGGTGAGGTAATAGACCATCACCATGGTGACGGCGTGGTCCTGCGTGTTGGGCGCCACCGAGTCGAACGCGCCGTTGCGGTGCTGTCGCCGCAGCGTCTCGCCGATCGCGCCTTCCATCCACCCGAGCAACTCGGCGTTGCCGTGGTACGGGCTGCCGGGATACGGCCCCGCCCACAACAGCGCCAGCGGGCACAGGCACCCCTGCATCATGACGATCGGGAAATCGCGAAACTTCCAGCTCCAGTGCTCGCGGTCGAAGCTGCCGAAGCTGGCCGAGAGCGGCTCGCGATCGAGCAGGCTCAGCAGTCGTGGGACGTGCGGAAGGACTTCGGCGGCATAGAGTGGGCCGAGCGTCGGGTCCGGGGAGATTCTGCGCATAGGGGCCGGCCGCCAGGACCAGTTTGTATTCTAGCGCGAAGCGCCTTTCGCTCCGGCCATCGTCCGCCGATCTGGTAGGATAGTGGTCAGTCGTCAGTTATCGGTCATCAGTTATCAGTTGCCAGCGAGTCGGCGGCTGCACCCTACTGAAGACTGACGACTGAAAACTGAGAACTAAAGCTGAAAACTGAAAACTGACAACTCTCATGCCTCTTCTCTGGATGTCCCTCATCACTCTTGTCATCCTACAGGTGTCCGTGCTCTGCACGACCATCTATCTGCACCGCACTCTCTCCCATCGCGGCCTGGAACTGCACCCGGCCGTCGCGCTCCTGATGCATTTGCACCTGCGCCTGTTCACCGGCCTGGTGCCGCGCGAGTGGGTCGCCGTGCACCGCAAACACCACGCCTTCTCCGACGAGGAAGGCGACCCGCACTCGCCCTATCTTCTGGGCCTGTGGCAGGTCTTCCTCGGCAACGCGTTCTACTATCGCAACGAGGCCAAGGACCAGTCCATGGTCCGCAAGTACACCTCCGATATCAAAGACGACCTGCTCGATAAGCTCCCCATCGGCGGCTTCGGCACCCTGGGCGGCATCGCCATCTTCGTGCTGATGTTCGGATGGGCCTGGGGACTGGGGGCCTTCGCCTTCCACGGCGTCGCCTACATCCTGCTGAACTCGTCGATCAACAGCTTCGCCCACATGATGGGCTACCGCACCTTCAACAACAAAGCGACCAATCTGCGCGTGCTGGCCTATTTCACCGGCGGCGAGGGCCTGCACAACAATCACCACGAGTATCCCGGCGCGGCCCGATTCTCGATGCGCCCGCGCGAGTTCGATCCGGCCTGGGTGGTGATCCGGGCGCTGGAAACGGCGGGCCTGGCGCGAGTTCTGCGCATGCCGGCCGCGCGCGCCGCTTAGCTTATTTCGATCGGCCGGTCAACGCGCCGACCAGCGCGCCGATCCCCGCTCCGAGCGCCCCGAATCGCGCTCCGTTCTCGAACCGCGCGCCCGTGCCCGGCCGGTCCTCGTCGCCGATGTAACCCGCCGTCGCCATGCCCACCGGGAGTCCGACGCCGAACCCGATCAGTGCGCCGATGAGCGCCCGGCGTCCGCGCGTGGAACCGTTCGCGCTCCGCGCCGGGGCCTGGTTCCACCGGATGGTCTGCGGCGGCGCCGCCTGGGCCGCGACGGACGCGACCGTCCAGTGAACTCGTGGGACCGGAACGCGCACCGCGTCGGCGGGCGCGGGAGGAGTAAACAGCAGAACGAGCGGCAGCAGCGGTGCGGCCATTCGATTCTCGTGGGAATCAGGCGGCCTTCTGGATCTTGCCCCCGCGGATGCAGGCCGTGCAGACGCGAAGCTTCTTGGCGGCGCCGTTGATCAGAACGCGTATGCTCTGAAGATTGACGTTCCAGCGCCGGTTGGTCACATTATGCGCGTGGCTGACGCGGTGGCCGAATCGCGGGCCTTTGCCGCAGACTTCACATACTCTCGCCATGGGTGGAAATCTCCTGGGAAATCCCAGTGTAGCAGGAGGGAAACGGGCGCGCTACTTCAGCAGCTCGCGCCGCATGTTCTCGAGCGACTGCTGCACCGAGCCGGCCTTGGCCCACTCGCCGCCCTCGCTCGATTCGCGCCGCACCGAGTCGTTCAGGCAGACCTGCTGGAACAGCGGGACCAGCTCGGGGTCGCGCCAGCCGCGCCGCACCTCGTCGTCGAGGATCTGGAGCGCTTCCTCGGACGACTGCGCCGGCTTGTAGGGCCTCGCCGTCGTCAGCGCGTCGTAGACGTCGGCGATTTGCAGAATGCGCGCCAGCAGCGGGATTCCCTCGCCGCGGAGCCCGTCCGGATACCCGGTCCCGTCCCAGCGCTCATGGTGATTTCGGATGATGGGCATCACCGGGGCCAGGCTCTTCATCGGCCGGCAGATCTCCTCGCCCTTGACCGTGTGGGCCCGCATGATGATCCACTCCTCTTCGGTGAGCGGACCCTTCTTAAAAAGGATCGAGTCCGGCACGCACACCTTGCCGATGTCGTGCAGATAGCCGCCCCGATGGAGCGAGAGCAGTTGCGCCCGGTTCAGTCCCATCGCCGTGCCCAGCGCGACGCTGTACTGCGCGAGCCGCTGGCAGTGGTCGCCGAGGTATTTGTCGCGCTGCTCCACCGCCTGCGCCAGCGCGAACAGGATGGTCTCGGCCTCTTCGAGCGAGTCGATGGCCGCCTTGTTGCGCAGCATGGCGCGAATCCGGGTGCGCACCACCTCCGGGTGCAGGGGCTTGGTGAGGAACTCGTCGGCCCCGCTGGCGATCCCCGCGATCTCGTTCTCGATCCCCTGCATGCTGGTGAGAATCAGGATCGGCACCAGTTGCGTGCGGCGGCTGGCCTTGATCTTCTGGCAGAACTCCAGACCGCTCATCTCCGGCATCATCAGATCCAGGATCAGCAGGTCCACCGTCTCGCGCTCCAGAATCCCCAGCGCCTCGCTCGCCCGCCGCGCCTCCACGATCCGGTAAGGCGCCGTCTTCAGCATCGCCCGCAGCAGCCGCCGGTTGATCTCCAGGTCGTCCACGATCAGGATGGTCGGCTGGCGCTCGAACAGTTCCACGTCCGCCAGCCATTGCGCCGCCACATCGCCGGCGCCGTCGGCGCGCAGGGAACCACCCGACGGGTCGGGCATCGTCAGGGTGGAGGTCAGGAGCTCTGTGTCCGTGTTCACGACTGTCTGCCGGCGGCGGGAAGAGTCCCGCATGTTTCTTATCGGCCAGGAGGCTGCTAAGATTTAGGGGAAACCACCATGAAACAAGCAGCCACCCTACTTACTCTTCTGGCGGCGCACCTGGTGCCGGGCCTCGCCGCACAGCCCCTCAACCAGGGCGATCGCGACCGCGCCATGAGCCACTTGCACGCCAGCCGGAAGATGTTCATCGACGCCACCGACGGCCTTACGCCCGCCCAGTGGACCTTCAAAGCCGCGCCCGACCGCTGGTCGATCGCCGATATCGCCGAGCACCTCACCCTCACCGAGGACGGCATCAATGGCCTGGTCCAGTCGACGCTGAAGGCCGGCCCCCCGCCCGAGACCAAGCCCGCCGTGGTCGCCGACGAGAAGATCCTGGAATCCCTGCGCGACCGCTCCAAGAGGGCGCAGGCTCCCGAGGTTCTGCGTCCCACCGGGAAATGGCCGACCCGCGACTCGCAGGTCGCCGAGTTCAAGAGGCGCCGCGACGCCACCATCACCTATGTCCAGACGACGCAGGACGCCTTGCGCGCCTACACGCGCCCGCATCCTCTCTTCGGCGCGATCGACGGCCTCCAGTGGTACCTGCTGATGGCGGGCCACACCGAGCGTCACGTCGCGCAGATGCTCGAGGTGAAGGCGGACCCGAAGTTCCCGAAGTAGGCTAGGCTAACGTGTTGCCGTTACGGAGCCGCGAGCGTCAGCGAGCGGTCATGAGAGGTCTGGGTCCCAAATCCGAGCCAGGTCCAGGACGAATCCGTCGACTGGCCCCTCACCCTTTAGCTTCTTGGGCGCGCTGAGCTTCTCGGCGGGCTTTCCGGGACGATAGATGTAGGCTGTCCGGCGGTCGGGGTCGAGCAGCCACCCGAGCGCCACGCCCGCGCTCATCCATTCCTCCATCTTGGCCTTGGCGGCCTCCACCGTTATTGCATCCGGCCTACTGCTTAATCAGCGTGCCGTCCCGCTTCCGAACCTCGCCCCAGCCGCCATTCAGCCGCTGCCTCTCGCCCTGCTCCCCGTAGCCGAAGGGATACTTCGCCGCGGCCTTCTCGTTGACCTCGATCCCCCAGCCGGGCTTCTCGTTGGCGTAGAGATACCCGTCCTTCATCTCCGGGCAGCCGTCGAACACCTCGCGATGCCGCTCGTTAAACGGCGAGTATTCTTGCACGCCGAAGTTCCAGCAGGCCAGATCCAGCGCCACATTACACGCATGCCCGATCGGCGACACGTCGCCCGGCCCGTGCCAGGCCGTCTTGACGCCGAAAGCCTCCGCCATCGCCGCCATCTTGCGGCAGGGCGTCAGTCCTCCCGCCTGCGAGACGTGCACCCGGATATAGTCGATCAGCCGCTCGGCGATCAGCGGATTCCACTCGTGCGGGCTGTTGAACAGCTCGCCCATGGCGATCGGCGTCGCGCACTGCTGGCGCGTCAGCCGGAACCAGGCGATATCCTCCGGCGAGAACGGGTCCTCGAAGAAAAACAGCTTGAATTTCTCGACGTCCTTGCAGAATTGCAGCCCCTGCGTCGGCGTGACGCGCTCGTGGACGTCGTGGAGCAGCTCCACTTCCTCGCCCAGTTGCTCCCGGCATTTCTCGAAAAGCTTCAGCGCGCGCCGAATGTACACCGCCGGCTCGAACACCGGACCCTTGTGCAACGCCGGAACCGTCGCCGATCCGCGCCCCGATCCGTACCCCGCCATCCCCGGCACGCCCACCTGCACGCGCACGTGCCGGAAGCCCCGCGCCATGTAGCCGCGCGCGCTCTCGATCACCTGCTCGATCTCGCCGCCCGAGGCGTGGCCATAGCAGTCCGCCGCCTCGCGGCACTTGCCGCCGAGCACCTGGTAGACCGGCATCCCCGCCTGCCGCCCCTTGATGTCCCACAGCGCCATGTCGACGCCGCTGATGCCGTTGTTCAGTACTCCGCTGTTGCGCCAGTACGACGAGTTGTAGCAGGCCTGCCAGGTGTCGTCGATACGATCGGCGGGCTTGCCCACGAGAAACGGCTTCAGGTAGCGCTCCACGGCGGCGACCACCAGGTCGGCGCGCTGCGTGAAGGTCCCGCACCCGTAGCCGTAAAGCCCCGCCTGGTCGGTGATCACCTTGACGACCACCAGGCGCAGGCCGGCCGGCGCGGTCGCGATCACCTGGATGTCCTTGATGATCGGCGACGGCATCCCGCGCACCGCGCGCGCCACTGTCTCCTGCGCCGCCAGCTCGCGCTTTGTCGCGAGGCCGGCGAAGGCCGCGCCCAACATCTCCCTGCGTCTCATGTGCCGTCTCCTTTCTCGACCATGCGTTTCAGCTTGTCGATTTCGTTGCGCAGGCGTCGCTCGCGCGCCACCAGCGACAACACGTAGCCCGCCAGCAGAATCCACACCGTGGCGAAGCCGTAGAACAGGTAGGTTGCCAGTGTTGTGTCCATGGCCGTCCTCTAGAACGCGTGCGCGTAGCGCCGCAGCGCGTCGATCTCGCGCGACATCGATTCCTGCCGCATGCGCACGGCCACCAACACGACCGCCAGCATCAGCATCGGCAGCCAGTTGACGTAGAGCATCTGCTCCATCGCCGGGTCGATGTTGCCGCCGCCCGTGCGGATCGAAATCACCGGACCGGGATGCTGCGTTCGCCACCAGTCGATCGCCTTGTAGGTGATCACCACCGAGGTGAACGCGAAGATCGAGAGCACCGCCGTGTTCTTGGCGCGCTCGCCGGGATCGTCGATCGCGCGCCGCAGCATGAGATATCCGGCATACACCAGGCACGTGATCAACGCCCACGTCAGACGCGGGTCCCACACCCACCAGACGCCCCACACCGGACGCGCCCAGATCATCCCGGTCACCAGGCCGATGGTGCAGAACGCCACGCCCACTTCCGTCGTTGCGACCGCCAGGGTGTCGTATTTCGAGCCGCGCTTGACCAGGTAGAGCGCGCTGCCGACGCCCGCGGCGAGAAACGCCGAGAAGCACGTGAACCACGACGGCACGTGGTAGTACATGATCCGGTAGATGGCCCCCTGCGAGGCCTCGTCGGGCAGCACGAACAGGATCACCCAGAGGTTGCGCACCAGCAGGATCGCCGCCAGAACGCCGGTTCCGTAGAGGATTTTTTCTCGCATTACCGCACCAGAACGGTCTCCACCAGCATCAGCGCCAGCGAGGTAAAAATGATATCAAACCCGGCCAGCAGCCGAAGCCAGAGAAAATTCTCCCCGATCGGCTGGCCGGAGATCAGCACCGTGGTCAACTGCATGGCCGCCATCAGCGCCGGAATCATCATCGGATAGACCAGCGTCGGCAGCATCAGCTCTCGCAGCCGGAGATTCACCGTGAGGGCGCTGAACGTCGTGCCGATCACCGTCATCGCCCATGTGGCGAGCACCAGCACCAGAGCCAGCCAGCCCGGCCGCGACGTCCATCGCACGTTGTAGAGAATCCCGAACACCGGCAGGCAGACCACCTCCACCGCCAGCAGCAGCGCGAAGTTCGCCAGCGCCTTGCCAAAAAAAAGAGCCGCGCCCGAGACCGGCGACGACACCAGCGCGTCCAGGCAGTCGTTGGTCAGCTCCCGCGCGAAGCTGCGATTGAGAATCAGCGCGCCGGCGAAGGCGAAGACCATCCAGAGCAATCCGCCCGAGATTTCCAGGCGCACCTCGGAAGCCTCGTCGAGCGCGAAACTGAACAGCAGCAGGATGACGATCGCGAAGGCCAGCGACGCGTTGATGGCCTCCTTGGTACGCAGCTCGGCGCGCAGGTCCTTGGCCGCCACCGCCAGGCTCTGCCGCAGAAACGTCATCCGGCCTCGCCGTGGACGCGGTAGAGATAGCCGGGGTCGGCCAGCATCTCCGCGGTGCGCTCGCCCGAGTGCGCCACGCGTCCCCGTACCAGCAGGCACACGTGCGTCGCCAGCTCCAGCGCCTCGCGCAACTGGTGCGTCGACATCACGACCGTCGCCCCGCGCGCCAGCGCCTCCCCGAGCAGCTCCTGCAACAGCGCGATGGCGCGGTCGTCGAGCGACGTGAAAGGCTCGTCGAGCAACAGCACGTCCGGCGAATGCAGGAAGGCGCGCGCGACGGCGAGCCGCTGCCGCATGCCGCGCGAGAACTCGCGGGCGAGCCCGTCGCGAACGCCGTCGAGTCCCGTGCGCTCCAGCCACCGGCGGGCGGCGGCGCCGGCGTCGTCGAGCTCGTAGAGCCGTCCGAAGAACTGCAGATTCTCCAGCGCCGACAGCTCGTCGTAAACCGCGATGCCGTGGCCGATGTAGCCGATCCGCCGCCGCGCCGCCTGCGCGCGCGCGTCCTCGCCGCGAATCGTCACCTTTCCGCGCGACGCCGCCGAGAGTCCCGCCAGGATGCGCAGCAGCGTCGTCTTGCCCGCGCCGTTGCGGCCCAGCAGCGCCAGGCACGCGCCTGGAGCGGCCTCGAAGTTCGCCGCGCGTACGGCGGCGTAGTCGCCGAAGTACTTCCAGACATCGTTGACCCGGACAGCGGCCGTCTCGACCGGCATCAGCGCGTCTTCTTTTTGGACGCCGCCGCAGGCGGCGCGCCCGTTGCCGGCTCCGTCACCGCCGCGCCCCGCCGATACTGAATCGCGAGCACCAGCGCCAGCGCCGCCAGCGCCAGCGCCAGCAGCACGTAGAAACGGTCGTAGACGCGCGCCGCGATCGTCTTGATGCCCTCGCCCTGCTCCTGCTCGTCGCCGCCCTCGCCCGGGACCCCGCGCAGTGCGCCCGTGCCCTGTATCTCGACCTCGTAGTCGGCGCCCTTCAGCTCGTAGACGCGCGCCTGCGTCGTCGGCTCCTGCCCGACCTCGGCGATCGCCGCGCCCGCCAGCGTCACGCCCGCCGGCGCGACGAATCGCACCGACGTCCCGCCGTGCAGCACCTTGCCGGCGACCTTTCCCGGCGCCTGAAACGGAATCGTATAGGAGACGTCGATGCGCGTCTCGCCCGGCTTGATCGGAAAGTCGATGTAGTAGACGTTGGCCGCGCGCGTCTTCTCGAGGGCCCGGTCGATCGGCATGCCTTTCGGGGCGGTCGCGCGGACCGTCGCCTTGCCGCCGGTCTGCGGTGGAAGGAAAACGCGTAGCGTGCCGCTCTCGGGGTTGTTGTAGGCGAACTGCGACGAGTTGTTGAAGACGATGCTCTCGTTGACCGCCAGCTCGCCGGCGCCCGGCTCGTAGAGGATCATGTGCGTCGCCGCCTTGGCGACCGAGGCATCGCGCGTCGAGTTGTAGACTTCCACTTCGACGCCCGAGGTCGCCGAGCCCGGCGGGAGCATGTGATTGTAGGTGACGCCGTCCCAGGCGGCTTGAATCAGATGCGGCCCGTCGACCGGGTGCGCGATGCGGAACTTACCCTGCGCGTCCGACTTGACGGTCTCGAGCGACTCCATGCCGGCGCCGCCCAGCTTGTACAGCGTGACGGTGGCGTTGGCCTGCGGCGCGCCCACCGTGCGGTTGACCACCGTGCCGTCGACGGCGGCCAAGGCTGAAGCCATTAGCCACAGATGAACGCAGATGAACGCAGATAAGAAATTCCTGCATCTGTGTTTATCTGTGTTCATCTGCGGCTAAATCCTTCCCCCGCATTCCCCACAGAACTTCATGGCGACCGCAAACTCCGCGCCACAGTGAGGACACTTCCTCCCATCGGCCGCCGGCGGCGCCGGCTCCGGCGCCGCCGCCGCGGGAGGCTGCCTGCCGGCGATCCGATCGATCTCCGCCAGCGTCGCCGCCAGTTCCTTCTGTAGGTCGAGCTTGGTGCGCTGGTAGTCGCCGTCGGAGAGTTTCCCGACCCGGTACTCGAACTGGAGATCGCGCAGACCCTCGTAAATACGCGCCTTGCGCTCGTCCAGGTGCGCCACCGGCGACACCGGTTCCGGAGGCGGAAGATCCTGCGGCCGCACCCAGAAGATGTAGAGTATGACGGCTACGGTGAGTACCGCCGCGACGATCAGTTCCATTTAGTCGAGTTGCGCCAGGTCCTTTTCGATCTGTTCGTGATACCGGCCCAGCGTCTTGTCGTCGACCGCCGGGACCGTCGCCGGCTTCGGGCCGATTCGCTTCACGAACCACCAGATCGCCCCCAGGCCCAGCACGATCACCGCGAACGGCATGATCCACGCCAGCAGGTGGAAGCCTTCGGCCGGCGGCGCCGCCAGCGCGCGCCGTCCCTCGTCCTTCACGAACTGCGCGACGATCGCGTCGTCGTCGCGCCCCTCCTTCTGCATCGAGATCACCTTGATGCGAGCCGGCTTCGAGTAGTGGCATTCGAGCATGGCGCAGTCGCCCACCGTGTTCTTGCACGACCCGCACAGGCACGCCAGCCGCGAGCCCACGCGCTTCACCTCGGGGGTGACCAGTTGCGCGCCGCTCTGCGCCATCGCCAGTGCGGCCAGCGCCACCGACGCCGCCGCCGCCTTAATTCGAGACGGGCGCATGTTTCTCCACCACTCCCACGATCTGCGTCCGCGCGAACTGCAGCTTCACCTTGCTCGGCACCAGGCAGATCAGCGTGCCGAAGAACAGCATCGCGAAGCCCACCCAGATGCACGACACCAGCGGAAAGATGTAGGCCTGCAAAACAGCCCGCCCGTCCGCCTGCATGCCGGCGAAGTTCAGGTACAGGTCCTCGTGCAGCCGCCGCCGGATCGCCACCATCGAGTTGTCCATGCGGCTCGTGCGGTACGAGCGCTTCTCCGGGTGCATCGTGCCGATATGCTCGCCGCCGCGATACACGTCCACGCCCAGCTTGCCCCACCGGTAATTGGCCGTCTGCCCGGAATCGAGCTCCTTCACGCGAAGCTCGTAATGCGCCAGCGTGAACTTGTCGCCCGGCTTCACCTCGATGGTCTTGTCCTTGTTGAACGCCGCGCCCGTGAAGCCGATGAACATGATTACGATCGCCAGGTGCACCACGTAGCCGCCGTAGCGCCGCGTGTTGCGATGCGTCAGCTCCACCATCGCCGCCAGAATGTTCTGCCCCGATTTCGCGCGAATCGTCAGCGCCCCCTTCCAGAACTCCGAGAACACTGTCCACGTCACGAACATGCACAACCCCAGCGACATCAGCGCGTAGAAATGCCGCACGCCGAACGCCACCAGCACGGCGATCGTCGCCAGGCCGCCGATCGACGGCCACAGGAACGCCTTCTTCAGGCTCTCGAGCGAGCTCCGGCGCCAGGCAATCAGCGGGCCCACCCCGGTCAGCAGCAGCAGCGCCAGGCCGATCGGAACGTTCACGCGGTTATAGAACGGCGCGTCGACGCTGATCTTCTCCTTCATCACCGCCTCGGAGATCACCGGGAACAGCGTCCCCCACAGCACCGCGAAGCAGCTCGCCAGCAGCAGCAGGTTGTTGAACAGGAAGCTCGACTCGCGCGACACCACGCTCTCCAGCTGCGATTCGCTCTTCAGATAATCCAGCCGGTCCAGGATCAGGTAGATCGTCGCCGCAATGCCGATCGCCATGAACGCCACGAAGTACTTGCCGATCGGCGACTGCGCGAAAGCGTGCACCGAGCTGACCACGCCCGAGCGCGTCAGAAACGTCCCCAGGATGCACAGGAAGAACGTCGATGCGATCAGCACCGCGTTCCACACCTTCATCATGCCCTTCTTTTCCTGCATCATCACCGAGTGCAGGAACGCCGTGCCGGTGATCCACGGCAGCAGCGAGGCGTTTTCCACCGGGTCCCAGCCCCAGTAGCCGCCCCAGCCGAGCACCGCGTACGCCCATCCGGCGCCGAGCAGAATCCCGCAGCTTTGGAACAGCCATGTGACCAGCGTCCACCGCCGCGTCGTGTGAATCCACGCGTCGCCCGGCTGCCGCGTGATCAGCGACGCCATGGCGAAGGCGAACGGCGTCACGAAGCCGACATAGCCCAGGTAGAGCATCGGCGGGTGGATCGCCATGGCCCAGTATTGAAGGATCGGGTCCAGCCCGTTGCCATCCGGCACCGCCATCACTTCGCGGCCCACCGCCAGCACCTGGAACGGGCTCAGCGGAAACGTAATCAGTCCGACGAAGAACGCCAGCGTCGTCATCATGATCGCGATGACGTACGGCATCATGTCGCGGAATCTCCGCCGGTTGAGCAGCACCGTGATGAACGAGTAATTCGCCAGGATCCAGCACCACAGCAGCAGCGACCCTTCCTGTCCGCCCCACCATGCCGCCAGTTTGTACACGTTCGGCATGTCGCGATTGCTGTGCCCCGCCACGTAGGCGTTGGTGAAATCGTTGGAGAGGAACTGGTAGACCAGGATGCCGGACGCCAGCGTCACCAGGAACCAGACGCAGTACACCGCGCGCCGCGCGCTGTGAACCAGGAAGGGCTTCTGCTTCAGCCGTCCGATCACCGAGCCGAGAGCGGCGTAGATCGCCAGGCAAAAGGCGAGCAGCAGTGACAGCGCGCCGATGTTTTCCATAGGGATATCTTACCGCGAGCCGTCGGAGCCGCGACCGCAGGGAGCGGACCTTCCGCCCTCCGTCGGCCCTACAAACTCGACCGCTGCTGCCCCGGCGCCGCCTTCTGTCCCGGCTTCGCCTCGTACTTGCTGGCGCACTTGGCTTCGATGCGCGTGGCGTGGAACACCCCGTCGCGCCCCATCTTGCCATGGCACACCGCCTGGGCCCCGTCGCGGAACGTATCCGGCAGCGGATCGATGCTGTCGTAGACCACGCTCAGATTCGACGTCTCCTGCTTCAGCGTGAAGCGGACCTGCCGCCCCGACCGCTGGATCGAGCCTTCCGTGACGTCGCCGGCCACGCGCAGGCGCTTCGAGTACACGTCCTCGCCCATGGTGCTCAGTTCGGCCACGGTCTTGTAGTAGGAGTTCGTTTGCTGGATGCCGCCGACGGCGAGCCAGACCAGCGTACCGATGATCAGCACGATCAGAACGGCGAACTTGGTGTGAGTCTTCATAACTGCTCCAATTATACCCCTACCAACGGTTGCCGAGCCGCGACCACATGGCCTCGTGCCACCCGAACTTCCGCAACCGGAAACTGCCTCTCAGCTTCCTGAAACCCGCCGATAAGCATTTCGTGCCACGCACTGGTCCCGTGGTGGTGGGCCTGGCGGTCGCCGGCCTCGCGGCCCTCGCAGTGTATGCAGCCACCCGGCCGCCGCGCCTGGACCTCGACCGGACCTACCGGATCGCGTTCCAGCATTCGCCTCCCCGCCAATACCTCCTGGCCGACGGGCAACCCGCGGGCCCCATCGTCGAAATGATCGCCGAAGCGGCCCGGCGCGCGGGAGTCAAACTGCAATGGGTGCACAAGCCCGGCAACCCGGACCGGTATCTCGAAAGCGGACAGGTCGACCTCTGGCCCCTTCTGAATTACACGCCCGAGCGGCGGAATATCTACCTCACCGAGGCTTACACCCAAAACACCCTATGGATCCTGTCGCTCCGCGAGACTGGTCCCCTCAACCCCTCGGCGCTGAAGGGCCAGGCAGTGGCCGCTCCGAGCGGCATCGCCGTCCACGTCGCTCGGGAGCAACTGCCGGAGGCCACGCTGGTCGAAGTCGATTCGCCCCGCGCGGTGATGCCGCTGCTATGCAGCGGCTCGGTTCGCGCGGCCCTGATGAGCGACACTACCGCCCACTTCGCCGTAGGCGAGTGGCGCGGATGCCCCATCCGCATGTCGCCCCTGCCCGCCGGTCGCACCTGGGGGGCCATTGCCGCCCGGCACGGAGACGCCGGCGCCCGCCGGGTGGCGGACCGCCTGCGGAAGGCCGTCACGGAACTGCTGCGCGACGGGACGCTGGCGACGATTTCCCTGCGCTGGTCCGCCAACCCGTCCAACGAGATCTGGGTGATGGACAACGTCCTCGAAGCCCGCGCCAAGAGCCGTTTCCTGGCGGGGGCCGCGCTGATGTTCGCCGGCGTCGCGGCCCTGTTGTTCTGGCTGCTCATCCGCTTGCGCGCCGCCCACCGGGCCGCCGAGCAGGCTGCGGCGTCGAAATCCGAATTCCTCGCCAACATGAGCCACGAGATCCGAACGCCGATGAATGGCATTCTCGGCATGGCCAATCTCGCGCTCGAAACGCCGCTCAACCCCGAACAGCGCGAGTACGTGAGCATCATCAACACCTCGGCCGGCGCACTGTTGAACGTGCTCAACGACGTTCTGGACTTCTCCCGCGTCGAGGCGGGCAAGTTGCCCCTCTCCACCGTCGAGTTCAGCCTCCGCGACTGCGTCGACGACGTCCTGCACACCCTCGCCTTCCGCGCCCGCGAGCGCGGACTCGACCTCGTCTGCCAGGTCCTGCCGGGCGTGCCCGACCGGCTCACCGGCGACCCGTCGCGGCTCCGTCAGATTCTGTTGAACCTGGTCGGCAACGCCGTGAAGTTCACCGAACGCGGCGAGGTGCTGGTGCGCGTCACCGCGGAGCCGCCCGCCGGCGGCCGCGTCGCCTTCCATTTCGTCGTGGCCGACACCGGCATCGGCGTGCCCCGCGATAAACAGCAGAGCATCTTCCGTCCGTTCGAGCAGGGCGACGGGTCCACCAGCCGCCGCTACGGCGGCACCGGACTCGGCCTGGCGATCTCGGCCAAACTCGTCGCTCTCATGAACGGCCGGATCTGGGTGGAAAGCCCCTGGCGCGACGCCCTGCACCAGCGGGTGTTCCTGGGCTCCGCGTTTCATTTCACCGCCGACTTCGGATACGACGCCGCATCGGAGCAAGCCTCGCCGTCGACTCTGGCCGGAATGCGCGCGCTGGTCGTGGTCCAGCACCGGACCCGCCGCGACGTTCTCTGCCGCGCCCTGGCGCACTGGGGCCTCTCGCCCGAAGGCGCGGCCTCCGTAGACGAGGCTCTCGAGCGCCTCGATCGGTCCGCCGGCGACCCCTTCCGGATCGTCATGGTCGACATGGACGACGCCGACTGCGCCCGTTGCCGCATTCCCGCGCGCGTTCGCGAGCTCGCTGCCGGCCGGCCCGAGTGGGCGCGGACACGCATCATCGCCCTGGTGTCGGCCGAGCATCGCCGCAAGCCCCTCGTGTGCCCCAACAAGGTCGATGCCCGCTTGATGAAGCCTGTCAAGCAGTCGATGCTGCTCTCGACCCTGATCGCCCTCACCGACCCGGCCAAAGACGCCCGGCAGCCCACACCGGCCCGGCCCGCCGAACCCGACGCAACGCCCCCGCTCCGCATCCTGCTCGCCGAGGACAACGCCGTCAACGAGCGCCTGGCGCGGCGCCTCCTCGAGCGCCGCGGCCACACCGTCTTCAGCGCAGCCAATGGCCGCGAGGCCCTCGACATTCTCCAGCGCGAGCCCGTCGACGTGGCCCTGATGGACGTGCAGATGCCGGTGATGGACGGCCTCGAGGCCACCGCCGAGATCCGCCGGTCCGAGATCGCCACCGGCCGCAGGCTCCGCATCGTCGCCCTCACCGCGCACGCCATGTCGGGCGACCGCGAGCGCTTCCTCGGCGCCGGCATGGACGACTACCTCTCCAAGCCGCTCGCCACCGAGGACCTCTATCGCGTGCTCAAGGCCACCGCCGCCCGCCGGGTGGCGGACCGCCCTGTCGAACTGAAACAATAGGCGGGTGCGCCGTGTTCCAGCCTTTCTATTGTTCCCTTCCCTGCTCCTGGCCGACCAGGTGGTGATGAAGAATGGCGACCGTCTCAGCGGCGCCATCACTCGTCACGACGGCAAGGAAATCACCCTCAAGTCGGAGTTCGCCGGCGAGGTCAAGATTCCCTGGGACGCGGTCGTCGGCGTGACCTCGGACAAGCCGCTGCACGTCGGCCTGAAGGACGGGCAAGTGGTGGTCGGCGCCGTGGCGACTGTCGGCGGGAGATTCGAAATCTCGACCGAGCGCGCCGGTAAAGTGACCTTCGCGCGCGACGCCATCCAGTTCATGCGCTCGGCGGACGCGCAGAAGGCCCACGATCTGGAGATCGAGCGCTTCCGCAATCCGCGCCTGGTCGATCTCTGGACCGGATTCTTCGACCTCGGCTTCGCCGCGGCCAAGGGCAACACCGATACCGTGACCATGACCACCGGCGCCTCGGCCACGCGCGCTACCACCCGCGACAAGATCGGGGTGGCGTTCACCTCCATCTACTCGCGCAATGACACCACGGGCGTCTCAATCCTCACCGCCAACACCATCCGCGGCGGCATCAACTACAGCCTGAACGTCTCGCCGAAGGCCTTCGTGTTCGGCTCCGTCGACCTGGAGTTCGATGAGTTCCAGGGACTCGACCTGCGCTTCGTGCCCGCCGGCGGCGGCGGCTACCACGTCGCCAAGAGCGACCGCACCACGTTCGATGTGTTCACCGGCGCCGCCATGAACCGCGAATTCTTCGCCAACGGCCTGCGTCGGACGTCGGGGGAATTGCTGTTCGGCGAAGAGCTGGTGAAGAAGGTGAATACGGTACTGACCTTTCGCGAGAAGCTGGTCGTGTATCCCAACATCACCGACCGGGGCAGTGCGCGCGTGAACTTCGACACTTCGCTCGCCGCGGCGCTGCGGCGCTGGCTGTCGCTCCAGGTGTCGCTCAGCGACCGCTATATCAGCAATCCGCTGCCGGGCCGCAAGAAGAACGACCTGCTGCTCACCACCGGCGTGCGCCTGACGTTCACCCG
>CAZEVY010000003.1:0-18220 GCA_964515555.1 uncultured Solibacteraceae bacterium | reverse complement strand
CTCGACGAACTCGTCCCCCGCCGCCAGCGCCGTCGGCGCCCCTCGCACCAGGTAACGCGACCAGTACTTGCCGCCGCCCGCCCCGTCCGATATCCCGATGCCCGCGCTCGCCGTTTTCGTCGCCCGGCTCTCCAGGTTCACGAACCCGTAGCCGTAGCCCTTGTCGAGATTCACGAACACCAGCCACGGCGCATCCACGGCGATCGGCGATTTCTCGATGACCGCGTGCCGCCCGTCGAACGTCGTCAATCGCCGCTCATTCCCGTCCGGCCAGCCCACGTGCGTGAAGAACCCGTCCATCGTCATCTCGTTGTTGCGCAGCAGCGTCACCGTGAGCGGCTTCTCCACCAGCATCCGCGACCGGAACGCGAAGTACGGCGCGCCCTCGAAGAACCGGTACTCGGCTTCGATCTTCACCTCCGGGTAATCGGCCAGATGACCCTCGCGATAATGCACGTACTCGCCCGCCTTCGACTCCTCGCGGAACTTCTGCACCGGGACCCACGTGCCGATTCCCTTGTATCCCGGCGCGCCCTCGCGCTGGAGATTCGGCGCCCAGTGCATGCGATTCTGCGTGCGCAGCAGCGTCACCCCGAACGCCTTGTAGGTCAGCGCCCGAATCGTCCCGCTGTCTTCTTCGACTCCCCGCACCACCCGATGCGACAGGTCCGCGATGTAGTGCTCGTTCTCGACCCGCCGGCCAACGCGATCGGTTTTCTCCACTCGAAGCGATTGCGCCGAGCAAACGGCGGCGAGAAACAGGACCAGCGCCAGCGGCATGTCTCAATAGTAGCGTTCTCGGAACTTCCGCTGAAAAAGCGGCTTTCCTTCGGATCGCCTCGGGCCGGATCCCGCCAGGCCCTTGATATCGGGACAAAAAGAAATCCGCATGCCTCGTGACTGAAATCTCGCCTGAATGTTCCACGTGGAACATCGCCGCGCGATCAGACTTTTTCCGGGAGAACGTACGGCGCGCGATACTGACGCGTCAGCAGCTTGTTCGCCTCGGCGTCGCCGGGAAACGTCTCGGTCTTCGGATCGAACACCAGCTTGCGGCCGAGCTTGTAGGAGATCGTCGACAACTGCGCCAGCGACGTCGAAAGATGTCCTTCGGCGATGTCGCAGTTCAGGTCCTCCACCCGGCGCGACCGCACCGCCGCGATGAAGTTCTCGAAATGGCTGACCCTCGGTTCCGCCGCCGCTTCGATCGCCGGACCGGGCGTGTAGGCGGCGTCCGGAAAGCTGGCGTTCATGTTGGTTGGGTCGACGCCGGCCGGATGCGGGCGGTTGCGCGGCGTGATGCTCCCGCGAAACGCGCGCCATCCGCCGCGATTCACCACGTAGCCTTCCGAGGTGTAGAACACCGTGCCGCGGCTGGGCGTGGGCGCGTAGAGGTTGTTCACTTCCCAGTCGATCAGGCTTCCGTCGGCGTATTCGATGGTGCCCAGTTGGAGATTCGGCGTCTCCTGCTCGGAATCCCAAAGAAAATATCCGCCGGTGCAGTGAATCTTCACCGGGTGCGTGGACTTTCCCATTCCCCAGCGGCAGACGTCCAGGCTGTGCACGCCGATGTTGCCTACCTCGGTGGGCGCCGTGTCCCAGAAGTAGTGCCAGCCGTAGTGGAACCGGTTGGTCGTGAACGCGCGGTAGGGCGAGGGCCCCAGGTACAGATCCCAGTTCACGCCCTGTGGAATCGAGGTCTCCCGCGACCGCCCGATGCTCGCGCGCGGCTTGGAGAAATCCGTGCTGGCGCGCCAGACCCGTCCCATCTTGCCTTCGCCGAGCATCTTCATCGCGGCGCGGACTCCCGGCTCGCTGCGCAGGTTCGTGCCCGCCTGCACGATGCGCTGATACTTGCGCGCGGCTTCCACCATCTTGCGGCCTTCGGCGAGCGTGAACGAAACCGGCTTTTCGACGTAGACGTCCTTGCCCGCCTGGCAGGCCCACACGGTTTGAAGCGCGTGCCAGTAATCGGGCGTGGCGATCGAGACGGCGTCGATGTCCTTGCGCTCCAGAAACCGCCGCAGGTCGGCCTCGAACAGCGGGCGGTAGCCGGCGGTCTTCTCCACCTCGGCGGCGGCGGGAGCGAAAAGCCGCTCGTCGACGTCGCACAGCGCCACCCGCACATTGGGCATGCGTGCGTAAGCGCGAATGTGATCCATGCCGCGCGAGTGGAATCCGGCGACCACCACGTGGATCGTCTCGTTGGGGCTGCGCTGGGCCGCCATCGCCAGGCCGGCCGAGCCGTGCAGGAATCCGCGGCGCGAGAGATTCGGCTTCATCGCCCGCGATTATACCGGACCGCCGCCATGCGATGATATCCTGAGATTAAGCGCACGCCGATGACAATTCCCCACTTAAAATCGCGCCCGCCGGGGGCGCGCATGAGCCTCGCCGAGCACGCCTACATGGTGGTTCGCGACCGCATCCTCAAAGGCGAGCTGGCGCTGGGCGCTCCGCTCTCGCGCCGCAAGCTGGCGGCCGAGCTGGGCGTCAGCCTGCTGCCCGTGGCCGAGGCGCTGCAACGGCTCGAGAACGACGGACTGGTCGAGAGCCGCCCGCGCGTCGGCACGCGTGTGTTTCTGCCGACCGCCGAGGATATCCGCGAGCGCTACGAAGTGCGCGAGGCCCTGGAATCCCAGGCCGCCCGCCTGTTCGCCGAAAAGGCCAGCGCCCGCGAAAAACTCGAGCTGGAAAACATGGCCGAGCGCATGGACGCGATGTTCAACCAGGTATTCGCATCGCAACAAAAGGACCGCGACTTTCTCTACGCCGTCCACAGCTACCACACCGAGCTGCACCTGCGCATCGCCGAGTCGACCGGCTGCCGCGCGCTGCTGCGGACCATCGAGAAGAACCACGTGCTGGTCCTGAACTGGATGTTCGACGTCGCCGCCGAACGTCCCCCGCTGCCGCCGCGGTTCCATCGCGACCTGGTCGGGGCGCTCACCGAGGGCGACCCGGAGGTGGCCGACAAAGCCATGCGCCGGCACATCCGCTACGGTCTGGAGACGGTGGCGCAGATGCTCGGCCCGCGCGCCGCCGGCGAGACGCCGATTCAGCGCGTGAAATAGCGCATCGCACCTAAACCGCTTCTTCGCGCCCGAGGAACAGGTCGCTCACCAGCTTCCGGTGATTCTCGATGACGCGCGAGCGGCGGACCTTCATGGTCGGCGTGACTTCGCCGTCCTCAATCGTGAAATCGCGATCGAGCACGTGATAGCGGCGGATCTGCTCGAACGGCGCCAACTGGCGGTTCACGCGGCCGACCACCTTCTTCAGCTCGGCGACCACCGGCGGCGCCGTCACCAGTTGCGGCGCGGGCCGTCCCTTGTACTCCTCCATGCCCTTGAGCGACTCGGCGGCGGGCGCATTCAACGTGAACAACGCGGCCACGTACGGCATGCGGTCGCCGACCAGAAGCACCTGGTTGACCAGCGGCTCCATCTTGAACAGCGTCTCGATGCGCGCCGGGAAGATCTTCTTGCCGTTCGACGCGATCAGCACTTCCTTCTTGCGGCCGGTTATGTAGATGTAGCCCTCGGCGTCGATCTCGGCGATGTCGCCGGTGTGCAGCCAGCCGTCGCGCAGCACTTCGGCCGTCACGTCGGGGTCCTTATAGTAGCCGGAAAACAGAGTCGGACTGCCGATGAGGAGCTCGCCGTCTTCGGCGATCTTCATCTCGACGCCCTGAAGCGCCTTCCCGATGCTTCCCGACTTGGGGCGGTCCATCGGATTGAGCGACACGATGCCGCCCTCCGTCAACCCATAGCCTTCGTAGAGCGGCAGCCCGATGGCGGCGTAGAAATCGGCCAGGTCCTTGCCCAGCGGGGCCGCGCCGGAGACGGCCAGCTCCAGCCGCCCGCCCAGCCGCTCGCGAATCTTGGCGAACACAACGCGGTCGGCCACTTTCAGCGATCCCGTGAGCCAGCCGGGCAGCGACTCGCCGCGCTGCCGGCGCCGGGCGGCCTCCAGGCCCAGCCCCAGCGCGCCATGAAACATACGCTGGGTCACCGCGCCGCGCTTGCGAAGCTCGGTGCGGATGGACGCGTACATCCGCTCCCACACCCGCGGCGGCGCGACCAGCAACGTCGGGCGAACGGCCTTCATCTCGTGCGGCAGCCTGCTGAGGCCCTCGGAAAAATGCACCGGCATGCCGACGCGAATCGGGAGCAGCTCCATGGCGACGCGCTGCGTGATGTGCGCCGAGGGAAGGAAGGCGATGGTGGTATGCTGCGGTCCGAGCGGAATCGCGGGCGGCCCCATGTCGACGTTGGCGGTCAGCGCGGCGTGAGTCACCAGGCCCATCTTGGGTTCGCCGGTGGCGCCCGAGGTCAGATAGAGGATCGCGAAATCGTCCGGCGTCACTTCGGCCGACATCCAGGAATCGCCCGGCTCGGAGCTCAGCGCGTTGGCCCCCATCTGCCGAAGCCGCTCCAGCGTGACGGCCTCCTCGGACTCGCCGGTCATGAGAATCCACTGCACGTCCAGCGGACGGTCGGCGGCCGAGAGCAGCTCGCCCAGCATCTTGGGATTCTCGACGAAGATGAAGCGCGCGTCGCAGTTGCGGAACGTCTTGACGAGCTCGTGCGCGGGATAAGTGGTGTAGACCGCCGCCGCCACGCCGCCGGCGACCATTGCGCCGAGGTCGCAGAGGTAGAACTCGAGCCGCGTCTCGGCGTCGAGTCCGACGATATCGCCCTTGCGAAGGCCCAGGGCGCGCAGCCCCGCGGCGATCTCCTCGACCGCCTGGCGGTAGTCGACCCAGTTCCAGACGCGGTACTTTTCCGGAGCGCCCGCGGGCCGGGGCTCGTAGAGCGCCGGCGCGGCCCCGAACTGTTCGCTGGCGTCGCGGAGAAGACGGTAGACCGTGCGCGGGTTCATCCGGAACATGCTAGCACGGAGACGACGGCGCACAGGCCGCCGTCAGCCATGCCAATCGAAGTCCCTATCAGCCGGTGCTACGCTGCGACGCGACGACGCCGCGCCGCTCGAACGAGAACGAGTCCGACACCGAGAGCGATCAGGACGCCAGTCGACGGCTCAGGCACTTCGACCAACTCGTAAGTGAGATTGTCGATGACGTGGCCGTCGCCGCCCAGGTCGTAAAACGCCAACCGGTCCATCTCCAGCGTGCCGAAGTCCAGGGTTGCGTAGAGGGTGAGCAGATCCCTGGTATCGAGGAGCGTGTTACCGAGAAAGGCCTGGACGCGAACGCGCGGTGAAGGAAAGTTGTTGGTATCGGCAAACCGGAGGCCGACGAAATCGACCAGCCCGCCGAACTGAATCACAAACACGGAGTCGGCCCCCGACACGCTGTTAAACGCCAGAATATTCCCCCACGTCTCCGGCGCACCGAGAGTGCCGGGCGGTGGCTGTTCGTTGGGATCGACCGGGGTCCAAATGTAAGGCAAGACGCTGATCAGCGCACCCGGAGTCGAAGTGATCGTGAACCCATCCTGAGTGTGACCGCTGGGTAAGACCCCTTGAGTCCAGGACTCGAACGTAGTCAGGATCGGGGCGGCGCCAGCGGATAGAGCGCACGCCAGAACGATTAGAAGTTTCATACGGCCCCCGCGACACCGCGGCATAGACCCTTCGCAGAGGTATCCCGAGACACCAATCGGGGTATTACCCCCGAGCACAAACGCATAAGTCCTCCTCCTCGGACCACACCCTCTTTGAGCATGCTAACCGATTCCGTTTCCTAAGTCAACGTACTATTCCTGCCACTACCTCGGCGCCTACTCCTTCTCAGGTGGACTCAGGCAATCCGGCCCCGTCGCATCGTGGGCCGCGGGCGCTGGATGGCGAGGCTTTCCGGGTTGGGCCCCGCATCCCGTGTCGAAAACCGCTCCCTGACGCTACGCGCCTTAGAAACTGGCTGATTCTATTGAGCCGCGCGCGTGAGCAAGCGGTCATTTGGGACTGACGATCATGGCGGGGATGGCCGCGGTGAAAGATGGCACTCCTGGTGTATCATCAGTGGTTGCTTGAGGTTCCAAGTGGAGGCAGAAGATGGGGTGGATACTGCTCGCGTTGGTGATCGGAATGGCCGGTTGCGCCCGGACTCGCCAGGAGGCTGAGGCTCCGCTCGTTCGACGCGCCTTCGGTTCGACGCCGGCGGGGGAATCGGTGGACCTGTACACGCTTACGAACCGTGGCATTTCGGTGGCGATCGCCACCTACGGCGGAATCGTGGTTTCTCTTCGCACTCCCGACCGAAGCGGCGCGGCCGCCGACATCGTTCTAGGGTTCGACTCGCTGGAAAGCTATCTGAAGGACCCTCCCTACTTCGGCGCGATCATCGGGCGCTACGGCAACCGCATCGGAAACGCCCGCTTCACGCTGGGAGGAAAGACCTACGAACTCGCAAAAAACAACGGAGAGAACCACCTGCACGGTGGGCGGAAGGGGTTTGACAAAGTCGTCTGGAAGGCCGCGGAGCTCCCGGGCGCCGCCTTGCGGCTGACCTACGCGAGCAAGGACGGCGAGGAGGGCTATCCCGGCAACCTCGCGGTGACGGTCGACTATTCGTTGACCGAAGCGGGCGAGCTGAAGATCGATTACACGGCGACGAGCGACAAGGAGACCGTCGTCAACCTGACGAATCACTCGTACTTCAACCTCGCCGGTCAGGGCGAGGGCGACGTCCTCGGCCACCGCCTTAAGTTGGAGGCCGACCGCTTCACGCCGGTCGACGCCGGCCTGATCCCGACCGGCGAACTGCGCAGCGTCGAGGGCACGCCATTCGATTTCCGCAGCGAGCGCGCCATCGGCGAGCGCATCGACGCCGACGACGAGCAGATCGCGCGCGGCGGCGGCTACGACCATAATTTCGTTCTCAACGGCCCGGCCGGAACCATGCGCGTTGCGGCGCGGGTCGTGGAACCGAAGTCCGGCCGCGCGATGGAGGTGCGCACCACGGAGCCCGGCCTGCAGTTCTACACCGGGAATTTTCTCGATGGGACGCTCACCGGCAAGGGCGGCAAGGTCTACCGCAAGCGCTACGGATTCTGCCTGGAGACCCAACACTATCCGGACTCGCCGAACAAGCCCTCGTTCCCGCCGGTCACGCTGAAGCCCGGCGAGACATACCGGTCGGCGACGTCGTATCGGTTCTATACTGAAGGCCGGTAATGAACCTGGAGGATGTCGCCCGGCGCGCGGGGGTCTCGACGGCCACCGTATCGCGCGTGTTGAACAACATCGGCGTGGTGAGAGAGAGCACTCGCGCCCGCGTGGAGAAGGCCGTCGAAGAGCTGAAGTATTACCCGAACATGCACGCGCGGGCGCTGGCCGGCGGCTCGACGCGAACGCTGGGCGTCATCGTTTCGAACCTGGAGAATCCGTTCTTCCTGAACGTATTCGCCGCCATCGAAACGCAGGCCCGCCCGAACCGGTACGAGGTGCTGGTCGCCAACACGGATTACGACCCGGAGCGGCTGATCTCGAGCGTCCGGCTGATGCTGGGGCGCCGCGTGGCGGGCCTGGCGCTGGTGGTTTCCGAGATCGCGCCGAACCTGCTCGAAGAGCTCTCCGAGCGCGGCGTGCGAACGGTGGTCTACGACGTGGGCGCTCCGCGAAAAAACGTCGTCAGCCTGAAGACCAACTACCGGCTGGGCATGCAGCGCGTGGCGGAGTATCTGCACAACCTCGGGCACCGGCGGATGGCCTTTGCCGGACATCACACCACGTTGGGTCCGCTCAGCGACCGCAAGCAGACCTTCCTGGACGTGATGCAGCGGTACGCGCCGGCGGTGGAGTTCACGACGGTGGCGCAGGCCGACGGATTCGCGGGAGGCCGCGAGGCCGCGCGCGAGCTGCTCGCGGGCTTCCGGCCCACGGCGATTCTGTGCGTGAACGACTTCATGGCGATCGGCGTTTTGCGGCAGTTGCGCGACGCCGGGCTGCGCGTGCCCGAGGACATCTCGGTGGCCGGGTTCGACAACATCAGCCTGGCCGAGATGATCCACCCCCGGTTGACGACGGTGCACATTCCGCGCGACCTGATCGGCCGGCGGATCTTCGAGAGCCTGGTGGCCACGGGCGAGGTGGACGGGGAGACGGTGATCGAACCCGAGCTGGTGGTGCGCGAGTCGACGGGTCTGGCGCCGGGGTAGCCGGTGCGGAGATCGGTCGCGCTCCAACGGCCGGAAACACATAACTAGCCGCAGATGAACGCAGATGAACGCAGATAAGAAAACTGAGATCTTTGCTTATCTGCGTTTATCTGCGTTTATCTGCGGCTGATAATGTTTTAAGCGCGAATTCATCCGGTAATCGGCTGAACCGGCTCCTCTACAACAGCTGATTCTCGCTCTTGGCGAAGTACAGGCCGACGGCGCGCTCCATGTCCGCCTTGGTCATCGCGACCGGGCGCCTTTCATATTCGCCGATCGAGACGAGAATGTTGCAGATGTCCAGCGGGTAGCAGGCGCGCAGCTCGTCGCGGCCGTCGGCGAGACAGAGCTTGCGCAGGTGTTCGGCGCTGTCGGCTTCCGAGGGCACGCGGCGGGCGGCCACGACGCGCTGGAAGATCTGGTCGAAGGTGATGGCGTCCACCGGCTCGATGTAGATCTTGTTGTGGATGCGGCGCAGGAAGGCCTCGTCGGCCAGGCTGGCGGGATCCAGGTTGGTGGAGAACACCACCATCAGCTCGAAGGGAATCTGGAACTTAACGCCGTAGCGCAGAGTCAGGTAGTCGACGCGGCGGTCCAGGGGAACGATCCAGCGGTTCAGCAGGTCGCGGGGCGACATGAGCTGGCGGCCGAAGTCGTCGACGATGAAGATGCCGTTGTTGGCCTTCATCTGAAGGGGCGCGGCGTAGATTCCCGACGAGTCGTCCAGGCGCAGCTCGAGCATGCTCGGGATGAGCTCGCCGCCCACCACGATGCAGGGGCGGCGGCACAGAATCCAGCGCGGATCGATATCCGGATCGTCGAGCTCCAGCTTCTGGTGCACCACCGGGTCGTACAAGCTGATGATCTGGTTGTCGACTTCCACGGCGTAGGGCATCAGCACGGCGTCCTGATAAATGCGCAGCATGCGCTCGGCGATGCTGGTCTTTCCGTTGCCCGAAGGGCCGTACAGGAAGATGGAGCTTTGCGTGATGAGCGCCGGACCGAGGCCGTCGAGCAGGCGGTCGGTGACGACGAGGTCGGAGAGCGCGGCGCGAAGCGACTTGCGGTCGACGGTCACGCGGGCGGCCTGGGCGCGGGTGGCGGCGTGGTAGTCGTTGAGCGATACGGGGGCCGCGCCGGCGTACTGGGAGATCTGGAAACGGTCCGAGGCCAGGTTCTTGCCGGCCTGCGACAGCACGAAGGTGTAGTCGTTGCCGATCATGCCCTTGACTTCGAGCAACTGCTGGGCGCGCAACTGCCGGAACGCCTGGTCGACGAGCGGCAGCGAGAGCCGCAGGGCCGTGCTCAGCGACTGGAGGCTGCTGAAGCCTTCCAGCAGCAGGCGGCGCAACACCAGGTCGAGCACGAGCGACTGGGGAATCCCCAGGTCTTCAATGTTTTGGGGGACCGCCGGGGCGAACGCCGGCCGCACCCCCGCCAGGGTGGCCATAGAGAGTCGGGACCTCGCTCTCCTTATCGGCTCTTGCAGGTGAAATGTTTACCTGACGGTGTGCGGGGTCAGGGCTCCACGATCCCCGGGTAATACCGCTCCAGCTCGTCACGGACCGTCTCAGCGCTCTCTATTGCCTTCACGTAGTCCCGGGATGCCAGCGCTTTCCTGGCCGCATCGAGAAGGGAATCGAGTTCCTTTAGCTTGATCTCCATTCCTTCCTTGCCGCCGGATGACTCGCGATGGAGCAGCGCGAAGATCTGCTGGTCGAACTGACCCCGGTCGGTTGGTGTGCGGGTGAAGGCGTCGCCGCGCTTGAGGCGTAGCCGCACTTCGGGGAGGGCCTTCTCCAGTTTCGGGATGGCCTCCTCAGCGAGCGACCGGGCGCGGGACTCGCCGTCGGCCCGTAGCTTCGTGGCAATCTCGGTCGCTTCCGCGAGAAGCTTCCCGGCTTTGGAGTAGGAAGGGGACGTGCCCTTCCGCGCCTCCATCTCGACCTCGGCGCCCTTGAGGGCCTCCTCCGCCTTCCGGAAGCGAACCACTCCGTCCTGGGTGAATCGCTGCGATGCGCGGGCGGCTTCGACTTCGGCCCGAGCCGCCTTCCACTCGGCGTCGGGGCGCCTTGCACATCCGGCCGCCCCGAGGGCGATGCTCAACCCCCAGCTGAGCGCGAGAATTCGCAATCCCATAGAGGCCTCCGGTCGCGAGTCTACAACCTCACAGGCGACGATTCAATGCGAAGGGGCCTGCACGCCGGGGCGGACTCGGGCGTCATCCTAACGTGCGGTACGTGTGCCTGCTGGCGGCGCTGGCCGGATGCCTTGGGGCGCAGTCGCCCCGGCAGCTCGCTTCGCGCGCGCGACAGGCCGAGCGCAAGGGCGAATTCTCGAAGGCCTTCCTGCTCTACGCACAGGCCGCGGCGGCCAATCCCGCCGATCCCCGGCTGTGGGCGCTGGCGCAGACGCTGCGCACCCGCGCGATGATCGAAGGGCAGGTCATGCCGCCGGGCGGCGGCGACGCCGAGGAGACCTTCGGCGACCCGGTGACCGCCGAGGAGCTCGCCGAAAGCCGGCGGCCGCAGCCGCCGCTGGAGCTCGAGGGCGCGCCCGGCCCGCACGCCTTCGACCTGAGCGGCAACTCGCGCGAGGTCTGGGAGAAGGCGGCTTCGAAGCTGGGCTTCCAGATCGTCTTCGACGGCGAGTATCAGCCGCTGGAGCGCGTGCGGTTCCGCATCGCGGAGGCCGGTTTCCGCGACGCGGTGTACGCGCTGAGCGCGGCGACCTCCTCGTTCCTGGCGCCGATCTCGACGAAGGTGGCGCTGGTGGCGCGCGACAATCCGCAGAAGCGGCAGGAGCTGGAGCCCAACATGACCATCACGGTCCCGCTGCCGCATCCGGTTTCGGCGCAGGACGCCCAGGAGCTGGCGCGCACGGTGCAGCAGACCTTCGAGCTGCAACGCTTCGGGATCGACACCGCGCGGCGGATCGTGCTGGTGCGCGACCGGACGTCGAAGGTGAGGCCGGCGGTGGAGATGCTGGAGCGGCTGCTGCGGCATCGCCCGGAGGTGATGATCGACCTGGAACTGGTGGAGGTCAGCGAGAACCACTCGACCAGCTACGGCGTGACGCTGCCCACGCGGTCGCCGCTCTATTGGCTGAGCAGCATCTGGGGATCGACGGTCGACCTGCCGGCGGGGGTGTTTCTGGGCATCGGCGGCGGGAGAACATTTATCGCGCTGGGTGTTTCGGGGGCGGAGATGTTCGCGACGTTCTCGAAGATACAGGCGAAGAGCGTGACGACGGCGTCGATGCGCGCGCTCGACGGGCAGGCGGCGACGTTTCACCTGGGCGACCGCTATCCGGTGCTGAGCCAGGGTTACTACGGGCCGGCGGGGCCGCCGGGCGAACAGGTCTACACGCCGCCGCCGACGTTTACGTTCGAGGATCTGGGCTTCGTGCTGAAGGCGACGCCGAAGGTGCACGGGACCGAAGAGGTGAGCCTGGAGGTGGACGCGGAGTTCAAGGTGCTGACGGGCGAGGCGCTGAACGGGATTCCGGTGATTTCGAATCGCAGGATCAACAGCCGCGCGCGGATGCGGTTCGGCGAGTGGGCGGTGCTGGGGGGGCTGATGCGTGCGAGCGAGGTGCGCGCGATCACGGGAAACGCGGGGCTGGCGCGGTTGCCGGTGGTCGGACGGGCGCTGCGGCAGAACGACCGGACGACGGATCGGGGGGAGACGCTGGTGCTGATGAAGCCGCGTCTGCTCAGCCAGCCGCCGGGGGTGGAGGACAGCTTCACGATCTGGGTCGGCACCGAGGCGCGGTTACGGACGCCGATGTAGGGGGCGTCGTGCTCTCCTCGTCCGGCGCTGCGTAACGGTGTCATAATCAGGTATTCATGACAGCCCGACTGGCCTCGGCCGCCGCGCTCGCGGCGCTATTCCTCGGCGCCGACCCGCCGGTGGACTTCCAGCGCCAGATTCGACCGATTCTCTCCGACGCCTGCTTCACCTGCCACGGCCCCGACGAGAAGCAGCGCATGGCGAACCTTCGCCTCGACACGCGAGACGGCGCCTTCGCCGAGCGGCCCGGCTATCGCATACTCGCGCCCGGCGACCCCGCGGCCAGCCGCCTCTACCAGCGCATCAGCGCCACCGGCGCGACGCGCATGCCGCCGCCCGGACATCACAAGTCGCTCACCGCCGCGCAGGTGGCGGTCATCCGCCGGTGGATCGAGCAAGGCGCCGACTGGAAGACGCACTGGGCGTTCGTAGCGCCGCGGCGGCCGGCGGAGCCCGAGGTGCGCGATCGCGCGTGGCCGCGGAATCCGATCGACCGCTTCGTGCTGGCGCGGCTGGAGGCGGAGGGGCTGAAGCCGTCGCCCGAAGCCGACCGCGCGACGTCGATCCGCCGGCTCTCGCTCGATCTGACGGGACTGCCACCGGCGCCCGCCGAGGTCGACGCGTTTCTCAAGGATCGCGCGCCGGACGCCTACGAGAAGGCCGTCGAGCGGCTGCTGGCCTCGCCGCACCACGGCGAGCGCCTCGCGATGGAGTGGCTCGACCTGGCGCGCTACGCCGACACGCACGGCTACCACATCGACTCGCATCGCGACATGTACCACTGGCGCGACTGGGTCGTGCGCGCCTTCAACGCCAACATGCCCTATGACCGGTTCACGGTGGAGCAGCTGGCCGGCGACCTGCTGCCTTCGCCCTCGCGCGAGCAGCTTCTGGCCACCGGCTTCAACCGCAACCACATGATCAACTACGAGGGCGGGGCCATCGCCGAGGAATACCAGGTGGAGTACGTGGTGGATCGCGTGGAGACCACGTCGATGGTGTGGCTCGGGCTGACGATGGGATGCAGCCGCTGCCACGATCATAAATACGATCCGATTTCGCAGAAGGATTTCTATCGGTTCTTCGCCTTTTTCAATACGATTTCCGAAAAGGGCCTGGACGGGCGCACCGGCAACGCCGAGCCGATGCTGACCATGCCCGCGCCCGAGCAGAAGAGCGTGCTGGCGGAGATCGAGTCGTCGATCGCGGCGCGGCAGAAGCAGATGCCGGCCGCCGAGATCGCGGCTCTTCAGGCGGAATGGGAGAAGTCGCGCGCCGCGACGCTGCCGGTGGAGCCGCGCGACGGCCTGGCCGCGCACTACGAACTGGACGACCACCTCTCCGACACTTCCGGCAAGTATCGTCATGCGCGCCTGGTTCGCGGCGAGGCAACTTACGGCGAAGGCATGATCGGACGCGCGGCGTCGCTCACCGGCGAGACCCACGTGCGCTTCGGCGACGCCGGCGCGTGGGATCGCGGGGACCGCTTCGCGATCGCGTTCTGGGCGCGCTGGTCGACCAACAAGGAAGTGCTGCTGCTGCACAAGATCAATTCGGCGGCGGCGCGGCAGGGCTGGGAGATCGAGTCGGATGAATTCGCACCGCTCGCCGATCTGAAGCGCGGGTCGCGACTGGTAGCCCGCTTCATCCATCGATGGCCGGAGAGCGCCATCCAGGTGCGCACAAAGGATCGCTTCTTCCTGAACGAGTGGCATCACATCGTGGTGGCGCACGACGGGTCGGGCAGGGCCGCGGGAGTGCGCATTTATCTCGACGGCAAGCCGCAGGACATCGAGGTCGTTCAGGACTCGCTGGCGGGTTCGTTCCGCACGACGGCGCCGCTCGATTCGGGCGACAAGGCGGTGGGGAACGCATATAAGGGAACGCTCGACGACCTCCGTCTCTACGATCGGGTGCTGGAGCCCGGCGAGATCGCAGTGCTGGCGCGGCATCACCCGATCCGGTCGTTGCTCACGAGCGGAAGCGCCCGGCGCTCGAACGCGCAGCGCGACCGGCTTCGCGATTATTTCCTCTCGAACGATGCGCCGGAGAAATTTCGCACGCTTTACGCGGACGTGAATCGATTACGTGCGGAAAAGGCGCAACTCGAGAAGAATATTCCGAACTCGATGGTGATGCGCGAGCTGGCCGCGCCGCGCGAGACCTACGTGCTCGGGCGCGGCGACTACCGCAATCGCACCGAAAAGGTCGCGGCGGGGGCGCCCTCGGTACTGCCGCCGCTTCCGCCGGAGGCGCCGCCGAATCGCCTGGGGCTGGCGCGATGGCTGGTCGACCCGTCGCATCCGCTGACTGCGCGCGTGGCCGTGAATCGCCTCTGGCAGATGTATTTCGGCACGGGCCTCGTGAAGACCGCCGAGGACTTCGGGTCGCAGGGCGAGCCGCCGTCGCACCCGGAGCTGCTCGACTGGCTCGCGACGGAGTTCGTGCGGAGCGGCTGGGACGTGCGCGCGATCGAGCGGCTGATCGCAACGTCGGCGGCGTATCGGCAGTCGTCGCGCGCGACGCCGGAGCTGGTGGCGCGCGACCCGGAGAATCGTCTGCTGGCGCGGGGGCCGCGCTTCCGCCTGGCGGCCGAAGTGGTGCGCGACAACGCGCTGGCGGCGAGCGGCCTGTTGAATCGCGAGATGGGCGGCGCGGGCGTGTATCCCTATCAGCCGAAGAACGTCTGGGAGGACATCGCTTACGGCGACGTGTATTCGGCGCAGCGCTATGCGCAGAGCCGCGGTGCGGACCTCTATCGCCGCAGCATGTACATCTTCTGGAAGCGCACGGCGCCGCCGCCCTCGCTGGCCGCCTTTGACGCGCCCGACCGGGAGAAATGCCTCGCGCGCCGCGCCCGCACCAACACGCCGCTCCAGGCGCTGGTGCTGATGAACGACCCGACCTACGTCGAGGCCGCGCGCGCGCTGGCGGGCCGGGTGATGCGCGAGGCCGGAGCGGACCCGTCGCGGCGGATCGGCGCGGCGTTTCGCTATGTGGTCGCGCGTCCGCCGAACACGCGCGAGGTGCGCCTGCTTTCGGATCTCGCCCGCGCGCAACTCGCCGCGTACAAGCGCGACCCGGCGTCGGCGCGCGCGCTGCTGGACGTCGGCGAGTCGAAACCGGAGCCCGGAGTCGACCCGGCGGAGCTGGCGGCGTGGACCATGGTCGCCAGCACGATTCTGAGCATGGACGAGGCCATCACCAAGGAATGAGCGTCGACGAGCACCGGCAGTTTCTGACGCGCCGCAGTCTCTTTGGACTCGGCTCGCGCGGACTGGGCGCGATGGCGCTGGCGTCGCTGCTCGAAGGCAAGGAGACCGCGGCGGGGCTCCCGCACGCCGCGCCGAGAGCCAAGCGCGTGATCTTCCTGCACCAGTCGGGCGCGCCCTCGCAGATCGAGCTGTTCGACTACAAGCCGGCGCTCAGGAAGCTGCACGGCACGGAGCTTCCGAACTCGATCCGCCGCGGACAGCGCATCACGGGCATGACCTCGGGGCAGGACTCGTTCCCGGTGGTCGCGCCGATATACTCGTTCCGGCAGCATGGAAAATCGGGGACGTGGCTCAGTGAATTGCTGCCGCATACCGCGAAAATCGTCGACGATATCGCGATCATCAAGACGGTCCACACCGACGCCATCAACCACGACCCCGCCATCACCTTCATCCAGAGCGGCAGCCAGCAGCCGGGCCGCCCGAGCATGGGCGCCTGGGTGAGCTACGGCCTGGGGAGCGAGAACGCCGACCTGCCGGCCTTCGTCGTGATGATCTCGCAGACCAGCGGCCTGAACATCGACCAGCCGCTGTTCTCGCGGCTGTGGGGCAACGGCTTCCTGCCGTCGCGCTACCAGGGCGTGAGCTTCCGGTCGGCGGGCGACCCGGTGCTGCACCTCTCCGATCCGCCGGGCGTGTCGCGCGAGTCGCGGCGGCGCATGCTGGACAGCCTGGCGGGACTCAACCGCATGCGCGCCGAGGCGTTCGGCGACCCCGAGATCGAGACGCGCATCGCGCAGTTCGAGATGGCGTATCGCATGCAGTCGTCGGTGCCGTCGCTGATGGATCTCTCGAACGAGCCGCAACACATTTTCGACCTGTACGGACCGGACGCGCGCAAGCCGGGCACATACGCGTTCCACTGTCTGCTGGCGCGGCGGCTGGCCGAGCGTGGCGTGCGCTTCATCCAGCTCTACAAGCGCGGCTGGGACCAGCACAACGACCTGCCGCGCGACATCGCGCTGCAGTCGAAGGCGACCGACCAGCCGTCGGCGGCGCTGATCCTCGACCTGAAGCAGCGCGGCATGCTGGACGACACCCTGGTGGTGTGGGGCGGGGAATTCGGGCGCACGATCTACTGCCAGGGGCGGCTGACGGAGACGAATTACGGGCGCGACCATCATCCGCGCTGCTTCGCGGTGTGGATGGCGGGCGGCGGCATCAGGCCCGGCGTGTCGCTCGGGAAGACCGACGACTACTGCTACAACATCGACGAGGATCCGGTGCACGTGCACGATCTCCAGGCGACGATTCTGCATTGCCTGGGAATCGATCACACGCGGCTGACGTACAAGTACCAGGGCCGCGACTTCCGCCTCACCGACGTCCACGGCTCGCTCGTGCGACAGGTGCTCGCCTGATCGCGTGAGGCTTCTCGAGCGCGTAATCCGCCATTTCCGCCGCCGCCGCATGCGGGAGTTCGAGTCGGCGTTCGGTCCGCTGGCGGGGAAGCTGGTGCTCGACGCCGGCGGCACGTCGCTCAACTGGGAGTTCGTCGAGTCGGCGCCGCGGCTGGTGGTGCTGAACCTGCCGCGCACGCGCGAGGAGACGGATCGCGAGGCGACGCTGGTGTTCGCCGACGCTCGCGCGATGCCGTTTCGCGACGGGGCCTTCGACGTGGTGTTCAGCAACTCGGTGATCGAGCACCTGGGCGACGCCGAGAGCCAGCGGCGGTTCGCCGGCGAGGTGATGCGGGTGGGGCGGTCGTGGTGGGTGCAGACGCCGAATCGCTGGTTTCCGGTGGAGCCGCACCTGTTGACGCCGTTGCTGCACTGGCTGCCGATGGCGTGGCGCCGCGCAGTGTCGCGGCGCTTCACGGTGTGGGAATGGATCGCGCGCCCGCGTCCGGATCAGCGCGAGTGGTACGTGCGGCACTGCGTCGAGGAGGTGCGGCTGCTGGGGGCGCGGGAGTTCGCGGCGCTATTTCCGGGGTCGGGGATACGGCGGGAGAGGTTTCTGGGGTGGACGAAGTCGCTGGTGGCGGTGAGGGGGTCGGCTCACCGGTAGGGGCGGGGCGGGATTCACACAAGCTCCAGGCGGATTTCGCGGCCGACGGCGTTAGCGGCTTTTCGGAGTGTCGTCAGCGTCACGCCGTCGTTGTCAGGATCGAGCAGCCGATCCAAGGCGGCGCGGCTGGTGCGCATCCGCTTGGCCATCTCCGCTTTCGAGACCTTCTGTTGCTTCATCGCGGCTTCGACCTGGCGGGCCAGGACGCGCTTGATGGCGGTGGAAGTTGTTTCTTCGTGAATGCCCTCCTCGCGAAGCCAGCTGTCGAAGGACGAACCGATGTTTTTCTTTTTCATCCGCCGTCTCCCTTCTTTCGTTTGAGCGCCAAGACCAAGTCCTGCTTCGGCGTCTTCTGCGTCTTCTTGATGAAGGAGTGCAAGAGCACCATCGATCCCTCGGCGACTGTAAAGATCACGCGGGCAGTCCTGCCGCCGGTGAGATCGGCGCGGACCTCCCACAGGCCGTCTCCCAGGCCCCGAACGAGAGGCATTCCAATCGGCCAGGCAAACTCGACATCTTTGATGTCGGCACCGATGATCTTCCGGCTTCCGGGTCCAGGTCCTTCAACCACTCCCGGACCGGCTCACGTCCGCTATCCAAACGGTAGAACCGGGCAGGCAAGCGCTTCAAGCTTGGTTTCAGACTTACAGTGTATCATTATTGGTACATCTGCCGACAACCAGCAGACCGGGTTCCTCCGATGTCGCGGTGTCGCGGCGGTTCACGGTGTCGGCGTGGATGGCGCGTCCGAGTCCGGATCAACGCGAGTGGTACGTGCGGCACTGTGTCGACGAGGTGCGGCTGCTGGGGGCGGCGGAGCTGGCGGCGCTATTTCCGGGGTCGGGGATACGGCGGGAGAGGCTGTTGGGGTGGACGAAGTCGCTGGGGGCGGTGAGGGGGTCGGCTCACCGGTAGAGGCGGGGCTCGGCTAAGCGCTGAGGCGCGGAGGCCCGTTCCGTTTTCGACACCCTCAATACCCCGGCACCCTCACATCCAACCCCTCGATCATCTCGAAGTGTTTGCG
>CAZEVY010000002.1:150109-175498 GCA_964515555.1 uncultured Solibacteraceae bacterium | reverse complement strand
CCGGTGAGCAATTCGTACAGAATGATGCACAGCGCGAAGATGTCGGTTCGATTATCGGCCGGCTGCCCCATGGCCTGCTCGGGCGACATGTAGGCCGGCGTGCCGAGCATGGCGCCGGTTTGCGTCATGCCGGTGGATTCCACCGAGCGCGCCAGGCCGAAGTCCATCACGTAGGCGCGGCCCTTGGGCCCGATCAGGATGTTCTGCGGCTTCAGGTCGCGGTGCACGACGCCTTCCGAGTGCGCCGCATCGAGCGCCTGGCAGACCTCCGCGACCACCCGGACGGCCTCGTTCTGGGAAAGCCTTCGCTCGTTCATGAGGGCGGAGAGGTCGCGGCCCTCGATGAACTCCATGGTGATGAACTTCAGGCCCTCGCTGATGCCGAGATCGAAAATGCGCAGGACATTGCGGTGGGTCACCTGCCGGGCGAGGATGAGTTCCTGCTTGAAGCGCTGCAAGACGTCGGGGTGTCCCACCAACTCGGGGCGGATGACCTTGAGCGCGATCAGCCGGTCGAGTTCGCGATCGCGGGCCTTGTACACCGCGCCCATGCCGCCCTCGCCGAGCAACTGAATGATCTCGTAGCGGTTGGCGATGACGGCGCCGGGCGTAATCGCGCGCAACGGGAAGCCGGAGGCGGGGAAGCTGGTCTGGGCTGCGGAGGCTTCACTGACGCCGACCGTGGCGTCGTCGGACGGCAGAGCCGACGTGCAGCGGGTACAACGGAGCGATCCCGGCGGATTGGAATGCCCGCAGGACGAACACAACAGACTGTCGGCTGATAGCGCCATCAGCCCTCCGTTTGGGCGCGCATGCTCCACTGTAGCGGGGATCGCCGACTCAAATCAAGGCGAACTCGGAAGGGCACGCGATTTCGGGCAAGCGCCGCTCATGCAGCGGCGACGATAATGGTCTGACGCATGCGTTACCCGCTATCGGCGTGGCTCTGGGTGTGCCTGCACGGCCTCATGGCCGCGACTGTGGGAGAAGTCGCCGGCGTGGTCCGCGACGAGTCGGGGAGGCCACAGGCGGGCGTGCGGCTCCAGTTGCTTCACGCCGGCCAGGCCGTGCTCGCCGGGGCCGAGTCTGACGGGCAGGGCCGGTTCCGGTTCGAGGGGGTCGGCGCCGGCGATTATCTTCTGTCGGTGAGCCGCGCCGGCCGCGTCGAGCGGCGCTTCGCCGTACACGTCGGCCCCGCCGCGGGCTTCCTCGACGTGGTGCTCGACGATCCACGAACGGACGCGGTGACGGTCACCGCCGTGCCCGGAGTCGTCGACACGGCGCAGCGGACGGCCCAGACGGTGTCTGTGATTGAACGCGACGCGATCGAGCAGCGCGCCAAGACGGTCATCGCGCAGATCGCGTTGGAGGAGCCGGGGCTGGCGTGGCAGCGGACCAGCCCGACGATTTCCGGGATCACCGTCCGGGGACTGTCGGGAAACAAGGTGAACGTGTTCGTCGACGGCGTGCGGTACTCCACCGGCGCGGCTCGAGGCGGCATCAACACGTTTCTCAACCTGGTCGACCCAGCCGCCGTCGACGCCGTTGAAATCCTCCACGGGCCGAGCAGCGCCCAATACGGCAGCGACGCGCTCGGCGGCAGCGTGCAGTTCCGGTCGCCGGCGCCGGCGTTCTCGGATTCGCCGACCTGGAGCGGACGCGGAAGCACGTTCTTCAACAGCGCCGACGCCGGCTACGGCTCCAGCGCGGGTGTTTCTTACTCGGGGGGGCGCTTCGGTTTTCTCAGCGGACTCACCGCCCACCGCGCCAACCGCCTGCGCACCGGAGGGGGCGTCGACTCACGGTCGGCCGTCACCCGCTTCCTCGGTCTCCCGTCGACGGCCGCGTTCACCGGCCGGATTCCCGACACCGCCTTCACGCAGTATGGCGGGCAGACCCGCCTGCACTGGGCGCCGGGCGGCGATTCGCGGATCACGGGCCACTACCAGAGGAGCCAGCAGGACGGAGGCAAGCGGTACGACCAGTTACTCGGGGGCGACGGCAACCTGGTCGCCGACCTGCGCAACCTCATGCTGGATCTCTTCTACGTCCGGTACGACAAGGGCCGCCTCGGCCGGCTCGACAACTTCTCCGCGACGTACTCCTACAACGCGCAGCGCGAGGAGAGGGTCAACCAGGGCGGCGCGGGAAACCCGTTGTCGGCGATCAATCACGAGCCGGAGCGAACCCGCGTGCACGGGTTCCAGTCGAACGCCGGCAAGCGAATCCACGAGCTCTGGAACGCCTCCTTCGGCGGCGAATACTACCACGAGCGGATCGCGGCGCCGTCGTATGCCTTCGATCCGGCCTCCGGCGTATTCAGCCCGCGGCGCGGCCGAGTGCCCGACAATTCGCGCTACCGGCACGGAGGAGTCTACTTCCAGAGCGTGGCCGACGTTCTCCCGCGGAGACTCCGCGTCGCCGGGAGCGGGCGCTGGAGCGCGGCGGCCTACGAGTCGCGGGCGTCGGACAGTCCGCTGGTGGGAGGCCGGCGGCTGTGGCCGAACGACTCGCTGCGCGTCAGCAGTGCGACGTTCCGCCTCGGCGCAACCGGCACGCTGGACGGCGGGTGGAACCTCGTCGGGAGCGTCGGCCGCGGATTCCGCGCGCCACACGTCACGGACATGGGAACTCTCGGCCTTACCGGATCGGGGTTTGAGGTGGCGGCGCCGGATGTCGCCGGTATGGGGGCGACAGTCGGCACGACCGCGGGCGCCGACGCCGTCTCGACGGGCCTCGCGGTGAGCCAGGTCCGGTCCGAGATCGGAATGAACTACGAGGGCGGCGTTCGCTTTAACAACGGCCGGATCAAGGCCGACGCCATGTTCTTCGTGAACGACATCGACGACAACATCGTCAAGCAGACTCTGATTCTGCCTCCGGGCGCCGTGGGAAAGCTGCTCGGGAGCGAGCCGATCGCCGCGCAGACCGCCGCCGGCGCGGCGTTTGTCGCCGCCTCCGCAAGTCCGGTGCTCGTGCGCGCCAACTACGACGACGCACGGATTCGCGGACTGGAGGCGCGTCTGGAGATCCATGCTTCCCGGGAATGGAGCCTGGGCGCGACGTTTACGCACCTCCACGCGCGCGACAAGCGTACCGGCCTTGCGCCGAACATCGAGGGGGGCACGCCGCCGCCGGCCGGCTATTTTCGAGTCCGCTACGCGCCCTCCCGCGGCAAGTTCTGGATCGAACCATACATGACCGCCGCCGATGAGCAGCGGCGGCTCTCGAGCCTGGACCTTTCGGATCGCAGAACCGGCGCCGCCCGGACCCCGGCCGGCATCGCGTCGTTCTTTCAGAATGGCGCCGCCGCTCGCGGTTTGGTTCGCGACGGCGTCCTGATCGGCACGGGCGAGAATCTGGCGGCGGTGCAGAATCGCGTGCTGGGGACGGCGTCGTCCGCGCCGTTCTTCTCGCGATTGAACGGCTATGCCACGTTCAACCTGAGAGGACGCTGGCAGGTGACCGAGCGCGACGACCTGATCGTCGAGTTCGAGAATATTCTCGATCGCAACTATCGCGGCGTGGCATGGGGCATCGACGGTCCCGGCCGCGGGCTCTACCTTCGCTATTCGATCCGTTTCTAGGCGATTCGGGCGGGGCCAAAGCAAGACGGGGAATTGGTGAGACCAGTTCCCGCCTCGGCGCACTTTCTAATGTGGCCCTCTATCGCACCCGAAGTGCGGCTGTCTACGGCATCGAGGCGCACCTCATCGACGTCGAAGTCGACATGTACCCTTCCGGTTCCTCGCGCGAGTTCGTCACCGTCGGCATGCCCGACACGGCTGTGCGCGAGAGCCGCGAGCGCATCAAATCGGCGCTCTTGAACTCCGGCTTCGGCTATCCCGCCAAGTCGGTGACCATCAACTTGGCGCCGGCCAACGTGCGCAAGGAGGGCGCCGGATTCGACCTTCCGATGGCGCTGGGAATCCTGGGTGCGATGGGAACGATCGGCGGGGCGGAGTCGTGTTTGTTCGCCGGCGAGCTCTCGCTGGACGGGTCGTTGCGGCCGGTGCGCGGAGTACTCTCGATGGCGGTATGCGCGCGCCGCAACGGCATCGCGAAGCTGGTGGTGCCGGCCGAGAATGCCGCCGAGGGCGCGGTGGTCGAGGGTGTGCGGGTGCTCGGCATGTCTCACCTGGCGCAAGTCGTCGGGTTTCTGAACGGCGCCGAGGGGGCGCAAGCGGTAGCGGTTTCGATTCGGGCGGAGCCGTCGGCGCGGACTCCGCTGGCTGATTTCGCCGAGGTCCGGGGACAGCAGACGGCGAAGCGTGCGTTGGAAGTCGCTGCCGCGGGAGCGCACAACGTGTTGATGGTCGGTCCGCCCGGGTCGGGAAAGACGATGCTGGCAAAGCGACTGGCGGGTATTCTTCCACCGCTGACGTTTCAGGAGGCGCTGGAGACGACGCAGATTCACAGTGTGGCCGGGACGCTGCCGAAGGGGCGGGGCCTGCTCACAGAGCGGCCCTTCCGGGCGCCGCACCACACGGTCTCCGATGCGGGTCTGATCGGCGGCGGCATGGGAACGCCAAGGCCGGGGGAAGCCTCGCTGGCTCACAACGGGGTGCTGTTTCTCGACGAGTTGCCGGAGTTTCCACGCAACGTATTGGAGCAGTTGCGACAGCCGCTCGAAGAAGGATCGGTGACGATTGCGAGGGCGAACATGACGCTTTCCTTCCCGGCGCGCGTGCTTCTGCTTTCGGCCATGAATCCCTGTCAGTGCGGTTACTTTTCCGACCCCTCCAGAGATTGCCGCTGCACTCCGGCGATGATCCAGCGTTACCTCGGTAAGATCTCCGGGCCGCTGCTCGACCGCATCGACTTGCATATCGAAGTGCCGGCGGTGCCGTACAAAGAGCTCCGCGGGGAATCGAACGGCGCCACTTCGGCGGAGATGCGTCTCCGGGTGGAGGCCGCCCGCGCGATCCAGCACGCACGCGGATTCTATAACGCGCACATCCCGCCCCGGCTTCTGCGCAAGTGGTGTTCGCTCGACGACGGCGGCGAGCGGACGCTCGAGCTGGCTGCGCGCAAGATGGGCTTCTCAGCCCGGGCGCACGACCGGATTCTCAAGGTCGCGCGCACGATCGCGGATCTGGATCGTGCCGAGCGTGTTTCGGCCAAGCACGTCGCCGAGGCGGTGCAGTACCGGAGTCTGGATCGAAGTTACTGGGGCTGAGCCATATCAACAAAATCTCTTGACCACCACCTCCACGTGCTGTATACTGATCGAGTCCGTTAGCCAACACACATGACATCGAACCGCGTCCGTTAGACGCCCGGCTCGTCGCCTCACGGGCACGATGCCGGGTACGGCCGAAAAGCCGCATCGAAAGGAAGGCATCGTGCGATCCGATTTGCACAAGGTCATTGTTGAACGCCCTCGAAGGGGCTCCCGCATGCCCAATCGGGATACGGCGATGAGACTGCGGGGCGGCGGGCTGACGAGCGCCGTCGCCGAGGGGGAAGACTACGATAGCGGCGCCCGCCGCGACTTCCCCGGCGGTCGCGGCAAGCACCTGAACGAGAATCTCGCGCCCCTGGAGCGCTATCTTCGGAAGCAGGTGGGCCGCCCCTGGTGCAAAGTCTACGGCGAGGTATGCGCGGCCATCGATACCCGGTCGGCCATTGGGTTTCATGTTCTGCAACATGTGCCGGACTTCGTGGCAACTGACACGTTCGCCGTCGGCAAAGTGGTCTACCAGCGGCATAGATTGGGTTCCGAGTGGCCTGTGCAGGGCCTGTACGTCCATCCGAAGACGGGCCTGCTGCGTTACGCCGAACAACGCCGGTGGCGGCCCCCGGAGCGGGAGGGAAACTTCGTGCAGGCCGGCGAGCTCCTGGAGTTCGACAAACGCAACGGCCTGTGGTTTCGCCTGGACTTCGTGGCCGGTGAGGACGGCACCCGAATGCTCGTCTCCCGGCGGCAGTGCGACCGCAAGACTATCCGCCAGATCGAGAGAGGCGACTGGGGCGATATCGTGTACGTGAGTCCGTAAGCGTCGCGTCCCCTGGAACGCCGCTAGGGAGCGGCCACGCCGGGCAGGACCGCCAACTGGAACGACTGGGCGCCGCCCTCGTCGACACGCACCTTTTTCATCTTCGACCGCAGCGGCTTGAGGAACTCGTCGTCTTCGAGCGAACCCTGCTCGACGGAATCGAGCGCGAGCAACTGGTACTCGCCCGGCGGCACAGCAGTGATGCGGAAAGAGCCGTTCTGATCGGTGCGGCCGACGCGCAGGCGGAACGGCCGGCGCGGATCGGGTACCAGGCCGACGTGGGCGCCGGCCACCGGCTCGCCCTTGTCGTTGTGCGCGACACCGTTGATTTCACCCTTGGCCACAGCCAGCGCGAACGAGACCACTGTGCTGGCATTGGGAATGTCGAATTCGTCGCCCGGAGCCACCTGGTCGCCGGCGCGGATCTCGCGGATGTAGTGCGTCGGCGGCAATCCGGTGAAGGCTACGCGATAACGTCCCGGCACGACATTGGCGAGCGTGAGGTCGCCGTCGGCGTTGGCGGTTCCCATGGCGAGCGCCGAAGTGATGTCGTCGGCGGGCGTCATGACGACGCGGATGGAGCCGATCTTCAGCTCCGGTCCGGGTTCGGCGGCGATCTTCGCCTTGACCTCGAAGGGCGTAAGCGCCTGGACGACAAGATCGGTGATGGGCTGATCGCCGACGTTGAGCGGCTGTTTGACGACGAAGGGCGCGTTACCGAGTCCGGTCGGCAGCGTGTGGAGGATGTAGGAGCCCGGCGGCACGTTCTTGAAGTCGAAGCGGCCGTCGGCGGTCTGGACGATGGCGCGCGGATGGATGGCGTTGCCCATGCGACCGGACGTGGGGGTGTTGAGATTGAGAATCGTGATAGTGCCGGCGCCGGGCGGCACGCCCGCAATGCGGCCTTGAACACTGACGGTCTTTGTGCGGATCAAGCGGAGGTCGGTTCCGGGGATTTCGCTGGCGTCCTTGATCTCGATCACCGTGGCGTCGTTCATCTGGGGCACGTTCGGGTAGCAGGTGGTCGAGTTGGCGTCCTCGGTCTTGGGCTTGGATTCCTTGATGTCGGTCGACGGCTGGAGAAACGCGAGCGGGATCGCGCAGACGATGTACTTGCCCGGCGGGAGCTCGCCGATGCGGTATTCGCCGATGTCGTTCGACATCACCGGAACCGAGCCGCGCGGGATGCGCGAGCGGCGGCCGTTCTGGACGTAGATGTTGACGAGCGCCATGACGAGCGCCTTGGGAGCGGGCTCGTTGTCGGCGTCGAATACCTTGCCGGCGATAACGCCGTGCTTAGGCAGGGCGATGTCGAGCCTGCTGAGCGAGGTGCCGGCATCGACACGGAGCGCCTGGCCTTGGGATTCGCCGGGCCGCCGCGCGCCGTAGGCGGTGTTCTCGTAGCCGGCCTTCTCGGCGTTGAGACGGTATCGTCCGGGCTTGACGTCCTTGAGGAGGAACTTGCCGTCGTCGCCGGTTTCGCCGCTGGCGCCGGTGTCGGCTGGGGCGCCGAGAGGGGTGAGGGTGACCTTGGCTTTTCGGATGGGGGTTTTCGTTGCGGCGTGAGTGACTACGCCTTCGAGCGTGGCGAGTTTGGGCTCGCCGGGGGTTTGAAAGAGTAGGACGAGGAGTGGAATCAGGGCGGTCATGGTAAGACCTCTTCTTTATCTTACGCGCGGGCGGCAGCCGGCGTTCAGTCGCGAACGCAGCGGATGCCGACGACGCCGGGCGCGTTGCCGCTCAATCGCGAGGAGGCGCGGTGCCAGTCGGCGGCGAGCATATAAGCGCCGCCGCGTTGCAAACGGGTGTCGCCCGAGCCCGGTCCCGGAGGATCGGTCTGCGGCCCCGGCGAGTATTGCGCGTAGGCGTCGGCGACCCACTCCAGGACGTTGCCGATCATGTCGTAGAGTCCGAACCGGTTCGGGAGTTTCTCGCCGAGCGGGTGCACTTTGCCGCCGGAGTTGCCGGAGTGCCAGGCGATCTGGTCGAGGGGTCCGTAGCGCGGGGCGGCGACCCCGGCGCGGGCGGCGTACTCCAATTCGGCCTCGGTCGGCAAGCGGCCGCCGGCCCATTCGCAGTAGCGTTTCGCATCGCCCCACTCGACGGCGTAGACGGGGTCGCGGTCCGTGGTGCCGAGCGAGGGAGGGGTGACGTTGCGGGCGCGCGCGAAGGCCCGATAGGCGGCGACGCTCACCTCGGTCTTGCCGATGTAGAAGCCTCTGGTGATGGTCACCTGCCGCATGGGTTTCTCGTGGCCGAGGCACTCGGCGTCGCCTTCGGAGCAGCCCATCTGGAAAGTTCCCGGCGGGATGAAGACGTACTCCATGCCGCCGGCGTCGGTCCAACGTGAAGGCGGCGCGGGGTCGACCACGGGCCGCGCGGGGTCGATCGAGGGCCGGGAGGGCGCGGGCTTAGGGGGCGCCTCCCGGGCGAGGCGCAGTCGAGCGACGCTGGCGAACTGGCCGTTGGGATAACGGTCGAGATACTCCTTGTAGAGGCTGGCGACGTTCTCCTTCTCGACGGCGTTCCACAAAGCGAGTTCCATGGCGGCCGTGTCGGGGGGCGGAGGCGCGACCGGAGGCGCGAAGAAGAAGCGTCCGATGACACCGTCGTAGGTGAATGGCCGCTGGCGGCGGCCGAGCGCGGCCGAGGCGGTATAGACGGCCTCCTTGGTGCGCTCGAAGATTCCCTTGAGGTCGAGTCCCGGCGTGCGCAGCGCCTCGATCAGGTACCTGGTGAAGAGTCCGTTGGTCCCGTCGGGATTGTCGTCGGCGACGTCGTTGTCGGCGGTGGCGTAGGCGATGTAGGTGCCTTCGGCGTTGGATCCCATCGCGGCCAGGCCGGCATTGGTATTGCGGTAGCGGCCACGGAAGGGGTTGTTGCGGCAGGCGTCCAGCACGATGACCCGCAGGCGCGCCGAGCTGTATTCCATCTTGTCGCGCAGCTGCTCGGCGGGATAGGTGTCGTAGGGTACGTCGGCTTCGGTGGCCGGCGTGTAGTCGACCGGGACGATATAGCTCTTGTTCTGGACCTGGAGGCCGTGTCCGGCGAAGTAGAAGAATCCGAAGTCACCGCTGGCGAGCTTGGAGGTGAACTGGTCGATGGCGCGCGCCAGGTCGCGGCGCGAGAGGTTGTTGAGCGCGACGACGTCGAACTGGAGACGCCGCAGTTCGGCGGCCATGGACTTGGCGTCGTTGGCGGGGTTCTTAAGGGAGGTAACGTTCTGGTAGGTGGTGTTGCCGACCACGAGCGCGTGGCGCTTCTGAACCGCGATCGGCTCCATCTGGAACAGGCGCGGCTCCTGGGCGGAGAGCGCGAGGGCGAGCAGCGCGGCCGGGCCAATTCGGCTGATTCTCACGGAAATCCGATTATATCGGATGGGGCGCGAGCCGACGCCAGTGTCGTGCCGGCGGGCGGCGGAGACCGTGCCGATCTGTCGCCTTATACTCCGACCGGCTGCTCCACCTCGGCGGCTGTGAAATACGTGCAATCCGGATGATGGAACACCAGGGCGCTGACGCTGGCCTCCGGGTCCATCATGAAGCCCTCGGTCAGTTGCACCCCGATCTCCTCGGGCGCGAGCAGCTTCCAGATTCCTTCCTGATCCTCCAGGTTCGGACATGCCGGGTAGCCGAAGCTGTAGCGCTTCCCCCGATAACGCGATGAAAAGCGCTCTTGCATCGTCATGCCGGGGTGATCCGGGAAGCCCCACTCCTCGCGCAACCGCCGATGGAGCCACTCGGCGGCGCCTTCGGCCGATTCGATCGCCAGCGCCTGCAAGGCGTGCGAATACAGATAATCGCCCGCCGACTTGGCCGCCTCGCAGCGCTCGCGCACGCCCGCGCCCGCCGTCGTCACCAGCAGCGCGATGTGGTCGCGCCGGCCGTTCTCGTCGACCGGAAGCACGAAGTCGCTCAGGCAGAGGCCGTCCGCCTTCGGCTGGCGGCCGAAGCGGAACGTGTGCGCTGCCGACCGAGCACCCGCCTCGAACAACTGGATGGCGTTGCCGTCGCGCTCGGCCTCGAAGAAGCGCCACACCGCACGAATCTTCAGAAACTCGCCGGCGCGGTGCTTCACCTCTTCCACCTGGTTATGCAGTTCCAGCGCCTTGGGGTCGCGAGCGGCCAGCAGCTTCTCGAAATTCCCCTTAAATCCGAGGTGCCGGCCGTAGAGCATCTGCGGATTGACATAAGTCCAGATCTCGGCGAGATGCCGGAGGTCGCGCACGCGGCGATCGGTGTAGGGCGCCGGGGGAATCGGCAGGTCGATGCGCACTTTCGCGCTGCGCGATTCGCCGGCGGGAGCGCGCTCGGCGGCGGACGCTTCCGCCAATGCCCCAATCTCCGAGACGGTGTGTTGCGCGAACAGGCGATCGCGTCCAGCCGGGTCCATGACGGCGTTCATCAGCGCCAGGCCGGTCATGGCGTCGCGGGCGTAGAAGGTCGGCGCCGCGTAAGAGGGCGCGATCTTCGACATCGTGAACTTCTCCGAGAGGGCCGCGCCTCCCACGAGCAGCGGCAGGCGAATGCCGGCCTCGCGAAAGGCCTCGGCTGTGATCACCATCTGCTGCGCGCTCTTAACGAGAAGTCCCGAGAGTCCAACGGCGTCGGGCCGGTGTTGCTGGCAGGCGGCGATCAATGTCTCGGGAGGCACTTTGATTCCGAGATTCACGACCTGGAAGCCGTTGTTGGAAAGAATGATCTCGACCAGGTTCTTGCCGATGTCGTGCACGTCGCCTTTCACCGTGGCGAGCAGCAACTTGCCGCGCGACGAGTCGGCCGACTTCTCCATGAACGGCTCCAGGTATGCGACCGCCGCCTTCATGGCTTCGGCCGATTGCAGCACCTCGGCGACGATCAGCTCGTTGTTGTTGAACAGGCGGCCGACTTCGGTCATGCCCGCCATCAGCGGGCCGTTGATGATGGCCAGGGGATCGGGCGTCTCGCGGAGCTTGATTTCCAGGTCGGCGACCAGGCCGTCGCGCGTGCCTTCGATGATGTAGTTCGAGAGGCGCTCGTCGAGCGGCAGGCCGGCGGCCTTCGTCTTGGCGGCGCCGGTCGCGTGGCGGAAATGCTCGGCGGTGGCGGCGATGTGGAACTGGTTGACGGCGATCTTCTGCTCGCGCGACTGCTCGCGCCAATCGAGCGGCGCGGTGCGCAGCAGCTCGGCCTGCGGATGGCCCTCCGGGATGTCGACCGGCGGCGTGTTGAACAGCAGGTCTTCGGCGAGACGGCGTTCTTCCTCGGGAATCGACGCGAAGCGCTCGATCTTTTCGGTATTGACGATCGCGAGATCGAGTCCGGCCTTGGTGGCGTGGTACAGGAAGACCGAGTTGATTACCTCGCGCGCCGCCGCCGGCATGCCGAACGAGACGTTCGAGACGCCCAGAATCGTCTTGACATGGGGAAGCCGCTCGCGGATCAGCGTCACGCCCTCGATGGTCTCCACGGCGCCGCCGATGTAGTTCTCGTCACCGGTGGCGCAGGGGAACACCAGAGGATCGAAGATGATGTCCTCGGGCGGGATGCCGTATTTTTCGGTCAGCAATCGATACGATCGCTCCGCAACTTCGAGCTTGCGCTCGCGCGTGAAGGCCTGGGCCTGCTGCGGATCCTCATCGATGCAGCCGACCACCACAGCGGCGCCGTAGGATCGCACCATTGGGCAGACGCGCTCGAACTTCTCCTCGCCGTCCTCCAGGTTGATCGAGTTGATCACGCTCTTGCCCTGGCAGTAGGTGAGCGCCAGCTCGACGGCGCGCGGATCGGTGGTATCGATCATGATGGGCGCGCGCAGCTTGCGGATGAGCTGGTCGTAGAACTTCGGGATGTCGGGCAGCTCGTCGCGCTCCGACTGCTGGAGGCAGACGTCGATGATGTGCGCTCCGCCGCGAACCTGGCGCCGCGCGATCTCGCTGGCCTCGTCCCACTTCTCCTCGTTGACCAGCTTCTTGAAGGCGCGCGAGCCGATCATGTTGGTGCGCTCGCCCACCAGCAGCGGCCGCGCGCTCTCCTCGGCCTCCACCAACTCGGTGCCGCTGTAGTAGGACCGGCGCGGATTCGGCCGCGGCGTCCGCGGCTTCGCCCCCTCCACCATGCGGGCGATGGCGCGGATGTGATCCGGCGTCGTACCGCAGCATCCGCCGACCAGGTTGATCCAGCCGTGCCCGACGAAGCGCTCCAGTTGGCGCGCCAGCGTCTCGGGCGTCTCGTCGTAGCGGCCCTCGGGATTCGGCAGCCCCGCGTTGGGGTAGCACGAGAGGCGGGTCGACGACATCTGGTCGAGCGTGCGCAGGTGGTCGGTCATGAACTCGGGGCCGGTGGCGCAGTTGAGTCCCACCGAGAGCAGGTCCATGTGCGAGACCGATGTGTAGAAGGCGTCGATGGTTTGTCCGGCGAGCATGGTGCCCATGGGCTCGATGGTGGCCGACACCATGACGGGGACGCGGTCGCCGATTTCGGCAAAGAGCCGCTGAAGGCCGAGCAGGGCGGCTTTCACGGTCCGCGTGTCGTTGCAGGTTTCGACGAGCAGGATATCGGCGCCGCCCGCGACAAGACCGCGCGCGACGCGATAGTATCCTTCGCGCAGCTCGTCGAAGGTCACGCCGCCGGTGACGCTGATGGTTTTCGTCGTCGGTCCCATGGCGCCGGCGACGAATCGGGGACGCGCGGCGGTGCTGAACTCGGCGGCTGCCTGGCGGGCCAGCTCGGCGGCGCGGCGGCTGATGGCCTCGGCCTCGGCTTCGAGGCCGAACTCGGCCAGGACGATCGGCGACGACTGGAACGTGTTGGTCTCGACGATGTCGGCGCCGGCGTCCAGGTAGGCACGGTGGATGCCAAGGACGACGTCGGGCCGCGAGTAGTTGAGGTGCTCGGGGCAGCCTTCGAACTGGGGGCCGCCGTAGTCGGCGACGGTGAGCTGCGCGGCGAACAGCATCGTGCCCATGGCGCCGTCGAGGACCAGGATGCGGTTTTCCAGGGAGTCGAGAAGCGCGCGGCGTCGGTCGGCGGGGGAGTTCATGATGCGGGGCGCGCTTCTATTCTAGCGCGGGGCGACCGGCGGATTGCGGGAAAGGGGCCGTGCCGCAGGCGCAGGCCCCTTTAAGGAGAGAGTGACGCCCATGGCGTCTTCTATGCGTTCACACACCCCAAACCACGGACCAGAACGTCGAGTCGATCGCGGGTTCTTTATGCGGCTCGGCGGCCGCCACCCTCCCCGCGATCCCGATCAGAAATTTCCAGGGACGATACAGCATAAATTCCTCCTGTCTACTCGGTTCTGGCCCATTGGTCCGGGGTTCATTGGTCAGTGCCAATGCAACAGGCAGACCACTCCGAGAACTGGTCAAGATGTTGATTCTAAGGGGTGGTCTCGACAACCGCGGGCGTTCGCGCAGGACAGCTTGTCAGGGGTGCGACAGATTGGCGCGCCTGGCGTCATCCAGGAGTCCGGACATTCGCGACCCGGTCTTGAGGATGGTCTGGTTGCGTTCGGGTCCGGTCGACACACAGCCTATCTCGACGCCGCAGCGCTCCTCGAGGAATCGAAGGTAGTCGCGGGCGCGCGGCGGCAGGTCCTCCTCGCGCGTCAGGCCGTGGGTGTTCGATTGCCAGCCGGGCATGGTCTCCCAGACCGGCTCGACACGCTCCAGTCCGGCGGCCCCGGCGGGCATGTCGGACAGGTCACGGCCGTCACATCGATAGCCGACGCACACCGGGATCTCGGGAAACTGATCGAGCACGTCGAGTTTGGTCACCACCAGGCTGTCGAATCCGTTGACCATCGCGGTGTAGCGAAGCTGTGGCACGTCGAACCATCCGGTTCGGCGCGGGCGCCCGGTGACGGCGCCGAACTCCTTGCCGGCGGCGCGGATGGCCTCGCCGTTCGCGTCGAGCGCTTCTGACGGGAAGGGCCCGCCGCCGACTCGGGTCAGGTACGCCTTGGCGACGCCGAAGACCCCGTGAATGCGCGTTGGCGCGAGGCCGGTGCCGGTGGAGGCGCCGCCGGCGGTGGCGCTGGAGCTGGTGACAAACGGGTAGCTTCCGTGGTCGATGTCGAGCATGGTGCCCTGTGCGCCTTCGAGCAGGATGCGCTTGCCCTGGCCGACAGCGTCGTTGAGCAGGCGCGCGGTGTCGCAGACCATCGGGCGGATGCGGTCGGCGATGGCGAGGCAGCGCTCGAGGGTGCCGGGCGGGTCGGCGTCATCGGGGATGCCGAAGGCGCGCACGAGCGTGGTCTTGTCGGCGGCGGCGGCGCGATAGAGGGCGGTGAGAGCCTCGGGGTCGACGAAATCGGCGAGGCGGATGCCGCGGCGCGCGACCTTATCCTCGTAGGCGGGGCCGATGCCGCGCGAGGTGGTGCCGATGGCGGTCTTGCCCGGCCGGGCCTCGGATATGCGCTCGACGGCGCGATGAAAAGGCAGTATGACGTGGGCGCGGTTGCTGATCGCCAGGCGCCGTCCGACGTCGACGCCCGCGGCCGCCAGCGATTCGATCTCCTCGACCAGGGCGAAGGGCTCGACGACCATGCCGTTGCCGATGACGGCGAGCTTGCCGTCGCGCAACACGCCGGTCGGAATATGTTTCAGGATGAACTTCTTTGGCCCGATGAATACGGTGTGGCCGGCGTTGTGGCCGCCCTGGTAGCGGGCCACGATGTCGAAGCGGTCGGAGAAGAGGTCGACGACTTTACCCTTGCCTTCGTCTCCCCACTGCGCGCCTAGAACGACGAGATTGCTCATGCGGTGAACACAAACTTCTCATTGTAGCAGGGGGCTTCCGGCGGCTTGCGCGATGCGCCGCGCCTGGCCGCGAGGCATTGACTTTGGGTCGCGCGCCAATGCATCATTGATCCAATCCAAAGGGATAGAACTGATGCGATTTCAAATACTGCTCTTGTTGGGACTCTCGACGGCGGTGCTGCTGGCGCAGCGGCCGGGCTACATCGGGGCGGGCGGCTGCTCGTCGTCGAACTGCCATGGCGCGACCACGCCGGCGCCGGAAAAAGACAGCCGCATCCTCGGCACCGAGTACTCGATGTGGGCGGTCTCCGATAAGCACGCCAAGGCCTGGAAGGTCCTCGAGGAACCGCGCTCCAAGCGCATGGGCGAAATCCTGCGCATCGCCGACGTTCGTACCGATCAGCGTTGCACGAGCTGCCACGCGGTGGGGTCGCCCGATCGCGCGCGCTCGGACGGCGTCTCCTGCGAGGCCTGCCACGGGCCGGCGGAGAAGTGGTTGGGCCCGCACACGCAGGCCAATTCGCACGCCGCCAGCGTGTCCGCCGGACTGATCGACACCAAGAACCTGACGATCCGCGCCAAAACGTGCCTCGAGTGCCACCTCGGCTCGGACAATAAGATCGTCGACCACGACCTTATCGCCGCGGGCCACCCCGATCTGCAATTCGAGCTCGATACCTTCACGTTCGCGCAACCGATGCATCATCGCGAGCCGCGGCCGTCGGCGGGGAATTCGCTGCCGCGCGTGCGCGCCTGGGCTGTGGGACAGGCGGTCGCCTTGGGCGACGGAATGCGGCTGCTGTCGACGCGGGCGTCGAAGGGCTGGCCGGAGTTCGCCGAGCTGGAGTGCTACCAGTGTCATCACGACCTGCGGGCCGACAGCTGGCGCATCGCGCGCGGCTACGGGAATCGCCGGCCGGGGAGCCTGCAAGTGAACCTGTCGAGAATCGAAGTCGCGCGGACGGCCGTGGCGGCGGCGGCGCCCGATCAACGGGCGGCGCTCGAAGGCGCGCTGAACCAGGTCGCCAACGTGGTGGGGACGCGCCTGAACGACGGTGCGGGTATTGCGGCGGCGGCGCGGGCGGCGGCTCAGGTGGCCGACGCGCTCGCGGCGCGATTCGAGAAGCAGGACTTCACCGCCGACCAGGCTCGCGCCATCGTGCGGGCTCTGACAGCCGATATCGCTCGAATCGCGGGGGCCGGTGTACACGCCGCCGAGCAGGCCACGATGACGCTCGACGCGCTGGCGGCCGCCTACATGGGCAACAAGTTGCAAGCGGCCATGGCGCCGCTCTACGACTACCTGGAGCATCCGTCGACCTACCAGCCCGGTGAATTCGCGGGTATTTTCCGTAAAGTAGCCGCACAGGCGCAGTAATCGAGCCTCGGGTTTTTCCATGAGACGACTCGCAACCATGGCGGCGGTTCTGGGCCTCGCGCTTCCGGCGATGGCGCAGCGCGCGCAGCTCGGCGTGAAAGGGCGGCAGCCGGAGAAGGCGAAGCCCACGCCGTTCGAGGCGGTGCGGAAGCTGCCGCGGCGCGGTCCGCCGGCGACCGAGCGGGTCTTCCCGCGGTCGCCCCTGGATATCGAGATAGACCGGCTGCGGGCGTTGCAGCCGCCGCCGAGGCCGGTGGCGCCGGATCGCCTGAGGACATTGGTGCGGCGCACACCCGCGACCACGCCGCCCTCGGCCCTGGGCGCGCCGCCGCGGCTGGCGGCCCTGTACCCCAGGCCGCGCAAGCCCGCCGAGATTCCCTCGCTCGAAGGGATTCTTCCGCCCGACGTCGTGATCCCGCCGGCGCCGGCCGAGATCGCCACGATGCCGAATCGGTGGCGGATCGCGTTTCCCTCCTGGCAGCGCTACGACAACAAGGGGCTCGACACTGTCTACGCGCAGGAGCGCTGGTGGGACCCCTTCAATCGAAACGTCCTCAAGGGCGACTACCCGATCGCCGGCCGGAAACAGTTCCTGGCCTTTACCGGAACGTCGGACACGATTCTCGATTTTCGGCGGATTCCGATTCCGTCGCCGCCGCCCGCCGCGAATCCCGGAACCTTCGATTTCTTCGGCGAAGGCGAGCAGATTCTCCTGCGGCAGAGCTTCCGGCTGAGCTTCGACCTATTCCGCGGCGCGGCGGGCTTCGCTCCGGTCGACTATGAATTGCGCGTAACGCCGGAGTTCAACATCAACTACCTGCGCGCGCGGGAGAACGCGATCACACGCGCCGACGTGCGCCAGGGCCAGCGCCGCCTCGATACCCACATCGGCATGCAGGAGTTGTTCTTCGAGAAGCGCTTCGGGACGCACTCGACGCGCCTGTTCCGCAAGGCCAAGGACGTCGACGACCGCGGCAGCGCCTACTTCGACTTCACCTCGCTGCGGCTCGGGATCCAGCGCTTCACCAGCGACTTCCGCGGCTTCGTCTTCAGCGACGAGCAGCCCGGCGCGCGCCTGTTCGGAACATTCCACAACAACATCTGGCAGTACAATCTCGCCTTCTTCAACATGCTGGAGAAGGACACCAACTCCGGCCTCAATCGCTGGCGCGACCGGAAGCAGAACGTCTACGTCGCAAACCTGTATAAGAACGACTTCCTCACGCTCGGCTGGAACGCCAACTTCAGCCTGCTTTACAACAACGACCAGCCGACGTTCCTGATCGACGAGAACGGGTTTCTCGTGCGGCCAGCGCCCATCGGCGGACCCAAGCCTCACCGCGTCCGCGCCGCCTACGCGGGCTTCACCTCCGACGGGCACATCGGACGCTACAACGTGGCGCACGCGATCTACTACGCCTTCGGGCGCGACAGCCGGAACCCGATTCCGGCCGAGAACCAGGCGCAGCATATCCGCGCTTTCCTGGGCGCGCTCGAAGTCGCCTACGAGCGCGACTGGGCGATCTACAAGGCGTCCTTCTTCTTCACCACCGGCGACGACGACATCAACGACGGAGTCGCCAAGGGCTTCGACGGCATCGTGCCGAACCAGCAGTTCGCCGGCGGCGGCTTCCTCGGCCCCGGACCGCTTGCCGACCGCAACCTGATCAATCCACTGTTCGAGGGCGGCGGGACGAACTTCCTGAATCGCCAACTGGTGCCGCTGACAGGTACCGGCTTGGTGCTGTTCGGCATCAACAGCCTGATGCCGAACATGCGGCCGGGACTGTTCCAGGGACAAGCGAACTTCGTGAATCCGGGCGTGATGCTGGCGAACATCGGCATGGACGCCAAGCTGACGCCGAAGATGAGGGCGACGATCAACCTGAACTACCTGCGCTTCCATCGCACGGAGGTGCTGGAGGCGGTGCTGTTCCAGAGCCGCATCCGCAAGGGGATCGGCGCCGACGCGGGTTTCGGCTTGCAGTACCGCCCGAAGCTCTCCGACAACATCGTGCTGACGGGCGGGTTCGGCGTGCTGATTCCGCACGCGGGGTTCAAGGACATTTACAACCAACGCACGCTGCTCTCGGCGTTCGTCGTCTCGAGGTTTCAGTTCTGATGCGAACACGGGTGACACTAAGCTTTCCGCTGGCGCTCGCGCTGTCGCTTTCGGGCCAGGACCTGCTGCGCCAGACGCAGGCCGAGGCCGACCGCAAGAGCCAGGGATGCACGTCGGCGAAGTGCCACGTGGGCATCGAGCCGATGCACGTCTCGCCGGCCGTGCGGTTGGGCTGCACCGACTGCCACGGCGGAGACGCCAACTCGACCGAGATTCGCCAGGCGCACCCCACTCCGCGCGATCCCCGATTCTGGCCGACCAGCGCCAACCCGGTGCGATCGTACTCGCTGTTGAATCGCGAATCGACGAATTGGGTTCGTTTCGTCAATCCGGGCGACCTGCGAGTCGCCGATCAGACCTGCGGGTCGTCGGGATGTCACGACGGCATCGTGTACAAGGTCCGGCAGAGCCTGATGACGCACGGGGCGTTCCTGTGGGGCGCGGTGCTGTATAACAACGGCGCGTACCCCTCGAAGCACCCGGCGTTCGGCGAGAGTTACAGCAAGGATGGCATCGCGCAGAAGCTGTTCACAATCCCGCCGCCGACTGCGGAAGAGACGCGCCTGAAGGGGATCCTCCCGACCTTGCTGCCGCTGCCGCAGTTCGAACCGTCGCAGCCGGGCAACACGCTGCGCGTGTTCGAGCGCGGAGACGGGCGGCTCTCGAACCGCGGCTTCGGGACGCTGACTCGAACCGATCCGGTCTTCCAGGGGATGCAGCGCACGCGCCTGCTCGATCCCCTGCTCGGCTTTATGGGCACCAACGACCAGCCGGGCGATTTTCGCGGATCGGGCTGCACGGGCTGTCACGTGATCTACGCCAACGATCGCGACCCGGTGCACTCAGGGCCGTACGCGAAGTACGGGCATCTCGGCCGCAGCGCCACCAATGACCCCACCATCCTGCCCAAGTACAAGGACGAGTCCGGACACCCGATCCAACACCGGCTCACACGCGCGATTCCCACGAGCCAGTGTGTGATCTGCCACGTGCATCCGGGAACGTCCTACGCGTCGCAGTACACGGGCTACATGTGGTGGGACAACGAGACCGACGCCGAGACCGGCGGCATGTACCCGCCCCGCAGCAAGGAGTGGAAGCCCGAGGACGCGCTGCGGTCGCTTCAGAAGAACCCGGAGGCGGCGTCGCTGCGCGGCAACTGGTCCGATCCCGAGTTTCTCAACAGCCTCTGGGACAAGGTGAATCCGAAGCTGAAGCAGACGCAGTTCGCTGACTTCCACAGTCACGGCTGGGTCTATCGCGCGGTGTACAAGCACGACCGCAAGGGCGTGTTCCTCGACGTCAACGACCGGCCCATCGACTACGAGGATCCCGACCGCCTGAAGAAGGCCGTGCACCTCAAGGACATCCACTTGGAGATGGGGATGCACTGCGTCGACTGCCACTTCGAGCAGGACAGCCACGGCAACGGGAAGCTCTACGGCGAGGCGCGCGCGGCCGTCGAGATCGAGTGCATCGACTGCCACGGGTCGATTTCGCGTCGCGCGACGCTGAAGACGTCGGGCCCGGCGGCGCCAACGCCCCCGCGCGACCTTTCGCTGCTGCGGACCTCGTTCGGCGCGCGGCGCTTCGAGTGGAGCGAAGGCAAACTGATCCAGCGCTCCATGGTGGAGCCCGACAAGCAATGGATCGTCTCGCAGGTGTTCGACTCGGTGCGTCCGGGATCGTACAACTACAACGAGAAGGCGCGCTTTGCCAAGACCATCCGCGAGGACAACCAGACCTGGGGCGACGTGCCGGCGTCGCCCGAGTCGCTCGCCCACAAGGACGAGAAAATGGCCTGCTACACGTGCCACACCTCGTGGATGACGTCGTGCTTCGGCTGCCACCTCGTGATGAAGGCCAACGTAAAGCGCAATGCGCTGCATTGGGAGGGCGACGTCGACACGCGCAACTACACCACATACAACTTCCAGGTCGTTCGCGACGACGTGTTCATGCTCGGTCTCGACTCGACGGTCAAGAAGAACAAGATTGTGCCGGTGCGGTCGTCGAGCGCGGTGCTGGTCGGCTCTCAGAATGCCAACCGCGAGTGGATCTACTCGCAGCAACAGACGATCTCCTCGGAAGGCTACAGCGGGCAGGCGCACAACCCGCACTTTCCGCACACGGTGCGGACGAAGGAGACGCGTGGCTGCACCGACTGCCACCTCTCGCGCGCCAATGACAACAACGCCTGGATGGCGCAGACGCTGCTGCTGGGGACCAACTTCGTCAACTTCATCGGACGGTGGCTGTATATCGGCGAGGGGCACCACGGCCTCAAGGCGGTCGCGGTGACCGAGCGTGACGAGCCGCAGGCAGTGCTCGGCAGCGAGCTGCACAAGATCGCCTATCCGGAGGACTTCGACAAGTTCGTCAAGGGCGGGCGCGAGCTGAAGGAATCGCACCACCATCACGGCAACGTGATCAGCCTGCAACTGCGCGGCGAGTACCTGTACACGGCCAAGGGTCACGAGGGCGTGGAGATCTATGACGTCGCCAACATGGACAACAAGGCGCTGGCCGAGCGCATCGTCTCGGCGCCGGTGTCGAAGTTCGGGCAGCGCTTCACGGTGAAGACGAAAGACGCCCGCTGGATCGCCTCGCCCACGACGCTCGGGGTCGACCCCGCGCGCCGGCGCGACCCGGTCAACGAGGAGCAGCCGATTCACCTGATGTACGCCTTCCTCTACGTCGCCGACTATGAGGAGGGGCTGATCATGATCAACGCGGCCACGCTGCTCGATGGCGATCCGCGGAACAACTTCATCAAGAAGGACGTCGTCTTCAACCCCGACAACATCCTGAAGGGTGCGCGCCACGTGGTGACCGCAGGGAACTACGTTTACGTCTCGGCGGAGAAGGGGCTGGTGATCGTCGACGTGACGGACGTCACCAAGCCGCGCGTGCTGACGACGCTCCCGATGAAGGGCGCCGGAAACGTCGCCATTCAGTTCCGCTATGCATTCGTGTGCGACGCCGAGGGATTGAAGATCGTCGACATCACCGACGTCGCGCGGCCGGTGGTGAAGGCGTCGGTTCCCATTAAGGAAGCGCGCGACGTGTACGTCGCCCGCACCTACGCCTACGTCGCGGGAGGACACGACGGCCTGGCGATCATCGACGTGGAGAATCCGGAGAAGCCCGGCCCGGTGCGCTGGTTCAACGCCGGGGGCAAGATGAACGACGTGCGCGCCGTGAAGGTCGGCATGACCAACGCGAGCGTGTTCGCCTATGTCGCCGACGGGCACAACGGGCTGCGCGTGCTGCAGATCATGTCGCCGAAGAAAACGCGCGGCATCTGGGGCTTCAGTCCCGATCCCGATCCCGAACTGATCGCGACCTACCCGGCGCACGGCAGCGAGGTGGTGGCGCTGACCAAGGGACTTGACCGCGACCGCGCGGTCGACGAGAGCGGCAACCAGCTTACGGTGTTCGGCCGGCGAGGCGCGCGGCCTTTCAACCGGAAGGAAATGGAAAAGCTGTTCCTGAAGGACGGGAAACCCTACACGGTGACGAACGCGCCGCCGGGTCCGCCGAGGGGAGGGCGTTGATGCGCATCGTGGCATTGCTTCTCTGCCTGCTCCCGCTCGCGGCGCAGCCGGTGCTCCACACGGAAATGCGCGGTGGCGTCGCGCGCGCGATCGTGTTGCGGGCGGACACGCGTGATGCGGTGACCGACGAGGATCCGGCCGCGCCCGGGGAGAAGCTTCTGGTCGCCGCCGAAGGTATGTCGGGCGACGTGGCGGTGCGGATTGGTACGGCGCTTTACGCGGCGGCGCTGCGCGATGACGGGATGGTTGAGTTCGACATGCCGGTGGAAGCGGGCGGCGGCTTCGTGGAGATTTCGATCGAATCCGGCGGCGCGCGCAGCAACGCGGCCACCTTTCCCGCGCGCGACGCCGAGACGGCCGCGCAACTGACGCCGGCCGAAGTGCGCACGCTGCTGAACGCGGCGGCGATGGCGGTGGACGATCCGCGACTCGTCGTTGCCGTGGTGGATCGCGCGGGACGGCCCTTAGGTGTCAGCGGGCGCACCGGGCGGACGACCGAAGGCATCGAGACGGCGCTGTCGCTGGCACGCACGGGGGCGTTCTTCAGCCATAACGAAGCACCGCTTTCGTCACGCACAGTGCGGTCGATCAGCACCGTGAATTTCCCCGAGGGGATTCCGAACCAGCCGGCGGCGGCGCTTTACGGGATCGAGAACACTAATCGCGGATGCGATCTCGGGACGACGCCCTTCCTGCCCGGCAAGCTTCTTCCGCGGTCGACCAATCTTTCCGGCGACGGACCCAGCCGCGGCATCACGACGCAGGCGGGCGGGTTCCCGATCTACCGCGGCGACGACATGATCGGCGGGATCGGCGTGGGCGGGGTGGCGCCGGACGTGGCTGAGTTCGCGGCGTTCAGCGCCGTGATCGGCGGGTTTTTCAAGGCGACGATTCCGCCGCCCAAGGCGGTCTACATCGACGGCTTCCGGCTTCCGCTGGTCGAGCAAACGACGCAGCCGGAGGGTACGCGCCCGGCAGCGGCGGCAGGTACCGAAGACCTGGTGTCGCCGAGAGCGGGCAACGCCGCGCCGGACGAGTGGATCGTCGGACCGCGGGCGAGCGCCGAGCTGACCGAGGCCGAAGTGCGCGGCATCATCGAACGCGCCGTGGCGCGGGCGCGGCGAACGCGCGCCGTCATTCGCCTGCCGCTCGGCACGCGCGCCAAGTTCGTTTACTCGGTGACCGATCTCCAGGGCAACATTCTGGGACTGTTTCGCGACCCGGACTCGACCATCTTTTCGATCGACGTCGCGCTGACCAAGGCGCGCAACGTCGTCTATTTCTCGAGCGCCGACGCGCATCCGCTCGATCGCCTGCCGGGCGTTCCGCCGGGCACGGCGGTGACCAACCGGACCATCGGATTTACGTCGCAGATTTTCTTCCCGTCCGGGATATTTAACTCGGATCCAGGACCCTTTTACCAGCTTTACGATCTCGACGTGCGGAATCCCTGCACGCAGGGACGCCAGCCGCGTAATGCGAACCAGTCGGGGATCGTGTTTTTCCCGGGGTCGGCGCCGCTCTATAAGAGCGGCCGCATGGTGGGCGGATTCGGCGTCTCGGGCGATGGCGTGGAGCAGGACGACTACGTGACCGCCGGCGGGGTCGAGGGCTTCGAGGCGCCACCGGCGATACGCGCCGACCAGTTCTTCATCGACACCCGGCTCGGCCGGGTCCGGCTGCCGTATTGGAAGTTTCCGCGGAATCCGGAGCAATAGGCCGCCGGCCACTCTTCTCGAACTCCTCATCCCGCGTGAAATAATTCCGCGACCCGCAGCCCGGGCAGCGCCACACCTTCACGAACCACCATCGCCCGACCGCGCCGACGGCCTCCAGCCAGTCCGACGGATGTCCGGCGCCGCAGCGTACGCAGACGTTGGTCCACGGGCGTGTCTCGACCTCCTCGGCGACGGCGCCGAGATAGAACGCCCAGCCGTAAACGCTGGCGCGCGTACCGAAGCGGAGGTCCGCGAAACGAAGGATCGCGTTTAACGCCGCCAGCGGCGTCTGGTAGCCGGAGAAGAACAGCCGCCAGCGCCGCGGCCGCGGACCGGGGTCCTTATGGCGGTTCAGGAAGCTCAGCGAGCTATAGAGGTCCTTGATGGCCACCGGCCGCAACCCCGAGTACCAGGCCAGCATCTCCATCAGCTTCTTTTCGGAGTCGAACAGGTTTACGTGGCCGCCGCCGCGGCCAACCCAGCGGTAGATGCGGTCGGTGAGCGTGCGCGCGTCGGGCACGGCGACGAACAGCGCCCCTTCGCGCTTGAGGACACGGCCGATCTCCTGCATCGCACCCTTGAGGTTGTCGAAGTGCTCCAGACTGTGGCTGGCGATTACGGCGTCGAAGCTGCGCGAGGCGAACGGCAGGCGCGCGGCGTCGCCCTGGACGAAGAAGGCCGGCGGGGTCCGGCGATGCCACTTGAGGTCGAGCCGCACGCTCAGCGCCGGAATCGAAGCGGCGTCGTAGCTGCCGGTCTTGGATCCCAGGTCAAGCACGCGCATGCCCTCGCGCAGGTGGCCCAGGATCTCGTGCACCGGTAATGATGATAGCCGGGCCAGGGAGCCCGGCGCGGCGGATTCGGACTGAAAGTCCCGAGCGGACAGAGATCCGTCGTCCGGCGACCGGTGCTTTTCTGTTGACCGCCTACAGGAACGGCGGTATGCTAGCCCTGTAGGTTACCTAATGGGAAATGCGGCCACAGGCAAGGCGGACGTACTCCAGGGCACACTCATTCTCCTGGTTCTGCGAACGCTGGAGACGCTCGGACCGCTGCACGGTTATGGTATCGCGCGCCGCATCGAGCAGATCAGCAAGGACGTGCTGCAACTCAACCAGGGGACGCTTTATCCAGCCCTGTTGCGAATGGAGCAGGAGGGGTGGATCGCCTCCAAATGGGGAGCGTCCGAGAAAAACCGTAAGGCGAGGTATTACTCCATCACCGCGTCCGGGCGGAGGCGGCTCGCCAAGGAGACCGGTGAATGGAGGCGCATGTCGTCGACGATTGAGCGCTTCCTGGCCGCCGATCCAGGAGGATTGGCGGAGGAAGGAGGATGAGTTGGGCTCGCGTAGTGGCCGCCCGAGTGCGTGGCCTGTTCGGGCAGAAACGGCTGGAGCGCGAGTTGGATGACGAGCTGCGCTTTCACATGGAGATGCAGGTGGAGGACAACCTCAAGACGGGGATGAATCCCGCGGAAGCGCGAAATGCTGCATTGCGCAGCTTCGGAGGCATCGAACCGATGAGGGAAACATACCGGGAGAGAAGGACATTCTCCATGGTCGAAACAACCGCGAAGGATTTGCGCTACGCGGTGCGGACCCTCCGAAAAAGTCCTGGATTCACGATCACCGCGGTAGCGGTGCTGGCGCTGGCGATTGGCGCCAATACGGCAATGTTCAGCGTCCTGAATACGGTTCTGCTCCGGCCGCTTCCGTATCGGTCGCCCGAACAACTGGCGATGTTATGGACCGAGGATCCGGCCCGGAACTTTCGGGAGGGCAGATCGGCGCTTTGGGATGTCGAACAGTGGCGGAGTCAAAGTCAGAGCTTCGGGGATATGGCCACCTTCGATGCCGTGACCACGTTCCTGACCGG
>CAZEVY010000002.1:96595-150009 GCA_964515555.1 uncultured Solibacteraceae bacterium | reverse complement strand
CCGATTTCCAAGTCGGGCGGCTCGTTGCAGACGTGTGGGAGCCGCACCCGAGCCGCCCGAACACGCGGGGCAGAGAAGCGTGGTTCGTCGTTGGACGACTTCGACCGGACGTGACGTTCGATCAGGCCCAGACGGAGATGAACACGGTCGCCCGCCGCCTAAACGATCAATTGCCGGCGGCCGCAAGGAACCGGGTCATCAGCGTCGTCCCGTTGAGTCATTACATGGTCGGACCCCAATCGCGATTGGGATTGTGGATGCTCGGCGGCGCCGTGTTTTGCGTGTTCCTCATCGCCGCCGCCAACGTCACCAGTCTCTCCTTGGCGCGCAGCGTCGCCCGCGCGCGCGAGATGTCCGTTCGCGCTGCGCTGGGAGCGAGTGCCGGACGGATCGTGCGGCAACTGCTTACCGAAGGCGCCCTGCTCGCCGCCGTCTCGGGACTGATTGGCACGCTGCTCGCCGTCGAAGGCCTTGGCCTCATCCGCGCCTTTGGCCCTGCCAACTTGCCGCGCTTGAAGGAAATAAGCCTCGATCTCCGCGTCCTCGGCTGGGCGGCGACCGTCTCGGCGCTCGCGGCAATTCTGGTGGGACTGGCGCCCGCGCTCGCGACGTTGCGCCGCGGGCCGCGTATCTCCGGCGAGGAGGGTGGCAGAAGTGTCTCGGGTGGAGCGGCCACCCGGAGAATCCGCCGCGCGCTCGTGGTGGCGGATTCTGCGCTCGCGATCGTACTGCTCGCGGGCGCCGGCTTGCTCGCTCGAAGCTGGTGGCACGTGAACAGCATTGATCCGGGATTCAGGCCGGAGCGGGTGCTTGTGATGGAACTGTCCGCCCCAATTACCTTCAGCATCCCCGCGAAACGACACTTTTATCAGCGCGTGCTCGAGACGATTCAGGCGGCGCCGGGAGTGGAAAACGCCGGCGTCATCGGCGAGCTGTTCATTGCTAACAACAGGGAACAGGTCGTCACTGTCGAACGGGACGACGGAGCCGTGTCCGAGCGCCTGCAGTTTGCTGGAGAAGAGGTCAGCGCGAGCTTCTTCAATGCCATAGGTGCGCGGCTGCTCCGAGGCCGCTTCTTTTCGGTCGGGGATGGGCCGAATGCTCCGCCGGTCGCGATGATTAACGACTCAATGGCTCGACGCTCGTGGCCTGGGCAGGATCCAGTGGGCAAGAGGTTCCAGTTGGGCCCGCGGAATCCCGGCAACCCCTGGTACACAGTCGTCGGCGTGGTGGCCGACATTCGGGTCCAGGGGCCTGAGCGCGAACCGTTCCCGCAGATGTTCGTACCGCTCACGCAAAGTCCTCCTCCGCGCAACATGGACCTATTCATACGAACCTCGCTGGACGACCCGCTGGCGATGGCCGGGGCACTACGGGCGGTTGTGCGTGGCGTGGAGAAGAATGCACCGATCTCGGAAGTAGCGCTTTTGGAACAGCAGTTCGGGACCTACCTCGCCCAGCGTCGCTTTCAGACCTCGTTGCTGATCGGCTTCTCCATCGTGGCGCTGCTGATGGCCGCTGTCGGGATCTACGGCCTCATCCAATACTCCATCGCGACGCGCACCCAGGAAATCGGAATCCGCATGGCGGTCGGCGCGAAGGGCGGGGAGATTTTCCGCATGATAATCGGCGAGGGGTTGAGGTTGAGCCTGGCGGGCCTGCTGCTCGGGCTCGTGGGAGCCTTGTGGCTGAGCCGGGCCGGATCAAGTCTCCTGTTCGGGGTTACCGCCAGCGATCCGATGACGTTCCTTGCCGTCTCGCTTTTATTGACCGCAGTCGCCGCAGCGGCCTGCTACTTTCCGGCACGTCGCGCGATGAAGGTGGACCTGATCGAGGCGTTGCGTCGCGGCTGAAGTCGCGCGGGCTTAGGCCCGCCATCCTCAAAGATTCTACAAACCGTCGGACGTTTTTTGCGTCTCCTACTCATAAGCACTCCAATGACAGGGAACCCGACCGCCCGCGGGACGTATATATCGCCAATGGCAGCACCCCGGTCGGCGTTCGACCACGGACAAGGCGTCCCAAAAGCGGACAGAACGCCACCGGCGAAGACCAGAGTTCTCCTTTCGGTACAATCGGATAGCAGGTCCCGGCGACTGGCCGCGGGCGTGCACTCCGAGGAGTGAAGCCATGGCAATGGATATCGTCCGCAAAGACGCCGGGAAGAGACGATGGATTCGCCGGATCATCGTTCTGGCCGTCGTTCTGATCACGGTTCCGGCCATCACGGTCGCCGTCTGGAGGCTGGAACCGGCCGCGCCCGTGGTCGAAGGGTCGACGGTCTGGCCCGACACAGTCAAGCGCGGGCCGATGGTTCGCAACGTGCGCGGCCTCGGCACGCTGGTTCCCGAGGATATCCTCTGGATTCCGTCGGTGACCGACGGCCGGGTCGAGCGAATCATTCTCAAGCCGGGCGCGCAAGTGCAGCCCGAGACCGTACTGATGCTCCTCACCAACCAGCAGGTGGATTTGGACGCCGCCGACGCCGATTACCAGGTGCGCGGCGCCGAGGCCGAGCTCGCCGACCTTAGGGTGAGGCTCGAGAGCGAGCGGCTGAACCAGACGGCCGAGGTCGCGCGAATCGAGTCCGAATACCAGCAGGCCAAGCTGCAATCCGACCGCGACGCCGAGCTGCTGAAGCTCGGCCTCACCGCAGACCTTACCCACAAGCTCAGCCGCAACAAGGCCGACGAGCTCGAGAAACGGCTCCGGGTGGAGAAGGAGCGTCTCGCGATCAAGCGCGAATCGATTGACGCGCAGGTCGCCGTGCAGCGCTCCAAGATCGAGAAGCTAAAGGCCCTCCATGGCCTCAAGAAGGACCAGCAGGAGCAACTCAAGGTGCGCGCCGGGGCCGCCGGCGTGTTGCAGGAAGTTCCGGTCCAGGTGGGGCAGCGTGTCCCGGCGGGGACCGTGCTCGCCAAGGTGGTCCAGCCCCAGCGGCTGAAGGCGGAGCTAAAAGTCGCTGAAACGCAGGCGAAGGAAATCATGATCGGGCAGAAGGCCGAGGTCGACACCCGCAACGGCGTAATCGCCGGGGTGGTCTCGCGTATCGACCCCTCGGCGCGGGAAGGCACGGTGACGGTCGACGTGCGGCTGCTCGGCCAGTTGCCGCAGGGGGCCCGCCCGGATCTGAACGTCGATGGAAACATCGTGCTCGAGCATCTGGAGGACGTGGTACAAGTGCAGCGGCCGGCGTTCGCGCAGCCCAACGGAACCGTGCAGATGTTCAAGTACGACGCCGATGGCCGCACCGCTTCCCGCGTCCAGGTGAAGTTCGGGCGGACCGCGGTCAACACGATCGAAGTACTGGAAGGCCTGAAGGTCGGCGACCGCGTGATTCTCTCCGACATGTCCCAGTGGGACTCGGTCAACAAGGTCCGTCTCAATAACTGAAAGGAACGCAGCGAATGAATCCCTCCGAACAAGCCCTCATCTCCCTGGACGGAGTGAAAAAGGTTTTCCTCACCGACGAAGTGGAGACTCACGCGCTGGCGGGCATCCACATGCAAATTCGCCGCGGCGAATACGTCGCCATCGCCGGGCCTTCGGGTTGCGGCAAGTCGACGCTCCTTTCCATTCTCGGCCTGCTCGATTCCCCCTCCGACGGCCAGTACATCATGAAGGACAAGCCGGTGCAGAGCCTGAAGCCGAGCGATCGGGCTCGCATCCGCAACCGCGAGATCGGGTTTATCTTCCAGGCGTTTAATTTGATCGGCGACCTGACCGTCTATGAGAATGTGGAGCTGCCGCTCACCTATCGCAGCATGCCGTCGAGCGAGCGTAAGAAGCGGTGCCAGGAGGCGCTCGAGAAGGTCGGCATGTCGCACCGCATGAAGCACTACCCGTCGCAGCTCTCCGGAGGCCAGCAGCAGCGCGTGGCCGTCGCTCGCGCGCTGGTCGGCGATCCGGCGATTCTGCTGGCGGACGAGCCGACGGGAAACCTCGACTCGAAGAACGGCGAGGCGGTCATGGACCTGCTGCGCGGCCTGCACCAGCAGGGCGCCACGATCTGCATGGTCACCCACGATCCGCGCTACGCCCAGTACGCAGATCGCACCATCCACATGTTCGACGGACGCATCGTGGAAGAAAGCGCCGGAGCCAGTACCGTCATATGAGAAACAACCCCGACATACTCGCGCTGGCCGTGCTGGCGCTGGCGCTGGCGACCGGCATCGATCAACGCCTCGCCGGGCTGATCGGCGACCGGGCTCCGAGGCCCAGCGAATCGCGGGTGATGGTCATCGAGTCCCCGCTGATCTTCAAATAGCTTCCATCCACCGACGGGAGGTTCGCTCATGCAGGATTTCCTGTACGCCCTCCGTACACTCCGGGCCAATCGCGCCTTTACCGCGGTAGCGATCCTCACGCTGGCGCTCGGCATCGGCGCGACGACCTCGATATTCAGCGTCGTCAACGCCGTGATGCTGCGCGACCTGCCCTTTCGCGACCCCGAGCGGCTGGTCATGATCTGGGAGGTGAATTCGCGCCGTCCCGAGCGCGCACAGAACGTGGTCGCGCCGGCCAACCTGCGCGACTGGCAGGCGCGCAACACGGTTTTCGAGAACATGGCGTGGGTGGTGATGATGCCGCAGCCCGCGCCGCTCACAGGGCAGGGCGAGCCTGAGGAGGTCCTGCGCGGAGCGGTGAGTGGCAATTATTTCCGGTTGCTCGGCGTCCAGCCGCTGCACGGGCGCACATTCAACGACGAGGAGGGCAGGCCCGGTGGGCCGAACGCGATCGTGCTGAGCCACGCGCTGTGGCAGCGGCGGTTCGGCGGTGACCCCTCCGTCGTCGGGCGCGCGCTCGCGCTCGGCGGCGCGAGCTCCACCGTGGTCGGGGTGATGCCCGCGTCGTTTCAGCCGATCGGACCGAAGGCGGACGCATGGGCGCCGCTCGCGCTCGACCCGTCGGTCGACTACCGGCGCCGCGCGGGACGCTACCTGATTTCCTTCGGACGCCTGAAGCCGGGGGCGACCGTGGACCGGGCGCAGTCGGAGATGTCGGCTATCGCGCGCAGTCTCGAGGAGCAGTACCCGGAGTTCAACAAGAACTGGGGTGTGAACCTGGTCCCGATGAGCGAGCAGTTTTCGCAGGATCTCGAGATGGCGCTGAAGGTGCTGCTGGGCGCGGTCGGGTTTCTGCTGCTGATCGCATGCGCCAACGTCGCAAACCTCCAACTGGCGCGGGCGGCGGCGCGGGAGCGTGAAATCGCGGTGCGGCTGTCGCTCGGCTCGGGACGCTGGAGACTCGTGCGCCAGTTACTTGTTGAGAGCCTGACGATCGCGGTGGTCGCCGGAGCGCTCGGCGCAGCGATGGCGGTGTGGGGCGTGCAGGCGATCCTAGCGGCTGCGCCCAAGGACCTTCCGCTGCTCGACACCGTCTCGGTGGACGGCCGCGCGCTGCTGTTCGCGACCGCTGTGTCCGTGCTGGTCGGGATTCTGTTCGGGATCGCGCCGGCGCTGACGGCGGCGGGAACACGGCTGAATGTCGCACTGAAGGAAGGGGGACGCGGAGCCACGGGCGGCACGGGGACCAGCCGGCTGCGCGACGCGTTCGTCGTGCTGCAAGTCGGCGTCGCGCTGCTGCTGCTGATCGGCGCTGGGTTGACGATCCGCAGCTTCCTGAAGCTGCTCTCGGTGAAGCCGGGGTATCGGACGGATTCGATCCTCACGATGCGCGTGAGCCTGCCGAGTTCGAAGTATCGCGAGCCACACCAGCGAGTCGAGTTCTTTCGGGCGGCGGTGGAGCGCATGCGCGCGCTGCCAGGCGTGCAGGCGGCGAGCAGTATCGCGTTCCTGCCGCTGACGGGACTCGGGTCCGCGACCAGTTGGTATGACATCGCGCGGCCGAAGCCGGCGCCGGGACAGTTCCCGGTCACCGACGTGCGCATCGTGCGGCCGGGGTACTTCAACACGATGGGAATACCGCTGCTGCAGGGCCGCGACTTCAACGACGGCGACACAATGAAATCGCCAATGGTGTTCATCATCAACCAGACCATGGCCCGCAAGCACTGGCCGAACGAGAATCCGATCGGCCGCAAGCTCGTCGTCAACATGGGCAACGATACGCCGGGCGAGATCGTCGGCGTGGTCGGGGACATCCGGCATAACGGTCTGGAGACGGCCTCGCGCGAGATGGTCTATTACGCGCATCCGCACCTGGTGCTTTCCTTCATGACGTTCGTACTCCGCACGGACCGTGAGCCCGAGCAATTGACGCGCTCGGCGATCGCCGCGGTGCGCGCCATCGACCCGGAGCAGCCGGTGGCCGACATACGCACGATGGATTACCTGGTCGCGCAGTCAGTGACGCCGGCGCGCTTCCGGATGCTGCTGCTGGCGGTGTTCTCGGGCGTGGCGCTGGTGCTGGCGTTCGTGGGAATCTACGGCGTCGTCTCGTACGCAGTGACACAGCGGACCCACGAGATGGGCGTCCGCATCGCACTGGGTGCACGGCCGGCAGATGTGTTCCGGCTGGTGATCGGGAAGTCGTCGGCGTTGGGACTGGCGGGCGTGGCGCTCGGGGTCGCGGGCGCACTGGCGCTGACGCGGGTGCTGGGGACGCTGCTCTACGAGATCAAGCCGACGGATCCGCTGACGTTCGCGGCGCTGTCGGCGGTGATGATCGCGGCGGTCCTGGCGGCTGCGCTGGCGCCGGCAAGGAGGGCGACCAAGGTCGACCCGATTACGGCGCTCCGGTACGAATAGTGGCTACACTGAGGCTATGCCGCTACGTGCCTTTCTGATGCTGGCGCTGGCATCCGCCGCATTCGCCGAAGGCTGGAATCCGAAACTCGCCGCGCAATACCTCGACGGCAGGCAGAAAGCCTGGTTCGAGTGGCCCCGTGCGAAAGCGACCGGCGGAGTCTGCATCTCCTGTCACACGGGCGTCCCGTACCTGCTCGCGCGGCCGGCGTTGCGCAAGGCGCTCGGCGAGACGTCGCCGACGGCCTGGGAGACGGGCCTCGTCGACGGGTTGAGGGCGCGAGCCGGGATGCGGGAGCCCCTGGAGCTTTCCCCAAACGGAAGAGAGCCCGATGCGTCGCGCAAGCTCGGCGTCGAGGCGATTCTTTCGGCGCTATTTCTCGATGGCGACGCGGGCAAGCAGGCGATGGAGCGCCTGTGGCTGCTGCAAATCCGCGAGGGCAAGGAGCGCGGCTCCTGGCAATGGTTCGAGTTCGATCTCGACCCGTGGGAGTCGCCGCACTCTCAATTCTACGGCGCGGCGCTGGCGGCACTCGCCGCGGGATCGGGGCCGTCGAAGAACCGCGAACCGGTCGAAGCCCTCACGGGATACCTCGATCGCGAGCGCGCCGCGCAACCCCTGCACAATCGCCTGGCGCTGGCGTGGGCGTCGTCGAAACTGCCGGCGGCGCTCGACAAGAAATCGCGCAAGGCGATCGCCGAGGAGACGCTGTCGAAGCAGCAGGCCGACGGCGGCTGGACGCTGGAGTCGATCGGACCGTGGAAGGTGCACGAGAAGGCCGCGCCGTCGGCCGGCAGCAACGCCTACGCCACGGCGTTCGCGGCGTTCACGCTGGAGCGCGCGGGTGTGAAGCGCTCGCACGCGGCGCTGGCGAAGGCGCGGGCGTGGCTGCGGTCGCACCAGGAAACCGACGGATCGTGGGCGGCCGAGTCGATGAACAAGCGCTACGAAGCCGGGTCGATCCCGGCGGGTTTCATGCGCGATGCGGCGACGTCATTCGCGGTGCTGGCGTTGGTGGACTGAGTCACCGCACGAAGTACGACTTCTTGTCCACATTCACCGGCACGGCGACATCGAAGAAGCCGACCATCATCTCCTCGTCGCTTTGCTCACCGTAGCCGGCCTCGGCGCGCGGGTCGGGATTGCGCGGATTGTTCGGCGAGTTGTCGTACCAGGCGGTGGCCGCGAGGCGGGTGCCCTTCGCCAACGCACGCGGCGTGGCGAGGCGATAGCTGAGCTGCCAATAGAAGTTGTAGGGCGCGACGCGCAGAAGCGTCTCGAATCGTCCACCATTTCCGGCGATCGCGTACTCGAAAGCCTTCCCCCGCAGGTGCATGTGCGGGAACATCGCCAGCAAAAGCGCGTCGCCCGGGAGCGTCCCCGAGACCGTCACGCGATGATTCGGCTCGCCGGGCGGGATGCGCAGCGAAGTCGTGTGAAGCTGGAGCGTCAGGACGCGGCGCCCGGGCGGCGCCGCCCACGCGAAGCCGATCGAGGTTCGATCGTCGACGGCGCGTCCGTCGGGCGTGTAGTGAATCTGGAGGACGAGATCCGATCCGGCGGGGATCTTCTTCGCCATGCCGGGCGGGCAGATCATCGCGGGCTGTCCGGGCGCCCAGACCGCGAGGATGTCGGCGGTGGTGGCACCGGTGCGGGCGAACGGCGTTCCTCGCCGGGCGTCGCGGAGCCACTCGTCGCCGGGCTCGCGCAAGTAGGCGACGACGTGATGGACCACTCTGCGCGCACCGGGGCGGACCTCGGCGGCGCGAACCCAGCGGTCCTCGCTCAGGCCGAGCGGAATGACGACAAACTGGTAGTCGAGGCGCCCGCGCGCGGGAACCCGAACCGGTTCGGGCATCGTCACGACGCGGTCGGGTGCGCCGATGTTCCAGCCGGACGTCCACTGAACGGGCGGCGGCGACTTCGATGCGTTTCCCTCGGGTGCGTCGGCGATCGCCCACGCGTTGATGGCTTCAATCTCCGCCTGGGAGAGCCGCGGGTCGTCCGCCAGTGGGCGCGACGAGCCTTCGGCGAACCACGGGGGCATCCGTCGCGTCACGACCGCCTCGCGAATCGCCTTGGCCCAAGGGCGCGCTTCTCGATACGTCGTCAACGGCATCGGCCCGATCTCGCCGGGGCGATGGCAGGACTGGCAACGGCGTTGCAGAATCGGCGCCACGTCGGCGTGGAATTCGGCGGCGAGTAGCGTTGCTGCCAGTAGCGCGATCACGGCCGCAGCGCGCGCACCTCATCCGACGCCAGGAAGCCGTTGCGCAGTTCGGGGTCCGCGATACCGGCGGCGATGCGGTCGACGATCAGGGCGGCTTCGGCGAAGGCCGCGCGTGCGCCGGTCGAGTCGCCGCGCCGCGACCGCACGCGCCCAAGCGACTCGTGAATGCGCCATGCGGCGAGCGGGGCCGGACGTCCGGCGAGCATCGCCAGCGCCTCGGCAAGCGCGCCCTCGGCGGCGTGCAGATCGCCGCGCTCGGCCTCGATCTCGGCGCCGATGCACCGTCCTATGGCGGCGTACTTGACGATGCCGTGGCGCGCGGTGTCCTCGCGCAGGACGCCCAGGACGGTGGCGGCGCGGTCGAAGTCGCGCTCGGCGATCCAGTGCTGCGCGGCGGTAGCACGGTAGCGGATGAGGAACAGCCAGCGATGCCACTCGTCCCGCGCGGCCATCTCTTCGATGAGAGCGAAGGTCTCGCGGGCCTGGGAGTAGTCGCCGGTGCGGGTCATTTCCTGGGTGACGTTGATGAGGGAGCTGATCTCCGCTTCGGGAATCTTGTATCTTCGCCCGTACTCCACACCCTTGCTGTCGAACTCGACGGCGCGCTGGTGCGAGCCGACTTGGCGGTAGATCCAGCCGATGGTGTTGGCAAAGCGCGCGACGTTGTAGGGCGCACCATTGCGGTCGAACAGCTCCAAACCGCCCTCCAGCGTCGCCAACGCCTCGGAGATCCGGCCCTGGTTGGCGAGCGCGATGCCCAGGCCGAAGGTCGCCTGACCGAGCCAGACGGCGTTGCGCGACTCGATGGTCAGCGGACGGGCCTCACGAATGCAGCGCTCGGCCGAGGCGTAGTCGGCCTGCCAGTTATAGACGCCGCCGCGCCAGGTGAGCCCGGCGGCCAGGGCGGAGCGGTGCTGGAGCGCGCGGCCCCGCTCGACGCTGCGATCCAGCAGCTCGATCGCGGCCCCTAATTCGCCGATCGCGTGCAGCCCGGCCCCTCGAAACGCCATGGAGTCGAGCAGCAGCGTCTCGTCGCCGCAGCGCGCGGCGATGGCGACCGACTCGGCGGTGGCCTCCCCCATGCGGGTGAGCTGGTGCCGCCAGAACAGGACCTGCGCCAGCAGGTTCAACATGTGCACCTGTTGTATCTCGTCGCCGATGGCGCGCGCCTCGGCGAGCGCGCTCTCGCACTCCTGCTCGGCGTCGGGGAAGCGGCTAAGGCTCATCTGTGCGATCGTGCGCTTGCGGTGGAGCTGAATCCTCCGGGCGGCGCGGTCGCCCTCGGGAAGCCGTTCGACGAGCTCCATGCCGCGTGTAAAATACTCCAGGGCCTGCGTGTTGGCGCAACGCGTGGCGGCGGTGTCGCCGGCGTGAATCAGGTTGTCAATGGCCCGCGCGAACTCGCGGCCGCGCTCGAAGTGCACGGCAAGCTGCGCGGCCACGCGCGGCGATTGCTCGCCGTAGTGTTTTTCGATACTCTCCCCCGCCTGTTTGTGAAGCTGGATTCGGCGCCGCGCGACGAGATCGTCATAGAGGACGTTCTGATAGAGCGCATGAGCAAAACGGTAGCGGACCGAGAACGAGCCGTCGGGCAGCTCTTCCTCGCCGATCGCGCGTACCAGCCGGTGTGTACGCGCCAGGCGCTCGATGCGCTCCTCGGCCGCCATGGCGTCGCCGCCGATCGCCTCGGCGAGAACAGTCGACAGAAACTCGTCGCCTTGGACGGCGGCACATTGCAGCGCCTGGCGGTCGTCGGCCGCGAGCGTTTCGATCTGCCTCCGGATCATGCTGACGACGCTTTGCGGGGCGTCGAGGTGCAGGTCCGCCAGGGGCCGGGCGAGCCGCCAGACGTCGCCGTCGCGAGTAATGTCGCCGCGCTCGGCCAGCAGTTCGGCGAGTCCGGTTACGAACAGGGAATGCCCCTCCGTTCGTGCGAACAGCATGGCGGCGAGTCCGGACGGAAATTCGTGCTCAGGGAAGCGCGCCTCGAGAAAACCCGCGACATCGCGTTCCAAAAGCTGCGTCAGCGCGATCTCCTCACAGGCGCGGTGCGCCTGCATCTCGAGGCGGTAGGTCTTGAGCGGATGATCGCGCGACTCGACCTCGGCGGGTCGAAACGTTCCGGCGACTATCAGCCGCTGGCGGTCGATGCGCTGGCACAGGTGGCGCAGCAGGTCGACGCTCGAGGGATCGGCCCAGTGCAGGTCTTCGAGCAGCAGCAGCACGGGCGCGGAGGCTGCGAGCGCCGAGAGCGCGTCGCCCATCTCGCGCATCATGCGGTCCTTGGTGGCTCCGATGGTCTCGCGCTGGAGGTCGGCGAGGTCGGCGGCGAAGACGGCGGGAAGCTGTAAGCACCATGTCGGCGCCGAGCGGCGCAGCACCGTACGGGCGAGGTCGCGGTGCGGTCCACCAAGTAGTTCGCCGACCGCGTCGAGGAAGGGAAGGTAGGCTTCGCCGGTGCCGTACTGTTCGACGCAGCGTCCTCGGGCGACCACGAGCGAGCTGTGCGATCGCCGCGCGCGCCGAAGGAACTCGTTCGCGATCGACGTCTTGCCGATCCCTGGCTCGCCGGTGATGAATGCGACACGGCCCGCGCCCCGCGCGGCGTCGGCGAGGAGCTCATCGAGCCGCTCGAGCTCGCGTTCGCGGCCGACCAGGATCGGCGCGGCGGTCATGGGTTCCTCTTCGGCGGCAGCGGTAGTGCTATGGACGATAGCAGTACCCGTGACGAGCGCACGCAGATCGTCGCGCAGTGCGGACGCGGTGGAGTATCTTCCCTCGCGATCTTTGGCTAAGGCGCGCAGAATCGCGCTGTCGAGTGACGCACCGAGGCCGCCGCGGACGGCCGAGGGCGGCGCCGGGGCTGCGCCCAGGATCGCACCGACGAGTTCGGGCAAATGAGCGCCGGTGAAAGGCTGCCTTCCGGTGGCGGCTTCATAGAGCACGCAGCCGAGCGAGAACAGGTCCGTACGCGGGTCGAGCGTCTCGCCGCGAAGTTGCTCGGGCGACATGTAGGCGACGGTGCCTGCGACCATGCCGGGCATCGTCAACTCCGCCTCGGTCTCTCCGGTCGCGGTGACGACCGGTTTGGCGAGGCCAAAGTCGAGAATCTTCAGAACGCCGGAGGGCGTCACGATGAGGTTGGCCGGCTTGATGTCGCGGTGGATGATTCCGGCGGCGTGCGCGGCGGCGAGGCCCGAGGCGGCCTGCGCCGCGAGATCGATCAGGATCTCCGGGGCGATCGGCCCCCGTGCCAGGATATCCTTGAGCGACTCGCCCTCGATCAGCTCCATCACGATAAAGTCGAGGCCGTCGGCCTCCTCGATCGCGTGCACGGTGACGATGTTGGGATGATTCAGCGCGGAGACGGCGCGCGCCTCGCGTAGAAGCCGTAGGCGCGCCTTGTCATCTTCCGCCGCGGCGGGTGTGAGCACCTTGAGCGCCACCTGGCGTCCGAGCTTCTGATCCTGCGCGCGGTAGACCTGTCCCATGCCGCCCTGGCCGATCTTGTCGAGAACGCGGTAATGCAGCAGATCGCGTCCGGCTGCGAGGTTCATAGAGGCGACAATACTGATGATACTATGGGACCGTGATGCGTCCCATCGTCTTCGTCGCGGGCCTCGCGATCGCCGCCGCCGCGCTCATCGCGCACCAGCCCGCCGGAGGCAAGCCGATCGCGCTGACAGGCACGGTGGTCGACACCGGCTGTTACTTTGGCCACGGCGGATCTGGCGAAAAGCACTTAGTCTGTGCGACGGCCTGCGCACAGGCGGGCGTCCCGCTGGCGATTCTCGAGGACAAGACGGGCGCGCTCTACCTGCCAGTCGCCTCCGACCATAAGAATCCCAACACGAGGCTGATGCCGTTCGTCGAGAAGCGCGTTCGCATCGACGGCGCGCTGATCCTGAAGGGCGGCATGAAGGGCGTCGTGATCAAGACGGTCGCTGCGGCGCAGTAGCGCGCGCGATATCATTCCCCCATGAAAACCATCGCCGGATGGCTGCTCGTCCCCTGTCTGCTTGCCGCGCAGGGCCTCGAATTCGTCAAGGCCAACTACACCAAGTACGAGTTCGAGATTCCGATGCGCGACGGCGTGAAGCTGTTCACCGCGGTGTATGCGCCCAAGGACGCCTCGCAGACCTACCCGATCATGATGCTGCGCACACCCTACAGCATCCCGCCGTACGGCGTCGACCATTACCGCGCGAACCTGGGTCCCTCGGCAAAGCTGGCGCGCGACCTGTACATATTCGTTTATCAGGACGTGCGCGGCCGCTGGATGTCGGAGGGCGACTTCTTACAGGTACGCCCACACAAGCCTGTCAAGAACGGCCCGCGCGACATCGACGAATCGACCGATACCTACGATTCGATCGACTGGCTTGTTAAGAACGTCCCCAACAACAACGGCCGCGCCGGCCTATGGGGGATCTCGTATCCGGGATTCTACGCAGCCATGGGAGCGATCGACGCGCATCCCGCATTGAAGGCCTCGTCGCCGCAGGCGCCCGTGTGCGACTGGTTCATCGGTGACGACTGGCACCACAACGGCGCGTTCTTCCTACAGCACGCCTTTCGCTGGATGTCCGGCAACGACCGTCCGCGTCCGGCCCCGACCAGGAAGCCCAATACGCCGTTCGACTACGGCACTCCCGACGGCTACAAGTTCTATCTCACCTCGGGCACGGTTTCCGACATCAACGAGAAGCACCTCAAGCATGAACTCGTCTTCTGGAACGAGATGATGAAGCACCCCAATTACGACGAGTTCTGGAAGGCGCGCAACATGCGGCCGCACCTGAAGAACATGAAGCCCGCGATGATGACGGTCGGTGGCTGGTACGACGCCGAGAATCTGTTCGGCGCGCTGAAGACTTACGAATCGTCGGAGAAGCAGAGCCCCGGGGCCTTCAACATGCTCGTGATGGGCCCCTGGTATCACGGGCAATGGGCCGGCGACACCGGTGAGCGGCTGGGTTTCGTCCCATTCAACTCGAAAACGTCGGAATATTATCGCGATAACATCGAATTTCCGTTCTTCCAGCATTTTCTGAAACAGAAGGGCGACCACAAGCTCTCCGAAGCGCACGTCTTCGAGACCGGCACCAATCAGTGGCGCGCCTACGACGCCTGGCCGCCGAAAGCGGCGCGCGAGCGGACGCTGTACCTTCGCGCCGGCGGGAAGCTCTCCTTCGAGGCGCCGACGGAGGCCGCCGGATTCGACGAGTACATCAGCGATCCGGCCAAGCCCGTGCCGGTGATCAACTCGACGGCCATCGGCATGACGCGCGAGTACATGGTCGAGGACCAGCGGTTCGCCGCTACGCGGCCGGACGTGCTCGTCTACGCGACCGAGCCGCTCAAGGAGGACGTGGTCGTCGCCGGGCCGATGACGGCCAGCCTGCACGTCTCCACCTCGGGCACGGACTCGGACTTCATCGTCAAGCTGATCGACGTTTACCCGGACGATTTCCCCGACAACCAGCCGAATCCCGCCAACATACGCATGGGCGCGTTTCAGCAGCTGGTGCGCGGCGAGCCGTTCCGCGGCCGCTTCCGCCAGAGCTTCGAAAGCCCGCTTCCGTTTCCCCCGAACGAGCCCGTAAAAATCGAATTCGTCCTGCCGGATTCGTATCACAGTTTCCGGCGCGGGCATCGCATCATGATTCAGATTCAGAGCACGTGGTTCCCGCTGGTAGACCGCAATCCGCAGAAGTACGTCGAGAACATTTACATGTCGAAAGAAGCCGACTTCATCCGGGCGACGCAGCGTGTGTATCGCGCGCGCAACCTGGCGTCGTTCCTTAGAGTGTTGACCATCGAGCGGTAGCAGAAGGAGTCCTCCATGCGAATTGCGATCACTTTCTTATCGCTGGCCGCGGCGGCGGTTGGGCAGGACGTGAGCGGCGACTGGGCGCTCAGCGTGTTCGAGTCGGACCGGCCCACGATGATGCGATTGACGCTCAAGGTCGATGGCGTCAAGCTGATCGGAACGTCGGGCGGCCGCGCTCTCGAAGGGACGGTCGATGGACGCAGCGTCACATTTCAGGTCGACGGGAACCCGGTGAAAGGCGTAATCGAGGGCGCCACGATGTCGGGCGAAGTGACGATGCGTGGCCGCACGATGAAGTGGAGCGCCGCGCGGATTCCACCGCGTCCGGCGACGCCGCGTACGCATGACTTCGAGCCGAAGGAGTTTCATCTCTATTTTTCGTCGTCGATCAAGCCGGCGCTGCGGATTCATCCCGGCGACACGGTGCGCACCTGGGCCGTCGACGCCGGAGGAGTCGACCCCAAGGGACAGCGCCGCTCGCCGGGCGGCAATCCACAGACGGGCCCGTTCTATGTCGAAGGCGCGTTTCCGGGCGACACGCTGGTGGTCCGGCTGGGCCGCATGCGGACCAATCGCGACTGGGCGGTGAGCGGCGGCCAGGTCATGTACAACTCGCTCGATCCCGGACATCTCAGCGGCTTGAAGTGGGAGCCGCGCGTGCCGGGCCGCTGGAAGATCGACTCGGAAAAGGGGATCGCGTATCTCGAAAAGCCGACCGACAAACTGAAGAATTTTACAGTGCCGCTGGCGCCGATGCTCGGGTGCGTCGGCACGGCGCCGCCGGGCGACTGGAGCATTCGCACCACGGATTCCGGGCGTTTCGGCGGCAACATGGACTACAACCAGATCCGCGAGGGTACGACCGTCTACCTTCCCGTTAACCACCCCGGCGCGATCCTGTTCCTGGGCGACGGTCACGCCGCCCAAGGCGACGGCGAGCTGACCGGCGACGCGCTGGAGACCTCGATGGACTTCGAGTTCACGGTCGACCTGATTCCCGGGCGCGGCATCGGGCATCCGTTCGCCGAGAACGCCGAGTACCTCATGAGCATCGGCATCGCCGGGTCGCTCGACGACGCCAACCGAATGGCGACCAGCGGCCTGATGCGCTGGCTCGACCGCGACTACGGTCTCACGCCGTCGGAGGCGGCCATGGTGATGGGCTTCGCGATTCGCTACGACATTGCGGATCTGGTGGGGACGCAGGTGAGCGTAGTCGCGAAGCTGCCGAAGTCGGCGCTGGCGAAGTTGCCGAAGAAGTAGCTCAATTCGTCCGGTAGTTCGTGAACTGAAGCTCCAGGCCGAGGTCGAGCCCGCGCACCAGGGCGATCACCTCTTGCAGCGTGTCGCGATCGCGGCCGCTGACGCGGACGAAGTCGCCCTGAATCGACACCTGCACCTTCTTCTTGCTGTCCTTGACCGCCTTCACGAGCTCACGCGCCTTTTCGATCGGAATCCCCTGCTGTAAGGTAATTTCCTGGCGCGCCGTCGATCCGGCGGCGGGCGCGATCGCGCCGAACGAGAAGTTCTTCAGCGGCACTTTGCGCTTGACGAGCTTCTGCGACAGAACGTCGGCGACGGCGCGGACCTTGAACTCATCCCGGCTGGTGATGACGATCTTGTTGTCCTTCTCCTGAAGCTGAATGTCGGACCTGGAGTCCTTCAGGTCGAAGCGCGTGATCACTTCCTTCATGGCCTGGTGAATCGCGTTGACCACTTCGGGCATCTCGATTTTCGATACGACGTCGAAGGTGTTATCGGGCATCGGCTCCTATTATGACGGGGTGGACGACCTCAGTACATGATCAGTCCGGCGTCGACATTGACGATCTGGCCGGTCATTCCGTCGCTCAGGTCCGAGCTCAGGAACAGGCACACGCGCGCCACGTCGACCGGCTGGAGACGCCGCGCGAGCGACTGCTGCGCAACGATCGCCTGCATCTGCTCGGGCGTCGCCACGCGTTTCTCCATTTCGACTTCGATCGCGCCCGGCGTGATCGTGTTCACGTACACGTTGTGAGGCCCAAGCTCGCGCGCGAGCGACCTGCTCAGGCCGATCACGCCGCCCTTGGCGGCCACGTAATGCGACAAGGTCGGGTATCCCTTGAAGAATGTCACCGAGGAAATGTTCACGATCTTGCCGTACCGTTGCGCGACCATGTGCGGCGCCACCAGCTTCAGGCAGTGGAATACACCCTTCAGATTGGTGTTCTGCATGTCGTCCCACTCCTCCTCGGTCATTTCGAGGAAGGGACGGCGCGGGTAGATGCCGGCGTTGTTGATCAGGATGTCGATGCGCCCGAAGCGCGCCAGCGTAGCGTCGACCGCCTTGCGGATCGACTCGCGGTCGCGCACGTCGGCGAACAGTCCCATCGCGACGCCCCCGCGCGACTGGATGGCGACGGCCGCCGCCGTCGCGCCCGTAAGGTTGATGTCGAGCAGGGCCACCTTGGCGCCTTCGTCGGCGAAAAGGCCGGCGATGGATTCCCCGATGCCGGTGGCTGCACCCGTCACTACCGCCACCTTGCCCTGCAACATGCTCTGTGCCATTTTGTTTACTATAAACTGATTGGATCGCGGATCGCCGGGGATCGGCGGAGGATGCAGATATGCGAGTAACACGCCTTCTGGGGACGATCGCCGCCCTCATCGCCGCAGGTCCGGCGCCCGCCGCGACCCAACTGCAGGTTCACTTCAGCGCCCTCGAACGCGCGCTGGCGGCGCAGATGTTCACCGCCGAGGGACGCATGTTCCTTAAGGGCACGCAGAACTCCAAGTGCAGCTTCGCGTATCTTCAGGACCCGAAGCTCAGCGGCGACCACGGCCGCCTGTTGATCCATGCGCGCTTCAGCGGCAAGTCGGCGCGGAGCTTCTTCGGAAAATGCGTCGGATGGGGCGATTCGTTCGACGTGACCATCTCCGGTGCGCCGCACTTTCAGGACGGCATCGTCACGCTTCGCGAGGTGCAGGTCGGGGCCAACGGGCGCGACAGCATGTATGTGCGCCGCGTTCGGAAGGCGCTTGCCGAGAGCCTCGAGAAGGACTTCAAGTACCGGCTCGGCGACGACGCGAGGCGCATGGTCGCCGACATGAAGCTGGGGCCGTTCGCACCTCAGATCACCAACGTCCACATCGCCGGAATCGCGGTGACACCCGCGGCGGTGGTGCTCACGCTCGATTTCCAGATGGCCGTGAAGTAAAGGGCGCGGCGTGCACGGAGCCTGTCTGCCCGCGATTCTATGTGCGCTCGTGGCGGCGAGTGCGGGCGGGCAGACGATCTCGTCGATCCTCAACTCGGCGTCGAACGTCGACCCCGCGTTCCCCAACGGCGGACTGGCGCAGGGCGGGATTGCGGTGGCGTTCGGCGGGAGCATCGGTCCCGGCGCGATTCAGGTGGTCAGCTCGTTCCCGTTGCCGCGAACGCTCGGAGGGACGTCGGTGCGCATCAACACGGGCGGAACCGAGATCGATGCCATCATGATCTACTCGGTGGTCACGCAGGTGGCGTTCATCGTTCCCTCGGCCACGCCCGTCGGCAATGCGACCGTCACGATCACATTCAGCGGCCGCTCGACGGCGCCTTTCCCGGTGCGCATCGTCGCTAACAGTCCCGGCATCTACGCGCTCAACCAGGCGGGCAGCGGGCCGGGAATCTTCACCGACCCGAATTTCGTCCCCAACACGCTCGTTCGGACGGCGCGCAACGGCGGAACCTGGATCGCGTGGGTCACGGGTATCGGCCGGGTCGCCGGCAACGAGTCCGACGGGCCGCTGCCGGGAGATCAGACGGACCTGAACGTCGTAGCGCTCGTCGGCGGCCGCCGTGCTCGTGTGGTGTATCGCGGGCGATCCGGTTGCTGCGCAGGACTCGACCAGATTGCGTTCGAGATTCCGGAAAACGTGAGCGGCTGCTACGTCCCGGTTATGATCGCCGTCAACGGCGTAGCGAGCAACAGCGTGACGATCTCGATTTCCGCCGATGGCGGCCCCTGCACGGAACCGAACGGACTGAGTCTCGCCGACCTGACCGCCGCCGAGGCACGAGGCTCGATCAGCCGGGGCAGCATCAATCTCATGCAAACTTCCCTCTCGATCGAGGTTCCGCTGTTCGGATCGTTCGACACGCGGACCGACACCGGGGCGGGCGCCTTCGGGCGCCAGACGTTCGCTCAGTTCCTCTCCGCGCAAAGTCTCACGGGTATTTCGGCGGTGGGCGGGTGTTTCGTCTACTCATTCGAAGGACTCTCGCCTCTCAACACCGACAAGGTGGGCGCCGAACCGCTCGACGCCGGACGCATCACGGTCACGGGACCGGCGGGAACCAAGGAGATCACGCGCACCGCGGTGGGCGTCTATTCGGAAACGCTCGGCGGCGGCGGCCAGGCGATTCCCGGATTCCCTGGCGGCGGCACGCCGTTTCTCGACGCGGGGAACTACACGGTCGCAGGCGCGGGAGGCGCGCAGGTCGGCGCATTCAACGTATCGCTCCAAGTGCCGAGCCTGGTGCGCTGGCTCAACAAAGGCCTTATCAACCAGGTGACGCGGTCGCAAGGCGTGACCGTGACCTGGACCGGGGGCGGGCCGAACGACACCGTCGAGATTCTCGGTGGTTCGCTTCTCAATTCGATCGGAATCGGCGCGGCGTTCCTGTGCCGCGAGCGCGCCTCGGCGGGGACGTTTACGGTGCCGCCGGAAGTGACCGGCGCGCTGCCGGTTTCTGAGAGTATTCAGGGTGTCCCGGCGGGGACGCTGGCCGTGGGCGGTGGGCCGCCGCCGGCGCGCTTCTCAGCAACGGGACTGGACGTCGGCTTCGTGACATTCGTGACGCAGGACGGGAAGACGGTCGGGTTCCGCTAAACAATCAGTCGGGGAGAGGCGTCCGTTGATGAGGCGCCTTCTGCTGCTGGCCGTCCGCCGGGGGCGGCCGCGCCGACGCAGCCTGTGATTCGATAGCGGCGAACGCCACCAGCTATCTGAACGCAGCGCTGCCCCATTGGCGGTCTGTGGCAAGGCGGCATGCAGCGCCGCGACCGCCCGGCAGACCATCTCCGACCAATGCCCGAACCCCGCCGCGGCATCGTCGACCTCTTGCTACTCCCGTTCGGCGGCGAATTACCAGCAGAGCGTGCCGGTGCGCGCGGGCTCGTCGGCGGGCGGGAGGTAGAGCGTCTTGCAGCGCTCGCAGCGGTAAACTTCGACGTCGGCGCCGAATTCGCGCTTCACCTCGTCGCCGAAGAAGTACCAGCGCTTCAGGTGACCCGCGCACAGCTTGCCCTTGGCGTCCTTCTCGTTGCAGGCGCGCATGCGGGAGAACCGGCGCTTCACCTTGGTGCCGTCATCGAGCGTCTTGACGACCTCGGCCACGGGCGCGGGCTGGTCCGACGCGGCGTATTTCGGGTTCGCCATGAAGATGTTGAGTATACCATCCGGCGGCGGTTATGCTGGAGGGGGAATCTTCCACCAGGAGACAGCCATGTCCGCTTCGCGCCGCACTTTTGTCAAGGCCTCCGTGGCCGCACCCGCCGTCTTGAGCGCCTTCGGCGCCGGCGGCAAAGTCGTCACCGGTCACATCGGAACCGGGAGCCGTGGGTATTATCTGATGGAGCGCCTCTACAAGGGCAGCCCCGAGCTGGCGCAGGTCGCCGCCGTATGCGACACCTATTCGGGAAACCTCGCCCGCGCCAAGGACCGCGTCCAGACCATGGGCGGCAACACGCCCAAGACCTACGTCGACTACCGCGAGCTGCTCGCGGACCCGGCCGTCGAAGCGGTGGTCATCGCCACGCCCGAGCATCTCCATCACGTAATGACGATCGCGGCGCTCAAGGCAGGCAAGCACGTCTATATCGAGAAGCCGCTGGCGCACACCATCGAGGAAGGGGCGGAGATCGTCAAGGTGGCGCAGGCCTCCGGCAAAACCGTTCAGGTTGGCACGCAGAACCGCAGCAACACGCTCTACATCCAGGCCAAGGAGATGGTCGAGAAGGGCATGATCGGCGACATCCACTACGTGCGCGCCTTCTGGTACCGCAATTCTCTGCCCGACAATCCCGCCTGGCGCTACAACATCCCCAAGGACGCCGACGAGTCCAACACCGACTGGGCGCGCTTCCTCGGTCCCGCGCCCAAGCGCGCCTTCCATAAGGGCCGCTACTACCAGTGGCGGCTCTACTGGGACTACTCCGGCGGCATCTCGACCGACCTGCTGGTCCACCAGACCGACATCGCCAACTTCGTCTGCGGCAAGAAGACGCCTCTCTCGTGCATGGCCTCGGGCGGCGTCTATCGCTGGTCCGACGCCGCCGACGATCGCGAGGTCCCCGACACCTTCTCGGCGCTCTACGAGTATCCGGGCAAGTTCCACATCAACTACAGTTGCTACTTCGGCAACGTGCAGTTTGGCTACGGCGAGCAGTTTATGGGGAACGAGGGCACCATCGAGGTGCTGAATCGCCAGGTGCTCAGCTTCTGGCCGGAGAAGTTCGGCGGACGCGCGCCGGCGCACGTCGCCGCGCGGCAGGAGATGCGCGTCGAGAAGACGGGCAACGACAACCTCGCGGTGGAGTCGCACGTGCGGAATTTTCTCGAGGCGATCCAGGGGAAGGCCAAGCTGGTCGCGCCGGTCGAGGTCGGGCAGGAGGCCGCGGTGAGCGGTCACATGGCGACGCTCTCGTTCCGGAATAACAAGAAAGTCCTGTGGGACGAGCGGACGCAGAAGTACCGCTTCGTGTAGGCGCCCGTTACTGGACCCTGTCGGCCGGGCCTGCCGTCGATGTAACCGCTTCGTCGGCACAGGCTCCCCGATTCAGCCATTTCGAGCCGTTCTTATCTACTCGGATGACGCTGATGTCGAGGGCGTTCTCTTCGTGAATACCGCCCGCTGGGGCCACGGCGCCGCGGATAAGCTTATATGCCAGTGGACCGGGGTCGAGACTTTTCCAGGAGAGGTTGGCGCGCATCTGCTCGGCGGCCTTCTCGCAAAACACCAGGACGCGCGGGACCGCCACCGGTATCACCGGCTGCGGCCCAAGCTCCTGGACCAGCCCTTCCGAGGACACGGCAATGGTGCGGACGACGAGGGCCGCATGACCGCTTCCGATTCCCGCGAACACAGCTCGGACAAGCACGCCTCCGAGTCTGCTGCGCCACATGTCCGGGGCCTCCGTGTGCTGGCGCTCCAACGAGCGTGCAATTTCCTGAGCGGCGATTAGCGCAAAGCGATCCGCGGCCATGAGAGGCGAGTCGGAATGTGCCATGGCGGTCCGGGCGACGCTCATCAGATCGAGCCCGGTGTGCCGTCAGAAACCATACCGGCCAATGTCACAGCCAGGCCATTGCCGGTTCGTATCTTGCATGCGGGAGACCAGAGCCCGTCCGGGTGCGCCTGGACTCCGTCGGCAGCCAGTATTCGAAAATCGGACGCCGCGACCACGGTGGTGCAAGTCCGCGATAACGGTTCCAAAACTGCCGTTGCGAACACAGCGAAGAAACACCGTGTGCGATGCATCGAGGCGCTCCGATCCGTCGCCGAACGTGCCGGCGACATGGCTGCGTCCACTCTGAAGCGGGCGAATCGGGGCGTCCATGCGCCGTTAATACTCCCTGGCTGATTTCGTCATGCGCCGCTCCTCTCCGGCTAACGCATTGAAAGACTAGAGCTTAGTCATCATTCCCGGTCGTCGCGACCGACTCGTGGTACTCTTGGGACGCCCTTGGAAGCCCGAATGAGGGAGCCATCGTCAGTCCGTCTCGGCGTGTTCGAGTTGGACACGCGGACTGGGGAGCTTACGAAAAGGTCCGAGAGGTTTTGAACGACGCGGCCGGAACCCCACGTTTCATCGAGACTCTACCGCGGCGGGGATACCGCTTTATCGCCGCCGTAGAAGCCGCCCCGCAGCCGGGACCCGCGCTGCAGGAACCGCCGCCGGGCCCCGCCGCTTCCAGGTCTTACCGAAGCCTACGTTGGGCGGCGGTTTGCCCAGCGATTGCCGGGGCGCTTCTGTGGTTTACGCTTGACCGCGTCACCCCGCCTCCGCCGAAAGTAATTCCGCTGACGACATTGACCGGTAATGAGTTCTTCCCTGCGTTCTCGCCCGATGGTAAGCAGGTGGCTTTCACATGGAACGGCGATAGTCCGAACAACTTCGATCTGTACGTAAAGATGGTGGGAGAAGAGACGATGTTGCGTCTCACCAGTCATCCGCGCGGTGATGGGTTCGCGGCCTGGTCGCCGGATGGGCGTCAGATAGCCTTTACGAGCCAGCGGGATGGGGGCGGCATTTACCTGGTTTCTCCGCTCGGACCGCCGGATCGTAAGCTGGTGGGCTTCACTATGAGCGGGCGGCCAGCCTGGTCGCCGGACGGGAAGCACCTCCTGGTCGCGCAGAGATACGTGGAAAACAAGCCGGAACCCGGCGATGGTGCACTTTTTCTGGTCCCGGTCGAAGGCGGCGAGCCGCGTCAGGTACAAAGGTTGTCCATTCAGGTGTGGACCTGATGCTAATAGAGGATTTTCGGTGAGCCGGGCTTGAACGATCAATACTCAATCGACCCGAAAATCCCCGCCGCCACCCAATCGCGAAACCACGCGAACAGTTCGCGCTGCTTCACGCGACGCCGTCCGATCGCCTCCCCCAGCGTGCGACCCGCCACCAGCGACTTCAGCACCGCGTAGCCGGCGCGCGTCAGGTCGGTGCGAATCAGCAGGTAATTGCGGCGCGAGAGCGCCAGCCACGTGTTCTTGCGCGCCAGGCGAGGCATCGGCGCATCGTCCCAGATGGCGCTCGCGTAGGCGTTGACCGGGTACCGCAGCGCGAGCAGTCGCATCGCTGGTATCGCCCGCAGCTTCGCGCCCGGCCAAGCCTCGGCGGGCACCGCGGCGATCGCCGACGCCGTCAGCGGCGCCGTCTCCACCTCGTCGACCACCGCGGTCATCGCCAGCTCCGCACGCGCCAGTTCCGCAATGAAACCGCGATCCGGCCACGACCGCAGCCGCGCCACGAACCGCGGCAGCGCTCCGCCCAGACGATTCAGCGTGTAGCTGCGCGACGGATAACGCGCGAGATACCGCTCCACCAGCGCCGCGAACCGCGACTCGCCGAGATACGCGCGCAGCAGCGGATAGTCGGCCTCCAGCGCCTCGCCGAGCCGCGCCAGGTACATGTCGCGGTAGATGTCGAGCCGCTCGAGCGGCGCGAGCGACTTCGACGGCAAGATCATGCGAGCCGCCTGCGCCGCGGGCACAGCCGCCGCCGCCTCGCCGGCCAGCGCGGACTCGACGGGACCCGCCGTCAGGATCGCCGACTGCATCCAGCGCTGCGTGCGCAGGAGCCCCGGGTCAAGCCGTGGCATGAATGTCTGACGCGCGGCGTGCAAACACCGGCGCGGGCGACTCGCGCCACTTTCGCGCCTTCAGCGCCTCGGCGTGGACCACCTTGAACGACGGGATATCCTCGTCCCATTCGAGCAGCGTCGCGATGCCGCCCATGCGCTGGTAGACGCGCCGGTACAGCTCCCAGACGCGCTCGATGACGTGGTCGCTGTGCGTGTCGAGAATGTGCGTGCCCTTGTTGGTGTGGCCTGCCAGGTGAATCTGCACGACGCGATCGGCGGGGACGGCGTCGACGTAATCGTCCGGATCGAAGCCGTGATTGTAGGAGCTCACGTAAACGTTGTTCACGTCGAGCAGCAGCCCGCAGTCCGCCTCGCGCGCCAGCGTGGCGAGGAAATCCCACTCTTTCCATGTCGACGCGGAGAACTCGACGTACGTGGACGGGTTCTCCAGCACCAGGGGCCGCTCCAGGTAATCCGAGACCGCCCGCACGCGCGAGATCGTGTGCCGCAGCGACTCGTCCGTGTAGGGCATGGGCAGCAGGTCGTGCGTGTTCAGGCCGCTGACGCCGGTCCAGCAGAGGTGATCGGACACCCAGCGCGCATTGATCCGCGCGGCGAGCGCCTTAAGCTTGCGCAGGTACTCGAAGTCGAGCGCGTCGGTGGAGCCGACCGACATCGAGACGCCGTGCAACACCACCGGGTAGCGCTCGGCCACCTGGTCGAGCACCCACAGCGGGCGGCCGCCGGTGTCGAGGTAGTTCTCCGAGAGGATCTCGAACCAGTCGACGCGCGGGCGGCTTTCGAGGATGTGGTTGTAGTGGACGGTGCGCAGTCCCACGCCGAACCCCAGGTCCGGGTAGCCCCACCGGTTGGCCATCAATCGCCTCCCTCTCTCAGGGTACCGCTGGCGAGGCCCATCTTCCTGGCGATCCACTCGTCGACGCTCATCTTACCCGGACCGTGCAGCACCAGCCAGATCAGGAACAGCAGGAACATCAACGCCGCGATGTCGGTCAGGTCGCCGCCGAGCGCCTTCAGGAAATCCTCGCGGTGCGCGGTTAGAATCGCCACGACCATGGTGCACGCGAGCAGCGCGGCGGCCGGGCGGGTCGCCAGCCCGGCGATCAGCAGCAGTCCGCCCACGGTCTCCAGTCCCGCGATGAACGTCGCGTTCACTGCCGGCATTGGAATCCCGAGGTCGGCGAAGACAGCGGTGGTGCGCTCCAGGTTCGCCAGCTTCCCCTTTCCTGTCAGGAAGAAGGCGTGACCAATAACCAGCCGCGTTAGCAAGGGCGCAAGGAAGGAAACAGAATCGAGGACTCCAAGGATGCGGCGAATCATGCAGGTACACACTCAATGGGTACGCCGCGGACGGAAACCACCGCCCGCGGCCTGAATCGCTGAGTCGAGCGCGTTGGCGCGGAACTTAGTGCTTCATGGGGACGGAGCAGCCGCCCTTGCCCTTGCAGGAGTTCTTGCCCGCGCAGCCGGCGTCGCCCGACTTGCAGCCTCCCTGCCCTTTGCAGGCGTTCTTGCCCTTGCAGTCGTGTTTCACGGCCGCGCAGCCGCCCTTGCCCTTGCAGGAGTTCTTGCCCGCGCAGCCGGCGTCGCCGGACTTGCAGCCGCCCTGCCCTTTGCACGAGTTCTTGCCCTTGCAGATGTGCTTGGCCGCATCCTTCTTCTGCCCCTGCGCACTGGCTACCCTCGAACCAGCCGCCATCCCGGCAACCGCGGCGCCCAAGCCGAGCGCGAAATGTCTACGTCTCATTGTGAACATCTCCTTGCTGGAAATCGTTCAGGGCGCCCAGGCCCTGAGGTACAGTGACGAGATTCACTATACTAAATCCGTTACGCGGTGGGAATGACACCCGGATTCCTATGAAAGGAACTTCATGTTAATCTTGTGCGTCCCCGCCGCCCGCGCCGACCGGTGCCGACGGGCCTGACCGCGCGAATGCCCGCTGTCTCGATTCTCGTCCCGCTCTACAACGAAGAAGAGTTCGTCGCCGTGCTCCTGGGGCGTGTGCTGGCGGCGCCTCTGCCCGATGGACTCGACCGCGAGATCATCGTGGTCGACGACGGCTCCGACGACGGTTCTGTCGAAGCCGTTGAAGCGGTCGCCGCGCGGCATCCCGGCGCCATCCGCCTCCTGCGGCACCCGGCGAACCGCGGCAAGGGCGCGGCCATCCGCACCGCGCTCGAGGCGGCAACCGGCGAGTACTCCATAATCCAGGACGCCGACCTCGAGTACGATCCGCGCGAATACCCGAAGCTGCTCAAGCCTCTCCTCGAAGGCAAGGCCGACGCTGTCTATGGGTCGAGATTCCTGGTCGCCGGCGAGCGCCGCGTGCTGTACTTCTGGCACGCGCTCGCCAACTGGATGCTGACGACGCTCTGCAACCTCGCCGCCGACCTTAACCTTACCGACATGGAGACCTGCTACAAGGTGTTCCGCACGTCGCTGGTGCAGTCAATTCCGCTGCGGTCGGACCGCTTCGGCATCGAGCCGGAGCTGACCATCAAGCTCGCCAAACGCGACGCCCGAATATACGAGACACCAATCAGCTATCACGGCCGGTCGTACGAGGAAGGCAAGAAGATCGGATTTGGCGACGCCGTCGCCGCGGTGTGGATTATTCTGCGCTATTGGTTGTCCAACGACATCTACCGGGACACGGGACCGGAGGTGCTGGAGGCGCTCTCGAACGCGCCGCGATTCAATCGGTGGATGGCCGACTTCATCCGGCCCTACATCGGACAGTCGGTGCTGGAGATCGGTGCGGGGATGGGAAACCTGACGCGGCACCTGGCGCGACGTCGACGGCGCTATATCGCCAGCGATATCGACGGCGAGCACATCGCGCGCCTGCGCACGCGCCTCGCGCACCGGCCGAACCTGGAGATCAGCCATGTCGACCTGGCTCGACCCGAGGACTTTGCGGGCCTGGGATCGATCGACACGGTGGTGTGCCTGAATGTTGTCGAGCACGTCGCCGACGATGCCTTGGCGCTCAGGAACATTCATTCGTCGCTGGCGCCCGGCGGCCGCGCCGTGATCCTGGTGCCACAGTGCCAATGGGCCTTCGGTGCGATTGACGAGGCGCTGGGACACTATCGGCGCTACTCGCGCGAACAGCTCGAAGGCCGCATGCGTGAGGCGGGATTTCGAGTGGAGGCGATGCTATCGTTCAATCGCGTGTCGCTGCCGGGTTGGTACGTGACGGGACGTTGGCTGCGGCGTCGGACGATCAGCCCGTTCGCGATGCGCGTCTTCGACAGCCTGGTGTGGTTGTGGCGGCGCGTCGACCGGCTGCTGCCGTGGCCGTCAACGTCGATTATCGCGGTCGGGGTGAAGGCGGAGTAGGTGAGGAGGCGGCCTTAGTGAATCGTGCGGCTCTTGCGGTTCATGTAGTCGAGCAGCAGGTACTGGCCCAACGTGTACGGCGTCGTGAAGTATGCCTTCCCACGGCATAATTCCGTCACCTTCTGGACGAAATTCACCAGCCCGTAGTCGCTTGCGAGCATGAAGGTGTTGATGATGATCCCCTGCCGCTTGCAGCGGCTCACCTCTTCGAGCGTCCGCGAGATCACCAGCGGATCGAGGCCAAAGGCGTTGCGGTACATGCGCCCGTCGTCGAGCGTCAGCGCGCTGGGCTTGCCGTCGGTGATCATCACGATCTGCTTCATGTCCTTCTTTTCCTGCTTCAGCAGCCGCTGCGCCAGAATCAGGCCGTCGCGCGTGTTCGTGTAGTACGGACCCACCTGCACGCGCGCCAGGTCGCCCAGCCGAAGCTCCTCGGCCGAGTCGTGGAAGAGCACGCAGCGCAGGCTGTCGCCCGGGTATTGGGTCCGGATCATGTGCGCCAGCGCCAGCGCCACCTTCTTGGCCGGCGTGAAACGATCCTCTCCATACAGGATCATGCTGTGGCTGCAATCGAGCATCAGCACCGTCGCGCAGGAACTCTGGTATTCGGCCTGGTGCACGTGCAGATCGTCGTACTCCATGTCGAGCGGGAGCTTGACGCCCTCGCGTTTCATCGCCGAAAACAGCGTCTCGCTGATGTCCAGGTTCAGCACGTCGCCAAACTCGTAGCGGCGCGACGCTCCGCTGGCCTCGACGCCCGTCGCCAGGTCGCGCGTGTCGTGCGCGCCGAAACTCGACTTGCCGAGCGAGCCGAGCAAGTCTTTCAGGGTCTTGTATCCGAGAAAATCGAGCGACTTATCGGTAACCTCGAACTTCATCTCGCCGTCGGCTCGCCCTGGGCCGCCCTGCGCGCCCTCCTCGGCGGGATTGCGGTCGGTTTGCAGATAGCCTTCCTGAGCGAGTTTGTCGACCAGCCGCTCCAGGAGTTTGTCGAGCTGCTCGGGATCCATTTGCTGGAGGCGCTGCGACAGCTCGTCGGCGCGATCGCGGTCGAACAGCTCGCCGCTCTGAAGCGCGCGCTCGATGGCCTGCTTCAGCTCTTCGAGCGACCGCGCGTTGAACTCGCCGAACTGCATGTATTCGTTGTTGAAGCCGCTTTCGAGCAGGTAATCCGAAAGCGCCCGCATCAGGTCCTCGGCGCTGATGCCAAAGTCGTCGCCCGTATAGCGCGAATAGCCGATGCGCATGACTACTGGTACTGCCTCCGGGCCGCGGCCGCGCGGCGCTCCTCTGACGGCTCGCGTTTGCGCTCCTCCGCTACGAAGCCGCGCTCCTCGTTGCGGTTCAGCCGCCGATGCGCGTACAACCCCTCAAGAATGAACTCGGCCGCCGACGCCCTGGCCGCATCTGACGATCCCGGTCCCACGCCCAGCGCGGCGATCCGTTCGAGCAGCCCCTGAATCGCGCCGAGTTGCTCCAGCATCGCGCTGGACCCGGCGCATTCCTCGAGCTTGATCGCCCCGCCCAGGTCGAACCACTGCACGATGGGCCCGAGATTCACGCCGTCGAAGTGCGCCGTGAACACCTTGCCGACGGCCAGTCGGATCAGCTCGCGCGCCACCGCGTCGCCGCCCTTGATCTCGCCCTCGTACTCCAGCTCCAGCTTGCCGGTGATCGACGGCAGCGCCGCGTAGAGATCGGCTACGCGCGGCACGGCGTCGGCCTCGCGCGCCGCCAGCGCGCGACGTTCGGCGCTGGAGACGACGTTCTCCATCACCGTGATCGGCAGCCGCTGCGATACGCCCGAGCGCTTGTCGACGCGCTTGTCCTCGCGGGCGCAGAAGGCGAGTTGCTCGATTACCTCGCGGATATAGGCCGGCGTCTCGATGGCCACCGGCGAAGGGCGCCGGGCCCAGGCTTCCTGGCCGGTGATCGACATGCCCTGCTCGACGCTGAGCGGGTAGTGCGTGCGGATTTCGCTGCCGATGCGGTCCTTGAGCGGCGTGATGATCTTGCCGCGCGCGGTGTAGTCCTCCGGGTTGGCGGTGAAGACCAACATGACGTCGAGCGGCAAGCGCACCGGGTAGCCTTTGATCTGGACGTCGCCCTCCTGCATGATGTTGAACAGACCGACCTGAATCTTCCCGGCGAGGTCCGGCAGCTCGTTGATCGCGAAGATGCCGCGGTTGGCGCGCGGAAGCAGGCCGTAGTGGATGGTGAGCTCGTCGGAGATGTCGTGGCCGCGGCGTGCGGCTTTGATGGGGTCGATGTCGCCGAGCATGTCGGCGATGGTGACGTCGGGCGTGGCGAGCTTTTCGACGTAGCGGTGCGAAGCGTCGAGCCACGCCACGGGCGTCTCGTCGCCGGCCTCGTCGACCAGCGCGCGGCAACGACGGCAGATGGGACGGTATGGGTTGTCGCGGATCTCGCAGCCGGCGACGTACGGGGTCTGGGGGTCGAGCAGCGTGGTGAGCAGGCGGATAAGGCGCGTTTTGGCCTGGCCGCGGAGGCCCAGCAAGATGAAGTTGTGCCGCGAAAGGATCGCGTTGACGAGCTGCGGGACCACGGTGTCGTCGTAGCCGACGATGCCTGGGAAGAGCGCCTCGCCGCGCTGGAGGCGGCAGATCAGGTTGGCGCGCAGTTCTTCCTTGACTCCGCGTCCGGCCATGCGCTCTTCGGAGTAGGCGCTCGCGCGAAGTTCGCCCAGCGTGCGTGGCGTCATGTGAGGATTGTACCGTGTGGCGCGGTGGAGGCGGCGCGTTTGGTATTCCTGCAAGGCAACCACGCTTGTCGCCGCCCACATTGCTGGGGTAACGTAGCTTAGCGGCAATGTCGTCGGAGAAGACCATTCTGCTGGTGGAGGACGATCCCGCGATGCACGAGGTCTTTCGTGCGCTGTTGGTTTCGACCCCATGGCGGCTGGAGTCGGCGAACGGCGGCTTCGCGGCCCTCGAAATGGTCCGGTCTCGTCCCTACGACCTGGTCATCACCGATATCCGCATGCCCGGCATGGACGGCCTGGAGCTGCTGCGACGCATCCGCCAGGAGCGACCGGGCGCCAAGGTCATCGTCATGACCGCCGACAACACTCCCCAGGCGCTGGTGGCCTCGCTGCGCGAGCTGGCCTACACCTACTTCAGCAAGCCCTTCTCGCCGGCCGCCGTTGTCGAGCTGATCGAGCAGGCGCTCGCCGACGAGGATCCCGAGGAGGACATCCAGGTGCTCTCGGCGACCGCCAACTGGATCGCTCTGCATGTCCGTTGCAGGCTGGACGTCGCCGATCGCCTGGTGCAGTTCTTCAGCGAGATGAAGGCCGACCTTCCCGAGCAGGACCGCGAGAACATCGCCACCGCCTTCCGCGAAGTGCTGCGGAACGCCATCGAGCACGGCGGAAAGTGCGACCCCCGGCAGAAGGTGTTCGTCGCCTACGTGCGCACCAGCCGCGCCATTCACTACTACATCCGCGACCCCGGCGAGGGCTTCTCGATGGCGGAGATTCCGCACGCCGCCGTGGCGTATTCGCCGGACACGCCCACCGAGCATATCCAGTACCGCGCCGAGCAAGGGCTGCGCCCGGGTGGCTTCGGCATCCTGCTGGTGCGCCACCTGGTCGACGAACTGATCTATAACGAGAAGGGCAACGAAGTCCTGATGGTGAAGTATCTGTAGCTGTTTCGCTCCCTCGGGTCCCGGCCCCGTACAGGGGAGCGGTCAGCCGCCCGAAGTCAGGCACTCCTCCAGCGTCGCGACTAGATAGTCCGCCTGCTCGTCCGAGAGAACCAGCGGCGGCGAGATCCGGATCGTCGACGCGCCCGCCCCCAGCAGCAGCACGCCGCGCTCGAACGCCATTTGCACCATGCGGTCGCGCAGCTCCGGCGCCGGATCCCTCGACACCGGGTCCCGCACCAGCTCCACACCGATCATCAGCCCCAGCCCGCGTACGTCACCGACACAGGAAAACCGCCGCGGCCACTCCCGCATCCGATCCAGGATGCGGCCTCCGAGCCGCGCGGCGCGCTCCACCAGGCCGCCCTCGAGCAGTTCGACCGTCGACAGCGACGCCGCCACCGACACCGGGTTGCCGCCGAACGTCGAAGCGTGCGCACCGGGCGGCCACTGCATCAGATCGGCGCGCGCTACCGTGGCCGCGAGCGGCATGCCACTGGCGATACCCTTGGCGATCGCCAGGATGTCCGGCGCGAAACCGAAGTGATCGGAGGCCCACATCTTCCCCGTGCGCCCGCAGCCGGACTGCACCTCGTCGGCGACGATTGGGATGCCGTGTCGCGCCGCCACCGCCGACAGCTCGTCGAAGAATTTGCGCGGCGGCACGACGTAGCCGCCTTCGCCCTGCACGGGCTCGAGGACAATGGCGGCGACTTCCTCGGCGGGAACCGTCGTCCGGAAAAGCCGGTCCTCGATCACCTGCACGCATTCCACCGCGCAGGTCTCCGGCTGCTTGCCGTAGGCGCAGCGGTAGCAGTAGGCGAAGGGAATGTGGGTGACCCCTGAGACCAGCGGTCCGAAACCGCGCCGCTGCACCGTCTTGGAGGCGGTGAGCGAGAGCGATCCCATAGTCCTCCCGTGAAAGGCGCCGTGGAATGCGATGAATCGCGACCGTCCCGTGTGATACCGAGCCAACTTGAGCGCCGCTTCGATGGCCTCGGTCCCCGAGTTGCCGAAGTAGACGCGTCGCGGCCCGCCGCCGGGCGCCAGTGCCGCCAGCTTCTCGGCGAGCGCCACCATGCTCTCGTAGTAGAAATCGGTGCCCGACATGTGGATGAGCCGTGCGGCCTGCCGATGGATGGCGGCGACCACCTCCGGGTGGCAATGGCCCGTGGCAACCACAGCGATGCCCGCGTTGCAGTCCAGGAAGCGGTTGCCGTCGACGTCCTCGACGATGGCTCCCCGTCCGCTCGCCACCACCAATGGATACGGGCGCGTGTAGGAAGGCGAGAGCGTGGCGCGATCGCGCTCGACGATGGCGCGCGCGTTCGGCCCCGGCAGCGGCGTGCGGAGATCGGGGAGATCCGAGGCGGGCATGCCTCATTGTAAATGGCGGAACCGGCGGCCGACGATCCGTCGCGGTGTAGACTGGTGGGAATGGCGAATGTTGCGGCCTTTTCGCCCCTCGCCGAAATCGCCGCGGAATCCGGTCTCCGCGAATGCCTGCATTGGTTCACCAGAGAGAAGAAGTGGATCAACGAGCGGCACCTGGAACTGTGCCGTATCCCTGCGCCGACGTTTCAGGAGCAGCGCCGGGCCGAGTGGATCGCCGATCGGCTCCGCGCCGCCGGCTGGTCCGCGAAGATCGATCGCGCGGGCAACGTGGTGGCCGCTCCCGCGGCCGCGGAACCGGCGCGCGTCGCCTTGACGGCGCACCTCGACACTGTCCTCGCCCCGCGGCAGGCCGACGACATCCGCTCGACGGGCGACGGCAAGTTTCTCGGTCCCGGCGTCGCCGACAACGGCGCGGGCCTGGCGGCTCTTCTGGCGGTGGCGCAGGCGATTCCGGCTTGTGACGCGGCGGCGCTGTTCCCCGGCCTGGTGCTGGCGGCCAACGTCGGCGAGGAGGGCGAAGGGAACCTCAGCGGCATGCGCTACCTGTGCCGCCCGCAGGCGCTGGGGTCGAAGGTGAAGGCGTTCGTGGTGCTCGACGGACCGGGTACGGACCACATCACGGCGCGTGCGCTGGCCAGCCGCCGGTTCGAGCTCCTGATCACCGGCCCCGGCGGCCATAGCTGGAGCGATTACGGCGTCGGCAACCCGGCGCACGCCCTGAGCCGGGCGATCACGCTGTTCTCCGAGCACGTGGCCATCGCCAACGGATCGTCGCCGCGGTGCTCGTTCAACTTCGGCACTCTGGAGGGTGGCCCCAGCGTCAATTCGATCCCCACGACGGCGCGGTCGAAGGTCGACCTGCGTTCCGAGAGCCTCGATCGCATCGACGAGATGGCCGGACTGTTGAACGGCTCGGTCGAGCGCGCCGTTGAGGTGGAGAACGAGCGCGCCACGGGCGGCAAGGTCGGCGGCAAGCTGCGCGACATCGGGTTCCGGCCCGGCGGCCGGCTCGCCGAGTCGGCGCAGCTCCTCTCTTGCCTGCGCGCTGTCGACGCATATCTCGGCATCCGGGCGACGACGGATTGCGCGTCCACCGACGCCAATATTCCGTTGTCTCTCGGCGTCGAAGCCGTGTCGATTGGCGCGGGCGGCTCGGGCGGCGGGGCGCACTCGCCTTCGGAGTGGTATCACCCGGAGGGCCGCGAGCTCGGCCTGAAGCGCGTTCTACTGACGCTCGCGCTGCTCGTCAGGAATGGAGAGTAATCCTCTACCTGAGGCCACGGCCGGGCTTCGGGGCGGCGTGTGAGCCTCAGCCGGCGCGCTCGCGCCGATCTGGCGCTGATCGCAGTCGTCTTCTTCTGGGGATCCACCTTCACCCTGGTGAAGTCGGCGCTCGACGACGCTTCGGTGCTGGCGTTCCTGGCCGTGCGATTCGGCTTCGCCGCGCTGGTGCTGGCGGCCATCTATCGCCGAAATCTCTCCGCGGCGGGGCGCGGGGCATGGGCGGGCGGCGCGGCCGCGGGCCTCTGCCTGCTCGCCGGCTACTATCTGCAAACTGCCGGACTCCTCTACACCACGCCGGCGAAGTCGGCGTTTCTGACATCCCTGTGCGTGGTGATGGTACCTTTGCTCTCGTCCCTCGTCTATAGGGTTGTACCGGCGGCCGGCGAGGCCGCCGGAGCGGTACTGGCCGTCACCGGCGCCGCGCTCCTGACGGGGGCGGCCGGAGTCGCCGACCTCAATCGCGGCGACGGCATGACGGTCGGCGCCGCCCTGGGATTCGCCCTGCACATTCTGGTGGTCGGGCGTGTCGCGCCGCGTTGGGGACACGAGGTTCTGAGCGTATGTCAGATCGCGACGGTGGCCGTGGGAGCGGCGGCGGCCTGCTGGTGGCTCGAGCCGCTTCTCTGGCGATGGAGTCCCCGGCTGGTGTTGGCGGTCGCGGTCACGGGGCTGTTTTGCACCGCGCTCGCATTCACGGTGCAGGCGTCGGCCCAACGCCACACAACGCCGGCGCGCACAGCGCTGATCTTCGCGCTGGAGCCGGTCTTCGCCGCGGCGACCTCGTGGGCGGTGGCCGGCGAAACGCTGCCGGCGAGCGGATTCGCGGGCGCCGCGCTGATTCTCGCCGGTGTCCTTGCGGCCGAGTTGAAACCCGGCGCGCGGCACGAGCATCTCTCCAGTTGACACCGCGCACGACGCGGCGGGGCGCGAGCGGTGTCTGCCAGCCTGGGTATGGAGCGCGCCCCGCGCTGTGCGCTCTGAAGATGAACGGGCCGGGCGTCGAACTATAATAGTGTAGGTTCTTCTGGAGGTATGTTCCCCATGAGTTTCGTGAGCAAGTTGCGTCAACCGAGATTCCTCACGATGAGTGTTCTGCTGCTGACGCTGGGCATCGGAATCGTCATCGGCACGCTGGTCAACACCGGCGTCCTGGCCGACAAGGGCGGGCAGTCCGTCACCGACGCCGCACCTCTCGTGGTTCCGAGCCCTGTCAAGCTGGCCAGTGAGTTCACCAAGCTCGCCAAGGTAGTTGAGCCGGCGGTCGTGCACATCACTTCGGAACCGGAGACACAGCGCACCGTCACGCGCCGGGGCCGGCCCGCCCCGGAAGACGAGGAAGGTGAGGAGGGGACCATCGATCCGTTCCGCTTTTTCCGCGGACGTCCGAACCTGGAGATCCCCCAACAGCCGCGCGAGGCGACCGGGTCCGGCTTCATCGTCGATCCGAAGGGTTACATCATCACCAACCATCACGTGGTCGAGGGCGCGGGCAAGATTCGGGTCAAGCTCCATGAGGACTCGCAGGAGCACAAGGCGCGGCTGATCGGGTTCGATCCCGACACCGATCTTGCCGTCCTGAAGATCGACGCCGGCCGCCAGCTTCCCTACATCCGCGTCGGCAACTCCGATGCGGTCGAGGTGGGCGACTGGGCGGTGGCGATCGGCTCGCCCTTCGGGCTGGAGGCCAGCGTGACGGCCGGCATCGTGAGCGCGAAAGGACGCCAGGGACTCGGCCGCCAGTTCCAGGCCTTCATCCAGACCGACGCCGCCATCAACCCCGGCAACAGCGGCGGCCCGCTGGTGAACATCCGTGGAGAGGTGATCGGCGTCAACACGGCGATCGCCACCCGCACTGGCGGCAGCCAGGGCGTCGGATTCGCATTGCCGGTGAACATGGCCGTGAAGGTGTACAACCAGCTGACCAAACACGGGCGCATCGTGCGCGGATCGATCGGTGTGAGCTTCGGCCGCGGCGTGACGAGCGATCAGCTCAAGGCGTTCGGCCTGACCAATGGCGTGTACCTGGAGTCGATCGAACCGGGCGGGCCCGCCGAAAAGGCCGGGCTGAAAGACGAGGACGTGATCGTCTCGCTCGACGGCAAATCCGTCAAAGATGGCGACGACCTGGTGGATCGCATCTCCGAAACTCCCATCGGCAACAAGGTGAACGTCACGGTGGATCGCCGCGGCAAGAAGATGGATTTCGCGGTGACCGTGGCGGACCGCACCGAGGTGTTCGCCAACCGGCCCGAGTACCGGTCGCTGCGCAAGCCCGAGGCGAGCGAGTCGGGCGCGCCGGCGGTGTCGGAGGCGAAGTTCGGCATCCGCGTGCGGCCGGTGACGGCTGAAGATCGCGCGAAGATGAAAATCGAGGGCGAGCGGGGTGTTCAGGTAACGCAGGTGACCGAGGATTCTTTCGCGGCCGAGGTCGGCCTGCAGGACCGCGATGTGATCCTCTCGATTAACCGAGTGCCCATCACCTCCGTCGACGACATCCGAACCGTGCAGACGTCGCTGAAGCCTGGCGACCCGGTGGTCTTCCGCGTCGCGCGTGCCAATCCGCTGGCTCGGCTTCAGGGCAGCCAAGCGCCGGCGTTCGCGCAGTTGTCGCTCACCGGAATTCTGCCGAAGCAGTAGTCAGCGCGCGGCCCGTTGAAGGCGATCGCGAATCGCCTCCCACGCCGGCGACTCCGGTGGAGGCTCGACCGCGATCCAGTCGTAGCCCTCGACGTCCGCCTCGTGCAGCGCGGCGTACAAGCGCGCGGCATAGGCGGCCGGATCGGCGGGCATCCGGATTGTGCGCGCCGCCGGTATCGCACGCCTCCACCAAACGTAAGCGACGCGCCCGGCCGACGGTGGCGGTCCGAGGACCATCGGCGTCCGGGGACTGTAGTGGCGAGCGTGCATTCCCGGCGCCGGATGCGCGCCCTCGAGTCGCGGGCCTTGCGGCCGCGCGCCCTCGCGCACAGGTCCGATCAGCGACTCGATCTCCTCACGCGACACCATGCCCGGGCGCAGCAGGACGGGCTCCGGTCCCGCCAGCGACAGCACGGTCGACTCGATCCCGACTGCCGATGGGCCGCCGTCGAGAACGCACTCGATGCGGTCGCCAAGTGCGGCGCGTACATGCTCCGCCGTCACCGGAGAGAGTCCTCCGAACCGGTTCGCGCTGGGCGCTGCGACCGGTACGCCGGCCGTGTGGATCAACGCCAACGCCATCGGATGCGCCGGCGCGCGCAGGCCGACCGACGGCAGTCCCGCGGTGACAATGTCGGGAACTTCGGCGCGTTTGGGCACCACTAGCGTGAGCGGCCCCGGCCACCAGCGCGCGGCGAGCGCGTCGGCGGCGGACGGCCATTCGGCGGCGAGCGTTCGGGCCATGGCCACGGAGTCGACGTGCACGATCACGGGAGACTCCAGCGGCCTTCCCTTCACCTCGTAGATACGCGCGACCGCCGCGGCGTCCAGCGCGCTCGCGCCCAGTCCGTACACCGTCTCGGTGGGAAACGCGACCAGCCCGCCTCGGCGAAGCGCTTCCGCGGCGCGTGCGATGGCTCGCTCGTCGTCCATTATTCGGGGAGGTCGTCCTTGGTGTCGCCGGCGGTCTTGCCGGTCTTGCGAAAGACGAGCCAGGCGTGCGAGAGCGCGTCGATATCGCCGTCCAGCACGCGGTCCACGTCGCCCACGGCGAGCTTGGTGCGATGGTCCTTGATGAGGCGGTAGGGCGCCAGCACGTAGCTGCGGATCTGGCTGCCGAAGTTGATGTCGGCCTTGGAGTCCTCCAACTTCCGCTCCTCGACGCGGCGTTTGTCCATCTCGAACTCGAACAGACGCGCGCGCAGCTGCTTGATCGCGCTGGCGCGGTTCTTGTGCTGCGAGCGCTCGTTCTGGCACTGCACGACGATGCCGGTCGGCAGGTGAGTCATGCGGATCGCCGAATCCGTGCGGTTGACGTGCTGGCCTCCGGCGCCAGAGGCGCGGAAGGTGTCGACGCGCAGGTCTTCGGTCTTGATCTCGATTCTCACCTCGTCGTCGACCTGCGGGTAGACAAAAACCGAAGCGAACGAAGTGTGACGGCGTGCATTCGAGTCGAACGGTGAGATGCGCACTAGCCGATGAACGCCGACTTCGCTCCCCAGCATCCCGAAGGCGTACTCGCCGTTCACCTCGAACGTAACCGACTTAATACCGGCCGTCTCGCCCTCGAGCCGGTCGGTGATGACGGTCTCGAGCTTCTTGCGTTCCGCCCAGCGCAGGTACATTCGCAGGAGCATCTCCGCCCAGTCCTGGCTCTCGGTGCCGCCGGCGCCCGGGTGGATAGTGACGATGGCGCTGCGGGCGTCGTTCTCGCCCGAGAGCAGCATGGCATCCTCCAGCCTGTCCAGCATCGCGCGGTAGCGTTTCAGCTCGCGCTCCAGGTCGGCGAGGACGTTCTCGCCTTCGCGCGCCAGTTCGAACAGCGTCTCGATGTCGGAGGTCATGGAGGCGACTTCGCGGTCGCTGGCGATGGCCTCGTCGAGGCGCTTGCGATCCTGGAGAATCTTCTGGCTCTTTTCAGGCTGATTCCAGAAGTCGGGCGCCGAAATCTGCTGTTCGGTCTGCGCTAGCTGCGATTGCTTGGCGGGAGCGTCAAAGATAGCTCCGCACAGCCTCTGCCTGCTGGCGGAGCGAGGTGAATTCGCGGTCGAGTTCGTCGAGCGTCATCGATTCGATTCTATCAAAGCTCTAGGAGGTAGCCCTTCTTGCCGGCGTTGACGGCGCGCGTTTCGCCGATCGTCGTCTCGGCGCCTTCGGCCTCGTGGATGTGGCCGCAGAAAAACCACGGCGGCTGGCAGCGGTCGACGAATTCACGGACGGCCGTGCTACCGGCGTGCCCGCCGCCCGAGAGCCGGTCGAGTGCGGTGTCACGCGGCGGGCAGTGGCATACCAGCACCAGCGGGCGCAGATCGGCGAACGCGCCGAGGCGCCGCGCGATCTCCGCTTCGGAATACTCGCCGGGCGTGTTGAACGGCGTCGGATTCGAGTAGCCGAGGCCGGCGACGTGGTGTCCCGCGATCTCAAGCGTCCTGCCGTGAAGCGGGTGCAGATCGTACCGCGAACAGAGTCCTTCTATATCGCTCTCGGACTCGTGATTGCCCGGCAGCACGAAGACGCGCTCGCGGCGGCGCAGGATCTCGCCGGCCTTGTCGAGGCCCTTGGCCCAGCTCACCAGGTCACCGGCGGCGATGTAGTAGTCGGCGTCGATCGCCATGAGCTGTTCTAGGCGCTTCCAGTCGTTGTGAATATCGGAAAAGATGAGCAGCTTCACGGTGCTTTATCTTACTATCGTACCGATGAGCCTCATGGACGATCGCGCTCGCCTGCGTAAGATCCTCTCGACGCTCTCAGTACGGCGCGGCGGCGAATTCACGCTCGCCAGCGGCCGCAAGAGCAACGTTTACGTCGACGCCCGCATCACAACCTGCCGCGCCGAGGCCATGCCGCTCATCGGCCGGCTGTTCCTGGCGACGATGCGGGAGCGCGGCTGGCGTCCGGCCGCCGTCGGCGGCATGTCAATCGGCGCCGACCCCATCGTCATCGCCGTAGCGCGAGAGAGCGTCGAGCAGCCGCCGTCGGTGAATGCGTACCTGGTACGCAAGGAGGCCAAGCAACACGGCACGCGGCGGCGCATCGAAGGACTCGGCGAGACCGGCCCGCTCGACGTGGTGGTGGTCGACGACGTGTGTACCACGGGCGGCTCGACCGTGCAGGCCATCGAGGCCTCGCGCGAGGCGGGGCTGAAGGTGCTTGGCGCGATCTGCCTGGTGGACCGCGAGGAGGGCGGCGGGGCCGCCATCGAGGCGACGGGCTGCGGCTTCGACCGCGTCTTCACGATGGCGGAGTTATAAGCTGGAGACAGCGATGTCGCAACTGGATCAGGCGGTGGAGGCGCTGGCGCCCGGCCAGCGGATGAGCCGCGAGGAATTCCTGAGACGCTGGGAGCAGTTGCCGCACTTAAAGTATGCGGAGCTGATCGGCGGCGTCGTCTATACGCCCTCCCCATTAAGTCTTCCCCATTAAGTCTTCCCCACGGCGACCATGACCACACGCCACGGCTGGTTGACCCATTACGCCTGGAACACGCCCGGCTGCAAGGCGAGCGGGCCAAGCACGTGGTTGATACTCGGAGACGCGCCGCAGCCCGACATCCACCTTCGGATTCTCCCCGAGCGCGGCGGCGCCCACCGCGTGGCGGGCAAGTTCGCCGAGGGCGTGCCCGAGCTCATCGTCGAGATTAGCGTCTCCTCGAAATCCTACGACCTCGGGCCGAAGCTCGAACTGTACCGCAAGGCCGGCGTGCCCGAGTACATGACGGTGCTCTTCCAGGAACAGCGTGTCATCTGGCGGCGGCTCGAAGCGGGCGACTACGTCGAAATGATTCCCGACGCCGACGGCCTTCTCCGCTCGCGCGTCTTCCCCGGACTCTGGCTCGACCCGGCCGCCCTGCTCGCCGACGATGGCCCACGCATCCTCGAGGTCGTGCAGCGGGGCCTGGCATCGCCGGAGCACGCGGCCTTCGTCCAGGAACTCTTTCAGCGCAAGCCGAAACAATAGAGCGCCGACGCCGTGCGCACATACAGACGCGAGTCGGCGATCGCCGGCGTGGCGTACATCTCCTCGCCGAAATCGTTCACCGCGGCGATCTCCCATTGCGGCTCGGCATTCAGCACCACGACCTTGCCGCCCTCGCTCGTCATGTAGACTTTGCCGTCGCCGCCGACCGGCGATGCGTAGTAGCCCTCGAGAGCGCCGGTGAGCCGCGCCTGCTTGAAGATCTCCCCGCTCTTGGGATCGAGCGTCGTCGCGATGCCGCCTGTGCGCACCAGCCACAGCGCGCCCTTGTAGTAGAGCGGCGACGGCACGTCGGGAATCGAGCGGCTGAAGCGCCACAGCACGTGCGACGCGGTGACGTCGCCCGAGCCGCCCAGCCGCACCGCCATCAGGTTGTTTCTGGCGGCGCGGCGCGATTTGAAGAAATGCCAGTCGCGTTCGTCGAGGAAGCCGTCGTTGTCCATGTCGATCGCGTCCCACGATCCGGTCGGCTGCCAGGGCTTGGGCAGTTCTCCGGGCGCGAGCTTGCGGTCGGCGTTCGTGTCGGCGGCCTTCAGCGCTTCGGCGAACGTAGGCAGATCGTACTGCTCGCCGGCATCGCCGCCTGGCGCCCAGCCGTTGAAGTAGAGCACGCCGTCGCCGATCACCGGAGTCGACTTCACCTGCCAGGTCACGCCGCTTGCCCACCATAGCTTCTTCCCCGACTCCGCCGCGTAGGCGATCAACTGGTACGACCCCGGCACGATCACCTGGCCCTCGTGCACGATCGGCGTCGAGAAGCCGTGCACCACCTCGGCGCGCTCCGTGCGCCACGCCACGCGGCCCGTGTCTTTGTCGAGCGCCAAAAGGTAGGAGTCCATGTCCTGGTCGACGATCATGATCACCCGATTGCCCACCAGCACGGGCGACGCCCCCATGCCGTGCAAGTTGGTGAACGGTCCCAGCTTCATTCGCCAGCGCTCCTCGCCGTCCCCTCCGTAGGAGATCAGCCCGAAGTCGCCGAAGAACGCGACGACGTTGCGGCCGTCGGTGACCGGTGTGGCCGACGCGCGATTGTTTAGCTTGTGGAGTTTCTCCTGGCGGTCGGCGCGGACCGCGCGCCGCCAGAGAACCCGCCCTGTCGCACGGTCGATCGCGAAGGTGATGAGATCGTCGCCTTCGGCTCCGGTGAGGAAGATGCGGTCACGCGTGAGCACCGGCGACGATGCGCCGCGCGGCATGGCCGTCTTCCACACGACGTTCTTCGACGGCCCGAACTCGGCGGGCAGCCCGGTGTCGGCTGAGACGCCCGCGCCATTCGGTCCGCGGAAGCGCGACCAGTCCTGCGCCGCGGCCGCGGCCGTCAGCGCAAAGACCAACACGCGCCTCACCATTGGACCCCCCTGCTGCGCAGCTCGCCCTGCAACTGTTCGGCGTCGCGAAACTGCACCGCGTCGATCCCGTGCCGCCGCGCGCCCTCGACGTAGGCGGGAATGTCGTCGGTGAAGAAGCATCGCTCCGGCGCGCACCTGGCGCGCTCGAGCGCGGCCTCGTAAATCTCCGGCGAAGGCTTGAGCGCACCCACTTCATACGACAACACGTACGATTCGAAATGCTCCAGCAGAGGATACCGCTCGCGCAGCATCTCGAAGTGGATCGCGTTGGTGTTCGAGAGAAGCAGCAGGCGATACCTCGCCCGCAGCGCGGCCAGCAGCGACTCCGGGATGAGTGTATGCGGCAGAAAGATGCAGCTCCACAGGTCGCGAAACTCGTCGTAGGTCAGCCTCACATCGAGCAGGGCTGTGAGTTGACGGACGAAATCCTCCGACTCGATCTTGCCGGTCTCGAAGCGAGTTACCAGGTCGGTGGTTCCGATGCGCCTGGGAATCTCCTCGGCGCGGTAGGGCGAGCGCCCGTCGAGCGCGGCGTAGGCTCGCCGGAAGTCGAACGGCACGATCACGCCGCCCAAGTCGAAGATGATGGTCTCGATCACTGGTACATTGATTCTACCCATGCCCGTCGTCGAAGAATTTCACCGCGACCCCGCCGACGGAATCGCCGTGCGCGGGTATCTTCATCGGCCCGACGCGCCCACCACCGGCGACGGCCTGGTGCTGGCGCACGGAGCAGGCGGCAACGCTCGCGGGCCGACACTTGTGACGATCTGCGAGGCGTTCGCCGAGGCCGGTTACTACGCGCTGCGGATCGACCTGCCATTCCGGCAGGCCGGCGGGTCGCCACGCCCGGCGCTGGCCGCGCGCGACCAGGCGGGGATTCGCAACGCCGTCGCCGCGCTGCGCGAGATCGCTGGAGGGCGAATCGTACTCGGCGGGCATTCGTACGGCGGCCGACAGGCGAGCGTGCTGGTCGCGTCGGACCCTTCCGTGTGCGACGAGCTGCTGATGTGCTCCTATCCGCTCCACCCGCCGGGTCAACCCGAGAAGCTGCGCACCGCGCACCTCGGGGACATCCGCGTGCCGGTGACGTTCGTGCACGGGACCAGGGACCCGTTCGGGCTGCCGGAGGAGATGGAGTCGGCTGTGAAGCTCGTGCCGCGCGCGAAGATCGTGTGGGTCGAACGCGCCGGCCACGACCTGGGCCGCGACCGGCGCGCGGTGGCTCTGCTGGCTCTTCAGTCGATCACGCGATGACCCTTCGCCCTGGCGCGATGTGCGGCTTCTCCGCCGCCAGGCGGCGGCTTGGCGGCGCGCAAGCGGTCAGAACGTCAATCGCATCTGAACCTGAATCCAACGATTGGTCGCTGACGTTTGCGACGTGATGCGGCCGAAGTTTGTCGAGTACGGGTCGGCGTTCGGATTCGCCATCTGCGAGCGGTTCTGCACGTTCAGCACGTCCAGGCGCAGTTGCAGGTTGACGCCCGTTTCCGAGAACGGAATGTTCTTGGCGATGTTGGCGTTCCACCAGCTCTGCTTGTCGCCGCGCAGGCCCCCGACACGAGGGGCGAACTGGCGCCTGTGGAATGCGTTGGGTTGGCGCGCGGTGCTGCGCTCGAAGTCAGCGGTATTGAACCAGGTCTCGAAGGTGCGATTCACGTTGCGGATGTTCGACGTGTCGTTGCCGTAGTAAAAGACGTTGCCGCCGAAATCGATCAGGGAGCCGGGCTGGAGCTCGTAGGTCGCCGCCGTCTGCCAGCCGCCGATCAGGTAGTTAAGCACTCCCGATGCGTTGCTGCCAAATCGCCTGCCTTTGCCGAACGGCAGCTCGTAGACGCCGCTGCCAACCAGGCGATGCGGACGACCGTCGTTGGAAAAGCGCTCCGTCGGCTTGGTGTCGAACTCGTTCCAATAAAAATCCGCGTCTCGGATGTACATCGCGGTGTAACCGATGTTCGTCAGGAATCCCTTGGAGAAGCGCTTCTCGAAATTGAGTTGAAACTCGTGGGTCCGCGTGTAACCGTTGCCTTCGGCCCGGATGTTCAGGCCGTTGGCCTGCGGGAAGGGTCTCAGGAGCTGATGCCTGCGGATGGTGGCCGATGTGAAGAATCCCTGTGTGGCCATGTCGGCGTAAACCAGCGGATTGCTCTGCTGGAGCGCAGCGAAATTCGCGAGGCGGAACGGATTCGTCACGTTGGCATTGAGGTTGTTGGCGACAGCGTCGTTGCGCGTCAGACCGTCGGCCCAATACTGCGCCGGAAGGGCGTCCACCCTGTGATCGAAGAACGTCGTGCCGGCCTGAATGGAGACGCGATCGGAGTACGAACCCGCGTAGGCCACGTCGACGACCACGTTGGCCGCCAACTGGCGCTGCACGCCGGCGCGCCAGCGCTGCTGGCGAGCGTGGGGCTGGTTATAGTTGGTGTACGTAAAGCCGCGGCCCGTACGCGCCATGTTGCCGAGCGCGTCCCGCGTCGGCGTGTCGAAGCGCGTGCCGTCCGATCGTACCGGGAACGGATCGACCAGCGGGCTCCGGAAGTTGCCCGGGTTGGCGTTCGCGGGGAGGATTCCCCAGGTCTGTCCGAAATCGGTGGTAACCACGGTGCTGGTGTTCCGACTGAAGCCGAATTGGTCGGGGCCGAAGTTCAGCACGTTGATGCTGTCGTAATAAAGTCCGTAGCCGGCCTTGAGGACGGTCTTGCTGTTCAGCGAGTAGGCGACGCCGATGCGAGGCAGCCACATCAGCTCGCCTTTGTAGAGTTCGCGCGGGCGCGAACCGACGCCGACATACTGGGAGCCGCCCAACACCCGGAACTGAGACGCGGGAAGCTCCGGAATCGGATTGGCCGCGTACGCTGCCTGCGCCGCCGCGGCGATCGGCAGCGCGGCGTTGGAATCGAAATCGCCGATCATGCGGTTGTAGCGTTCGGTCGACCCGCCCTCGTATTCCATGCGGAGGCCGAGATTCAGCGTCAGGTTACGCGAGATTCGCCAGCCGTCCTGGACAAACAATGCGTAATAGGGCGTGATCATCGCGTAGCTGTCGTTGGTGGCGATGGAGTAGCCGCTGTTGGGAATACCGAGAATGAACGCCGCCCAGCCGAGTCCCAGGTTCGAGGACGGCTGGAAATCGTCGTCGTAGCGCCTCATGTACTGGTTCGAGAACGTGAAGTTGCCGCTGGTGTTCCCGCCGCCGCCGCCGGTGCGGAAGGCGTAGCGGTTGTCGAACCCGGCGCGGATGGAGTGATTCCCCTGAACGCGGCTCACAGACACGGCGGCTGTCGCGAAGCGGTAGCGCGTCCACGTGGAGACGCCGCCAGGGCTGATGGTGGTATATCCGCTGACCGCCATCTGCGGAAGAATGTGTTGATCACCCGCCTTCTGATCCATGTAGGCCGGCAGTCCGATGTCACTGGGCTTCTTCGACAGCGCAAATGGCTGAATGTTGCCCTCCCGGAACTGGTTGATGCCGGCATTGAAGTTCCACACTGTCGTCGGCGTCTGCGTCCACACCACGTCGATGTTGCCGCCCTTGTTGTTGCGCACCAGGCCGTTCTGGTTCAGACCGCGCGCGGTCTCGTAGGTCCAGTCCGAACGATCCTCGGGACCGAAGTTGTTATACGACCAACGGCCAAAGGCGCGGAAATGGTCGCTGATCTGGTGATCGACGCGGTTGGAGTATGCCTTGTAGTCCCAGTTGTAGGGCGTCTTCGACGCTAGGTAATTGTTCACCGGCTCCAGCCCCGCGGCCGGAGGGTTGTTCGGCAGCGGATAGAGCTTCGAGATGGCGTCGTAGGCCGGGTTCACAAAGCGGCTTCGCGGAATGATGTTTCCGGCGAACGGCTGCCGGCTGAAGTTCGACGTACGCACCGGGTCGCGCGCCACCGTCGTCGGATCGTAGACTTGATACCGCGTCGGATTGGGCAGACTAAGCAGGTCGGAGAAGTTACCGTCGCGCATGGCCTGCGTCGGTACCGTGCGGTTGAAGGTCGACGGGTCCTCGGTCTTCACATCCTTGAAGGCGTTGTAGGTCAGGAACCAGAAGGTCTTGTTGCGGCCGTTGTAGAGCTTAGGAATCACGACCGGGCCGCCCCCGGAGGCGCCCCAGTTGTTCGACCGCCCGGTAGTCTGCTTGTCCGTGTTGCGGATTTGGTCGGCGAGCGTCTTGTTGCCCGCCTGTTCGGCGGCGTTGATGCTGCGATAGTAGGCTTGCTTGACGAAGAACGGCGTGCCCTGCCAGCGCTGCTGCCAGTGCTGCCAGGTCGCCGTGCCGTGCAAACTGTTGGTACCCGACTTCGAGATCATCGTGATGGCGCCACCCGAAGTCTGTCCGACTGCAGCATCGAAGTTGTTGGTCTCCACCTTGAATTCGGCCACTGCGTCGGTGTAGGGAAGATAGGCGGTTCGCCGGGCCGGACCCTGGTTGGGTGAGCCATCGAGAGTCCACGAGTTGCCGCCGACGTTGCCGTTCACGCTGTAGTCGGATCCGCCGACGTTGGAATGCAGCGCCAGGTAGTTGTTCACGCCTGGAGTCTGCACGCCGGGCTGGATCTTCACCAGCAGGATGGCGCTGTTGCCGAGCACGGGAAGCTCCATCACCGACCGGTTGTCGATGACGCGGCCGGCGCTCACGGCGCTGGTTTCAAGCAACGGCGTCTCGGCCGCCACCGTCACCGTGTCGGTGACCGTTCCCAGCTCGAGCGGCAGATTCAGTTCCAGGCGCGAAGAGACCGAGAGGATGATGCCCTTGCGCACCAGCTTCTTGAAGCCCGCGGCCTCGGCCGTCAGCTCGTAATTGCCGGGCAACAGCAACGGCGCTTCGTAGTAGCCCTGCTCGTTGGTCTTGAGCGTCATTGCGACGCCGGTGTCGACGTTTCTGATTCCCACCGCCGCGCCGGCGACGGCGCTGCCCTGCGGATCAAGCACGCGGCCCAGCATCATGGATCGCGTTTCCTGCGCCACACCCAGTGAAATCAACGTGATGGTAGCTAAGGCCACCGCGAGCGTTTTCTTCATGGAAACCCCCTAAGAGCCACTGTTACGACTTCGCAACCACCCCAGCGAATGGTTTTTAGTAGACTATTCGCACCGGCCTCTGAATGTCAAGCGCTTTCTTCCTCATCTCGATGCTTGCGCAAACCCCGCCAAATGGCACGTTGGTCGAGAAAACCGTCTTCGAGTACGACGCCTCGCGGATGCGTCCGCCGATGCGCGATGCCGCCCTCGAAACACTCGCCCAGGTGGAACTCAGCGAGATCACGTACATGAGCGGCGGCCTCAAGGTGCGCGGCTTCCTGGCGGCGCCCAAGAAGGAAGGCAGGTATCCGGCGATCGTCTTGAACCGCGGCGGCAATCGCGAGTTCGGCATGCTGACGCGGGCGCAGGGCATTGTCTTTGCGCGCATGGCGGCCTGGGGCTACGTCGTCGTCGCGAGCAACTATCGCGGATGCTGCGGCAGCGAGGGTGCGGACGAATTCGGCGGCGACGACGTCGACGACGTCTTGAACATGATCCCGCTCCTCGACGCCATGCCGAACGTCGATTCCACGCGGATCGGCATGCGCGGCTGGAGCCGAGGCGGCATGATGACCTACATTGCGCTGACGAAGACGGACCGCGTTCGCGCGGCGGTGGTCGGCGCCGGGTCGGCGGATCTATTCCGGTCGGTGAATGACCGGCCGGAGATGGGCACGCAAGTGTACGAGCAACTGATCCCCGGCTACAAGGGGTCGCCGGCCGATCGTGAGGCGGCGCTGCGGGCGCGTTCGATGACGAAATGGCCCGAAAGAATTAACAAGGAGACTCCGATCCTGATCCTTCACGGCGGCGCCGACTGGCGCGTGTCGCCGGCCGAGGCGTTCGACGCCGCGCAATCGCTGTTGCGCGTGAAGCACCCCTTCCGGTTCGTGCTGTTCGAGGGCGGTGACCACGGGCTCACTGAACACACGGCGGAGGTCGACCGCCTCACGCGCGAGTGGATGGATCGCTACGTGCGAGACGGTCGCCCATGGCCGCGGCTGGAGCCGCACGGGCGGTAGTTACTTGGACCGGAAGATGTCGGCTGGCTTGATTTCGAGGCCGAACTCGGGGATCAGGAAGGAAGTCACTTCGCGAAAACTGTTGTCGCAGACGTAGAAACGCCTTGACCGCGGATCGGCCAGCCAGACGTGCGTCACGCCCCATCGCCGGTATTCGTCGAGCTTTTCGCGCACTTCACTCATACGGTCGTCGGGCGAGAGGATCTCGATCGCGATGAGGGGCGGCGTCGACGGAACGTCTTCGGTCGGCTTAACACCGGCGAACACACAGACGTCGGGAATGAGCACTCGAAGCGGTCCGACTCGCAGGCGCAACTCGGGGGCCGCGAACAACGGGTGGGATTCCTCGATACGACCGAACCACACACAGAAGCACTGCTGGGTTCGCGAATGGCCCAACGTTGGCATTGTCCGTTCCACGACCTCCCCGTCTCGGTACTCCCGATCAAGGTCCGGGAAGCTCGTTCGCAGATACTCGTCGATCGGGATGGCAATCCTGACGCCCACGGCCTTATTTTATCCCCTCCGCCGCGCGCCAGGCGAGCGCCAGCGCCGTCAGCGTCGGATTCCCCGCCGGATTCTGAGGAAATGTCGACGCCCCGGCGACGTAAAGATTCGGCACATTCCAGTGCTTCCCTCGCGTATCCACCACCGACGTCTCCGGCGACGCGCCCATGATCGTCCCGCCCTGAATGTGCGTGCCCTGGTAGCGTGTCGCGTCGTAACGCGCCAGGCCACCGAACGGCGTCCACTCCTTCGCCCCCATCGCGCGCGCCGCCTCGACGGCCTTCGGCGTGATGAATTGCACCATCCGGCGCTCGTTGTCGCGCCAGTCGATCGTTAGCCGCAGCAGGGGATCGCCGAACTTGTCGGTGTAGGCCGGGTCGAGGTCCATGTAGTTCTCGCGATACGCCGGGTGCTCGCCGTAGAAGGAAATGCGTCCAGTGCGGTCGTACCATTCGAGCGCCGCCTTTTTCCACGCGGATCCCCAGCGATCCTTCACGCTCGGCGGCAGCACACCGAAGTTGGCCATCGGACGGAATCCGTAGCAGACCGTGTACAGGAACCCGCCGCCGAGGAACGGGACGTCCTTGTGGTCCCAGACATCGCCGTCGAAATCGCTGATGGCGATACCCGCCGCGCCAGCACCCATGTAGCGGTTGAGCGGCTTCTCGAAGAACGCCATGGCCGCCGGAATCGAGACCTGGTGCGTGAGGTTGCGGCCGAGCGCTCCCTTGCCGGTCGCAGGATCGTACGCTTCGCCGATCTTCGACATCAGCAATAACCGCGTGTTGTTCAGCGTCCAGGACGCCAGCACCACCGCGGCCGCCGGCTGGAAACACTCCTCGCCCGCGCCGTCGATGTAGCTCACCCCGCGCGCGCGTCCACCCTCGACCACCACGCGCCGCACCCAGGCATTCGTTCGCAGCTCGAAGTTCTTGCGCCGCCGCAGCACCGGGAGCAGCACGTTGGTCGGCTGCGCCTTGGCCCCGATCATGCAGCCGAAACGCTCGCAGTAGCCGCAATAGGCGCAGCCGGCGCGCGCGATCCCGTCGGGGTTCCTGTACGGTTCGCTCGTGGTCGCCGCCGGCAGCGGATACGGGTGCCAGCCGAGCGAGGTCGCCGCGTCGCGGAACATCGCCGCCAGATACGGCGTCTTCATCGGCGGCGTCGGATACTCGTGCTGGCGCGGTCCTTCGAAAATGTTCCCTCCATCGATCTTCCGTCCGCGCAGGTTGCCGGACTTGCCCGATAGCCCGAGCATCTGCTCGGCCCGCCAGTAATACGGCTCGATCTCGCGGTACGAGACCCCCCAATCCTGGATCGACGAATCCTCCGGAAGCCGCTTCGCCCCGTAGCGCGCCACGATCCGCGACCGCAGCTCGAAGGCCTCCGGCAGGAAGCGGAACGAGATGCCGCTCCACTGCTCGCCCGCACCGCCCGCGCCCGCGCCCACCAGGAACGACCCGTACTGACGCACCGGGAGCGCGCGATCGCGCACCGTGTGGCGAACCGTCACCGTCTCGTCTCGGATCGGCTGCGACATCCGATTGAGAATCGCGAAGTCGAGCTCGTCCATATCGTCCAGATAATCCGACGTCCGCCGCGGGCCGCCGCGCTCCAGCGCGACGATGGGGCCGCTCTTGCGCTCGGCGAGGTTGCGCGCGATCAGTAGGCCGGTCCAGCCGCCGCCCACGATGACCGTGTCGACCTCCGGGAGCCTCTTCATTCCGGCTCGTCCTCGCTGGGGCGTACCGGGCGTCCCATGATCTCGGCGAGACTCAGCGGATCGAAGCGCAGCGCGCGGCCGTGGTGCCGGTCGACCTCGTCGTGGTAGCTCATGCGCGGACCGGGGAATCCGACGAGTTGCCAGCCGATCTTGCCGGCGTTGCCGCCGTGCATCGGGTCACAGAACATGCCTTCGATGGTGTGCCGGCGCAGCATCGCGAAGAACATGGTCGACTCGATCTGTTTCAAACGCGCGTCCTGCTCTGTGCCCGGTAACCCGCGCAGGCCGGCGATCGACCTCAGCCCCGCCCGATAAACCTCGCGCGGCGATTCGCGGCCCTGGTAGCCGAGCTCGGGCGGACCGGCGGCGAATGGCTCTCTTGTATAGCGATAACGATCGCGGCCCCAGGGTCCGGCAAGCTGGCGGTCGATGTAGATGACGACTCCTGCTTCGTTGGCGCCCGGCCCGGCGTCGTCGGCGGGGAAGATGCGCGCGGCGGCCGCGGCGGCGTCGAGCGCTTCATCCTCGGTGAAAAACCGAAGCGGAACGCGAAGGACGCCGCTTTGCGCGGCGACGCGATGTGGAGTGCGGTCGAGCCGGTAGACGAGCGCCCCGCCGACAGTAGCCGCCGACAGCGTGAGGAAGTGGCGCCGCCGCATCGTGAGGGCATTATATCCAACGAGTTGGCGGAAACCGCGCGTTGATTCGACTTACATGACGAACCCCTGCTGGGGTTAGCAAGGAGACAAACACATGAAAGTCATGCTCGCCTGGTACGCCGTGAGCGACCTGGAAAAAGCAAAAGCCTTCTACGGCGGCGTGCTCGGTCTGAAGAAGACGTTCGAGATGCCCGGCTGGGCCGAGTACGCCGAGGCCGAGGGCGCCGCCGCCATCGGCCTTAACACGATGGCGCCCGCCGAAGGCCCCGGTGGAGCCACCGTCGTCCTCCGCGTCGAGAGCCTCGATGCCACGCGAAAGCGCCTCGCCGCCAAGGGCGTCGCCTTCGAGGGAGACGTCATGGAAATCCCCGGCGTGGTCCGCATCGGAACCTTCCGCGACCCGTTCGGCAATCGCCTCCAGGTGGCGCAAAGCCTCATCGGGTAGCATGGGCGGGATGGGTACCACAGCGCCATCCATCGAGTCGATGTGGGAGAGCTGGCGGCGGCCGCTGCTCTCCTACATCTACCGCATGGTCACGCAACACGACGACGCCGAGGACCTCCTCCAGGAGACCTTCGTGCGCGCCATCCAGAAACAGGCGACCTTCCGCGGCGACTCGCGCATCGAGACCTGGCTGTTCGGCATCGCCACGCACGTCTGCCTCGACCACCTGCGCACCCGCAAGCGCTGGCGCGTCGATGCGCAGTTGATCGGCGAGCGGGAGGCGATCGCCGACCCGGAGCAGGTCGCCGAAATCTCCAGCATCATGAGCGATCCGGAGTTCGTCTTCGAGATTCGCGAGCACATCGCGTTCTGCTTCTCGTGCATCGCCCGCACGCTCGATCCCAAGGCGCAGGCGGCCCTGATGCTGCGCGAGGTGCTGGGCTTCTCCAACGAAGATGGGGCCGCCATGCTCGATCTATCCGAGCCGGTCTTCCGTCACACGCTGGCCGCGGCGCGCGGCGAGATGATCCGGTCGTACGAAGGGCTCTGCCAGCTCATCAACAAAACCGGCGTCTGCTATCAGTGCAGCGGGCTCCGCGATTTCGCCCCGGATGCGAACCGCGGCCGGGACCTGGTGCAGATCGAGGTCGCGCCGGGCGTGGCGGTGTCGGGGGAATCGCTGTTCGACGCGCGCGTGGCCATCGTGCGGGATGCGGACCTCGCCGAGGGGCGAAGCGGGGCGTTGCACCGCAAGTTCTATGCCGATCTCACCAGGAGGGAGGAACAAAGCCGCGAAGGGCCTGTGATATGATGCGCCGCGGGACCTGACCGGTAACAGGGAGGGCGTAATGGCTGACAGTGGATTCGCCGGACCGGCGTCGGCGCCGATTTCGGCATACTGCGTCAAGTGCGGCAGCCCCGTGACGCGGGACGCTCAGTTTTGCCCGAAGTGCGGCCAGGCTCAGGGCGCCGTCGCCAGCACGAAGGAACTAAGCCTCTTCGACCTTCAGGGCGTCTACAACATGGGGTTCGATCACGCCCGGGTCCCGGAATCCCAACTGGCGCGCTTCAGGAAGCACCAGTTCTTCGAGACGTTCCCCTCCGCGGTGGCCGTGCTGCTCCACTTTCTGACCATCGGGATCTTCACCGTGATCTTCCACGGCATGAAGCACTCGCGCCTCCCTATAATCCGTGCCGACGACTTCGGGGCCGGAAAGGCCATCGGGTTCCTGTTCATTCCGTTTTTCAACCTGTATTGGATCTTTGTTTTCTGGCACCGGCTGACGGATCGGATCAACTTGCAGTACCGGCTCCGAGGAGCTCCCGATCCCATCTCCCGGGGCCTGGTGACCACGACGTGCGTGCTCACAGTCATCCCCTACATCGGTCTGATCGCGTTCCTGGGCCTGTATCCGGTGGTTTCTGCGCAGATCCAGTCGGCGTGCAACGGTCTGGCCGAGATGAACGCGCGTCAGAATCATTGAAAGATTCCACTTTCCTTTACTTTCAACCACATATAGTGATACGCTGACAAGTTCTCATGCGTACTGTCGATCTGATCTGTCGAAAGCGGGATGGGGAAGAGCTTTCTCCCGAGGAAATCACGGAGCTGGTGGAAGCCTACACCCAGGACCGGATACCCGACTACCAGATGTCGGCGTTCCTCATGGCGGTCCTGTTCGCAGGAATGACCGAGAACGAAGTCGAGGCGCTCACCCAGTGCATGCTCAGTTCGGGCGAGACCGTCGACCTCTCGTCGGTCCCGGGCGTCAAGGTCGACAAGCACTCCACTGGCGGCGTCGGCGACAAGACCAGCCTCATCGCCGCGCCGCTCGCCGCCTCGGCGGGCGTGATCGTGCCCATGATCTCCGGCCGCGCCCTGGGCCACACCGGCGGCACACTCGACAAGCTGGAGGCGATTCCCGGCTTTCGCACCGACCTCACCATCGACGAGTTCCGCGCGCAGTTGGCCGCGCACGGCCTGGCCTTCATCGGCCAGACCGCGCAGATCGCCCCGGCTGACGGAAAGCTCTACGCGCTGCGCGATGTCACCGGCACCGTAGAGTCGATCCCGCTCATCGCCTCCTCGATCATGTCGAAGAAGCTGGCCGTGGGGCTGGACGCCATCGTGCTCGACGTGAAGGTCGGCACCGGCGCTTTTATGAAGAAGCAGGTGGACGCGCGGCGCCTGGCGCAGATCATGGTGACCATCGGGCGGCGCATGGATAAGCGCGTTCAGGCGCTGATCACCGACATGAACCA
>CAZEVY010000002.1:0-96585 GCA_964515555.1 uncultured Solibacteraceae bacterium | reverse complement strand
GCTACGCCGTCGGCAACGCGCTCGAAGTCATGGAAGTCTCGCAAACGCTCCAGAACGCCGGTCCCACCGACCTGACACGGCTCTCGCTCGAGCTGGCGGCGCGCATGATCTTCCTGGCGCGTCTGGCGCCGACGCTCGATGAATCCCGCGAGCTGGCGCAGACCAAGCTGCTGGACGGCTCCGGCTACCGCAAGTTCAAGGACGTCATCCAGGCGCAGGGCGGCGCGCCGCAGGTGCTCGACAATTTCGAGCTGCTGCCCAACGCTACCGGCGTTCGCGAAATCGCCTCGCCACGCGCGGGTTTCGTCAGCGCCATAGACGCCGAACAGATCGGGCGCGCCAGCCAGATGATCGGCGCCGGCCGCGCCACCAAGGAGGACGCCATCGATCCTGCCGTCGGCGTGATTCTCGAGGTGAAAACCGGCCAGCGCGTCGAGGCGGGGTCGGTGCTGTGCCGGCTCTATTACACCGGTGAGGAACAACTCGAGGACGCCGCGCAGGTGATCGAGGACGCATTCCGCATCTCGGCGCAGCAGCCCGAGGACCGCGAGCTGATTCTCGAAGTCGTCGGTTGATTCCGCCCGGGTGATGGAACGCTTTACCGGACTCATTGGGCTGGTGGCGATCCTCGGCGTCGCTTACTTCTTTTCCTCGGCCCGGGAGCGCATCCGCCCCCGGCTGCTGCTGTGGGGCCTCGGGCTTCAATTCGTCTTCGCATTTCTGGTTCTGAAAACCGGTTTCGGACGCGTGTTCCAGGCTGCCAGCGTGGCCGTCAACGCACTGCTCGAGTACGCCGAGGCGGGCAGCGCCTTCGTCTTCGGCCAGCAACTGGGCGGCAAGGGCGGACCGTTCGGAGTGGTCTTCGCCTTCCAGGTCCTGCCGATCGTGATATTCATCGCCTCCCTGTTCTCGGTGCTCTACTACTTTGGCGTGATGCAGGTCTTTGTGCGTGTCATGGCGGCTGCTATGCAGCGCGTCATGGGCACCAGCGGGGCCGAATCCACGAATGTCGCCGCCAGCATTTTCATGGGCCAGACCGAGGCGCCGCTGACGATACGGCCGTTCCTCGCGGGTCTGACGCAGTCCGAGCTGTTCACCATCATGACCTGCGGCATGGCGCATGTTTCCGGAGCCATCATGGCGGCGTATGTCGCGATCGCCGGCGTCGAGATCAAGCACCTGCTCACCGCAGTCATCATGACGGCGCCAGCCACCATTCTGATCGCCAAGATGCTGATGCCGGAAACCGGCGAGCCGGAGACCATGGGGTCGGTCAAGGTCGATATCGAGCGTCCGGGCGTCAACATCATCGATGCGGCCGCGCGCGGCGCCGGCGACGGCCTGCACCTGGCGCTCAACATCGCCGCCATGCTGATCGCCTTTCTGGCGCTGGTGGCGCTGGCCAACGGCATCCTGGGCTGGGTCCACACGCTGCCGGCCATGGGCTGGCTGCCGGAGTCGCTCCAGAAGATCTTCGGACTGCTGTTCGCTCCCATCGCCTGGCTGATGGGCGTGAGCTGGAAGGACTGTCAGGCGGTCGGCAACCTGCTGGGTACGCGACTGGTGCTCAACGAGTTCGTCGCCTTCCTGCAACTGGGGCCCATCAAGAGCCAGCTCGACCCGCGATCCTTCACGATCGCAACCTACGCTCTATGCGGCTTCGCCAACCTCGGCTCCATTGCCATTCAGATCGGCGGTATCGGCGCCCTGGCGCCGACGCGGAAGTCCGATTTGGCGCGCATGGGACTGAAGGCGATGGCTGCCGGGACCATGGCGAACTTCATGTCGGCCTGCATCGCTGGAATGTTGTTGTGATCGACCGCGCGGCGGACTACATCCGGTCTCAGGCGGGCTTCCTCCCGCGCATCGGCGTGGTGCTCGGCAGCGGACTCGGCGCCTTCGCCGAGGAGTTCTACGACAGCGTCGAGATTCCGTACTCGCAGATTCCCGGCTGGCCGGTTTCGACGGCGGTGGGTCACGCCGGAAAGCTCGTACTCTGCCGAAAGGATGCAGCCCTGATAGGGATCATGGCCGGCCGCGCACACCTCTATGAGGGCTATTCGCCCGCGCAGGTGGTTTTCGGCGTGCGGGTGCTGGCGCGGCTGGGCGTGCGGTCGATGGTGTTCACCAACGCCGCCGGCGGCATCAACCTCTCGTACGGCCAGGGCGCTCTCGTGCTGATCTCCGATCACATCAATCTCCAGGGCGTCAATCCGCTGATGGGACCGAACAACGATTCGCTCGGGCCCCGCTTTCCCGACATGTCGGACGCCTACGATGCGGGATACCGCAGCCTCGCGCACAGAGCGGCGGCCGAAATCGGCGTCGATCTGCACGAGGGCATCTACGCGGCGCTCGCGGGTCCGAGCTACGAGACGCCGGCCGAGATTCGGTATTTGCGAGCCATCGGCGCCGACCTGGTCGGCATGTCGACCGCGCCCGAAGTAATCGCCGCGCGGCACATGGGTGTGAAGGTGGTCGCGATTTCCTGTGTCACCAACATGGCGGCGGGCGTGCTGCCCGGCAAGATCAGTCACGACGAGGTGCTGGAGACGGGCGCGGCCGTGCGCGGGACCCTGGTCAATTTGCTGAAGGCGCTGGTGGCGCGCCTGGAGGCCTAGGCGTGGACGCGCTGGTCGAGGCCGCCTTGCGCGTGCGGGAGAACGCCCACGCGCGATTTTCCAACTTCCGCGTCGGCGCGGCGCTCGAAGACGAATCGGGCGCCATCCACACCGGGTGCAACGTCGAGAACGCGACCTACGGGCTGACGGTGTGCGCTGAGCGCGTCGCGGTCTTCAAGGCGATTTCCGAGGGCGCGCGCCGGTTTCGACGGATCGCGGTGGTGGCCGACACGGACGTGCTGACGCCGCCCTGCGGCGCCTGCCGACAGATCCTCTGGGAGTTCTGCGGCGACATCGAGATCACGCTCGCGAACCTCGCCGGCGGGACCGAGAAACATCGCCTGCGGGATCTGTTTCCGAGGCCCTTCGATGCTTCCTTTATCGATTAGCTTCCTTTTCCTGATCGCCCAGCAGCCGGCCGATTGGCTGATCACCGCGAGCCACGTGGTCACGATGGACGCCGGACGCCGGATCGTCGACAACGGCGCCGTGGCGGTGCGAGGCGACCGCATCGTCGCCGTGGGACCTCGCGCCGAAGTCGAACAGCGGTTCCGGGCCGCGCGGCGGCTGGACCGCCCCGGCGCCGTCCTGCTGCCCGGGCTCATCAACGCGCATACCCACGCCCCGATGTCGCTGCTACGCGGCATCGCCGACGACATGCGCCTCGACGAATGGCTCGAGAAGTACATCTTTCCCGTCGAGGCCAGACACGTGTCGCCGGAGTTCTGCCGCTGGGGGACGCGGCTGGCCGCCCTCGAAATGACGCTCGGCGGCGTGACCACCTTCGCCGACATGTACTACTTCGAGGAGGTCATCGCCGAGGCGGTCAGAGAGGCGGGGCTGCGCGGCGTACTCGGCCAGACCGTCATCGGCATCCCGGTCGCCGACGCCAATACACCGGAGGACGCGCTCCGGCGCACCGAAGCCTTCCTGAAGCGCTTCGCCGGCGATCCGCTGATCGTCGCCGCGGTCGCCCCCCACGCGCACTACACCGTTTCCGACTCGATCTTCCAGGCGTCGCGCGCGCTCGCGAATCGCTATAATGCGCCGCTGCTGACCCATCTTTCCGAAACGAAGCGCTACGACGAACAGCTCCACGCCCGCCGCGGCATGAGCCCGACGCGCCTGCTGGACTCGCTCGGCGTCTTCGCCGGACGCACGCTGGCCGCTCACGGCGTGTGGCTCGACGAGGCCGACATAAAGATTCTCCACGCTCGCGGCGTCGGACTGGCGCACTGCCCGTCGAGTAACATGAAGCTCGCCAGCGGCGTGGCGCCGGTCGTGAAGATGCTGTCGCTCGGCCTTGCGGTAGGCCTGGGGACAGACGGCCCCGCCGGTTCCAACAACGACTTCAATCTGTTCGAGGAGATGGATCTCGCGGCCAAGCTTCAGAAAGTGATCACCGGCGATCCGCAGGCTCTGCCCGCGCAGCAGGCCCTCGAGATGGCGACCGTTCTCGGCGCACGCGCGCTCGGCATGGAAAAGGAGATCGGCTCGCTCGAAGCCGGCAAGAAGGCCGACCTGATCGCGGTCCGCCTGGACCAGCCGCACGCCGCGCCGCTGTTCGGCCTCGTTTCGCAGCTCGTCTACGCCATGAAGGCGTCGGACGTGTCGGACACCATGGTGAACGGCCGATGGATACTGCGCGACCGAAGGCCGCTCGCGCTGGACGCAAAGCTGGTGCTGGCGAAGGCGGAGGAATTCCGCGCGAAGATCGCGGCCTCGTTGAAGTAGCCGACCCGTTACCGCGCGCTCGTCAGCTCCGGCGCTGCGGTTGATACGAGAGCAGCGCTGCCGAGAAAGCCGCCATTACGTGCGGATCGATGGGAGCTTCGTGGCTGGGACTGCCGGCCGCCTCCAGGAATTTCTGGTTGTTGTAGTAGGGGTCCGTGTAGTCGACGATTGACTTGTCCTCGAAGGCCTGCCGCAGCTCCAGAATCCCGTCGGCGAGCATGCGATCGGCCTGGTAGCCGATCTGGTCGCGGATCTTGTCGAACGAGACCCTGTAGTTGCGGCGATCGGAGTTCTCGATGTGCTGTACCCGTGTCGCCGGGAAGATCTCGCGGATCTTGTCGGCCACCTGAGTGAGCGTGTAGTTCAGGCGCGAGTCGCCCAGATTGTAGATCTGCCCGCTGGTCACCTCCAGCGGGGCCTCCAACAGAGCGATGAAGCCGCGCGCCACGTCGTCGACGTGTATGAACGGCCGCCACTGCTCGCCGTTGAACACCGTGATCGTGCCTTCCTGGTGCGCCTTCGCCGTGAGCAGGTTCACCACCAGGTCGAAGCGGGGACGAGGCGAGTTGCCGAACACCGTCGCCAGCCGCGCGATCACCGGATGGAACGCCTCCGAGCGCGCTTCGAGAAGCGCCGCTTCGGAATCGACCTTCGTCTGCGCATAGAGCGAGATCGGCTGGACCTCGGAGTTCTCGTCCATCAGCGCGTCGGTGGCGCCGTAGACCGAGCAGCTCGAGGCGAACACCAGCCGTTGAATCCCGTTGCCCTTGGCGATCTCGATCAGCATGCGCGTGGCCGCATAGTTGATCTCCTGCGCCGACCGCCGGTCCTGCTCGCAGGCCGGGTCACCGACGATGGCCGCCAGGTGAAGAATCGCGTCCACATCCTTCACGGCCGCCACCACGCTCTGAATGTTGCGGCAGTCGCCCACCATCAGCTCCAGGTTGGGATGCGCGAGAACGTCGCGAATGGCGCCGTCGCCGTAGACCAGGCTGTCGAGCACGCGCACGCGCCTGCCTTTGGCCAGCAGCCGCCGCACCACGATCGAGCCGATGTAGCCCGCGCCGCCGACCACCAGGATCCGCTCCAGTTCCTCGGGCGCCTTCGCCGGCGCCGGAGCGGCCGGGAAAAAGAAGTCCCGCGCCGTCGATTTCAGGAAGCGCGCGCCCACGAGCGCAGACACCGACAGGGCGCAGAAGGGAAGCGCGACGCTGCGCGCCACCAGGTGGTCGCGGAAGAACAGGTAGTTGGACGCCAGGTACACCAGTCCGGCCACGGCGCTCCCGCGCAGCAGCACCAGCGCCTTGGCGCGATCCGAGTAATGCCGCGTGATCGTGTAAAAGCCGTTTGCCAGGAAGATGGCGGGAAACAGCGCCGAGAGGGGCCAGAAGAACGTCGCGTAATAGCCGGTGAACTTCGAGAGCAGCCCGGCCGCCGCGGCGGCGTCGCCGAGCGCGCTGTGATAGAAGACCGCGAACTCGATCGAGGCCAGCATACACACGTGCACCAGCACGAAGTCGGCGATCATGCGCGGAAGCGCCTCGGAAGGTTTGAAGCTGCGGAGCGTGCGAATCATGTCAGGCAGCCTCCCGCTGGCCCCCGAACTGGATGCGCCGGATCGCCTGCGCCACCTTACGGACCGTGGTCTCCGGAAGCGACTCGTAGACCGGCAGGCTCAGCACCCCGCCGGCGATCCGCTCAGTGACGGCCAGCGGCTCGCGCTCGGGCTGATAGTACTTCTTGTAGAGCTGCTGCTGATGCAGGGGCGGATAGAAGTACTTCTTGGTCTCGATGTTGTCTTCGAGCAGAATCCCGGCGGTCTCGTCGCGCGTGGCCGCGAAGCGCTGCGGGTCGATGTGCACCGAGTAGTCCTTATAGGTCGACCGGTCCTCGGGCTCCACGTCCTGGAAGCCGAGTCCCTCGACGTCGGCCAGCAGCCGCGTGTAGGTATCGGCGATGCGGTTGTGACGCTCGACTTTGCGCTCCACCAGGTCCATTCCGGCCAGGCCGAGCGCGGCGTGAAACTCCGACATGCGCGCGTTCAGGCCGAGCATCTCGGGATCGTAGGAGCCCAGGTCGCCGTAGTTGCGTCCGGCGCGCAGCAGCCGCGCCAGCGTCGAATCATTGGTTGTCACGAATCCGCCTTCGCCGGTGACAAGAAGCTTGGTGGGCGAGAGCGAGAAGACCTCGGCGTCACCCAGTCCGCCGACCGGGATGCCGCGGTACCGGCTGCCGAAGGCGTGGGCGGAGTCGAAGATCAGCTTCAGGTTGTGCCGGCGCGCGATCCCGGCCAGTTCGGCGACGCGGCAGGGATTCCCGTACAGGTGCACGGCCAGGATAGCCGACGTGCGCTCGGTGATCTGGCGTTCGACGCTGACGGGATCTACCGTCCAGCTCCGCGCCAGGCAGTCGGCAAACACCGGCGTCAGCCCGTTCCACAGCACGGCATGACCGGTGGCGAAGAACGTGAAGCTCGGCAGGATCACCTCGCCGGTGAGCCCCAGGGCCTTCAACGTGAGCATCAGTCCGCTGGTGCAGCTCGAGATCGCGACGCAATGCTTCACCGAGAGCCGCTCGGCGACAGCACCTTCCAGCTTGGCGACCATGGCGGCGTTGGTAATGACGCCGCTGCGATAGGCCTGCCAGTATCGGGCCAGCACCTGCTCCAGATCCGGCAGCGTCGGCTGGATGAAGCGGAAGCGCTCTTCGAAAAGCTTCTTCCGCGGCGTGGGTCGGGCGGCGACGTCCATCGCGGCGTCGTCCAGCAGAGCGGTTTCAACAGGCATGAGTGATCCTCGTTCAACTTGATCTCAATTGGTCGATGGGGTCCGATGACTCGGGCCCAGGAATTCCGGCATAGTGGCGTGATTGACTTGCGCCACCCCATCCCGGTGAAGCACTTTCAGGGCCGTCTTCCAGAGAACGCGGAGATCCACTAGAAAGCTCCGGTTATCGACGTACCACACATCGAGTGCGAATTTTTCATCCCAGGAGATGGCGTTGCGTCCGTGCACTTGCGCCCACCCGGTGATACCCGGGCGCACCTCGTGACGACGCTTCTGGAAATCGTCGTAGCGCGCCAGATAACGGCTGTGCAGCGGCCGCGGACCCACCAGGCTCATGTCGCCGCGCACGACGTTCCACAATTGCGGCAGCTCGTCGAGGCTCGCCGATCTGAGGAAGCGGCCCACGCGCGTCATGCGGTACTCATCGGCGAGCAGTTCGCCGCGTTCGTCGCGATCGTCGGTCATCGTGCGAAATTTATACACGTGAAATACAGACCCGCCGAGTCCCCCGCGCTCCTGGCGGAACAACACCGGCCGTCCGATCACAATTGCGACCGCCAGCGCGGTCAGCACGAGAATCGGGGAAAGCGCCAGCAGCGCCACAGCGGCGAAGATTGTGGCGCACACACTTCTGCGCGGGCCGGGACGCATGCCGGCGCGCGCCTCGCGGTACATACCAATCAACCTCTCCGACACCGCCCGCTCCTCGAATCGCTCCGCGACGAACCGCCGCCCGTTCCGGCCCATCCGCTCGCGCAATTCCCTGTCGGCGGCCAGCCTCTCCATCGCCGACGAAAGAGCCTCCACATCCCTCGGCCCAACCAGTAATCCCGTCTCGCCATCGGCGACCGCGTCGACGCAGCCGGTCACGCGTGTCGCCACCACCGGAAGCTCCATCGCCGCCGCCTCCAGCGCGACATTCGGCAGACCCTCGCGATACGTCGGTAGCACCACGGCGTCGAGCGCTGCGTACAGCGCCGGCATGCCGTCGCCCGTCTCGCACGTGAGATGCACGCGATCATCCAGGTCGAGAGCGGCGCGCGTCTCCTCGCCGATGGGGTCGGCGTCCTCGAAGGCCCCACAAACAACCAGGTGCGCGTCGGCGTGCCGCGAGCGAACGATGCGCCAGGCAGCGGTCAGATCGTCGATTCCCTTGTCGCGCACGATGCGCCCCGCGTAGCCGAACACCACCGCGTCGCGCGGAATGCCGAGCCGCTCGCGCGTGAGATCGCGCTGCGCGCGCCATCGCGCCGGGTCGAAGCGCTGAAGGTCGACCCCGTGGCTTCCGCCGTGGCTCAGCGCCCGCAGCTTCCCGGGTGCGCACAGTTCGCGCTCGCGAATCTCCGCCGCCAGCGAGGGACTCACAGCGATCACATCCGTCGCCAGTCGGCAGGCGATTCGCTCGGTCGCCGCCAGCAGCCGCTGCCGCCATCCCTGCCGAGTCGCCAGCACCAGCCCGTTGACCGTGTAGATGCGCCGCCGGACTCCGGCGATCCGCGCCGCGATCATGCCGAGCAGTCCTGCCTTGGGCGTGTGCGTGTGCACGATCGCCGGACGCAGCCGCAACAGCAGCGCCACGAGCTGCGCCAGCGCCCGCAGATCGGCCCATAGTCGGATCGGACGCCGCAGCGCGACCGCGTGCACCGGCACGCCGGTGTCCTCATGGAACCGGTCGAGCAATTCGCCCGGCGCACTTACCGCGTGCACGTCGAAACCGGCCTCGCGGAGATGGCACGCCTGCGCGCGGAAGAAGCTCCACAGCGCCAGCGGCGATGTCGTCGCCAGGACTACCCGCACCGTGCGCTCAGACGGCGATCGCGGGGACTTCGTCGTCAATCCGCGCCCCTCCCGCCTTCTGGTCCTCGAGCCACGACTGGAACATCAGCACGCCCCACAGCGCGCCGCCCCAGTTGCGATGACCCGAGAGATGCTCTTTCCACTTGCGGCGGATCGGCGCGGGATTGAAGAATCCCTGGTCGCGCAGGCGTCGCTCGTCGAGCAACTCTTCGGCCCACCCGCGAAGTCCGGCGCGAATCCACTCTTGCACCGGAATTCCAAAGCCCGTCTTCGGACGCTCGACCATGGCCTTCGGGACGTGCCGGTACAGCACCTGCCGCAGAATGTGCTTGCCGGCGCCGCCGAAGACTTTCATCGACATCGGCAGCCGCCAGGCGAACTCCAGCACCCGCGGGTCGAGCATCGGCACGCGCGATTCCAGGCTCACCGCCATCGACGCGCGATCAAGCTTCACCAGAATGTCGTCCGGCAGATAGGTCACGGTGTCGAGGTACATCATGCGATGCGTCAGGTCGCGCCCCGCCAGCCAGCGCCGCGGATCGGTCAGCGCGGTCTTCGGCTCGGCTGCCCCGCACACCACATCGGCGGGCGACTGCCACAGCGACGTGAGACGCAGGTACATTTCCTGCGGGCTTCCGGCCGTGAGCACGTTGGCGAGCTTGTGGAGCTTGTCGCCCGGCTGAGCCAGGCGGAAGCGCGCGGCCAGGCGCGGACCGGCCCAGTCGAACCACTCGCTCCAGCGCGCAGGCGAGATGGAGGAGAGCGCGCTCGCGGCGGCCCTCTTCATGGGATCGGGCCACCAGCCGCTGGCGCGCCAGATCGACCGGCCCCAGTGGTAACGCACGTAGCCGCCGAACAGCTCGTCGCCGCCGTCGCCCGAGAGAGCCACGGTGACGTGGCGCCGCGCCAGCCGGCTGACGAGGATGGTCGGAATCTGCGAGCTGTCGGCGAACGGCTCGTCGTAGTAGTGCGGCAGCCGAGGGATGACTTCCATGGCCTCCCCGGGCGTGACGAACATCTCGGTGTGGTCTGTGCCGAGGTGCCGCGCCACCGCGCGCGCGTGATCGGCCTCGTTGTACTCGTTCTCGTGGAAGCCGATGGTGAAGGTCTTCACCGGCCGCGGCGACGCCTTCTGCATCAGCGCCACCACCGTCGAGGAGTCGATGCCGCCGGAAAGAAACGCGCCCAGCGGCACGTCCGACACCAGCCGCATGCGGACCGAATCGGCAAGTAGCGCCTCCAGTCGATCGACCGCCTCCGGGAGGCTGCCGCCGAAGGGATCGTCGAGCGCGCGCAGGGCTGTCTCGCGCGCCGACCAGTACGTCCGCGCGCCGGCCGCGGATTCGCCGCTCTCGCCGTCGAAGGTGATGTAGCTGGCCGGCTCCAGCTTCCGGATGCCGCGATAGATCGACCACGGCGCCGGAATGTAGTTGTGGCGCAGGAACAGGGTCAGCGCTTCCGGGTCGATCCCTGCGTCGAAGCCGGGATGCGCGCGCAGCGCTTTCAGCTCGGAACCGAACAGCAGGGTCCGGCCGCAGCGGCCGTAGTAAAGCGGCTTTTCGCCGAAGCGGTCGCGCGCCAGGTGCAGCTCGCGGCGCTGGCGGTCCCAGAGCGCGAAGGCGAACATGCCGTTAAAGCGCTTCAGCGATTCCTCGAGACCCCAGCGCTCGAAGGCCGCCAGCATCACTTCCGTGTCCGATGTGCCTCGAAAGCGCGGCGCGGCGCCTTCGGCTTCGAGCGCCTCGCGCACGTCGAGGTAGTTGTAGATCTCGCCGTTGAAGACGATCGCGAAGCGGCCCGTGGCCGAGAACATGGGCTGCCGGCCTTCGGGCGAAAGGTCGAGAATCGCCAGCCGACGGTGGCCCAGCGCGATGCCGGCGGTGGCGTCTGCCCAGGCGCCTTCGTCGTCCGGTCCGCGCAGCTCCATGGCGCGCTCCATGCGCGATGCCGTCGCCAGCATCCAGGCGTGCGCGCGCGCCCGCGATGTATCCAGGAATCCGCTAATCCCGCACATGGGCGATGACTCCCTCCTCCGCCGGTTCCACGGCGGGCTGGCCTCGCGCCGGGGTCCGTCCCTCGAGCACATCCGTCCATAGATCCTCGTAGCGCTGCGCGATCTCGGGCAGGCTGAACATCGCCCTTACGCGGCCTCGAGCCGCCTCGCCGATCCGCTGCCGCTCGCCGCCGCTCACCGCCAGAAGCGACTGCCAGGCCTCGCAGAGCGCGTGCGGGTCGCGCGGCCGGATCACGCGGCCCATCCGGTCGATCATCCAGGCGGCGTCGCCGACATCGGTGACCACGCAGGGCACGCCGCACGACATGGCCTCGCCGACCATGTTGGGAAAAGCCTCCGAAACCGAGCAGCACGTCGCGATATCGAGCGCCGCCGTGATGCGAGGCACGTCCTGGCGCTCGCCCAGCGCGTGCACGCGGCCGCCAAGGCCGAGCGCCCCGATCCGGGCCGTCATCTCCGGGCCGTCGGTGCCGCGTCCCGCCATGAGGAAGTGCGCCTGCGACCCGGCGGCCGCCAGGCGCCGCGCGGCGTCGAGGAAATTCTCGTGGTCCTTCACCGGGTGGTAGCGCGCGACGATCCCGATCAGCGGCGTCTCGTCGGAAACTCGCAGCTCCGCGCGAAGCGATCGCCGCGCTTCGCCGTCGGGACTAAAAATCTCCAGGTCGAAGCCGTTGGGCACTACGCGCGTTCGCCGCCGGTCGTAGCCGATGGCCTCGTGCTGCCGGGCGCTGGTGCGCGAGTTGAAGACGACCGCCTCGGGCCAGTGCGAGAACGCCGCCATGCGCCGCAGCACCCAACGGGTGCGCGGACGGAGCAATGTCAGTTCGTCGAGGGAATGCCGCAGGTTCCACAGCACCGGCGTCCGCCGCGGTGCGGCCATCGCACAGTACTGAGCCGCCAGATTGCCGTAGACCATCCAGCCCTGAATCAGGTCGGGGTCGAGCCGCCGGACGTGCCTCCACAGCACCGGCAGCGCCCGAACACCGCTCCAAGGCGTCCGCAGGCCGAGGCTGATAACCTCGATGCCAAGGTCGCGAATGCGCCGCTCCAACGGCCCGCTCTTCAGCGAGATCACTGACGAGACGAACCGCGACCGGTCGACCCGCGTGAGCAGGCGCGAGAGCATGGTCTCGGCGCCGCCCGTCAGCAGTCCACTGATTACGTGTACGACCTTGGTCAATTCGATTCCTCCCTCAAACGCCACCGCAGGCACAGGTAGATGGCCGCGCAGGAAAATCCGTACATCAACACCGTCGCAGCCGCGATGCCCGTGACGCCGAAGCGCGGCGCCAGAGCCAGGTTCATCGCGATCTTCAGCACGAGCGAGCAGATCGAGATCGCCAGCAGCGCCTCGTTCCACAACAGCGCCGAGAGCAGGCGCGACCCCAACACTCCCGCAAGGTAGAACGGCGCCTGCAACAGGTAGACCGACTGCACCACGGCGACGCGTGCCGTGTCGTCCGGGGTGAACGCCCCGCGTTCGAAGACCACCCGCACCAGTGGAGCCGAGAGCGCGATCAGCAGGGCCACCGCCGGTATCGTGACCTTCCAGACCAATCCGTGCCAGGTCGCCAGCGTGTGCCGCACCTGCCGCCAGTCGCGTTGCGCGATCAGCCTCGAAAACTGCGGAATGGCCGCCGTGCCCAGCGCCATCGCCGGCAGTGCCGAGATCAGCAGGGCCACGCGCGATCCGAAGCTCAGCGTCGCCACGCTCCCGGCCTCCAGGCGCGCCGCTGCGAGCTGGTCAACCAGCGTTGTGGCCGCAACCAGCGAGGAGCCCACGATCATCGGCAGATACTGCCCCCACACCTGTCTCGCGGCGTCGTGCGATGGCCGCCACGCCGCCACCGGCAGCCCCATGCGCCGGATTCGCCATGCGACCACGGCCAGTTCGGCGGCCGCGCCGATGGTCGTCCCCGCGGCCACCACCGCCACGCCCGAGGCCGGCAGCATCCACAGCGCCGCCAGCACGATCAACGGCGCGCAGACCGGCGCCAGCGCCGGGGCGATGAAGCTTTCGTGTGCGTTCAGCAGCGAACGCCCCAGCGAGCTCACGCCGCGCAGGAGCACGACGGGCGCGAGCAGCAGTCCCAGCGTCGCGGTGAGATTCTGTTTCGAGGCGTCGAAGGCAGGGGCCAAGAGCGCGGGCAGCCACGGCGTGGCCGCCGACAGCGCCAGAGCGCACAGCGCGAACACCAGCATCATCCGCGAGGCGACCGCCCGGAACAGCGCCATGGCGTCGCCGGCCGACTCCCGTTCCCGCACGCGAACGTACGCCGGGATGAACGCCGATTCGAGCGCGCCCGTCGTCACCGACCACAGAAAGGCAGGCGCCGCCGTCGCCATCACCAGCGCGTCCATCGCGCCGCCCGTGCCGAAGCGCCAGGCGAGCGCCAGGTCCTGCGCCCCCATAGCGAGCTTCGCCAGCACGCTGAATCCGCCGACCGCCAGGGCCGCGCGTAGGACACGCCGGTTCGGCGAGTCACCGGCCATCAGGCGGCGCAGCCGTCCGGCGGCCGCGCCCGCGGCGCTCGCGTTGGCGGCCGTCGCGCTCATTTCGCCTCGACGAGACGGACGGGAATGAATCGCGGCTGCTTGCGGCGCGCCGTCGCGAACAACAGGACGAACAGGAAGGGGTAGATTTGCGCCTTCATGCGCGAGATCAGCCCGAGATTCGTCAGCAGCGAGTAGATCACGATCATCTCGATCACCATCAGCAGCGCGAACAGCGCGAACGGGTGTCGGCGGATGTTCGGGAGCAGGCTCGAAAGCGACCCGAAGGCGCGCAGCAGCAGGACGATCATGAGCATGTTCTCCGCCGTCGCCATCCAGGCGTTCAGGTTGTGCGCCTCCCAGGGAAAGGGCCGGATCATCAGGCGCACCAGGGCCTCGGGCAGGAACCGCAGGTAATCGATCACGCCGTTGATGTCCGGGTTCAGCACCACCGAGCCGCCAATGGCGTTGCCCTTGCCGTAGTACACGCCCGCTTCGAGGAGTCCTTCGACGCTATCGCTCTTGAGGTTTACGTACTGGCCCGCCATCGACCCCGTCAGCCCCAGCAGCGGCACGAACAGCGCCAGCCCGACGATCGTCTTCAGCAGGAACGCACCGCGATACTTGTTGCGGCGCCAGATCTCGGTCGCCATCACCGACGCCACCAGCACGAAGCCGATGTAGGGCCGGACCAGGAACACCGCCGCCGCGCCCGCCAGCACCCGAATCCACGACGACTTGCGCGAGGTCGCCAGCCACGACGAGTATCCGTACGCCGCCGTGCCCAGCCCGAACATCACCACGCAGTCCTTTCCGTAGAGACTGCGCCAGACGCCCAGCGACGGCCACAGGAACAGCAGCAGCGCGTATTTCCTCATACGCGAGGCCGGCTCCCAGTAGGCCAGCGCGCGATGAAACCCGATCATGCCCGCCAGGCCCAGCAGCGCCGCGATCACGAACATGGCCGCGAAGCTCGATCCGAACAGCGCGTAGAGCACTGCGGTAGGAAGGATGACTGCGTGGTTGCCGAAGGTCCACGAAAGCTGTTGCCATTGCCCGCTGCGAATGACTTCGGTGGTGTGCAGCGCGGCCTCGTGGTAGCCGAGTGCGTCCATGCCGGCCAGCGCGTAGTAAGGGACCATCCAGAACAAATGAAACACCACCAGGCAGAGCTGCCAGGCGAGCACCGGGTACATCAGCTTAGAGAGCACGGCGTCGCGCGACATCGAGCGCCCGATCCACGGCAGCCCGAACGCCAGCGCGAAAAACGTCAGCGGCCAGCTTCCGCTTTCGAGTCTCGTCATCGACGCCAGGAACAGCGCCCCCAGCGCCACACACCCGGCGGCGACCGCCAGGACCCGGAAATCGGCCCGGGGGCTGGCGAAGCCCCCGGCCGGAAGAACGATCTGCGATCCAGCGCTCATGCGTTGCTGTTGGCGCCGTAGTACTTGCCGTAGTGACCGTAGTAGTAGTAGGCGTCGCTCATCTCCTGATGTACTTCGTTCAGGACGACGCCCAGCACGGTGGCCCGCAGCCGCTTCAACGTGTTGATCACGTTGCCGACCGCCTTGCGATTCGTCTGGCCCGCTCGCGTCACCACCACCACGCCGTCGACGGCGGTGGCCATCTGGAGCGGCTCGGCGAAGCCGAGCATCGGCGGGCCGTCCAGGATCACCAGATCGTACTCGGCCGAGGCTTCCGCGAGAATCTCCGCGAGTCCGCGCCCGATTAAGTCCGAGGCGCGGCGCGAGGGCGGCCCCGCGGGAAGAATGTCGAGATGCGGAAGGCCCGGAGGCTGAACTAGAAGGTCTTTCCAGGCGCTCTCGGCGGTCAGGACGTTGGAAAGCCCCTGGGCGGTTGAAAGATTGAATCGCCGGTGCACGCTCGGACGCCGCAGGTCGCCGTCGATCAGCAGCGTCTTGTGCTGCTGCTCGGCGTGGGCGACGGCCAGGTGCACCGCCATGGTCGACTTGCCCTCGCTCGGCGAGGCGCTGGTCACCAGCAGAGACCGCACGCGGCGGTCGAAATCGGTCAACAGGATCGAGTTCCGCAGCGTGCGGATGGACTCCTCATATCCGGTGATGGCCTGGTCGGCGTCGCTCGCCTTCACCAGCGCCTGCGTGGGCGCTCCGGCGGTGATTTCGGCCCAGCGGCCGCGCCAGTTCTTGACGCTCGGCAGCGAGCCGATGACCTCCGTGTTCAGCGTCCGCGCCACCTGCTCCGGATCGCGGATGGTGTTGTCGAGCACATCGCTCAACAGCGCCGCGCCCACCGCCAGGATCGACGAGAACACCAGCGCCAGCATGGCGTTCAGGCGCACGTTGGGAAACACGGGCCGCCGCGGCGGACGCGCCGGGTCGGCGATGCGGATGGCCGAGTTCTGGAAGCCGGCGTTTATGCCCGCCTCCTTGATCTTGCGGACCAGCTCGTCGTAGAGCCGCTTGTCGCTCTCGGCCTCGCGCTTGAGCGCCTGGTACTGGAACGAACGCGAGTTCACGCGGTCGAACTCCGCCTTGGTCTCGGCGACCGCGCGCTGGAGCATGGTCTCCCGGTTGGCCGACTCGCGGAACTCGATCTCGACCCTCTGGCCGATGCCGGTCCGCGTCCGCTCCATCTGCCGCTGCACCTCGGCCACCTGCGCGGCCGCCTTGCGGTGCTCGGGATGGTTGGGTCCGAAATGTTCCTTTACTTCGGCGAAATGCTGCTGGGTCTCGTTCAGTTTCTCGCCCAGGCGCCGCAAATCCTCGCCCTGCTGGGAGGCCTGCGCGGCTTCCGGCTGGCCCGTCTTCACCGACTGGAAGGCCGCCTCCTTGCGCATCCGCTCCGACTGAGCGTTGGTGTACTCGGTGTTCAACTGGAGGAGCCGCGACGAGAGAATGTTGGTCTTCTCCTCCGGGTTGATGACGTTCATCTCGCGCTCGAACTGTGAGAGCGCCTGCGAGGAGTGCTCCATCTTGGCGCGCAGCTCGTCGAGCTGCTTCTCCATGAAATTCGAGAGACTCGCCGACGACCGGATGCGGATGTTGTAGGTGTGCTCCAGGTACGACCCCGCCACCGCGTTAGACACCTCGGCGGCCAGCTTGGGGTCCGGCGAGCGGTAGCTGATCAGCAGCAGGTAGGTGCTCGGTGGACGCACCACCCGCAGCCGGCTCAGCATCACCGGCGCTTCCGAGGCCGGGACCGCCGAGGAGGCCGCCGCCGGCTCTTCGCCCTTGACGGTCTGCGCCTCGTGGTCGAGCAGGTGGTACTTGGTGGCCACCGGACGCAACACCGAGTCCGACTGGATCAGCTTGATCTGCGTGGCCAGGAACTGGTCGGTGTCCTGCACCGACGAGGGCCGCGTGGCCTCCTGGCCGATGACCGCGTTGGGCGACTGCCGGTCGATGTCGACCGTTGCGGTCGATTCGTAAATCGGCGTGATGCGTGAGCTGATCGCCACCGAGGCGGCCACGCAGGCGACAACGAACGCCACGATCTTCCAGCGGTGCCGCTTGAGGATCCACAGGTAGTGCGAGAGCGGAAGCGTGGGCGCTTCCGGCTCCATCTCGGGCATCGCGTAGGCCGGGTTGTAGGCCACCAGCCGCGTGGCGTCCGCGACCGGAATCAGGGCTCTGTCTTCTCTATCCAATGGCATAATCGTTTTCTCTCGTCCGTTCGAACTCAACGGCCCCAGACAAGCATCCCTGTGCCCGTCGCCGCGCCGAAGCCGAGGATCCGCTCCAGGGCGTTGAGCCCGAGGCGCCCGCGCGGATTGTCGGGGATGTACAGCACGTCATTGGGCTGCAAGGAAATGTCGGCCGCCTTGCGCGCCATGATTTGCTGCAAGGGAATGGGAATCTCGTTCTTTACGCCGCTCCCCGGCTCCTTACGGTAAATGAACGCAGTCTTGTGGCTGTGCGGCAGCAGCCCCTCGGAGTAGGCCAGCATTTTCAGCACGGTGGTGTCGGAGGCGTCCTCCACCGGGAACGATCCCGGCTTGCGGACGTTACCGACCACGTAGACGCGCCCCATGGCCGGCACGCGAATCTCCTCGCCGCCGTTCAGGCGCACGTTGGCGTCGGCCTCGGCGCCGTCGATCAAATCCTTCACCAGCACCCGCTGCACGACTCCCACCAGCCGCCCTTCGGCGTCCGGCTGCCGCCGCGTCACCAGGATTTCGGGACCCGCCTCCGGGCTCAGGCCCTCGGCGCGATTGATCGCGTCCAGCAGCGACAACCCACTGGTGGCCTGGAACGTCACTGGCCGCTTGACCGCTCCGGCGACGCTGATCGGCCGGCTGTTGTACTCCACGATCGTCACCGTGATGATCGGGTCGACCAGGATCTGCTCGGCCCGCAGCGTTTCGGCGATGGCCGTTTCGAGCTCCATCGGCATCAGCCCGTCGGCAGCGATGCGCTTGGCGACCATCGGCATGCGGATATGCCCGTCGGCGCCCACGCGGATCGTCCGCGACAGCTCCGGAGCGCCGTAGACGCTCACGCCGATCAGGTCGTTGGGGCCGATTTTCTGGGCCGGCAGATTGGCCAGGGCGGGATCGCGCGCGATCGACGCCTCGGACTGGCCAAACGTCAGGCCACAGAGAACAAACAGCAGGAACCAAACCATAAGAGACACTCCTCGCTTGGGTACTTTCATCAAGAACTGGTTCGACACGCCCCGCCGGGGCGGATCAGATTCGCGAAATGCGTTCGCCGGAATCTCCGGCCGTCGCGGCCAGCGCTTCCTTCGGCTGGGGAAACTTGTTGTCGAGCAGTTGAATCATCTGCTGGAGCCGGCGCTCCAGCTCGCTGAACTGGGCGACGATCTGGGACGGCGCCTGAGACGTCGAGACGGGGGATTCCTCCAGACGGCGCAACACTGAGCTTCGGGCGAAGTCGGAGATACTGCGCGCGCCGTGCTGGGCGCAAGAGGTTCGCAGCTTGTCGAATTCATCCTCGCTCAGCCTGAAGTTGACGAGTCGGTTTCTCGGTCGGAATACACTCATGAACACTCCTGATCTCAGTCGCGCCGGGAATCCCTCCGGCCGCGCGGCGTTGCCTGCGCGCAACCGGTGTAATAGGTCGGATGAGCGAACATCGTCGCTTTGCGGCTTTGCCGGCCGGTCATCGCGTCCCGGCAATCTCGCCTCAGCGCGTCTAGTGTGCAATCCAGCTGCCGTTGCCTCGGCTCCGGACCTGCCCCGCGATCGCCTCCCGAAAGGCCCGCTCGCGGTGTACTTTGTTATCGGACGGTAGTGCTTCCGACAACAGGAAAACAAATGTCAAGCGGTGTTTCTAATGGGTGGTGTCGGAAAAACGCCTAATCTCTCGTATTCACTATTGGAAACTCGCTGGATATATTCCAGGACTAGCCCTCTCGGTGGAATGCTCGTGCCGCCAGCTACAGCTAAGAACGACTCACCCATCGGCGCGCGCAGCCGCTCGGTGTAAGTACGAGAGCCTTAGATCGCTTGGCTGTCCGCGCCGCACCGGCGTCGACTACTCCCGCGGCAGCGCAAAAGCGACGTACGCCCCGCGAATCGGACCCTGTGTGGCGCGCGTCAGCCCGACCTGGGCGGCGGCGCAGAACAGGATGTACTGCCGTCCGCCCGCCTCATACACGGCCGGGATGCCCTCCAGCGCGGCGTCCAGCTCCGCCTCCCACAGTACCTTGCCGTTATCGGCGTCGAGCGCGCGCACCTGGCGGTCGCGCGTGCCCGCGAAGATCAGCCCCCCGGCGGTCACCACCGGCCCCACCTTGGGATAGTGCGACCCGGTGTTGCGGATGCCCTTGGCCGCGAGCTCCGGCACTTCCCCGAGCGGCATCTTCCACTTGATGACGCCTTCGTTCAGGTCGTAGACCGTCAGCGACGACCACGGCGGGGCGATCGGCGACAGTCCGTTGCCGGCGATCATGAAGCCGAAGCCGCTCGTGTAGCGAATCTCCCCGCCCGCGGTCGCCTCAGCCGACTCAGCGGTGGCGGTCGCGCGCATCGGATTGTAAAGATAAGCGACCAACGCGTTGATCTCGTCGTCCGAGAGCTTCGGGAAGCCCGGCATCGGGCCCTTGCCCTGCCGCGTCGCGTTGACGATCTGCTCGCGCGTCAGGCGAATCGCGACGTCGAATAGCGTCGCAGGGGGCGTGCCCCTGCGATCGGCCAGATGACACGACTGGCAGTGCGCCTGGTACACCCGCAGCCCGCGCTGCTCGGGCGAATCGGCGGCCACGACACGCGGCGCCTTCTCGGGCTCCAGCTTCAGCATCGCCGGCAGGTCCTTGGAGACGACATAGAGGTATCCGCGCGTGGGGTCCGTCGCCGTGCCGCCCCAGTTGGCGCCGCCGTTGTTGCCGGGCATCTGGATGGTGTTCCGCGTGCCGGGAGGCGTGAACATGCCCTCGTTGCGAGCGCTCAGCAGATCGTCGCGGAAGCGCGCGCGCTCCTCGGGTTCGAGATACGGGCTCAGGTCGTCGACCGTGAAGCGCTGGCGCGCGAACGGCGGTGGCTTGGTCGGAAATGGCTGCGTCGGCCAGGTGCGCTCCTTCGGCATGTCCGACTTCGGAACCGCGCGCTCCTCGATCGGCCACAGCGGCTCGCCGGTGACGCGGTCGAACACCCACACGAATCCCTGCTTGGTCACCTGCGCGACGGCGTCGACCACCTTCCCGCCGTGACGCAGCGTCAACAGCTTGGGCGCTGTCGCGTTGTCGTAGTCCCAGATGTCGTGGTGCACCATCTGGAAGTGCCAAAGGCGCTTTCCGGTGCGTGCGTCGAGCGCCAGCAGGCAGTCGCTGAAGAGATTCGCGCCGTGGCGGTCGGGGCCGTAGAAATTGTACTTGGCCGACGCGGTGGGCGCATAGAGGATGCCGCGCTTCACGTCGATCGACATCTCGCTCCAGACGTTCGCGCCGCCGACCGTCTTCCAGGCGTCCTTGGGCCACGTCTCGTAGCCGTACTCGCCGGGACGCGGAATCGTGTGGAACGTCCAGACCAGCTTCCCGGTGCGGACGTCGAAGGCGCGAATGTCGCCGGGCGCCGACCCGTAGCCCTGATTCGTCGCAGAGCCCAGAATGATGAGGTCCTCGAACACGCGCCCCGGCGTGGTCGACTGCACCAGCGATATGGTCGCGGGATCGCGGTCCAGGCCTTCCTTCAGGTCGACGCCGCCCTCCTTGCCGAAGCTCGCGATGGCGCGACCGGTGCGCGCGTCGATGGCGCGCAGGACGTGGTTCGCCGAGTAGAACAGCCGCCGCTCGGAGCGGTCCTTCGACTCCCAGTAGTTGATGCCGCGCGTGGTGATGACGCGCGGGCGCGGGTCGGGCGTGTGCGTCCAGATTTCCTTTCCGGTAGTCGCATCGAGAGCGACGATGGAGTTGTTTTTGGCAAGGACGAAAGCGACACCGTCGACCACCAGCGGATTGAACAGGTAGCGATTGCCGTCGCCGGTCGGATAGCTCCAGGCGACCCGGAGCCTGCTCACGTTCGAGCGGTCGATCTGCTTGAGGGCGGAGTACTGCGCGGCGTCGGACGATCCACCGTAGTCGCTCCAGGTGGTGTGGGTTTGCGCGAAGGCCGTCAGGCCCGCGAGGGCGAACGGAACGATGCGCATCCTATCTCTTTACGAAAAACTCCGTCGGCCGCCGCCCCGCCCAGGCGATGCCGCGCAACAGCACCGTGCGGTAGGACTCCACGTCGAAGCTCGCGTGAATGTGCCCCTGGAGCGAGACGAACGCGCGGTACGGCTTGCCCCCGGGGACCGTCTTCTCGAACGTCCAGAGCTGCGGCGTTGCGGCGCCCGAGGGATCGGGCGTGGTCGCGAGGACGTGCATGCCCGGCGCCACGCGGAGACGATAGAACATCTCGTCGTTCATCTCGAAGTCGGCGATCCCCTTCATGATGGGGTGCGCCGCGTCCTCCACCTTGATCTTGAGGACGCCGGCGTTCCAGTTGCGCTCGCCGTGCTGCTTGGCGCCGCCGACGACGCTCGCGAACCACTCCGAATCGTTGCTGCACATGCCGTCGTGCATCACCACGATGCCGCCGCCGCGCTTGAGATACTCGTCGAGAATCGCCCGATCCTCGGGCTTCACCGTGCCGCCGTCGGCCGCGTAGTCGATCATGACGTCGGTGCGCGCCAGCTCCTCGGCGGTGGGAAAACGCTGAGCTCCGTCGACCACCGCGCCGCGCTCGGCGAGCAGCTTCTTCCACTCTTCGAGAAATCGCGGATAGTCGTGCTGGCCCGGCGCGTGCGTCTTCACGCTGGCGCGGATGAATATGCGCAAAGGCGAAGCCGCCAACGGAGCCTGCTGGGCCGCCAGCGGCGCGATCGTCGCGGCCGCCAGCGCCGCGGTCGCGAGCATGCGAATCGTCATAGTGTCTCCTATTGAATCCCGCGGAATCCGCCGAGCAGTCGCGTCAGCTCCGCCTCAGTCCAGGGATTCTTGTGATCCTGCGTCAGCCCGCGGATTTCGCGGACGTCGGTGCGCGCCACGGGCGTCGCAGTGTGTCCCCACTCGCGCCGCAGATACGTGAGCACGGCGGCGATCTGCTCGTCGCTAAGAGATGCGCCAAAGGGCGGCATCATACCCGTGGCCCCGTCCTTTCCGGCGAGCATGATACGCGCCGCCACGCCCGGGTTGCCGATGACGAAGCGCGACCGCACCAGCGGCGGCGCCATCTTCTCCCGGCCCATGCCGTCCGCGTTGTGGCAGCCCGCGCAAAGCTGCCCGTAGATCTTCTGGCCCGCGGCGAAGCGCGCCTCCTCCTCGGCGGTCATCTTCGCGACTTCGACGACCGTCGCGGGACGCCCCGGCCACGTCACGCGCGCGGCGATCCTCCGCGCGATCGCCGACGGCTCGCCGTTGCCGGCCGCGAGCCCGGTGAGCGATTTCGGCTCCGCGGCGAACGTGATCGCGAATCCGCCTCCCGCGCCAGCGCCGCCGCGTCCACGCCCTCCGCCGCCACCGCCTCCACCGAAGCCGCCGCCCGGCAGTCCCGTCTCGACCCCGCGCAGCAACGCGAGCCGCTGCCACTCCGCGCGATTTCCCTCCGCCGCGACATCCAGCACGCGCGCGACCGCCGCGGCGCTCCTGCTCCGAGTGATCGCGCCCGCCAGCATCTCGACGGCGTCGCCGGACTTCGCGGCGCTGCCCTCGATCACACGCACCAGGGCATCCGGCTCCTGTCCGGCGAGGCCGCTGACGGTCGCGTCGACCGTGACGGGATCGTCGCCGTAGCGCGCCAGCATCGCCAGCGACGGGGCCATTCGCGCCGCCTTCGGAAGATCGCCGACCGTCGCTGCAAGCTGACGGCGGACCGTCCAGCTCGGATCGTCCATCTTCTTGAGAATCGCCGCCGACAGCGCGTGACCCTCCATCGCGATCCAGCGCTCCGAGATACGCACCGCCGCCGCGCGCACTTCCGCCGACCGGTCGTCGAGCGCCCGCACCACCGTCGTCTCGTCGATCGCGTCCAACCCGTCGAGAATCCAGAGCGCGTGCAGCCGCGTGCGCCAGTCCGGGGCGTCGCGTGCGAGGCGTTTCAGCTCCGGCGCGATCGACGTATCGCCGCGCTGTACGAGTAACTGCTGAGCGGTGTCGCGCCACCATCCGTTGGGGTGCGCGAGCGTGCGCATCAACTGCGACGGCGTCGCCTTCGAGAGTGCGGGCCTCGGCCCCGGCTTCATCGAATCGTGCACGACGCGATAAATCCGCCCCAGTCCGACCGGCAGTTCCAGCTTGTTCCGCTTGATGTAATTCTTCAGATAGTCGGTCTGGTAGGCGATGTCCTGCACCACGCCGCGGTACATGTCGAGTACGTAGATGGTCCCGTCGGCCGCCGAGTACAGGTTCACCGGGCGGAAGCGCTCGTCGGTTGACGCCAGGAACTCGCCCTTCGCATAAGCGTCTCGAGCCTTGAGCCGCCCCGTGCCGTCGTCGTCGACGATCAGCCGGTGCACGATATTCGTCGGCGACTCGCCGATGAAGGCGTTGCCGTGGAGCTCCTTCGGCAGGCGGTCGCCGCGAAAAATCAGCGGATCGGCCGACGAGGCGTACGTCGTCGCCGTGCCGTCGGGGCGCAGCATGCCTTCGCGATACGCCCGTTGAATGCCGGGCGTCGGGCGCACCGGCCAGATGGCGGTCTCGTGGCGCTCGATGAGTATGTCGTAGAGTCCGCGCGTGCGGACCACGTTCGGATTGCGCACGAAGTAGCGCGCCGGAATGTAGTCGACGAACAGCGGCTGCTCGTTCCAGTTGCGATAGACGCGCCCGGCGTCGTCCTGCGAGATGTTCCACTGTCCGCGGCTCAGTCCCCGTTCCATCTCGAACTTTCCGCGCCGGTAGCGCAGGTTCCAGTTGTGCTCGGAGGTGTAGATGGTGTTGTCGATCGCCCACAACAGGCCGTTGGCGTTGTGCTCGATATTCGCCTCGGCGCGCCCGTAGTCGTTGCGCACCAGGTCCTTGGTGTCGGCCCTGAGGTCGCCGTCGATGTCGCGCGCGAGCCACAGGTTGGGCGGCTCGCCGACGAGGGCCGCGTTACCGGCCAGGGTCTTCAACGCGCGCGGCAGGACGAGCTTGTCGAGAAAGACCGTGCGCTTGTCCATGCGGCCGTCGTTGTTGGTGTCCTCGAGAATGACGACGCTGCAAATCGGGTCGCGCGAGTCGCGCATGGTCTCGTCGATGGCGAAGGCGGGCATCTCGACCACCCAGAGCCTTCCGTCGGCGTCCTGGTCCATGACGATGGGGTCGCGAACGAGGGGCTCCGAGGCCACCAGCTCGACGCGATAGCCGGGCGGCATGAAGATCTTCTTCATCGACTCGGCGGGGGTGAGCGCGGGGGAATCGGCGGGGATCTTCTGCACCGGCGGCGGCCAGGCGGGGCGCTGGAATCCATAGACGGCAAGGCAGACGCCTAGCGTCGCGCCCGCGAGGACCGCCCGCAATCTCATGGAATGAGCGGCGCGGCCTGCTCCGGCGAGGTTACGCCCGGCGGCAGTTCCAGGATGCGAATGTTCCGGAAGTGAATCTCGGCGCCCTCGGACTCCAGGCAGAGATAGCCCTTCTTCTGGGTCGACTTGGCGATGCCATTGACGAATTTGCCGTTCACCGAGAGCTTGATCGTGCCGTCGACCGCGACGACATCGTAGGTGTTCCACTGGCCGCGCGGCAGGCAGCGATTCTCGATCGACATGCTGCGCGGTCCGCGCGGATTGTCGGGCGTGGTCACCACGCCGCCGACGCCGAACAATTCGCCGTGGACGTAGGCCAGCGGCGGGGGCTCCGCCCCGGGACGCGTTCGCAGCTTGACGAAATCGAGCTCGAGCATCTGCACCTCGACACCGTTCGGCAGCCGGTTCCGCTCGCCGGGCTTGGCGTCGCTCCAGACGAACACGCCCGAGTTGCCGCCCGCCTCCATGTGCATCCACTCGATGTGCAGGATGAAGTTCTCGTACTGCTTCTCGCTGCGCATCACACCGATCGGTTTGCCTTTGCAGACCAGGATGCCGTCGCGCACCGACCACGTGTCCGGGTCGGTATTAACGTTCACCCAGCCGGCGAGATCCTTGCCGTTGAAGAGGTCCTTGAAAACCAGCGACTCTTGACTCGGCGCGACCAGTACCGCGGCCGCCGCGACGAGCGCGAGCACGATCACCTTTTTCATGACGGCACCTCAGTCGCGGAACAGCATCGGCGCGAGCGTGGCGAGATTGCGCCGCCAGACCATCCAGGTGTGCGCGCCCGGCCCCTCGACGTAGGTGTGCTTCACTTCCTTCGACACCAGGAAGTCGCGGAACTTGCGGTTGGCATCGATCAGCCGGTCCTCGGTCCCGCACGAAATCCAAAGTAACTTGAGCGGCGCGGCCGACTTGGCGTCAAGCGACGGGAACGTCGCCGAGTATTCCGGCGGCAGGCCGCCCGAGCTGAAGGCGCCGACCCAGGCGAAGCGGTCGATGGCGTTCAACCCGACGTAGAGGCTCTCGGCGCCGCCCATCGAAAGTCCGGCGATGGCGCGGTCCTTGCGGTCCTTCGAGACGCGATAGTCCTTCTCGATCCGCGGAATAACTTCCTGGAGGAGCGAGTCGCGGAAGCGCGAATAATTACGGTCACGGAGGCCGGTGTCCCGAAACGCTCCCACGCCGCGCGACGAGACGATCTCGGGCGCGCCGTAGCCGAGCGTCATCACGATCAGCATGGGCTTGGCCTTCTGCTGCGCGATGAGGTTGTCGAGGATGATATGCGCGCGTCCCACCGAGGTCCAGCCGCTGGCGTCGTCCGAAAAGCCGTGCAACAGGTAGAGGACCGGGTACAACTGCCGCGCGGCGGTGTCGTAACCGGGCGGCGTGTAGACGTAATAGTCGCGGTGATCGCCCACGATCGCCGATCGGTAGAAGTGGCGGTGCAACGTGCCGCGCGGCGTGTCGCCGATCTCCCAGGGGAGCGCGGGGCCGGGCACGTGCACCATGTTGCTCAGGTTGAGCAGATTCGGCTTGATGACGGTGTTGGCGGGGTCGAGCCGCGTGATGCCGTCGGTGTTGAACGTATAGCCGTAGAAATCGGGCTCAAGCGCCTCGGTGGTCGCGCTCCACACGCCGTTCTGGTCTTTCTGCATGGCGAGTCGCGGCGCGCCCTCGCGTGAGACGAATACTTCCTTGGCGCCGGGATCGCGCAGCCGGAAGGTGACACGCTTGTCGGCGTGGACCTCCGGGGAGACGATGGGCGGCGGCGGCGCCTGGGCGAACGCCGCGGCGGTGAGGAGGAGGATGAGTGTCTTCATGGGAGAACCTCCCCCATATGCTATGTCAGATTCGGCTTAAGTGGCGCGTCAGGCTTTCGAGAAGGTGGGGACGGAATGCCGCGGCACACGCCTGCGCGAGCTACTGCGTTGATAGAATGACGACGGGATGTGGAAGGATGCGCTCGACGAAGTGCGGTCGGCGGCGCGCGAGCAACTGGAAGCCGCCTGGCAACTGCACGTCGACCGCGTCGGCGAGCAACTCGCGAGGGGCTGGCGCGAGCACATCGAACGTGTGGTCGAGGACCGCTTCGGGGAGCTGAGCGCGAGGCTGGGAACGGGAGTCGAAGAGACGCTGGCTCGGGAGCGGGCGGCGGCGCGGCGGTCGGCGACCGGGGAGATCAACCACGCGGCGCGGCGGCTGCGCCAGGCCGAAGGCGGGGAATGGCCGCGCGCACTGGTGGAGGAAGCCGCGAAGTACTGCGCGCGCGCGGCGCTGTTCCGGGTGGAGGGCGACACGCTGCGGCTGGAGCCGGAGGGCGACGTCGAGACGCCACTCGCGGCCGCGCCCGCGTTCGCCGCGGCGGTCGAGACGCCCGATCCCGTGGTGGCGATCTTCAGCGCGAGCGAACTCTCGCCGGCGGTGGCGGCGCACTTCGGGCCGGCGGCGGGAGAGCGCGTGTACCTGTTCCCGCTGGCGGCGGGCGATCGCGCGACGGCTGTGCTGTACGCCGAGAGCGGAAGCGACGGGGTGGACGCCAATGCGTTGGAGGCGCTTTCCACGCTGGCGGCCGCGATGCACGAACGGCGTCCGCCGCCCGCAGGACTGGTGACGATCGGCGCGGCGCCGGCGATGGAGCCGTCGTGGACGAACCTGCCCGCCTCGGAACAGGAGTTACATCGGCAAGCGCAACGCTTCGCGCGCGTGCGGGTGGCGGAACTGCGGTTGTACCAATCGCAGCAGGTGAAGGAAGGCCGCGCGGCGCGGGATCTCTACGGCTCGCTGGGCGAGGAGATTCGCAAGGCGCGCGAGGAGTATCGCGCGGGATTCCTGGAGTCGGCCGCGTCGATGGTCGATTACTTCCACGTGGAACTGGTTCGGACGCTGGCGAATGACGACGCGTCGCTGCTGGGGGCGGAATATCCGGGGCCGCTGGCATAGGGCGTCGTTTGAACCAGCGCACAACGCGGCCGCGGCGTGCGGGGTTCAGGGGACCGTTGAGCGCCGGTCGTCCACGCGGCGGCGCTGTGCGCTCGCGACCGTGGCCGTCGTCGCCCTGGCGCAGCAGGGTCCCGCGCCGCTCACGCACCCGGCGATCGCCGATTATGACGCCTTCACGTCGGCGCAGGAGCTGATCGCGCAAAAGAAGTTCGCCGAAGCGGCGTCGGCGGCGCGGGTGACCATCGCTTTCACGCCGGTTTCGCCGCTGCGCGCTGAAGCGGTGATGCTGGCCGCTCGTGCGCTGCTCGACGGCGGGCCGGCGCGCGAAGCGGCGCTGCTCCTCGAAAAGGAGCTGGCGAGACTGCGGGAGCCGGAGGCGTCGCACCTGCTGGCGCGAGCGCACGAGGCTGCGGGCGAAACGCTCTCGGCGGCGCGGCGGTTCCAGCGCGTTTATTACGAATATCCGGCGTCGCCGCTGGCCGACGACGCGGGCGCGGCGCTGGCGCGGCTCAACCGCAGTCTCGGCCCCGACTTTCCCACGGCCCCGACGGCGCAGCGATTGACGCGCGCTCGGCGGCTGATCGACGCGGGGCGCACGACGCGGGCGATCACGGAGCTCCAGGAGATTGCCAGCGTCACCACGGGGGCCGAACACGACCTGGCGCGGGTGCGGGCGGGAGCGGCGCGATTTGCCGCGCGGCTCGACGCGTCGGCCTTCGACTACCTGAAGAATCTGACGACCGGGGGCGGCGAGGCCGAGGCGGAGCGCCTCTATTACCTGCTGGCGTCCGCGCGCAGATTGGGTCGCGCCGAGGCCGTGCGGGAAGCGCTCGATGCGCTGGCCGCGAATCACGCGACGTCGCGCTGGCGGCTGGAGGCGCTGATCTCGGCGGCCAACCAGCACCTGGTGGAGGATCGCACGGCGGAGTACGAGCCGCTCTACCGCGCCTGCGCGGACAACTTCGGCGACGACGCCCGCGCGGCCTGGTGTCACTGGCGGGCGACGTGGATCGCTTGGCGCGAGAGCCGGCCGGATCGCGGGGCGCTGCTGCGGGATCACGTGCGGCGCTTCCCGTCGGCGGAGAGCGTGGCCACGGCGATGTATTTCCTGGGGCGGTTGGCGGAGTCGGAGCGCGACTTCCCCGCGGCGCGCGCCTGGTACGAGAGGATCGCGGCGCGGCACGCGCAGTATTACTACGCCACGCTGGCGCGCGAGCGGCTGAAGGAGCCCGCGGTGGCGCGGGCGCAGGCGGCCGAGGCGGTGCGGTCGTTTCTGGGGTCGGTCGCGTTTCCGCGGGCGACGGCCCCCTCGACGTTCGTGCCGGACGCGGCCACCAAGCTCCGGCTGGAGCGCGCCCGGCTGCTGCGCGCGGCGTCGCGCGAGGACTGGGCGGACAACGAGCTGCGCTTCGCGGCGCGCACCGACGCCATGCCGCACGTGGCCGGCCTGGCGCTGGCGCAGTCGGCGATCGCGCGGGGGGAGCATCGGCGCGCGTTGCTGGGGCTGCGGCAGGCGGGGCTGGATTATCTTTCGTGGCCGATGGAGTCGGCGCCGGAGGCATTCTGGCGCGCGGCCTTTCCGTTGCCGTATCGCGAGGCTGTGGAGACACAGGCGGCGGCGAACGAACTGGACGCGTTTCTGGTGGCCGGGCTGATCCGGCAGGAGTCGGCGTTCGACCCGAGGGCGATTTCGACGGCGAAGGCGATGGGGCTGATGCAGATTCGTCCGTTGACGGGGCGGGAGCTGAGCCGCAAGGTGGGACTACGGGGTTTCACGACGCCCATGCTGTATCGTCCGGAGGTCAGCGTGCGGCTGGGGGCGTATCATCTGCGCGGCCTGGTGGAGGAGTTCGGCAAGGTGGAGGTGGCGCTGGCGGGCTACAACGCGGGACGGTCGCGCGCTTTGAAGTGGCGGCCGTGGATCGAGCATCGCGAGCCGGCCGAGTTCATCGAGACGATTCCGTTCATCGAGACGCACGGCTACGTGCAGGCGGTGCTGCGGAATGCGGCGATGTATCGGAGATTGTACGGGGGAACATTATCAGCCGCAGATGAACGCAGGTGAGACAGAGTTAAGACTTTACGGGGGCGCGGGGCGTGCGGTACCGTTGACAGGGGATTTGGCGACGAATGGACTTGGCGCTTAAGACGGCGGTGCGCCCGTCGCGGGCCGAGGGCGCGCGCGAGCGCTTTCGAAGCGACCGCACGAGAAACTTCACCGAGTCGGTGATTCGCGAGATGACGAGGCTGGCGCTGGAATGCGGCGCGGTGAATCTCGCACAGGGGTTTCCCGATTTCGCGGCGGCGGAAATCCTCAAAGAACACGCGCGCGCCGCCATCTCGGCCGACTACAACCAGTACAGCATCACCTGGGGGGCGGTGGACTTCCGGCGGGCGATCGCGCGGAAGTACGCGCACTGGTACGGGCTGGAAATTGATCCGCAACGCGAGGTGACGGTGTGCTGCGGCGCGACCGAGGGCATGATCGCGGCGCTGCTGGCGACCACCAACCCGGGCGACGAGGTGATCGTCTTCGAGCCCTACTACGAGAACTACGGGCCGGACACGTGGCTGTGCGGGGCCGAGCGGCAGATCGTGCCGCTGCGGGCGCCGGACTGGCGATTCGATCCGGAGGAGCTGCGGCGCGCCTTCAACGCGCGGACCAAGGCGATCATCTTGACGTCGCCGCACAATCCCACGGGCAAGGTGTTCGACCTGGACGAGCTGGAGACGATCGCGGGGCTGTGCCAGGAGTTCGACGCCTTGGCGATCACCGACGAGATCTACGAGCACATCCTCTGTGACGGGGCGCGGCACGTGCCGATCATGACGCTGGCCGGAATGCGGGATCGGACGGTGCTGGTCAACAGCATGAGCAAGACGTATTCGGTGACCGGGTGGCGGGTCGGCTGGGTGCTGGCGGCGGCGGACCTGACGGATTCCATCCGCAAGGTGCACGACTTCCTGACGGTGGGCGCGGCGCACCCGTTGCAGATGGCGGGCGCGCAGGCTATGGCGTTCGAAGAATCGTACTACGAAGGGCTGGCGAGCGAGTACCTGTCGCGGCGCGACATGCTGATGGAATCGCTCGAGGCCGCGGGGTTCCGGCCGTATCGCCCGCGGGGGGCATACTACATCATGGCGGACATCTCGGGATTCGGGTTCCCGGACGACATGGCTTTCGCGCGGCACCTGCTCGAAAAGGTGGGCGTGGCGGCGGTTCCGGGGTCGAGTTTCTTCGAGCATCGGACGGACGGGGCGCAGACGATCCGCTTTTGTTTTTGCAAGAAGTATGAGACTCTGAGAGAGGCTGGTGAACGCCTGAAAAAGCTCAAATAGGCATGCTCCCGAACTTTCTTATAGCCGACAGCGTCCGGCGGGAAGACGGGACGTCCGACCCGGTAGAAATCGGACCCGCCGAAGGCAAGATTCTTCACCTGACGCTCGGGATCACGAGGATCATCGAGCAGGAGAGCCTGGACGTGTCGGTCTGGGCGTCGAAGGACGGCCAGGATTGGGGAACGAGGCCGGTGGCGTCCTTCCCGCAGAAGTTCTACTGCGGCACGTATTCGGTTCTGGCCGATCTTTCCGATGCGCCGGAGTCCCGCTACCTGCGGATTCAGTGGAAGATGAGCCGCTGGGGCCGCGGCGACCCCAAGCCTCTGTTCGGTTTCTACGTCTTCGCGCAGGAGAGCGAAGTCCACTCACTGGCTACGTCACGGGCTTAGAGCGGTCGCCTTTTCGCCCACCGCGCCGAGAGGCCGGCGTCGTGCAGCTCTCCGTCTTACGTAATCGGCGCGCGCGCCCACCTCAAGTCGGCTTGTCGTGAGCTTTCCGCCATTCGCGCCCCGGTCGGGCTTCGAGAATTGCAGGCACATCGAGGTGCGTGATACACAGGGGATGCTTGAAAAAAAGCGCTGGAAGCGTCGCCGTGTCAGGGGTTGCTTACGCCCTGATGGTCGTCTCGATCTGGGGATCCTACGCTTTCACCAGTGGCCTTCCGTCCGAGACCGTCTTCCCTCATGCGAGCGATGTGCAGGGATGGTCGCTGAAAGGTTTCCTCTTTCCGCACGACTTCACGCGGATTCACACCGCGACCTTCTACCACATCGCATACCTCGCCGCCGATCTCGCCGGCGTACCGGGAGCATACGCCTCCTACCAGATTGTCTACGCGATCTTGTGGTGGGCGCGCGGGCTCCTGGTCTTTCTCGTCTTGCGGCGCCTGTTTCCGGGACAAGTGCTGCTCCCTTACGCGGCCGGGGCGCTCTGCCTGGTCCACGCGACCGACCACGCCTTTCTTTGGGTCGGGCAACTCAACCAGCAGGGATTTATGTTCTGGATGATGCTGGCGTTCTATTTTTTCGTCGCCTCGATTCAGGCAGAGACGGCCGCCCGGGCGGTATCCAGCGCCATCGCCGCCGGTCTCTTCGCGCACATGTCGTTGTGGAGTTATGAAAGTCCCCTGCCGTTGATTCTCGTCTTCCCGCTGCTGGTGCTCGCGCTCCATCGTCCAATCGCCCGGCGGGCGTGGTGGATATCCGCGGGTTGGTATGTCGTGCCGGCCGTCTACATGGCGATGCTTGGGATTCGCTACTTCGTGTTCCGGTCGGAGACCTATCAGAAAACCGTGATGCGGCCCGATCTCTCGGTCGCTGCTTGGCTCACCGATTGGATCTTCAACGCGCGCGTCAGTCTGACGATGGCGACGCGGCCAATCAATCCCACCGAAATCGGCGACCGCCAGGCATTGCTCCTGGCGGGCGGCGCCGCGGCAGCGTTTCTTGCGGGTGCGCTAGTCCTCGCGCGCGTTTCCCGGTCGACGCTCGCCGATCGCGGAGTGGCCGGCAAGGTCCTCGTCGGCGGTGTCGTGCTTCTGCTGATGAGTTTCCCCGCCTACCTGGTCCTCACCTCCTCACGCGACCTCTGGAGGACGCAGATGCTCTCCGGCATCGGCGCGGCGATGGTGGTCGCATCGGCGACCGCGCTGGTCTGCTCATGGCTCCCGCGGCGGCTTTCGATGCTCGTATTCTGGGGGGCCGGCACTGCCGTCGTGTGCTACGCCGGCTTCTGCGGGGTTCTGCGCGGGGACATTCACCGGCTCGTTTGGAAGGAGCACCGGTTGACGATGGCTGCGGTGCTGCGGGCCGCACCCCAGGTGGCTCCGCGCACGATGATCGTGTTGATCGCGAAAGGCACGGACCCTCTCGGTTCCAGTTATTGGTGGGACATGGCGGTTCGCGTCGCCTATCCCGGCACGCCGGTCACCGGCGCATACTATCTCGACGGCCTTCCCGGACCGGACAACTTTCATCGCTTGCGGGACGACCGTTGGCGATGGGAGAACCGGGTCTTTGATGTTCAAGTCGCCGACGCGCGCCTGTCGGAGACGATTGTTCTGGAATTCAAAGGTCGCGGGATCGTGACCCTCGTATTCAAGCTGCCGCCGTACCTCTGTGAGTCCGGCTGCTCGCCGCGAAGTTACGACCCGGTCGCGCGCATTGTGGCCGCCAAACCGTCGGTGAAGTCTCTGAACCGGTATGGCCCGCTGTGACACGTCTTACGGGGCGGGCGCGCCGCGCGCGACGGTCGGCCGGCGTTGAGGCGCAGGTACTGTTCGCGGGCCTGACGCCGTTTTTCACGGGAATGTACCAGTTGAACGTGGTCGTGCCGGCTGGGGTGACGCCGGGCAACACCGTGCCCGTCGTGGTGACGGTCGCGGGCCGGTCGAGCCGGCCGGTGACGATAGCGGTCAAGTGTCTCGGGGCTGGACCTGCTGGTGCGGCCAGCCTCGTTCCTGCAGTTCGCCGAACGGGTTCGTCGGCGTGTTGGTCGGCCCCGACCGGATCCGTCGTGATATAATCTCCCTCCTGTTCATGAACGTAAAACCCCGCCTGGCTCGGTACCGGAGGTAGGATGCTGCTCGCACCCATCGTGTGGATCTTCGCGGTCGTCATCGTGGCGATCTTCATCGGCAAGGTCTGGTGGTTTCCACCGCCGATCAACGAGCACGGGGCGCTCTACGACCAGCAGTTCATGAACACCCTGATCGTCACCGGGGTGGTGTTCTTCCTGGCACAGATGGCGCTCGGCTGGGTGATCTTCCGTTTCCGCGACCGCGGCGGACGAGCCAGCTACACCGAGGGCAACAACAAAATGGAAGTGCTCTGGACGTCAGGGGCGTTCGTGCTGTTCGTCGGCGCGGTGCTGATGAGCACCAGCCTGTGGGCCGGCTTCCACTTCTCGCCGACCAAGGAAGGCGCGATGCGCATCGAGCTGATGGGCAAGCAGTTCTCCTGGAGCTTCCGGTATCCGGGGCCGGACGGCAAGTTCGGCAAGCTTGACATCAAGCAGATCAACGACGCGGGCGGCAATCCGTTCGGCATCGACGAGAAGGACCCGGCGGGCAAGGACGACGTAACCAGCTCGGCCGTGCGCGTACCGGTCGGCAAGCCCATCCTGCTGGTGATGCGCAGCCGCGACGTGATCCACAACTTCTTCGTGCGCGAGCTGCGGCTGAAACAGGACCTGGTGCCGGGGATGGAGATTCCGTTCCGGTTCCAGGCGGACAAGATCGGGTCCTACGAGGTCGCCTGCTCGGAGCTGTGCGGCCTGGGGCACCACCAGATGCGCACGACGCTCGAAGTGCTGTCCGCCGAAGATTTCGAGAAGTGGCTCAAGGCGCAGGCGCAGCCGGCGCAGTAGCGATCATTCCATGATTTTCTAGGGGAGATTCGATGGCCTCTCATTCCGTACCCCACGTGCATCATCCGCCGAGCGGCTTCCTCCGCAAGTACATTTTCTCGACGGACCACAAGGTGATCGGCAAGCAGTACTGGCTGCTGGCGCTGTTCTCGGTGTTCCTCGGAATGCTGCTTTCGGTGCTGATGCGTTTCCACATGGTCTATCCCGACGCCAAGGTCTCGTGGTTCGAAAAACTGTGGCCGACGGGCGCCTCGGGCGGCATCATGACGCCCGAGCTGTACCTCTCGCTGATGACCATGCACGGCACCATCATGGTGTTCTTCGTGCTGACGACGGCGCCGCAGGGCGGCTTCGGCAATTCCTTTCTGCCGATTCAGATCGGCGCCGAGGACATGGCGTTTCCGAACCTGAACATGCTCTCGTTCTGGACCACGCTGGTGGCGCTGTGCGTCATGGTGGCGGCCTTCTTCGTGCAGGGCGGCGCGCCTATCTCGGGCTGGACCGGCTATCCGCCGCTGAGCGGTGTCGGCGAAGTGGCGGGGCCGGGCCTCGGCACCGGGCAGGATCTGTGGATTCTGAGCATCGCGATATTCTGCGGGGCGTCGCTGATGGGCGCCATTAACTTCATCGCGACCATCATCGACCTGCGGGCGCCGGGGATGAGCCTGATGCGCATGCCGCTAACCTGCTGGGCATGGTTCGTCACGGCGATCCTGAGCCTGTTCGGCTTCGCGGTGCTGCTGGCAGCGGGCGTCCTGCTGCTGATGGACCGCAACGCCGGGTCGAGTTTCTTCCTGCCCGCCGGCCTGGTGGTGAATGATCGCGCGCTCGACCATCGCGGCGGATCGCCGCTGCTATGGCAGCACCTGTTCTGGTTCTTCGGCCATCCGGAGGTCTACATCGCGATTCTGCCGGGCATGGGCCTGGCGTCCAACCTGCTGTCGATTTTTTCGCGGAAGCCGATTTTCGGCTACAAGGCGATGGTGTACGCCATCGTCGGCATCGGCTTTCTGGGCTTCGTGGTGTGGGGCCACCACATGTTCATGAGCGGGATGAATCCCTACACGGCGGTGGCGTTCTCGGTGCTGACCATGGCGATCGGCGTGCCGAGCGCCATCAAGACGTTCAACTGGATCGGGACGCTGTGGGGTGGTCAGATACGCTTCACCTCGCCGATGATGTACGCTCTGGGCTTCGTTTCGCTATTCGTGACGGGCGGGATCAGCGGCATTTTCCTCGGCCAGCCGGCGCTCGACCTGTACCTGCACGATACCTACTTCGTGGTGGGGCACTTCCACATGATCATGGGGGTGGCGGCGATCTTCGGGATGTTCGCCGGCACAGCCTTCTGGTTCCCGAAGATGTTCGGGACGATGATGAACGAGACGCTCAACAAGATGCACTTCTACCTGACGTTCATCGGCGTCTACGCGATCTTCACGCCCATGCACTTTGTCGGCGTGGCGGGGAATCCGCGGCGCTACGCGGACTTCAAGGACTTCGAATTCATGAAAGAGCTGATGCCGGTGCACACCTTCATGACGCACGCGGCGATTTTCACGGCGGTGGTGCAGCTCCTTTTCTTCATCAACATCTTCTGGAGCTGGTGGAAGGGAAAGCGCGCCTCCGACAACCCCTGGGAGGCGACCTCGCTCGAATGGAGCGTTCCCTCTCCGCCGCCCTGGGATAATTTCGGCGGAAAGATCCCGAAGGTCCACCACGGCCCCTACGAGTACGCCGTGCCGGGTAAGGAAAAAGACTACGTGATGCAGACGGACCCGGATTAGCGCCATGGCCACGACCCACGCGCCTCCCGCGGAAATCCAATACACGCCCCCGCCCCCGCCGGCGGCTCCCGGCGGGCAATGGGGTGACCACCGTCCCGAGGGCGGCGCTCGCCGCCGCGCCTCCTTAACGGCCCTGGTCTGCCTGCTGGCCGCGGTGACGCTGCTGTTCGCCTCCTTCACCAGCGCCCTGGTGATCCGGCGCGGCCTGGGCGACGACTGGTCGGGCATTCCCCAGCCGGCGGTGCTGTGGTGGAACACGCTGGTCATCGTGGCCTCGAGCGCGTGGCTGGAGTTCGCGCGGCGCGCGCTGGGCCGGGGCGAGCGGCAGCGCTTCAACTGGTTCTGGACGGCGGGATCGGCGCTGGGGCTGGTGTTCCTGGCGGGGCAGTACTTGGCCTGGAGCGAACTGCGCGCGGCGGGTGTATTCGTCGCGAGCTCGCCGGGCAGCGCATTCTTCTACGTGTTCACGGTGGCGCACGCGGTGCACGTGCTGGGCGGGATCGGGGCGCTCGGCTGGGTGGAGGCGCGGGCGCTAGGTCTGGGCGCGGTACCGTCCCGGGGGGCGGGCGTCGAGATCGCCGCGTATTACTGGCATTTTCTTGCCGGATTGTGGATTTATCTGATGCTGTTATTCCAGTTCTGGGGGTAATGGATGTCCTCTGATGCGAAAGCCATGACCTCGGCCTGGGGCGGCGGCGGTTCGCCGTTCGCGATCGGGTCGAACAAGTTCGGGATGTGGCTGTTCATCGTCTCCGACGCGCTGACCTTCTCGGCGCTGCTGGCGGCCTACACCTACTGCCGGATGTCGACGGCCAACTGGCCGACGCCGTTTCACTTCTCGCCGAGCATCGTCTTTTCGACGGTGATGACGCTGGTGCTGCTCTCGAGCAGCCTGACGATGGTGATGGGCGTCCACGCCATGGCGCACAACAACCGCAAGAGCGCGGTCGGCTGGATCCTGGCGACCATGGCGGGCGGCGCGGGCTTCGTGATTCTGCACTCGATGGAGTGGCTGCACCTGATCCGCGACGAGAAGGTGACGCCGTTCGGGAATCCCTGGGGCGAGCCGCTGTTCGGGGCGACGTTCTTCGGGATCACGGGACTGCACATGACGCACGTGACCATCGGCGTCATCTACCTCGGATTCATCGCCTGGGGCGTGGCTCGCGGCAAGTACGATTACGAGGACGTGGAGGTCAGCGGCCTCTACTGGCACTTCGTCGATCTGGTATGGATGTTCGTCTTCCCGCTGGTCTATCTGATGTCGGTGAAGATGTAAGGAGGACTCCAATGAGCGGACACGGAAACGGCGAAGTGGCGGTCGGCGGGACGACCAGGCTGTTCATGACGGTATGGGTCGGGCTGCTGGTGCTGACCGGCATCGAGGTCTTCCTGGCGTATATTCACACGCCGCTGCTGATCATGCTGACGGTGCTGATGGGCCTGTCGGTCATCAAGGCGGCCATGATCATCGCCTACTTCATGCATCTGAAGTTCGAGAAGTTCAGTCTATTCCTCATACTGTTCCCCATGCTGATTTTCTGCATCCTGATGCTGTTCGTGTGGATGCCGGACGCGCAGCGCGCGCTCGACCTGCGGCCGTTGCAGTGATGCGGCTCTGGCGCACGGCGGCCCTGGCGGCGCTCTCGATGGCGCCGGCGGCGGCTCAGTGCGTCATGTGCGCCCGCACGGCAGCGGCGCAGAATGCCGAGCGGATCAAGGCTCTCCAGCTCGGAATCCTGGTGATTCTCTTGCCGGTAGTTTCGATCTTCGGCGGTCTGCTGTACCTGGCCTGGCGGAGACGGCACGCGGAGTAGGACGCCCCGGGGAGCTTCGCGAGTTAAGGACGCTGCGTCACCCTTTGCGGTCCGGCGCTACTTCGCCGCGAACCGGAAATCCGACGTAACGGACGCCCCGGGAGCCAGGGTCACCTTGGTGGTCTGGACGGTGAAGACCTCGTGCCAGGCCTCGACCTCGTAGGTCCCCGGCGGCAGGCCGGCGATCCGGAAGGTCCCGTCAGCGGCGGTGACCGCGTAGAACGGGTGCTCGATCACGCCGATCCACGACCGCATCCAGGAATGCACGTTGCACTTGACCGGGATCATGATCTCGGCGCGGGCGAAGTCGCGTTCGAGGTTGGGGGCGCCGGGCGCCTGACCCTGGTTCCACTCGCGGTTGCTCTTCGGCATGGGGTGGATGTTGTGGGAGACCGGGTCGCTGTTGGAGACCAGCAGGGTCTGCCCGGCGCGGATGCCGAAGACGCGCGGATGGAAGGTGCAGGCGCGCTGGTCGATTTTCACGGGGTCTTTGGGCGGCTCGAAGGTCTTGCCTTCGAGACCGGACTTCACGTACACGAACACGTTGGCGAGCGCGCCGCCGGGGCCGATCACGGCGTCCTCGTCGTGGACCGCGCCCTTATGTTGCTTGGCGCAGTCGGGCTCCTCGCTCATCTTGATCGGCTTCTTCGCGGGCGCTTTCCCGTCGAAAATCGCCTTGCCGCCGATGGTGGCTGCAGTGGCGGCGTCGACGACCGTATATGTGGGCGCCGCGCTCTCGGCCTTCTTGGATTCCGGCGCCGATCCACCGCCGCACCCGGCGGCGCACAGCAGCGCCGCCACGGTGACAGGGCGAAGCGTCATCAATCGACGTCGCGCACAACGCAGCGGGGCGCGAGCGTCGACTGTCAGCGGGGAGCGCGCCCCGCGCTGTGCGCTCACTTGCCGCCCTCCGGGGGGCCGATGTTGGGCGGCGTCTCGCCGGTGAGCGACTCGAGGAAGGTCACCAGGTCTGCCCGCTCCTGTTTGGTGAGGAAGTCGAGCGCCTTGACTTCCTTGTCGAGGTGCGGATTGGAGTTGCCGCCGCCGACATAGAAGTCGATGACGTCCTTCAGGGTCTTCAGGCTCCCGTCGTGCATGTAGGGCCCGGTCTGCGCAATGTTGCGCAGCGTGGGCGTCTTGAAGGCGCCGCGGTCGGTCTCGACCTTGGTTTCCTTGAAGCGGCCGAGATCGGTGAGCTCGCCCTTGGCGTTCACGCCGACGCCGAGGTTGTGGAACTTGTTGTCGGTGAACAGGGCGTACTTGTCCTCGATGGTGTGGCAGACGACGCAGTTGCCCTTCTTGGGGTCGCGAAAGACGGCCAGTCCGCGAACGGCGGCGGGGCTGAGCGCTTTCTTATCGCCACCGTAGAGGTACTTGTCGAAGGGCGAGTTGCCGGTGAGCACGGTGCGCTCGAAGGTGGCGATGGCCTTGGCGATCTTCTCATAGGTGATGGTTCCGGGACCGAAGGCTTTCTCGAAATCGGGGGTGTAGGCGGGGTCCTTGTCGATCTTGGCGGCGGCGCCGGCGGTGGTGTGGGCCATCTCGACCGGGTTGCCGACGGGCCCTTCGGCCTGCTTCTCGAGACTGGGCGCGCGGCCGTCCCAGAACTGAAGGGCGTTGTAGGCCGAGTTCCAGACGGTCGGCGAGTTGCGGTCGCCCTTCTTGCCGGCGACGCCGTCGGAAAACTGCTTGCCGTCGGAGAAGCCGGTGTTGGGGTGGTGGCAGGAAGCGCAGGCGACGGTGTCGTCAATGGAGAGCTTCTTCTCGTAGTAGAGGCGGCGGCCGAGCGCGATGGTCTCGGCGGTCGGGGGATTGTCGGCGGGGACGGGAACGGGCGGCAGGCCGAGCGGCGCCTTGATTTCGACGACGGCGCCGATGGGCTTGGCCGCCGGCTCGGGGGCCTTTGCGGCCTCCTTGGTTTCGGTCCTGGGGCCGCAGGCGGCGGCGAGAAGGAACAGGGCGAGCGCGAGCGCTCTGGATGCATTTGTCATTGAGAGGATCGCTCCTGAGATTAGCGTAAAGCCAAAGGGATGAATTTACACCCGGGAAAGTTACATGATACGCGCTTCCGGCGGCGGATCGCCAGCGAGTCCGAGCGGATGCTCGCGATCGCGCAGCGCGTCGGCGAGCCGGGAGTGCGCGACGCGCAGCAAAAGCGCCGCGAAAAACCACAGGTGCAACGAGGCGATCAGCGCAAACCACGGGAAGCGCTCGGCGCTGAACTGCTGGATCAGGCGGTATCGCCATTCCTCCGGGGCCTGTCGTAACAGAAGCACGAACAGCAGCAGCACCATGAGGAAGGCGGTCCGCAGCGCGCGCTTGGCGGAGGCGGCCGATTTCGCGCCCGCCGCCAGCGCGGCCCCGGCGCTCGTCACGAAGGCCGCGGCGGATGCCGAGAATAGCGCAAGACTCACCAGGAAGAGGGTCTCCGGGAGCAGGTCGCCGCCGCGGCGGTTGACGATATTCAGGGTAGTCAGTCCGGCGGCGAGGACCAGCATGGCCGACACCCAGCCCCATCCGGCGATGAAAATGGCTTTGCCGAGGACCACGGCGCGAAACGTCGATGGCGCCGCCGCCTCCCGCGCCGCGAAAAAAGACTCGGCGGACACGGGCGCGGCGAACAAGGCAGCCATCGACCCGTAAGCGGCGAGGACCAAAGGGTTGAGGAACTCGAAGCCCCAGCGCATCGGCACAAGCACGCCGAAGGCGGCCAGGACGAGCAGGTAGAGCAGCAGGCCGGCGGTCGAACCCATGCGCCGCGGGAGGGCGTTAAGCTCGGCGGCGACTACCTGCCCTGTCGTCACCCCACCACTCCACCGGCTAAAATGACTTCACCATGAGACATCGTCGATACACTCATCTCGCGTTAGCGCTGGCGGCCTGCGCCGCCGGATTCGGCTTTCAGGCGGCCCGCAAGGCCACGCCCGAGGATCCGCTCATCGCCGGATTCCGCAAGTCCACGGTGGCCTCGGTGGCCGACGCCGTCGACCAGGTGGTCGGGCGGCGCGGCTTCCTCAACCATGATATGCGCCCCCGCGTGCCGGGACAGGTCGTCGGTCGCGCCGCCACGGCGCTGCTGAAACCGGCCGCGCCCGACCAGGCGACACCGACGCTCAGCACGCGCCACTCGGTCGGGATTATCGACAACTCGAAGCCGGGGGAGGTCGGGGTAATCGTCATCGAGAACGGACTGGATGTCGCCGGCCTGGGAGGGCTGATGGGTACGGCGGCGAAGGCGCGCGGCATGGCAGGCGTCATCATCGACGGCGGCGTACGCGACCTGGCCGAAGTGCGCGCGCTGGGACTTCCGGTCTATGCCCGGAGCGTGGTGCCGTCGTCGACGGTGGGCCGATTCGCCGGCGTCGCCAGCGGGGTCCCGGTGGAGTGCGGCGGTGTGACGATCCGGCCGGGCGACATCATCGTCGCGGGGGAGGACGGGGTGGTGAGCGTGCCGGCGGACCGGGCGGCCGAGGTGCTTAAGCGGTCGCAGGAGATCGACCAGCGGGAGACGAAAATGGTACCGTTAATCAAGCTGCACAAGGCGCTCGGCAAGGCGGTGGAAATCTTCAACCGGATTTAGGGCGCCCGGACGGCGGATCGGGAGAAACACCGGGGGCGGGCTAAGGCGATTGGTCCCATTACGGGGCTAAATTTTCGCGCCGGGTTCGCCGATTAGGATGTTATGGATGCGCAGGAACGCCGCACGGAACCGAGGCTTCTGTGCGCCGACCTCGTCGAGGTCGAATGGAAAGACAAGGGCGGACGGCTGCGCCGAACGGTCGCCAACCTGGAAGACATATCGCTCTCCGGCGCCTGCCTCCAACTGGAATCGCCGATCCCGCTGCACACCAACGTGCGGATCACCTATGCGAGCGGCGAGCTGGCCGGCCATATCCGCTACTGCATTTATCGCGAGATCGGCTACTTCATCGGTGTGCAGTTCGACGCCGACTGCAAGTGGTCGCAGCGGCAGTTCAGGCCGATGCACCTGTTCGATCCGCGAAAGCTGGTCTCACGGAGCGTCGCACGGGCCTCACGCGGTGAGGAATCGAACGGCGACTCAGTACCGATATAGCCAGCGGGCTTTTTCCACGATCCGCGCGGCGTTCGGCAGGAACGCCTCCTCGAGTGAAGGACTGAACGGCACCGGGGTGTCCGGGGCCGCGATCCGCACCACAGGCCCGTCCAGCGACTCGAACGCCTTCTCGGCGATCCGCGCCGCGACCTCGCCGCCGACTCCGCCGGTCAGCGTAGCCTCGTGCAGCACGATCGCCTTGGAGGTCTTGCGGACGCTGGCGAGGACGGTCTCCTCGTCGAAGGGGAGCAAAGTGCGCAGGTCGACGATTTCGATCGAGACGCCCTCCCGCGCGAGGATATCGGCCGCCTCGGCGGCGGCATGGACCATGGCGCCGTAGGTGATGATCGACAGGTCCGACCCTTCCCGGAACACTTTGGCCTTTCCGATCGGCACGGTGTAGTCGCCCTCGGGCAGGTCTTCCTTGACGCGCCGGTAGAGCGCCTTGTGCTCGAAGAAAACGACGGGGTCGTTATCTCGGATGGCCGACTTGATGAGCCCCTTGGCGTCGTAGGCGGTGGCCGGCTGGACGACCTTCAATCCCGGGGTGTGGACGAACCAGGCTTCCGGATTCTGCGAGTGGAACGGGCCGCCGTGGATGCCGCCGCCCGATGGCGCGCGCACGACGATCGGCGCCGGAGCGCCCCAGCGGTAGCGGCACTTGGCCGCGAAGTTTACGATCTGATCGAAGCCGCAGGTAATGAAATCGGCGAACTGCATCTCGGCCACCGGCCGCAGTCCCATGAAGCTGGCGCCGATGGCGGCCCCGACGATGGCCGATTCGGCGATGGGCGTATCGACCACGCGCCGCGGTCCGAAATGGTCGAGCATGCCCTGGGTGACCTTGAAGGCGCCGCCGTAGACGCCGATGTCCTCGCCGAGCAGGAACACATTGGGATCGCGTTCCATCTCCTCCCAGATACCCTGGCGGATGGCTTCGACGTAAGTGGCCGTCACCGCGGCGCCTCGTAGACGCCGTCGAGCAGGCCGGCAGGGTCGGGCAGCGGATTGCGCTCGGCCCATTCCACGGCCTCGTCGATTTCGCGGCGGAGTTCTTCGTAGTGCGCTTCGAGCTCGCCCGGAGCGATCCAGCCCTCCTGGATCATGCGGCGCTCCAGGCGGCGGATGGGGTCCTTGGCCTCCCACTCCTTCCAAAGATGCTGGGGCACGTACTCGGCGCCGTCGTGGGCCGAATGGCCGGTCATGCGGAAGGTCTTGCACTCGATCAGGTAGGGACCAAGACCGGCGCGGGCGTGATCGGCGGCGCGGCGGGCGGCCTCGTGGACGGCGAGGGCGTCGTTCCCGTCGACGATCTCGGCGGGGACTCCGTAAGCGGGTCCGCGGTCGGCGACGTTGCGGCACGCCATCTGGAGATCGAGCGGCGTGGAGTAGGCGTACTGGTTGTTGTTACAGACCAGCACCAGCGGCGCCTTTTGCACGGCGGCCAGGTTCAGTCCTTCATGCCAGTCGCCGCGGCTGGTGGCGCCGTCGCCGAAGAACACCATGGCGATGCCCTCCGAGCCGCGGTACTTGAGGGCCATGGCCGCGCCGGCGGCGACGGGCACCGAGGCCGCCATGGCGCTGATGATCGCCACGATGCCGCGGTTGAGGTCGCCCATGTGCATGTTGCCGTCGCGGCCGCGGGTGAGGCCGCCTTCGCGCCCCATGTACTGGGCGAAGACCTCGCGCATGGGGACGCCGCGGACGAAGTACAGTCCGAGGTCGCGATGGCTGGGGAAGAGCACGTCGCCGGGCCTGGCTGCCAGGGAGGCGCCGACGCAGATGGCCTCCTGGCCGCGGCCCACGTAGCATCCGCCGAGCACCTTGCCCTGGCGGTAGAGCTTGCGCTCGATGCGGTCCTCCACCTCGCGCTGAATCGACATGAAGCGATGCGCTCGGCGGGCAAGCTCGGCTTCGGATGCCGGCTCGGCGGCCGGGGCGGCGGTGGGGATGAGCTTTGCTGCGGCCAATCGGGAATAGTATATCGCCGACGGGACGCGCGGGGGCGCACGCGCTACAATCGACTCTTGTCCCCGCAACCTCCCCCCGAACTTCAGAAGCAGCCCATTCCTGGCGTTCGGCACTTGATCGCCGTCGGCTCCGGCAAAGGAGGCGTCGGCAAGACGACCGTTTCGGTGAACCTCGCCATCGCGCTCTCGCGGCTCGGCCACAAGGTCGGGCTTATGGACGCCGATGTCTACGGCCCCAACGTGCCGCGCATGCTGGGCGTGCAGACGCAGCCGTACGCCGTCGACGACAAGATCGTGCCGGTCGAAAAGTACGGCCTGAAAGCCATGTCGATGGGTTTCTTAAACCCGGGCGACAAGCCGCTGGTCTGGCGCGGTCCGATGCTGCACAGCGTCATCCAGCAGTTCCTGCGCGGCGTGCACTGGGGCGATCTCGACTTCCTCGTGATCGACCTGCCGCCGGGGACCGGCGACGTGCAGTTGACCATTCTGCAAACGGCGCCGCTCTCGGGCGCCATCGTCGTCACCACGCCCTCGGACGTTTCGCTGGAAGACGCACGAAAAGCGGTGAATATGTTCCGGCAGGTGCGCGTCGAGATCCTCGGCATTGTGGAGAACATGAGCTACCTGGAAGTGCCGGGGACCGGGCAGCGCATCGACGTCTTCGGCACCGGCGGCGGCAGGCGCATCTCCGCCGACATGCAGGCGCACTTTCTCGGAGAGCTGGCGCTCGACCCCCAGGTGCGGGTGGGGGGCGACAGCGGCAACCCGGTCGCGCTGAGCGGCGGGAGGTTCGACGAGCTGGCAAACGGCGTGCTGGCGCGGCTCGAGGAGATCGGCGGCCCGAGGGGGCCGAGGATTACGGTCGAGGAATAGCTTTCAGCGATCAGCGTTCAGCGATCAGCCTCAGCCACTGTAATTCAAATCTGATCGCTGACAGCTGACCGCTGAAAGCTCATTCCCACCGCAGCGCCTCGATCGGGTTCACACGCGCCGCCCGCCGCGCGGGACCATACGCGGCCAACAGAGCGATCAGGGCCAGCGCCGCCGACGCCGCCCCAATCGACACCGGATCCGACGGCTCCAGCCCGAACAGCAGACTCCGCGCCGCCGACGCCCCCGCCACCGCACACGGAATCCCCACGGCCAGGCCCAGCGCGACCAGCCCCAGCGACTGCCGCAGCACCATCCACGTCACGTCCGCCCGCGCCGCCCCCAGCGTCATCCGGATGCCGATCTCATTGGTCCGCCGCGCCACCGCGAACGAAAGCAGCCCACCCAGTCCCACGCACGCCACCACGAGCGCCAGCGCGCCGAACATCGACGACAGCAGCGCCGTCATCCGCTCATTCGCCATCGACGCGTCCACCTGTTCCTCGAGGGTGCCGAGGCCCATCACGGGAACGCCGGGATTCAGCTCGCGCATCACGCGCCGCACTTCGGGCGCCAGCGCCATCGGATCCCCCGCCGTCCGGATTTGGAGAATCGTTTCGCGTGCGTCGCCGGCCTGGAGGACCGGAAGATAAACCGTCGGCCCCGGCGCCTCGCGCAGGCTCTTCGCACGGCGGTCCGCGGCCACGCCGACCACCTCGAACTCCGCGCGATTCTCCCGGCGTCCGACGCGCATGCCGATCGGACTCCGTCCGGGAAAGTAGAGCCGCGCCGCGGCTTCGTTGATGACCACCACCTTCGGCGCACCCTGGTCGTCGCGCTCGATGAAATCCCGCCCCTCGACGATCCGCGTGCCGAGCGCCTCGAAGTAGCGCGGTCCCACCGACTCCATCCACGTGATAATCATGTCCTGGCCCGGCGGAGGAGCGTAGCCCGGAGGCGCGATGTCGCTGATCGACGAGCCGCCCGAGAGCGGCGTCATCCGCGAGTAGCTCACCGCGACAACGCCCGGAAGCCCGCGCACGCGGTCGTACAGGCGGCGATAGAGGTCGCGGCACTCCGGTTCGCTCAACCGCGCCAGCAGTGGATTGACGCCCACCATCAGGACATGGTCGCGGCGAAAGCCCGCGTCCAGCGCCGCGAGATTCTGAAAGCTGCGGACCAGCTGCGCCGCGCCCACCAGCAGGACCACCGAAAGGGCCACCTGCGTCACCACCAGCGCGCGGCTGATCAGCGACGCCGGCCGCACCGCGTGCGTCGCGCGCCCGAATATCGCGCCGATCCCGGCGCCGGCGGCGCTCCAGGCCGGCGCCAGGCCGAACAGAATGCCGGTCCCCAGCGATACGGCCAACGTGAACCAGAGCATCCGCGGGTCGATCGGCGAGTTCCGCGCGGTCGGCAGCAGGCTCTCCATCGCCACCAGCCGCATCAGCGCGTCACGACCGCTCCAGGCGATCATCAGCCCCAGGGCTCCGCCCGCCAGCGCCAACATCAGGCTTTCGGTGAAAAGCTGCCGCGCCAGGCGGCCGCGCCCCGCGCCGATCGACAGCCGAATCGCCATCTCGCGCTGACGTACCGCCGACCGCGCCAGCAGCAGGTTGGCGACGTTCGAGCACGTCACCAGCAGCACCAGCGCGACCAGCGCCATCAGCGCCATCAGCGGCTTCGAGAAGCGCGCCCGCAAGTACTCCAGCCCGCCCGCCGCCGGGATCGTTTGGATGCGGTGCCGCTCGATCGCATCCCCTGGCGGGAGCCTTAGCTCCTCGGCCGTCATGGTTTGCCGCAGGAAAGCGCTGAGCGCGCCATCGGCCTGTGTGGCGTCGACCCCGGGCTTCAGCCGGGCGATGGCGAAGAACAGGCGGCCGCTTCGAGGATCGGAGGAGAGCCCACTGCCGCCGGCCAGGTTGTCCGCGGGGGTCATCGGGGTCGCGATGTCGAAGGCGCCCCCCGGTATCACGCCGAAGAACTCGGGCGGGCTCACGCCGACGATGGTGTGCGGCGCGCCGCCGACGGTAACGGACCGCCCGACGACGTCGGCTCCGCCGAATCGCCGCAGCCAGTATCCGTGACTCAATACCGCCACCGCACCCGGCCGCGAATCGCCTGGCTGTATTGTCCGGCCCCGGTGCGCGGCGACCCCCAGCACCGAAAAGAAATGGTCGTCGACCACCATGGTGTTGACCGGCTCCGTTTCACCGGAGATTACGGCGATGGCGCGGGACGGCCGAAAAGTGGTCGTCCCGGCGACCTGGGGGACGCGATCGCGCATCGCCACCAGGAGGTCGTACGAGACACCGCAGAACTTGCGGAACTTGCCGCCGGGCAGATACGCCTCGCCCGCGCCCGTGTAGCGATCCATCAAGACGAGTTGCTCGGGCGCGCGCACCGGCAGCGACTTCCACAGGACGGCGTCCAGCAGGCTGAAGATGGCCGTATTCGCGCCGATTCCCAGCGCCAGCGTGATGACCGCGACGGCCGTGAATCCCGGCTGCCGCCAGAACGCCCGTAGAGCGTAGCGCGCATCCTGCGCCAGGTGGGCGAGAAACGGCACGGTCTTGCGATCGCGATACTCCTCGCGGGCCGCCTCGACGCCGCCTAGCTTCACCATCGCAGCGCGACGCGCCGCCTCCGGCGTCATGCCGGCGCGCACATTGTCGTCGATGTGGAGCTGGAGATTCGACTCCATTTCCTCGGACAGCTCGCGCTCCCATCGCCGCCTTCCGAGGAATCCGCCCAGCCGCAGCAAGAACGCCCGCGCGCGCCTCATGACGGACGCTCCCCGGCGAGGAACCGCGCCAGGATCCCGGCGGTCTCCGTCCATTGGGCCGCTTCCCGGCGAAGCTGCCGTCGCCCCGCCCGCGTGAGCGCGTAGAATTTCGCTTTGCGGTTGTTGTCCGAGAGGCCCCACTCGGCGGAAACGTATCCCTCCTGCTCGAGCTTGAGCAGCGCCGGGTACAGCGTCCCGTAATTGAGCGCGATGCGGTCGCCCGAGGTCTGCTCGATGCGCCGCGCGATCCCGTAGCCGTGCAGCGGGCCGAGCGCCTCCAGCGTCTTCAGCACCATCAGGGCGAGCGTGCCCTGCCAGACATCGATCCGAGTCTTCATGCCGGGCCTCCTCGTATGGCAGGCATCCCTGCCGGGCGGTTCCGGCTCCCACTGCTATGGGAAACCAAGACGAGTATGGCACGGCTCCTATGGGAATGCAATAGAAGAACGCCGCGTAGACGGCTGCGCCGCCGGGTCAATCCATCGGGGAGACGATGTGATCGGGGCAGTCCAACTGAACGCGCTCGTAGAGACGATCGGCAAGGACCAGTCCGTGGCGCGCCAGGAAAGGCAGGATCGTGTAGAAGCGCTCCTGGAGGTGGCTCTCCGGATACACAAGATGGTTCAAGTGCGACGCGCCGGCGAGCGCCTGCTGGTCGCGGCGGAGAGCTTCCCGCGCCGCCTTGGCGGCGATCTTCGCCAACTGGTGCGACATGCGCTCGCGGGAGCGGTCGAGCGCCGCGGCAAGAGTCGAATCCATGGCGGCGAGCCGCGGACGCAGGCGGTCGAGCGCGTCCATGGTGGATCCCCGAGCGTCGTCGAGCGCGCCTGCGAGATCGGGCGGGACCAACTGGGGCGCAATCGCCTCGCGAAGGGGCTCCAGTCCATGAAAACAAGAGGCGACGCCCAGCCCGTAACGCGACAGGAGTTTGGCGGCGCGGGCGTCGAGCAACGTGAATCCGCCGCGCGGCGCGAACACCGGCGCGCGCCCGAGCAGCGCGCGATACACGACATCGCATTGCGCCAGATAGGCCAGCTCGGCGGGACCGGCGACGAACGCCACGGTCGGCAGCAGGTAATCCTGGACGACCGGCCGCAGCAGCACGTTCGGCGAGAGCGATTCGGCGCGATCGGCGAGCTCGGCGGAGGACAGCCGCCGTCCTCCGGTGGCGTATTGGCCGCCGTCGCGCCTGAGCGTGATGCGTTTCCCGTCTTCAAGCAGGAAGAACAGCGACGTCGCCGGCTCCACCAGCACCTGCGCGTGATAACCGGCGGCTTCCAGCTCCCGGTTGCGTGCGGCGAGACTGCGATACATCTCCGGCGCCTCGGCGACCGCCCGCCGGACGATGGGCGCGGCGAGCGCGCGCACGCCGGCGCGCATGGGATCGAGGAACAGCAGGCCGCGGCGCGGCAGGAGCCGCCGGAGAAGCGCCGGGAAAGCCTCGCCCAGCGTCGTCCCCGGCGCGTAGGCCTCCTCGACAAGCGCGGCGACCTCTTCTCCGTGCTCGAAGCCCGCCAGCGACGCGCGCAGCGCGGCGACCGGATAGTCGCCCGTGACCGTTCCCGCCGGGCGCGGAACGCCGTTCGACGCCGGCATGGCGAGCCGGCGCGGGTTCATTCCCTGGTCGAACGTCCAGCAGTGATCGACTTCGGCGAGGTCGTGGTCCTCGGTGGCGAGCCAGAACACCGCGACAGCAGGGACGCCGGTGGCGTTCAATCGCGCGGCGATGCGGGCCGCGGTAAGCGCCTTGTAGATCGTGTAGCAGGGGCCGGAGAACAGGCCGACCTGCTGACCGGTGACGACCGCCACGGTGTCCGGCCGCGCCAGCAGGTCGAGCTCCGGCGATGACGGATTCTGGGCGCGCAGCACGTCGACCATGGCGGCGCGGCGGTCGTCGGGATAGTCGATCCGCGCGGCCGCGCGGGCGTAGGCCGCCGGGTCGCTGTGGTCGTGCTCGTAGAAGGGCGCCACGCGATCGAAGCGGTAGCAGAAATCGGCGAAAAGCCGCGAGGTGTGGGGGAGCTCGGTGTGGCGCAGGCAGGCGGCTTCCATGGGAAACCCAAGGTTAGCAGATGCCCCCCAGGCCGGGAAGTTTCAGATACTCCGGCAACATTCCGGGCGGATTCTGTTACCTTGTGTGGTAACGCCCACATGGACGACCAGGAATTCCAGAAGCGCGCCGACGACGTTCTCGGCAAGCTCTACCGCGCCCTCCTCAGCGCCGGCGACGACTACGGATTCGACGCCGACCACAGCGGCGCCATCACCGTGGAGTTCGAGAATCCCCCGGGAAAGTTCGTCGTCAGCCCGAACGCCCCGGTGCGGCAGATCTGGGTGTCGGCGCACTCGAAAAGCTACAAGCTCGATTGGGACGAGGTGGAGCGCACCTTCGTGCTGAACGCCACCGGCCAGACCCTCAAGCAACTGCTCGAGGAAGCCATCGGACGGCAGGTCGACGCCGACGTCGAATTGTAGATGGCCGGGGTCTACGTTTCCTATCCCTTCTGCGATCAGAAGTGCACCTACTGCAACTTCGCCTCGGGCGTGCTGCCGCGCGACCTGGAGGCGGCTTACGTCGACGCGCTGGCCGCCGAGATCGGCGCGCATCGCTGGGAGTGGACGCCCGAGACCGTGTTCCTGGGCGGCGGCACGCCCAGCCGGCTCGATGCGCCGGCGCTCGCGCGAATACTCGAAGGCCTGCCCGGCCGCCCGTGGCGGGAGGCGACTATCGAGGCTGCGCCGGGGAGTTTTTCGCCGGACGCGGCGCGCGCGTGGGCCGAGCTCGGAATCGCGCGCGTAAGCCTCGGCGCGCAGTCGTTCGTCGCGCGCGAACTGGCGCAGACGGGGCGGCGGCACACGGCCGGGACGGTCGCTGACGACGTGCGCGCGCTGCGCGATGCGGGCATCGCGAACTTCAACGTCGACCTGATCGCCGGCTTGCCGCACCAGACCGCCGCAAGTTGGGGCGAGTCGATCGATTGGATCGAAAGGTTGGAGGCGCCGCACGTTTCGGTCTACATGCTGGAGATCGACGAGGACAGCCGGCTGGGCGGCGAAGCGCTGCTCGGCGGAGTGCGATACGGCGCGGGGTCGCTGCCTTCCGAGGAGGCGACGGTCGCGCTCTACGAGACGGCGGTGGACCGGCTGGCGGCGCTAGGTCTGGTCCGATACGAGATTTCCAACTTCGCGCGGCCCGGGTTCGAGTCGCGCCACAACCTGAAGTATTGGCGGCGCGAGCCGTACGTGGGCTTCGGCGCCGACGCGCACTCGTTCGACGGTGTGATCCGGCGGCGCAACGCGGAATCGGCGGCTGAGTACGTGCAGCGCGTGCACGCGGGAAGCGCGTGCGTCGAGGAAACCCGCGCGAACGCCGGCGAGGAGCGATTCTTCCTGGGACTGCGATTGAGCGCAGGGATTCGTCCCGACGCATCGGAGTGGTCCCGCTACGAGGCGCCGATCCGCCGCTTCGTCGACGGCGGGCTGCTCGAGAGCGAGGGCGGCCTGCTGCGGCTTTCGCGCCGCGGCGTGCTGCTCTCGAATGAAGTATTTCAGGAGTTCGTAAATACATATGACCCGGTTCATTGATCTGCGCAGCGACACCGTGACGAAGCCGACGGCGGCGATGCGGCGCGCCATGGCCGAAGCCGAAGTCGGCGACGACGTTTACGGCGAGGACCCCACCGTCAACCGCCTGGAACAGCGCGCCGCCGAGATTCTCGGGAAAGAAGCCGGCCTCTTCGTGCCGACCGGCACCATGGGCAACACGGTCGCCGTCAAGGTTCACACGCGCCACGGCCAGGAGGTGATCTGCGAGGCCCGCTCGCACGTACTCAACTACGAGCTCGCCATGATGGGCTGGTTCTCGGGGTGCCTGGCGCGGCCGATCTTCGCCGAAGACGGCATCCTGCGATGGGACGCGATTCGCCGTGAGATCCGGCCGCTCGGCCCGCACTGGGCGCCGACGGGGCTGATCGAGATCGAGAACACGCACAACATGGCGGGCGGGACGGTCATGCCGGTCGACGTGATCGATGAAATCTGCGACGGCGCGCACGAGCGGGGACTTAAGGTGCACATGGACGGCGCGCGCGTCTTCAACGCGGCGGCTGCGCTTGGGCGGCCGGTGAGCGAGATCGCCGGCAAAGTCGACACTGTGATGTTTTGTCTCTCGAAGGCGCTGGGCGCACCCGCGGGATCGATGGTGGTCGGCGAGGCGGCGGCGATCGACGAGGCGCGGCTCTATCGCAAGCGGCTCGGCGGCGGGATGCGGCAGGCGGGGGTGCTGGCGGCGGCGGGGCTGATCGCGCTGGAGGAGAAGCCCGCGCGGTTGCACGAGGATCACGCCAACGCGCGGCTGCTGGCACTCGGGCTGTCGCGGCTGCCGGTCATTTCGGTCGACCCGTCGCGCGTCCAGACCAACATCGTGATCTTCGACATCGCCCGCACAGGAATGCCGACAGCGGCGTTCAGCGCGCGACTCAAGGAGCGCGGGGTGCTCGCCAACGGCATCAACGCGACGCAGGTGCGCATGGTGACGCACTACGACGTCACCCGCGCCGATTGCGAGACGGCGCTGGAGGCGGTCGGCGAAGTGGTGGGCGCGGCCGCGGCCGCGTGAGAGAATATGCCGTCGCCGGGTGAGCGCCTCGGACCGTACGAAATCCTCGCCCCGATCGGCGCCGGCGGCATGGGCGCGGTGTACAAGGCCCGCGACACGCGCCTCCATCGCGACGTGGCGATCAAGTTCTCGCACGAGAAATTCAACGAACGATTCGAGCGGGAAGCACGCGCCGTGGCGGCGTTGAACCATCCCAACATCTGCCAGCTCCACGACGTCGGATCGTTGCCGGGCGGCGAGAGCTACCTGGTGCTCGAATACGTCGAGGGGACGCCGCTTGCGCCCGTGGAAGACCCGCGCAAGCTGCTCGATCTCGCCGTGCAGGTGGCCGACGGCATGGCGGCGGCGCACGCGGCCGGTTTCGTCCACCGCGACCTGAAGCCCGACAACATTCTGGTGACGCGGGAAGGCCGGGTGAAGATCCTCGACTTCGGACTGGCCCGCCAGGTGGCGGCGGCCGGCGCCAATGCGACCGTCACCAATGTCCTGACTGTGGAAGGCTCGGTAATGGGAACGCCGCGGTACATGGCACCCGAGCAGGCGCGCGGTGAGCCGACCGACGCGCGAGGCGATCAGTTTTCCTTCGGCCTGATCGTCTACGAAATGGCAACGGGGAAGCCCGCGTTTCATCGCGCCAGCGTCGCCGAGACCATGACCGCCATCATTCGCGAGAATGTCGATCCGCTGCCCGCCGCGGTTCCGGCGCCGATCCGGTGGGTGGTGGAGCGCTGCCTGGCGAAGGATCCCGGCGAACGATACGACTCGACGCGGGACCTGTATCGCGAATTGCGACTTGCCCGCGAGCGCCTCTCGGATACTCTCATCGCGTCGCCTGCCCCAATACGAAGGGGATTCCCCGCGGCCTGGGTTGTCGCTGCCATGGCAGTTGCCGCCGCTGTGGCGATCGCACTGTGGACAACGTGGCGGCCGTCGACGCCGAAGCAGGAGGCCATTCATTTCCAGGTCGACCCGCCCAAAGGCACGACCCTCGTACTGGGCAGCGTCGGGAGCAGTGCGATCTCTCCCGACGGGCGGCTGCTCGCGTTCGTGGCTGACTCCCGAGGAGGCCGCAGGCTCTGGCTTCGACCGGTCGACTCGCTGGAGGCGCGAGAGCTGCAGGGAACCGAAGGCGCATCGTTCCCGTTCTGGTCGCCGGACTCCCGCTCGATCGCCTTCTTTGCCCAAGGCAAGCTCAAGCGCATCGCGGTTTCCGGTGGGCCGCCGGTTGCGATCGCCGATGTGTGGCAGGGCGCCGGCGGAGCCTGGAGCTCGAACGGAACCATCGTATTTGGTCACCTTGGGAATTCCGGACTCAAGCGACTGGCGGCCTCCGGTGGAACGCCAGTTCCGTTGAACGAGCTGAACGCAGCGGAGGAAATCAGTTACCGCTGGCCTCAATTCCTGCCCGATGGCCGCAGGTTTCTTTACTGGGCACAAGGCAGGAATGCCCAGGGCGCCGTCTACATGAGTTCACTGGATCGCCCGCAGGCCAGAACGAGACTCGTCAGTAGTGTGAGTGGACCTTCCTATTCACCGGCGCCGGACAAAAGGTCGGGATACCTGCTTTGGGCCGACGGGAGCAGCTTGAGAGGCCAAGAGTTCGATCCCGCAAAGGAGCAACTCCTGGGGACGCCTTTCCCGGTAATGGAGTTCGATCAATCGAACATCTTCTCCGGTTATCATTTTTTTTCGGTTTCCAGCAACGGGACAATCCTCTACAGCGGCGGGGGCAATCACTCGCAACTGGCATGGCTCAACCGCGAGGGCCGGGCGACGAACGTGGTGGGACAGCCGCAGCGGTACGCTGCCGTGCGCCTCTCTCCGGACGGCAAGGATGCAGCCGTATCGGTGAACGATCCCTCCGGCAACCGTGACATCTGGAAGGTGGATCTGGCCCGTGGCGTCCAGAATCGGGTCACGAGCGAAGGAAAAGGCTGGGTCGCCGTTTGGTCGCCGGAAGGACAGACCCTCGCCTATCATCTCGGCGCTGCTCTGCCCTTCCTTGCCAGGCGCCCGGCGAATGGCGCGGGTCAGGAAACGAGAATCCTGGAATCGAAGTTCGCGGTTTACATCAACGATTGGTCTGCCGATGGGCGCACGATCCTGTACACCGTGTCATCCCCTGAGTCGCGATATGACCTCTGGCTCACACCGGCGGGCGGCGATCGAAAACCGGAGCCATATCTGAAAACACCTTCCGACGAATTTCAGGGACAGTTTTCGCCGGATGGCAGATGGGTGGTTTACACATCGGACGAATCGGGCCGGCGGGAGGTCTATGTTCAGGCCCTTCCGGCGGGCGGACTCAAATGGCAGGTGTCGCCCGGCGGCGGCAGCCGTCCGCGCTGGCGGCCGGATGGAAGGGAGTTATTCTATAGTGCGGACGATGGCATGCTGATGGCTGTGGTTGTCCGCGCCACGCCCCGTGGATTGGAGTTTGGCATTCCTGTGCCGCTGTTCCGGGTGGCTAACCCGCAGGGAGACTTCACCTATGCCTATGACGTAACCCGGGACGGCGAAAGGATTCTTGCCTTGCTGCCGGACGCGGCAGCGCAATTCACCCTTAGAGTCCTGGTCAACTGGCAGGCCGCCGTGGGTAAGTGACCGCTGTCGCCGGACGGCGAGATCAAGGCGGGCCGCGGCGCGGCGTGATAACCTGCTGGCGATGTTCTCACTGAAGGACAAGCGGGCGCTGGTCACGGGCGCCGGACGCGGCATCGGACGCGCGATCGCCGAGGGACTGGGACTTGCGGGGGCGGCGGTGTTCGTCAACGACGTCGACGCCGGCGTCTCGCGCGAGACCGAGGAGATTCTGCGGGTACGCGGCGCGCACGCCCTGGGCCTCGCCGGCGACCTGACGGAGCCGGGATTTCCCCAGCGGCTCGTCGAGACGATGCTGGCGAAGTTCGGCGGCGTGGACATCATCGTCAACAACGCGGGCTACACCTGGGACAACGTCATCCAGAAGACCGCCGATGAGCAGTTCCAGGCGATGCTCGACATTCACGCCGTGGCGCCGTTCCGCATTCTGCGCGCGGTCTCGGGCTGGATGCGGGAGACGGCGAAAAAGGAGGCGGCCGCGGGCGAGCGCGTGATGCGCAAGGTGGTCAACATCAGCTCGATTTCCGGCACCGACGGCAACGCCGGACAGGCGGGTTACGCGAGCGGCAAGGCGGCGGTGGTGGGCCTCACCAAGACGATGGCCAAGGAATGGGGCCGCTACAACGTCAACGTGAACTGCGTGGCCTTCGGACTAATCGACACGCGCCTGATGACGCCGATCGATTCGCCCGAGGCGAAGATCGAGATGAAGGGCCGCGAGATTCGCATCGGCGTGCAGCCGGGTCTGCGCGACGCGGCGCCGAATCGCGTACCGCTGGGCCGGCTCGGGACTCCCGAAGAGGCCGCGGGCGCGGTCTTGTTTTTCTGCTCGCCGCTTTCCGACTACGTGAGCGGCGAAGTGCTCGTCGTCAGCGGCGGCGCGAGGTTCTAGCGTGGACTTCGTCAAGCTGCTCCTCGCCTACTACACCAAGCCGCTTGACGCGCCCTCGCGGACGCTCGACCATGGACGCTTCTGGATGGCCGTGCTGTTGGCGGCGGCGGTAGCGGTGCTCATGATCGCGCCGGATCGCGTGGGAGTGCACCGGGGCGCGGAGGCGTTCGAGGAGGCGCCGGAGAATGTCCTGCGTGACATCGTAGGCCTGGCGCCTTCGCGATCGCTCGGCGAGATCTTCTTCGTCACCTGCCTGTTCACGCCGATCGCCATTGTCGCGCTGGCGCGCTGGGGATCGCTGGGGCCGACGCGGCTGGTGCTGGAGCGAGACTACGCCGGCGCCGCCACCTGCCTGCTGTTGGCATGGGGCGCGGCGCACCTGCCCTTCGCCATTGCCCGCGTGGCGATCGGCGCTCGCGGCGCGACGAATTCCGCGTTGATGCTCAAGAGCGCGGCCTTCGTCTACTTTCTCGCACTCGCAACCTGCGTGTTGCGGAGTGTGCCGGGCGGCAGCTTCGCGAGCGGACTGGTGACGGCGGCCGCGGCGTCGGCCGGGTGCGTCGCCGCCGGGTTTCTGTCCGGATTCATCGGCTTCGGCATGTTCGGCTTCGCGACGCCGTGCATCGCCTACTGGCTGTACTTGCGATTCGGGTCGAGCGTCGCGGGTCTCGGCTCGGGCCTCTCGCATCAGCAGAGCTTTCGCCGCCATTTGGAGGCGACCACACTCAATCCGCGCGACGCCGATGCGCATTACCAGCTCGGGCTCATTTACGAGCAGCGCCGCAACTCCGGCGAGGCCGAGACGCGTTTCCGCAAGGCCGTCGAGATCGAACCCGACGACGCCGACTACCTGCTCTCGCTCGGCCGCCTGTTGCGCGAGACGGATCGCGCCGCCGAAGCGCTGCCCCTGCTCGATCGCGCCGCGCGCATCAACGAGAAGGCGCGCAGCGGGGAGGTGCTGCGCGAGCTGGGTGCGGCGCATCTCGCGCTGGGCAATGCCGAGGAGGCGCTGCGGCGCCTGGAGGCGTTCGTCGACCGCCGCGAGTACGACCCCGAGGGACTGGTGTTCTACGGGCAGGCGCTGGTGCGGGTGGGCCGGACGAAGGAGGCGCGGTCGGCATTCGAGCGTGCGATCGAAGCCGTGGCGACGGCCCCGTCGTATCGCGCCGGGCAGGTGCGCAAGTGGCGGGATCGCGCGCGCGAGGAGTTGAAGCGGCTCTGAGCGCACAGAACGGGGCGCGCTCCATCCTGGCAGTCAACGCTCGCGCCCCGCTGCGTTGTGCGCGATTTTGACTGGAGAGTCAGACCTCGCCGTCGCGGTGTGGTCGAAACCTCGCCCCCGCTTCGGGTTTCTTGTAGCGCTCGATCTTCGGACCGTACTTCCCCTGCCGCGTGCGGTGCAACAGGATCGTGATTTCCTGTTTCGACATCTTCTTGTGCGTTTTGCACGCAGCGACATTCTCTTCGAGCTGCCCGGTCGACTCCACTCCCGACACCAGGGTGTCGATCTCCTGGCTCCAGGCGAAGCGCAGACAGTCGGCGATGGCCGCCACCTTGTTCTTCGTGATCTCGCCGATGGCGTTCGACTTCATGCCGATGCGCCCGAGTCCCTTCTTCGCCGCGTTCGGAAGGAAGTTCGCGATGAAGCTGAGATAGTGCGGGTCGATCAGGTTGACCGGGTGCTGCACGGTCTCCCAGCCGTCGTAGCCTTCGAGCAGGCGCTGGTGGACAGTGTAGTCGTGGTGGCCTGTGAAGCCGATGTGCCGCACCTTGCCCTGTTCCTTCGCTTTGACGAAGGCTTCGAGCGAGCCGCCGGGGCCGAAGATTCTCTCGACCTCCGCGTGCGTCGACACCTCGTGACACTGCCAGAGGTCGAGGTAATCGGTCTTCATGCGCGTGAGTGTCTCTTCGAGCTGCCGCATGGCGCCGTCGCGATCGCGCAGGTGCGCCTTCGACATGAGGATCACCTTCTGCCGCAACCCGCCGGAAAGCGCCTTGCCGTAGATCTCGTCGCTGCGGCCGTGTGATACTTGTGCGCGCTGTCGAGTAAGTTGACGCCGAGGTCGAGCGCGCGGCGGATGATGCGCACGCCTTCCTCGTCGCCCTGGACGGCCATGTGATAACCGCCGAGGCAGAACCGGCTGACGACGAGGCCCGACTTTCCGAGTTCCGTCATGGGCATCGGCAGGTCGGCCAGCGCCTTGACGCTCGTGCCGAGCGCCGCCGCCGTGGCTTCGAGAAACGTTCGCCGCTTCATGCGACTACTGTACAACGGTGGCCCTGACGATCGCGTCCAGGCGCGGGAACTGCGCGTCGAGATAGGCTGCGCCCCGCAGCTCGATCTTAGTCGGATCGGGTCCGCCGCCGCCGCGGTTCGACGTCTCCCCGTAGGACGACCACAACTTCTCGACGTTTTCCATCCCCTCGACCACCTGGCCGAAGGCCGCGAATCCGTCCTTATCGAGCGCGCGGTTGTCGCGCAGATTGATGAAGACCTGCGTGCGGCGCGAGTTCGGCCCGAGCTTGGCGAAGGCGATCGTGCCCTTGCGGTTCGAGAGCTTCACGGGATCGTCGGGGATGGCGACGGAGCCCCACAACTGGTTGGTCTTCACGTCGCCGTTGATGCCGAATTGCGCGACGAAGTTCCGCACGACGCGGAAGAACCGGACACCGTCGTAGAAACGCCCGTCGATTAGGCGATAGAAATGGTCGGCGCCGTTCGGCGCCCACTCGCGCTTCACCGCGATCACGAAGTCGCCGCGCGTCGTCTCGAACTTCACGCGATAGGCCTCGGGCGGCTTCGCCGGCGCTTTGGGCGTTTCGGTCTTCTTCGTCTCCGGCGGCGGCGAGCAACTGGCGGAGAGCAGCAGCGCGGCAACGCAGACCCGGCGCGAAACCATCGGGACTATCGTATACTGGCGGGTCGCCGGTCAGGAGGTGAACTCGTGTCGACATGCCGCATCGCCGCGTTGGTGTTCGCGGCCGCGCTGCCCGTTGCGGCGCAGGAGTTCGACCTGGTCGTCACCGGCGGCCGCGTCATGGACCCGGAGTCGGGCGTCGACGCCGTTCGCGACGTCGGCGTACGCGCCGGAAGGATCGCGGCGATCTCGGCGCAGCGGCTGAGAGGGAAGATAACGCTGGCGGCGAGCGGGCGAGTGGTCGCGCCGGGGTTCATCGACCTGCACGCCCACGGGCAGACGAATCAGGCCAACGAATACCAGGCTCACGACGGCGTCACCACGGCTCTCGAACTGGAGGTTGGCGCACCGTTCACCGGCGAGTTTCTGCGCGAGCGCGGGAAGGGTTCGATCCTCAACTACGGCGCGACCGTCTCGCACGGCGCGGCCCGCGTTGCCGTGATGAAGGAACACGCCGCCGCCGTGCAAGCCATCCGCTCGTCGACCGGTCAGGAATCGGCCGTGCGCTGGAATACGATTTCGCAGAAAGGACGATACCAACCGCTCGATCGCCCGGAAGAAATCACCAATCTTGCCGCCGAGATGGAGCGCCAGCTTCGCGAGGGAGCGCTGGGAATCGGGATGGCGCACCAGTATTATCCGGGCGCGTCGCGCGAGGAGATCTTCCGCGTATTCCAGATGGCGGCACGATGGAAGGTCCCGATCTACTGCCACGTGCGCGGCATGGGCGTCGATTCGATTCAGGAAGTGATCTCGAACGCCGCCGCCACTGGGGCGTCGCTTCACATCGTCCATCTCAACAGCGTGAGCCTGGGGGCGATCCCGCTGACGCTCGAGATGATCGCCTCAGCCCGTGCCCGCGGGCTGGACATCACGACTGAGGCCTACCCCTATACCGCCGCGTCGACATTTCTCGAATCGACCATCTTCGACGACGGCTGGCAGCAACGCCTGGCGATCTCCTACGGCGACCTCCAATGGCAGAACACCGGCGAGCGGCTCACCAAGGAATCGTTCGAGCGCTACCGGAAGCAGGGCGGCATCGTCATCATGCATGTGATGAAACCGGAGTGGATCGAGCGGGCCATGGCCGCGCCGTTCGTGATGGTCGCCTCCGACGGGATGCCGTACGCGCCCCTGGCGCATCCGCGCAGCGCCGGGACGTTCACGCGCGCGCTCGGCTACTATTCGCGCGAGCGCAAGGCGATGCCGCTGATGGAGGCGCTCCGCAAGATGACGCTGATGCCGGCAAAGCGCCTGGAGGCCATCGCCCCGGCGATGAAGAACAAGGGACGACTGCGCATCGGCGCCGACGCCGATATCGCCGTGTTCGACGCCTCGACCGTGCGCGACACCGCGACCTTCGAGAAGGGGCTCAGCTTTTCGGCGGGAATAGACCACGTCATCGTCAATGGCGTCGCCGTGGTGCGCGACGGCAAGACGGTCGCGGGTGCGCTGCCCGGCCGCGCCGTGACGGGAGTGTACGGAAAGTAGCGGGGCCTACTCGTACCGCAGCGCGACATTCGGGTCGACGCGGCTGGCACGCCGTGCGGGCAGGTACGCCGCGAACATCGCCACCCCGAACAGCACCGCCGTCGCCAGCGTCATGGCGAGCGGGTCGCGCTGGCCGATGCCGTAGAGAAACGTGGCGACGTACTTCGTCAGCGCCAGCGCCGCCGGCACGCCGATCAGCGCGCCGATGACGACCATCGCGAGCGAGTCGCGCAGCACCAGCCACAGCAGCCCGCCGCGCTGAGCCCCCAACGCCATGCGGATGCCGATCTCGCGCGTGCGCCGCGTCACCGACTGCGCCATCACGCCGTAGAGTCCCACCGAAGCCAGCAGCAGCGCCAGTATGCCGAAGAAGGTGGAAAGCGTCGCGACGATCTTCTCCTGAAGGACGTTGGTGTCGACCTGCTGCTCCATGGTGCGCGTGCGCAACACCGGCACGCCCGGGTCGATCGCGGCGACTTCGCGGCGCACGGCCTCGATCATCCGCGCGGGATCGTTGGTGGTACGGATGCAGAGATTCTGCGAGCCCGCGTTGGTGCGCCAGATCGCCTTGTAGGCCATCGGCTCGGTAACCTCCCGCAGGCCGAAATAATGGGCGTCCTTCACCACGCCGACAATCTCGAAAGATACCTCCGGCTTGTAGGTTTCGGTGTTCGAGAATCGCTGGCCTATCGGGTTGCGGCCCGCGAAGTACTTCTTCGCCATGCTCTCGTTGATGATCGCCACCTTCGGTCCGGCGATCTCGTGCGGGGAAACCTCGCCGGGGCGGGGCGGCGTCGCCGGCGGATCGGGTGTAGTCGCGGGGCTGTCCTCGGCGCGGAAGTCGCGGCCCAGGACGATGGGAATGCCGAATGTCTCGAAGAATCGAGGGCTGACGGTGTTCATGTCGACCAGCGAGCGCTCGCCAGCCTTGGGGACGTATCCCGGGACCGACACCCAGCTATTCCAGCGCGATCCCGCCAGCGGCACGATGCTCGCGAGCACGGAGGTGCGCACGCCGGGGATGGCCTCGACGCGCTCGCGCAGACGCTCGTAGAAATCTCGGGTGCGCTGCCCCTTGTAGCCGTTGCGCGTGGGGTCGGCGAAGACGAACAGGAGACTGTCGCGGCGGAAGCCGGCGTCGAGCGTATGCAGATTGCGCAGGCTGCGCATGAACAATCCGGCGCCAATCAACAGCAGCAGCGACAGCGCCACCTGCACGATCACCAGAGTCTTGCGCAGCCGCATCCTGGCGCGCGAATCGGACGCGCCGCTCTCCTGGCGGATGGTTGACATCAGCGAGGTGCGCGCCGCGCCAACCGCGGGCGCGAGGCCGAACAGGATTCCGGTCAACACCGAGACTCCGAAGGTGAAGCCCAGCATGCGCAGGTCGGGCTCGGTGTCGATGAAGGAATTCTGCCAGCCGCTCGACGGCATCAGGCCGACGAGCACCTGGACGCCGAAGTAGGCGACCACGAGTCCCGCTGCGCCGCCGAGAACGGCGAGGAGCGTGCTTTCCGTGAGCAGTTGCGCCAGCAGGCGGCCGCGTCCCGAGCCCATCGCGAGGCGCACGGCGATCTCCTGCCGGCGCGAGGCCGCGCGCGCGAGCATCAGGTTCGCGACGTTGGCGCAGGCGATCAGGAGCACTACGCCGACGACGATCATCAGCACCCAGAGAGGCTTCTCGAGGCGGTTGCGCATGCCGGAATAGCCGGTCGCGCCGGGCAGCAGATGGACCGGCGGGCCGGTGTTGACGTACTTCGCTTCGGAGGCGGGGCGGGAGCGGCGGTCGTTATCCTCCTGCGCCTTGTTGATGACGGTCAGCTCCGAGTTCCCCTGCGCGACGGTCGCCCCGGGCTTCAGCCGCCCCATCGCGTACAGCCACCAGCTATGCCGGTTGTTCCAGTTGCGATTGCCGGTAACCTCCGATCGCATCACGGCGGGCACGTAGAAATCGGGGGACGCGCCGACTTCCAGGCCCGTGAAGCCGGAGCGCGCGACGCCGACGATCGTGAACGGATAGCCGTTGATGCGCACGTCCATGCCGACGACGCGGGGGTCGGCCGTGAAGCGGCGCCGCCAGAAGTCGTAGCCGAGGACGATGTAAGGCGCGCCGCCGAGGACGCGCTCCTGATCGATGTTGAAGAGGCGTCCGACGGCGGGCTCGACGCCCAGCACCTCGAAGTAATTGGCGGAGACGAAGGAGCCGAAGGCGACCTCGGTGCGCTCGCCGGAACCGGACTTGGCGCCGAAGCCTTGCGGTCCGGGCCCGCTATAGGCGATCACGCCGGAGAAGGCGCGACTCCGGTCGCGGAGGGCGAGATAATCGGGGTAATTCCAGGAGGTGCGCGGGCGCTCCGGGTTGGTGGCGATGACGTAGAGCGACTCGGGTTCCTTGACGGGGAGCATCCGCAGCATGACGGCGTCGACGAGCGTGAAAATCGCGGTATTGGCCCCGATGCCGAGGGCGAGCGACAGCACGGCGACGGCGGTGAAGCCGCGGTTTTTGGACATCATGCGGAAGGCGAATTTCACGTCGGCGGCCCGGTTGCGGAGGAATTCAGTCACGCGAGGCTCTCCTTTCGTAACTTAGACAGACGAACGCTCCAGCGGTTAGGTTCACTTCGCATCCCTCCAGTTGTCCCCGAGGCCGACGTCGACCACCAGCGGCACCTCGAGCCGGTACACGGACTCCATCTCGCGCTTGACCAGCCGGGCGACCTCGGCGGCCTCTTCGGGCGGCGACTCGAAGACCAGCTCGTCGTGCACCTGAAGCAGCATCCGCGTGCGGAGCCCGCTCTCTGTGAGCATCGCGTCGATGCGGATCATGGCGAGCTTGATGAGATCGGCGGCCGTGCCCTGGAGCGGCGTGTTGACGGCGGTACGCTCGGCGAAGCCCCGGGCGGCGGCGTTGCGCGCGTTCATGTCGGGGATGGGACGTTGGCGGCCGTGAATCGTCCGCGTGACGCCGGTGCGGCGCACTTCGGCGATGGTCTGGTCGATGAACCGGCGCACGCCGGCGTAGCGCTCGAAGTAGCTGCGGATGTATTCGGCGGCTTCGGCCTGCGGGATGCCGAGCTGCGCCGCAAGGCCGAAGGCGCTCAGCCCGTAGACGATCCCGAAGTTCACCGCCTTGGCATTGCGGCGGTGTTCCGGCGTGACCATCAGAGGCGGCACGCCGAAGACCTCGGCGGCGGTGCGCGTGTGGATGTCCTCGCCGTGGACGAACGCGGCGACGAGCACCGGGTCGCGAGAGAGGTGCGCGAGCAGGCGCAGCTCGATCTGCGAGTAGTCGGCGACGAGCAGCTTCCATCCCGGCTCCGGCACGAAAGCCGCGCGGATCTCCCGGCCCAGCTCAGTGCGGATCGGAATGTTCTGGAGGTTCGGATTCGACGACGATATTCGTCCCGTCGCCGATCCGGCCTCGTTGAAAGTCGTGTGCAGGCGGCCGGTGGAATGGCGGATCAGGCCGGGCAGCGTGTCGACGTAGGTGTTCTTGAGTTTCGCGACTTGCCGGTACTCCAGCACCAGCCGCACGATCGGGTATTCGGGCGCGAGATCTTCGAGCACGTCGGCGGCGGTCGAGATGGTCTTGCCTCGCCCATAGCGGACGGGCGCGGGGAGCTTCATCTCCTCGAACAAAACCTTGCCTAATTGTTGCGGCGAGTTCAGATTGAAGGGATGCCCGGCCTGCTCGAAGACACCCGCCTGGAGCCGCTCGACTTCGGCTTCCATGCGCGTCGAGAGAGCGCGCAGCGCCGCGGGCTCGATGCGCACTCCGGTGCGCTCCATGCGCGCCAGCACCGGGGCGATCGGCAGGTCGATTTTTTCGTACACCTCGCGCAGCCCGCGCGCCTCGACCTCGCCGCGCAGGCGCATCGCCGCCTGAAGCGCGCAGTCGGCCAGCTCTTCGACGCCGCCCGAGAGGCGCCGCTCCAGGTGGCGGGCGGCGACCGTCGCCGGCGAGGTTACTCCCGGATCGGCCGAGAGCAGGAACGCGTAGAGCATGGCGTCGTCGGTGAATCCCCGGGCCTCGACTCCGTGCCGCGCCAGCTCGACGATCGCCGACTTGACGTCGTGCGCGGCCTTCGGGCGTGACTCGTCCTCGAGCAAAGCGCGAGCCGCGGCGATCGACTCGACGGGAATGCGCCGTCCCTCGTTGGCACGCGCCGACAGGCCGAGAGCCATGGTCTCGAAAACTCCTTCGCCCTCGGTCGCGAGCGCGACGCCAACCGTTGCGCCTTCGGGAACCGCAGCGATCCAAGCGGCGATCTCCCCGGCCGATTCGAGCGACCGGTAGTCGACTTCGGCGGGCGGGCCCGCCGGACCCAGCTCCTCGAGCGGCTTGCGGAACTCCAGCTCTCGATAGACCTCGCGCAGCGCGTCGACGTCGGGCTCGCTCGCGGCGACGGATTCCAGGGTCCACTCGATGGGTACCGTGGTGTCGACCGTCGCCAGGCGCTTGCTGAGCAGCACCTGCTCGCGGTGATTCTCGAGGCTCTCGCGATATTTCCTGCTCTTCACCTCGGCGGTCCGCTCCAGCAGCGCCTCCACCGAGCCGAACTCGACGATGAGGTCGCGCGCGCCCTTCTCGCCGATGCCGGGCGCGCCGGGAATGTTGTCGACGCTGTCGCCCTTGAGCGCCAGCAGGTCGGCGACCTGATGGGGCGCTACGCCGAGGAACTCGGCGACTTTCGGCGGGTCGTACCAGAGGTCGTCCTTCATCGGGTTGAGCATGGAGACGCGCTCGTTGACGAGCTGGAGCAGATCCTTGTCACTGGAGACAATGACGACCTCCGCGCCGGCTTCGCTCGCGCGCCTGGCGATCGCGCCGATAACATCGTCGGCCTCGAAGCCCTGGTATTCGAGGATCGGGATGCGCATGGCCTCCAGCAGCCGCCGCACGTAGGGAATCTGCTGCGCGAGCTCTTCGGGCATGGCCGCACGATTGGCCTTGTACTCGGCGAACTCCCGCTCGCGGAACGACGGCCCTTTCTCGAACACGGCCGCGACGTAGCCGGGACGGTGCGCCTCGATGAGCTTGCGGATCATGTTGTGAAAGATGTACACCGCCTCGGTCGGCAGTCCCTTGCTGGTGCGCATGATCTGCACGGCGGCGCGGGCGCGCGCGTGGTAGGCGCGGAAGATGAAGCCGTAGGAGTCGATCAGGAACAGTCGCGGCGCGGCCATGCCTTGTAATGATATCTTTGGGCACGGAGGACCGTTGACTCGCCGCCTCGCACTCGCGCTCGCGTTCGCGCTGGTGGTGTGGGGATCGGCCTACGCCTTCCAGCACCGCCACTCGGAACGCTACGAGTATGAGATGCAGAATCCCGCCGACGATCCTCCCGACGCCGCCGAGAAAACCGAGTTCGCCTTCGGCCGCCTGCGTTACCGGTCGTTTCGCGGGGGCGGCCGCCGCGGCTTTCGCGGCGGCGGTGGAAGCTGGGGCACCGATGCCAACAAGGCGGACCGCCAGTTCATCCAGGGCGTGCGCCGCCTGACCCGCATCCACACGCGCTCGGTCGAAGAAGTGCTCGACATCGACAGCGACGAGATGTACAACTGGCCGTGGCTCTACGCCGTCGAAGTGGGCCACTGGGTCCTCAACGACCGCCAGGCGAAGCGCCTGCGCGACTACCTCGACCGCGGCGGTTTCCTGATGGTCGACGATTTTCACGGCACCTACGAGTGGGCCATCTTCGTCGAGAGCCTCCAGCGCGTGTTTCCGGACCGTCCGGTTGTCGACATTGAGGATGCGGACGCGATCTTCCACATCGTCTATCAGCTCGGCGAGCGCTTCCAGGTTCCGGGACGGCAATACGTCCGGTCGGGACAGACCTACGAGCAGGACGGGATCGAGGCGCGCTGGCGGGGCGTTTACGACGATCGCGGCCGCCTGGTGGTCGCAATCTGCCACAACATGGACCTCGGCGACGCCTGGGAGTGGGCCGATTATCCGCAGTATCCGGAACACTACGCCTCACTGGCGTACCGCATCGGCGTGAACTACATTCTCTACGCGATGACGCACTGAGGGTCTCGCGGTCCGCTCCCTGCGGTCACGGCTCAGATGGGTGTCGGTCGCGGATTCTGTCGCAGTTCACTTCTAACGGTAATTCACGTAGAACGGCGACGCCCAGGCGATCTCCGGTTCGCCCGACGGGGCCTCGGGGTCGCGCTGGAACACGCGGAGGTAGTAATACGACCGGCCCGGCCGCGCCTCGGTATCGCGCCACGAAACCTGGGCCCGCGTCGAGTTGGGCCGCGCCGTGTAGACGTACTTGCCGTCCTTGACGATGTCGATGCGCAGTATCGTGTCGGGGGCGTCGACCGTGGCCTCGATGCGCGGCGGGCGATCCGTGCGCGCGGCGAATTCCTCGCCCACCATGCGGCCGTCGGCGGTCACACGCAGGATCATCTCGTCGCTGGCGGCGTAGGTGCGGCGCGCGTACATGGCTTCCAGAATCCCGCGACGATCCTGTGAGTCGACCCAGACCGCCGCCCAACTGTTGTGCGTGGAGCCGTGATCGCTGAAGGAGACGAAGCCGTAGGTGTTGCCCTTCGCCAGCGCGTCCTGCGCGAAGTGGCCGGGCTCGTCGACCTGCGTGCCGCCGCGCTTCTCGCCCGCGGGCGCGCGCCAGGCTTCGTAGCTGCCTCGGCATCCCTGGTAAATCTCGAGCAGGCAGTCGAAGCGCGCGTTGGGCCAGCTCCAGTCGGCCAGCGGTCCGGCGGCGAAGGTGTGCGGCACGATCACCGACATCTGGCCGCGATCGGCAAGCACGCGCTCCCGCCAGAACTGCCACATCGCCGGCGGCTGGTTGTCGGGTTCCGTCGACTGCTTGCGGCGGTCGATGGGACGCAGCGGCGCGCCGCGTTTCAGGAACAGCACATTGCGATGCCCGCCGGGCCGAGCCATGCTGTGCTCGTAGCTGTAGACGCCGACGAACGCGGGCGCGTGCGTGAACAGGTCGACCGCCTTTTGGGTCCACCACCAGTGGTAGTCGCGCAGCCCGTCCGGCCACGTCCCGCCGACGACTTCGTTGTGGTCGGTCACGCCAAGGAAATCCAGTTGCCCGGCGTCGATGGCGTAGCGATAGGTGTCCAGCACCGAGGCGTCGACGCCGCTGTGCCCGCGGATGTCGGTGTGGCGATGGCAGTCGCCCATCATGAGCGTGTAGGTGCGCGACCCGGCGCGCATGGTGTGGCGCGGACGCCGCGTCGGGGGCGCGCCGGCGGCCGGCATCGCGGCAGGCCGCATCTCCGCCTTGACGGGATCCGCTCCCTGGGCCAGCTCCGAGACGTGGACGACGTAGTGCAGCGCGTGCATCTGATCCTTCGGCAGGTTCGCCGCCGAGCGGCCGTCGCTCGAATACACGACGCTGAATCCGCCGTCCGGCGTGCGCGCCAGTGACGCCCGCTGCGAGTTCTGACCGGGACTGGCGGTCAACTGATACGGCAGCGTCCAGCGGTCGCCCGAGAGGCGTGTCGCGTAGAAGTGGTAAATCTCGTGCGGCTGCTTGTGGGTCCAATGGCGAAAGACCATCCACAAAGCGCCGTTCTCGTCGAAGGCGAGATGCGGAAGCTCGGCGAACTGCTGCATGCCCGCCGTGAGGATGTCGTTGAGATTCGTCGCCGGATCCTCGACGCGGCCGTTGGCCCACACGCGCACGCGAAGCCGCCGCACCGAGTGCAGTCCCGCGTATCCGGGCATGCCGCTGGAGGCCGACAGATCCTTGCCCCAATGCGGACCGCCCTGGTCCCAGGCCACCCACACGCGGCCCTGCGCATCGACGGCGACCGAGGAGTGAAACTGCGCCGCCGGCTCCGTGCTCATGGTGACGACGTCGCCGGGCCGGCTGCCGTCGAAGGATCGAAGGAAGACGTCGTAGTTGCCGTGTTGGTAGGAGTCCCAGGAGATCCAGGCCGTGCCCTCGGCGCTGAGCGCGACTGACGGTTCCCAGTCGCCCAGGTCGCTGGGCGAGATGCGCACCTCGGGGCCCCAACGGCCCGCACTGCGGCGCCGGGCATAGACGTCGGCGTTGCCGTTGCGGAACGACTGCCAGACCAGCGTGACGTTTCCCTTCGCATCGGCGGAAGCCCGTGCGTTGAAGTCGCCGTGCGGCGCGCGCGTGAGCCGGTCAACGCGTCCCGGCGAATCGCCCGAAATCTCCGCTGCGAACAGCTCATAGTTCCCATCGCGCTGCGCCGACCAGACGACCAGCGCGCCGCGATCGAGTCCGGCGACAGCGGGCGAGTAGTGGTCCCAGTTGCCGTCGTCGAGGAGAACCGGCGTCGACCACTCGCCCTTCGCGTCGCGGCGGCGCACGAGCACGCGATCGGCGTCCTTGTCGTTCCACTCGATGTAGGCGACGTAGAGCGAGCCGTCGCGCGAGTAGGCCGCGGCGGGCCAGTCGGACTGCTTGGCGGGATCGCTCACCGGAGCGCCCGCAATCTGCCCGGCGAGCTTCGGGAGAGCTTCGGCGGCCGCGGCTTTCTTGGCGGCCTGTTTCTTGGTGTCGCCGCCTTTTTTCTGCTGGGCCGCGAGGGGCGCGGCGAGAGCCACCGCCGCGATCAGCAGAAGCAGCGTTCGCGGGCGCATTTCATCAATCCAGATCGATGTCCTTCTTCCAGGGGCCTGTGTCGGGATTCGACTTGGCCTGCTTCAGCAGCTCGTCGAACTTGCGGTTGAGCACCTGCTGGTGGCCGCGCTGATCCTCAACGGCCTTGCGAAAGACCTCGTCGCGGCGCGCCTCCTCGCCCTTGAGCTTCTGCACGGCCTCGCGCAGATCTTCGACGGGCTTGGGCCGCTCCTTTTCCTTGAAGGTGATGACGGCGCGCGTTTGCGGGTCGATTCGGAGCGCCGCCTGGCAGCAGGGACACTCGATGTCGATCAGGTCGCGCGGTAAGGAAGGCATACCGAATTCTACTTCGCGGCGGGCGGCGCCGTGCGCGTGACCTCGAGGATTCCTTTCACCTCGATGGCTTTGCCCTTGAGTCGCGCCGGATCGAATCTCCACTCGCGGATCTGTGGCACTGCGTCCTCGGCCCATCTCCCCGGCGCTCCGTCGATGAGTGAGACGTCCCGAGGCACGCCGTCGGGCGCGACCGTCAGGGATACGCGTAGCTTCGTATCGACCGGCTCGCGCGGGGTAGGGGGAACGATGCCGCGGATGAGGATCGGACGTTCGGCGGCGGGAGGGAGATCGAACGCCAGTCTTGTGATCTGGCCCTCGTCCCGGGTGAGAAGTTTGAACCCGATCTCCATGCGAGTCCGGTACCGTACGATGGCGCCGCCCTTGGTGGCCGGCTCGAATCGCCAGCCTCGGACGGCATTGATCGCTGCTTCGTCGAGACCGAATCCCGCTCCGCGCTCGATCTCAATATCCTCGGCCATCCCGTTCTCCGCGATCGTCAACAGCACCGCGACGTTTCCATTTACGCTCGCTCGACGCGCCTCTTCCGGGTACTCGGGATCGGTGCGCGAAATCGGCTTCGGCGGAACCACTTGCGGTGCTTGCGCGAGCGCGGTCACTGCGAGCGCGGCGGCGAGCATTCGCATGGCTCTCATGGTACCGCTATGCTGGTCAGTTGGCCCCCGAAGCCCACACTTTCCAGTCGAAGCTCGACTGCCACTACCTCCTCCACATCCCCGAGTCGATCGGCGACCGCACCGCACTCGTCGTCGCGGTCCACGGCTACTCCATGACCGCCGAGTCGATGCTGCGGCTCACGATCGGCATGACGGGCGACGACCGGGTCGTCGCGTCTATCGAAGGACCGAACGCGTTCTACGTAAAGCCCAACCAGCCGGGCTCCGACGTCGCCTTTCACTGGGGTACGCGCGCTCACTGGGATTCGGCGATCCGGCTACATCACGACATGGTGCGCCACGTCTTCAACGACTGCCGGCGCCGTTTCGCGATCCCGCCGTCGCGCTGCATTCTGGTGGGCTACTCGCAGCCGGTGGGGATGAACTACCGCTTCGCCGCGGCGCACGGAGACGAGGTGGCCGGCGTCATCGGAATTTGCGGGGGCGTTCCCAAGGACTGGGAGGAGCGCAACCACCCGCCGATACGCGCCGCGCTCCTGCATATCGCCCGGGAGGAGGACGAGTTTTACGCGGCCGGGACCGCGCGCGGATTCCCCGATCGCCTGCGGCGCTACGCTCGCGACGTCGAGTTCCACATGCTGCCCGGCGGGCACCGCTTCCCGTCGAAGGCCCACACGATCGCGCGGCCGTGGATCGACCGGGTTACGGCAGAGTCCTGACGCGCAGGTTGCGGAATTCGACCCGGGTGCCGTGCCCCAGAAACCCGATGCGTCCCGTGGTGCGCGCGAGTCCTGGGTGGCGCTTCAAGACGGCGGGATCGGTTACCTCGTCGAGGTTGGCGTCGACAATGACGATGCCGTTGAGCTTGACGGTAATGCGGCGGCCGTCAGCCGCGATCTCCTCCTCGTTCCATTCGCCGGCCGGTTTGAGGGCGCCGGTCTTCGCGGGGACCACGTCGTAGATCGACCCGTGATACTGCGTCGGCTTCAGGCGCCCGGCATACTTGGCATGATCGTGATCGAGGATCTGGATCTCCATCCCGCTATAGGCGACGTCGCCGGTGACTGGCGCGCGGATGCCGACGCCGTTGTTCCCCCCGGGCTCCATGCGGAACTCGAAGCGGAAGACGAAGTTCGCATAGTCGGAGTTGGTGAAGAGATTCCCGCCGCCGTCGGCGGGGCAAACCAGCAGTCCGTTCTCGACGACGTAGCCGCGCCCCGATGGGCGTCCGGCCAGCGTCCAGCCGTCGAGCGTCTTGCCGTCGAACAGCGGAGTGAAGCCTGGTTCGACGGCCTGGAGCGCCAGCAGGATCAATGGTGCGAGCATCGGCAGTCCCTCCTACTTGAGAATTCTAAACAAGTTCGAGTAGTCGTCGGTCCACAGGCCGACGCCCGGCCTGCCGCGCGGCGGGGCGCTGTCGGCCGCGTCGAACTCCGGCCGCGCCAGCACTTTCGGATCGCCGGTGACAACCACCCAGGTGGTCCCGAAGCAGTTGCCACTCTCGTCTTCGTTGGTCTCGATCACCAGCGCGACCTTATGCAGTGCGACGATCGCGCGCTCGATGACCGGCTGAAGGTCGAGGTACTTGTTCGATATGTGCACCGCGACCACACCGCTCGGCTTGAGGTGGCGGAAATACAGCTCGAAGGCTTCCCGGGTCACCAGGTGCACGGGGATGGAGTCGCCCGAGAAGGCGTCCATCACAAGCAGGTCGAAACGCTGCGGCGGTTCGCGCTCCATCGAAAGCCGCGCGTCGCCCATGGCGATCTCGGTGCGCGCCGGGTTGTCGCGCAGGTAGCTGAACTCCGTGTTGGCGAGGCGCAGCACCAGCGGATTGATCTCGTAGAAGCGATAGTAGTCGCCCGGGCGCCCGAAGGCGGCCATGGTGCCGGAGCCGAGTCCCATGACCCCGACGCGGTGTTCGGCGGCAGTACGCAGTTTCATGGCGCGGCCGACGCCGGTGTCCTCGCAATAATACGTCAGCGGGCTGCGGCGGCGGTCCGGGTGCAGCCACTGTTCGCCGTGATTGATGGCGCCATGGAGAAAGGTCCGATAGCCGTCCCAGTCCTTCTCCGTCTTTGTCTGCCGCACGCGCAGCGAGCCGTAGAAATTGCGGGCCGCCATGCGGTAGCCGCGAACCGGCTCCCACATCGCGCGGAACGAGAAATAATACAGCGTTCCGAGGCCGGTGGCCAGCGCCGCGGCCGTCGCCATACGGCCGATCCAGCGGGCGCGCCGCACCGCGGGCGGCTCATCCGTGGCCCGGTCCTCCGGCGTCGATTCCTTCGCGACGGCGATAACGGCGAGCGTGCCGCACAGCGCCAGGGCGATCGGGAACTCGAAGTAACCGGGAAATGCGTACGGCGCCACCACCCCGACGAACAGGCCTCCGGCCGCGCCGCCGATGGAGATCATCAGGTAAAACGCCGTGAGGCGCCGCGGATGCGGTTTGCGGCGCGCCAGCTCGCCGTGACAGACCATACAGCAGATGAAAAACGCGAGCGCGAAAAGCACGACGGTCACCGGCATCGCGACATCGCCGCGCTTGAGCAGGAAGCCGCTGACGATGTTGGCGACGTCGTCGCGCTCGGTGAGCAGCGTCCACACCATGACGCCCAAGGCCGGCGGCAACAATCCCAGGAAGACGGGGCGCGCATACCATCGCGGAGCGTCGAAGCAAAGGATGAAGCTCAGCAGGTAGACGGCCAGCGGTACGATCCACAGGAACGGGATGGCCGCGACGTCCTGCGTGAGATAGTTGGTGATCGCCAGCATCATCATGGAGGGACAGGCCGCCAACCCGACCCACAACAAGTGGGTTTGCGCGGACACCGGTTCATCCCCGGCCACAGGCTCGGCCGCCGCCGGCGCATTCGCGGGTCCCGCGGCTCGGGCTCCCTTCACCGCCGCGGTGGCGCACAATGCGGCGAACAGCACATATCCCGCCGACCACACCCAGGCCTGCGCTCCGGTCGTCAGCCTTGGTTCGACCAGCGGCGGATAACTCAGCAGGGCCAGCATCGAGCCGAGGTTCGAGAGCGCGAACAGCCGGTAGGGAATGGCGCCCGCGCGCGAGCGTGCGAACCAGGCCTGGACCAGTGGACTGGTGGTCGAGAGCAGGAAATACGGAAGTCCGATGGTGGCCGCCAGCAGCGCCAGGATCGCGACCGTCGGGTTCTCGCCGCCGTGGGGCTTCCAGCGCGCCGCGGGGAGAATCGGCAGCAGGGCCAGGCTGACGGCGAGAGCCGCGCCGTGAACCATCGCCTGGGTGCGCGCCGCGACACGTTCGGTCATCCAGTGCGCGTACAGATATCCGAGCAGCAGCACGAGCTGGAAAAACAGCATGCACGTGGTCCACACGGCGGCCGATCCGCCAAACCACGGGAGAATCGCGCGCGCGATGATCGGCTGGACCTGAAAAAGCAGAAACGCGCTGAGGAAAACCGTGGCGGCATACAGAATCATTGAGTTTCGTTAAGGGGCCGACCGCGAGGCGGAACCCAATAGCCTACATGATCGGAGGCGGACGGGGCGATGTTGGCGCCGCGGGACGGCTCACGAGCCGTTCCAGACGATATCATGGCAACAGGTGGCCGCGTCCTTGCATCGCAGTCTATTGGTGTGGGCGATGTGTGGCGTCGCCGCGGCGCAGAGCGGAGCCTGGGAAGGCCGTCCGATCGCGGCGATCGTATTCGAGCCCGAGGCGCAGCCGCTGCCGGACGCCGAGCTGCGGGAGATGCTCCCGCTGAAGCCGGGCGACACGCTCACGGCGAGCGCCGTGCGAGCCGCCATCGCGGGCATGCATGCCACGGGACGATACTCCGACATTGCCGTCGACGCCGACGTCCGCGACGGAGGTGTGGTGTTGCGCATAATCACGCGCGGAAGCTGGTTCGTCGGGCGGGTGCGCGTGGAGGGCGTCCAGGATCCGCCCAACCAGGGTCAGCTCGCCGGAGCCTCCAAGCTCCAGCTCGGCGCGCCGTTCCACGAGGAGGACGTCGAGGCCGGGGTGAGGAACATCGCCGCTCTGCTGGAGGCCAACGGCTATTTCGAGGCGCGAATCCTCCCCGAGCTCTATCACGACCCCGCCACGCAGCAGGTGCACGTCGATTTTCGGGTCGACTCGGGAAAGCGCGCCGACTACGCCCGCCCGGTGCTGCGCGGCCTGCCCGAAGCGGAACAGGACGGCGCCGTCGCGACCACTCGCTGGCGGCGGCTCTGGGGACTGCTCGGATGGAAGTCCGTGACGGCCAGCCGCACCGAGGAGGGACTCGAGCGTGTGCAGCGCCGCTATCGCAACCAGAGTCACCTGCTGGCGCGCGTCTCGCTGGAGCGCATGGAGTACACCGGCGACCGGAACGGCGCGCGCCCGCACGTCGCCGTCGAGCGCGGCCCCAGGGTGGAAGTGCGCGTCGCCGGCGTGAAGCTATCGTCCGGCCGCCTGCGGCAGTTGGTGCCCATCGAGCGCGAGCAGTCCGCCGACCAGGATCTGCTGCGCGAGGGACAGCGAAATCTCGAGCAGCACTTCCAGGCGCAGGGCTATTTCGACGTGCTGGTGAACTACGACTCCCTGGAGGAGGCGCAGGACCGCCGCGTCGTCCTCTATACCGTCGACCTCGGCCGCCGCTTCAAGCTGGCGCGCCTGGAGATCGCCGGCAACCGCTACTTCGACGAAGCGACGATTCGGGAGCGGATGAACGTTCTCCCGGCCACCCGCGTGCGCTTCCGGCAGGGGCGTTTCAGCAACGCCATGCTGGCCGGCGACGTAGCGGCGATCCGCGACCTTTACGTTTCCAACGGGTTTCGCGACGTGGCCGTGGAGTCGTCGGTCGACCGCCGCTTCGGCGGACAGAGCCGGCAGTTGGCGGTCTCCATCCAGATTAAAGAGGGCCCTCAGTGGCTGGTTTCGAAGCTCGACCTGGAGGGCGTGAGCGCGGAGCATCGGGAAACGGTGCGCGGCCTGCTGTCGTCGGTGGAGGGGCAGCCCTACAGCGAAGCCAATGTGGCCGCGGATCGCGACAACGCGCTGAACTACTACTTCAACAACGGCTATCCCTCGGCGGCCTTTGACTGGAGCCAGGCGCCGGGCGACTCGCCGAATACGATCGCGTTGCGATTCACGCTCGACGAGCGGAGCCGCGTCGACGTGCGGAGTGCGCTGGTGGGTGGCCTGGCGACCAGCGATCCGGAGATGGTCTACAACCGCATCCGGCTGCGCGGCGGCGAGCCGCTCTCGCAGGCCACGATGATCGACAGCCAGCGGCGTCTCTACGACCTGGGCGTGTTCGCGCGCGTCGATATGGCGGTGCAGAATCCCGAGGGCGACGAGCGTTCCAAGTACGTGTTGTACCAGTTCGAGGAGGCGCGCAAATACTCGTTCAATTTCGGCATCGGCGCCGAGATCGCGCGCATCGGCCGCGGCGACACCACCTTCGACGCGCCCGCCGGCGCCGCCGGATTCAGCCCGCGCGTCTCGATCGGCCTGGCGCGGTCGAACATGTTCGGAATCGGCCACACGCTCAGCGTGCAATCGCGGATGTCGAGCATTCAGCGGCGCGGCCTGGTCACCTATCTGGCGCCGCAGTTCAAGGGGCGCGATAATGTGGCGCTTTCGGTCACCGGCCTGTACGATTTCTCCCGCGACGTGCAGACCTTCACCAGCCGGCGGCAGGAGGGCTCCGTCCAGATCAGCCAGCGGCTGTCACGCGCCAACTCCCTCCAGTACCGCTTCGCCTACCGGCGGGTGTCGATCGACGAAGAGACGCTCGCGATCCAACCGGAGCTGGTTCCCATCTACTCGCAGAACGTGCGGGTCGGCATACTCTCGGGCACCTACATTCAAGACCGGCGGGACGACCCCATCGAATCGCGGCGCGGCTACTACAACACCATCGACTTCGGGATCGCCTCCAAGGCCTTCGCCAGTCAGACTGACTACACGCGGCTGCTGGCGCGCAACGCCACCTACCATCGCATCGCCGGCGACCTGGTGCTGGCGCGCAGCCTCACGGTCGGCTGGCAGAAGAACACCGCGCGCGGAGGATCCGCGGCCGATATTCCACTGGCCGAACGCTTCTACTCGGGCGGCGGCTCGTCGCACCGCGGTTTCCCCGATAACCATGCCGGGCCGCGCGACCTGGAAACGGGATTCCCGCTGGGCGGCAGCGCGCTGCTGACCAACATCCTCGAGCTGCGCTTCCCGGTGATCGGCGAGACCGTCGGCGGCGTCGCATTCCACGACGCCGGCAACGTCTACGCGCGCTTCCGCGACATTTCGTTCCGCACCCGCCAGCGCGACAACCAGGACTTCGACTACATGGTGCACGCCGCCGGCTTCGGACTGCGCTACCGTACGCCGATCGGCCCCATCCGGCTGGATCTGGCCTACGTGCCGAATTCGCCCCGTTTCTTCGGCTTTCGCGGAACGCTGCAGGATCTTCTCGCCGGCCGCGGCGAGAAGGTGGATCAGCGCATCAGCCGTTTTCAGTTCCATTTCTCGCTGGGGCAGACATTTTGAAGATGACTGCGGCGGCGCTGATCCCGGTCCTGGCGATGGCCTTCGGCGGCGAGATCGTCGACCGCATCGTCGTCACCGTGAATCGGGGAATCGTGACCGAAAGCGACATCCGCCGGCACATCCTCGCCGCCGCCGCGCTGAACGACGAGCATCCCGATTTCGGCGAGCAGGCGCGGCGCGAGGCAGTGGGCCGCCTGATCGACCTCGCCCTGATCCGCCGCGAGATGGAACTCAGCCGTTTCCCGGAGCCCACGCCCGCCGAAACCAAGGCCTGGGCTGCGCTGGTCTACCAGGACCGGCTTCCGCGGTTCACCGCATCGGTGACGGCGCGCCCCGGCGGCCTCTCCGAGAAGGATCTCATCGAGGAACTGCGGAACCAGTTGATCACCCTGCGCTTCATCGAATCCCGATTCCGCCCCGGCATCTCCGTGACCGACGCCGAGATCCAGTCATATTACGAGAAGCAGATCCTGCCGCAGCATAAGGCCGGAGACGGCGACCCGCCTGCGCTCGACGATGTGCGCGTGCGGATCGAGAAGATTCTCGCCGACCAGCGCATCGACGAGGCCCTTCATCGCTGGCTGGAGGATGCCCGCAAGCAGGCGCGCATCGTCTTCGCATCCGGCGCGGGCGCCCCCGCCCCGGCGAAACCGCAGGGCAAGACGCCATGACCCGGCGGCGCCGGATTCTCCTGTGGCTCGCGGGCGCGGCAGTGCTGGGCGCGGTGGCCCTGGGCGTCGCCGGGGTCGTGGTGCTGCGATCGGACTGGTTGCGCGGGAAGATCCGCGCCCTTGTCCTGCGCGAGATCGAAGAGGCAACCGGCGGGCGCGCCTCGATCGGACGGTTCGATTTCGACTGGCGGCCGCTGCGCGTGGAAGTCCGCGACTTAGTCCTGCACGGCACGGAGCCGGAGGACGGCCCGCCCCTGGCGCGCATCGCGAGCGTCGCCCTGGACCTGAGGGTGATTTCGTTCTTTCGCCGCAAGGTGGATCTCGACGCCCTCGAACTCGTCAGGCCCGAGTTGTTCCTGATCCGTGACGAGAAGGGCCGCTGGAACCTGCCGCAGCCGAAAGTCGCGCGCACGGCGAAGAAGCCGCTGGAGGAGTTCCTCAACCTGGCGATCGACCGTTTCGCGATTCGCGAGGGAGTGGTCCGCTACGACGATCGCACGCTTCCGCTCGACCTTCGTGGCGAGAACCTGGACGCGAAATTCGTCTACGAGCGCGACGCGCTCGCCTATCGCGGCGACGTCGCCTTCCGGCGCGTGCACCTTTCGGCGCCCTGGACCGCTCCGGTCGAGCTCGATTTTCAAGCGGCGGTCGCGATAGAGAAAGACGCCATCCGGCTGTCGCGGGCCGCCGTCGCGCATCGCGACAGCCGCGCCGATTTCTCCGGCGTCATCGTGCCGGAGAAGGACGCGCGCGCCCGGTTCCAGTTCACGGCCGGCCTCTCGATCCCGCAGCTCCGCCCGATCCTGAAGTTCGCCGAGCCGCATCGCGGCGCATTGCGGGCAAGCGGCGAACTCTCGCTGGGCGGGCCGGAAGGGTTCGCCGCGGCGGGCAAACTCGACGGCGACCGCATCGCCTACCGGCAGGCGGGAATCCTGGTCGACGGAATCGGCGTAGCGTCGGCCTTCTCCGTCAAGCGATCCGGTGCCAAGTTCGACGGCCTGCGCCTCTCCGCGCTCGGCGGTGGCTTTTCCGGCTGGGCGTCGATTCGCGATTGGAAATCCCTGCACGCCGCCGGAGAGGTGCGCGACCTCGCGCTGGCGCGCGTCAGCCGCCTGAGGATCGAGAAGCCGCTGCCTTACGCGGGGGTGCTTTCCGGCCCCGTTGAGCTCACGACCCCGCTCGGCCGCGGCGCGGCGGCGACCTTCACCGCGAAGCTGGCGATCGCGCCGGTCGAAGGCCAGACTCCGCTCGAAGGGCTGCTCGACATCTATTACGATCCACCCGCTGGAAAACTGGAGTTCGGCCTCTCGCACCTGGCGACCGCTTCGACGCGGCTGACATTCTCGGGGTCCCTGGCGTCGGCCGTCCAGGTCGGATTCATTTCCGGGAACCTCGACGATGTGCTGCCCGCTCTCGCGTTCCTCGCCGACGAGCCCGCCGAGCCGCTGCCGGTTCGCCTGGTGCAGAGCCAGGCCCGCTTCGAGGGCGAGGTGACGGGATCGCTCGAAGCGCCGCGGATTCGCGGGACCGCGTCGATGGGCGCCTTTCAGTTCCAGGGCCGCGCATTCGACCGCTTCTCGGCCGACCTGCTGCTCTCGCCCGACCTGCTTCGCCTCACCCGTGTCGCCGTCGACCGGGCCGGCGCGCGCCTGACCGGCGCGGGCGAGATCGCGCTGACGTCGGGGGCCCCTTCGGATTCGAGCGCCATTCGCGGCGACTTCGAGTTCCGCGACGTCGCCATCCGCCGCACCCTGGCCGACTACGGCTCGGGCGCGCCCGTCGACGGCGCCGCCTCGGGCAGCGTGCGCGTGGAGGGAACCGCCGGCGCGCCGCGGGTGAGCGCGAGGCTCAATCTCGCCAAGGTCGTCGCCTGGGAGGAGTCGATCGACTCGGTGTTCGTCGAGGGCAGCTACGAGAACAACGCCGCGCGGATTACATCCGGCGCCATGCGCGCGGGAACCGGCGAGCTCACCTTCGCCGGGTCGTACGAGCACCCGCCGGGCAAGTATGACGAAGGGCGCCTGTCGTTCCGCTACGCCGCCGCGCGCTTTCGGCTGGGCCAGTGGAAGGCGGTCGCCGGCGTGGTCTCGCGGCTTAACGGCGAGCTGGAGGGTCGCGGATCGGGATCGGCGGAGCTGCGCGGGGGTGTGCCACGGCTGACGGCCTTCGACGGCAACGCCGGCGTGCGAAACGTCTCGCTCGGGGAGGCTCGTCTCGGCGACGTCACGCTGGAGGCGGCTACCCGTGGGCGGCTGTTGCACGTCGATTTGGCCGGCGTCCTCCGCGACTCCAGAGTCTCCGGCTACGTCGAGTGGCTGCTGGGCGATCGTAACTACGGCCTCGGCCAGCTCCAGGTGTCCAACCTGACGACCCGCGCGTTGCAGGATATCGGATTCCTCGGCGGCCCCACGCGCGTGCTGCCCTTCGAGGGCTCGGTCGACGGTGAGGCCGGCTTCACCGGACCGGTGCTCGAGCCGGCGAAATGGGACGCGGCGGTGAAGATCACGCGCGTCGAAATCGCACCACTCAACGTTCCGGCGGCGCGGCGAAAGGACTTCACGATCCGCAACGAGGGGACGATTCTGGCGCACGCCGGGGCGCGCGGCATCGACGTACCGTCGGCGCGCCTGCGCAGCCGCGACACCGATCTGACCGGCTCCGGGACGATCTCGTTCCGCGCCCGCTCGCCGTGGAACTTCCAGCTCAAGGGGACGCTCAACCTCGCCGTGCTGACGGCCTTAAAGGAGGACCTGGAAGCGCGCGGTCTCACCGCGGTCGACGCCACCGTCCGCGGATCGTTCACCGAACCGCAGGTGAACGGCCGCATGGAGTTGCGGGACGCTTCGTTCGCGCTGCGCGGCGTTCCCAACGGGCTCGAGAAGGCCAACGGCGTAATCCGCTTCGATCGCACGCGCGCCACCATCGAATCGCTCACCGCGATGACCGGCGGCGGCGATATCCGGCTCTCGGGCTTCGTCGGCTTCGGCGCCGACGATCTCGTTTATCGCTTGCAGGCCGACGCCACGCGCATTCGCGTGCGATACCCGGAGGGTATCAGCACGTCGCTGAGCGGGTCGCTGCAATGGACGGGCTCGGCGCGGCAGAGCCTGGTGGCGGGCGTGGTCACCATCAATCGCATCGGCCTGACGCCGAACCTCGACTTCGGCGGCCTGCTGGCCCAATCCGGACGGCCGACGCCGGCGCCTTCGATCAACAACGAGTTTCTACGCGGCATGCAGTTCGACGTGCGGGTGGTCACCTCCGCCAACGCCGAGCTGCTGACGTCGCTGACGCGCGACATTCAGCCCGAAGCCGACCTGCGCCTGCGCGGCGGCCCGGCCCGGCCGGTTCTGCTGGGCCGCGTGGCGGTGAACGAGGGCGAGATCCAGTTCTTCGGCAACCAGTACACCATCACGCGCGGCGAGGTGGCGTTCTTCAACCCCGTGAAGCTCGAGCCTGTGCTCAACATGGATCTCGAGACCAAGGTCCGCGGCGTCACGGTGACGATCAACTTCACCGGCCCCCTCAACCGCTTGAACGTCTCGTACCGCTCGGACCCTCCGTTCGAATCGAGCGAAATCGTGGCGCTGCTGACCGTCGGGCGCGCTCCGGGATCGAATGTGACGCCGACGGCCCAGGCGCAGGGCGGCGTGCTGGGGGCGGGAGGGAACACGCTGCTCGGCAGCGCCCTCTCGGCGCCGATCTCCGGACGCCTCCAGAAGTTCTTCGGCGTCAGCCGCCTCAAGATCGACCCCGAACTGACCGGCGTCGCCAACACGCCGCAGGCGCGCCTGACCATCGAGCAGCAGCTCTCGCGCGACATCACGCTGACCTATGTGGCGAACCTGAACCGCACCCAGCAGCAGATCGTGCGCCTGCAATGGGACTTCAGCCGCGACTACTCGCTGCTGATTTCGCGCGAGGAAAACGGCATCTTCGGCGCGGACTTTCAGTACCGCCGCCGGTTCAAGTAGCGCCTACAGCTTCACGTCGAACGCCAGCGCCCGATGGTCCCGTTGAGCGCTGCGGGCCTGCTGGCCAACAGGCCCCACGCGTTTTACCGGTAATGCGGCCGCCCCGGCGGAGAATGCCGCCGCCGCCGCCGCGAGAAAAGGCACGAATATCTCCGATTTCGTCCGAATCATTCTGACACCCTTGTGACCGGAACGCCGCGGCAGGACCGCTCTCTCTGGTCGCGGCCCTGCATAGCTTCCGAGCCGCGGCCACAGGAAGCGGCGTTACGCGAACTTGCGCAAGTGGATTCCTTAGGCGCGTTCGTCGGCGGCGATCAGCCCGTCCCGCAGCGTGATGCGGCGGCCGGCGTGCGAGGCGAGCGTGGCGTCGTGCGTCACCAGCAGCAGCGTCGTCTGCTCGCGCCGGTTCAACTCCAGCAGCAGGTCGAGCACGTGGCGGCCGTTGGTCGAGTCGAGATTGCCGGTCGGCTCATCGGCGAGGAGAAGGGGAGGCCGCAGCATGAACGCGCGGGCGAGCGCGACGCGCTGCTGCTCGCCGCCCGAAAGCTGGACCGGGTAATGATCGCGCCGCTCCGAGAGCCCCACCAGGCCGAGCAGCTCGGCGGCGCGCGCGCGGCCGCCGCCGCCCTCGCCTGAAAGATCGAACGGCAGCAGGACGTTCTCCTCGGCGGTGAGCGTCGGGATCAGATGATAGGACTGAAACACGAATCCGATCTTGCGGCCGCGGATCAACGCCAGATCGTCCTCGGACATGCCGGCGATCTCGACGCCATCGATGCGGATCGACCCCGACGTGGGCGTGTCGAGCCCCGCCACCAGGCCGAGCAGCGTGCTCTTGCCGGACCCGGAAGGTCCCATGACGGCGAGGAACTCGCCCCGCTCGACAACCAGGTCGACGCCTCGTAGAATGTCAACGCGGTGCGCCGGCGTGGCGATGGATTTCGTGAGACCCCAGACTTCGACGATGGAAGACACGGGTCAGGACTTCGGCTCTTCGCCTTCCTCTTCCCCGCGCCCTTCGCGGAGCGCTTTCAGACGCTCCTCCTTGCGCTTGGCGCGGTCCGCCGCGCGTTTCACCAGTTGGGTGCCGACCAGTTCGAGCACGCATTGCTCGGCCCCGTCACCCTTGCGGAAGCCCACGCGCACGATGCGCGTGTATCCGCCGTTGCGCTGGCCGAAGCGGGCGCCCAAAGTGTCGAAGAGCTTTTTCACCGAGGCCGGGGTCTCGAGGATCGCGGCCGCCAGGCGGCGCGAGTGCAGCGTGTCGGTCTTGGCCATGGTGATGAGCTTGTCGACCAGCGGCCGCACGGCTTTCGCCTTGGGAATCGTGGTGACGATGCGCTCGTGGTCGATGACGCTGGTCGCCAGGTTGCGCAGCAGCGTCTTGCGATGCGCCGTGCTGCGCCCGAGTTTGTAGCCGCTCCGAAGATGTCGCATGACGGGTTACCTCGCGGGACGCGCGCTCAGGCGGCCGGCGGCGCCTCCTGCGCCTCCTCGCCGAAATTCACCGGCGAGCCGGTCGAGGAGATGAGGCGGCCCTGGGAGTCGAAGCGCATGCCGAAGGAAAGGCCCAGCGATCCCAGGATTTCCTTGATCTCGTTGAGCGACTTGCGGCCGAAATTCTTGGTGCGGAGCATCTCCGCCTCGGTGCGCTGCACCAGGTCGCCGATCGACTGGATGTTGGCGTTCTTGAGGCAGTTGTAGGAGCGTACGCTGAGCTCCAGCTCCTCGACGGAGCGGTTGAGCACCTCGTGCATCTGGTTGAGCGGACGCTCGGCCTGCTCCTCGACGCCCTCGGGGATCTCCTCGAAGTTGATGAAGATCGCCATGTGGTCCTTGAGCAGCTTGGCGGCCTGGCCGACGGAGTCCTGCGGGGAGATGGCCCCGTTGGTCCAGACCTCGAGCGTCAGCTTGTCGTAGTCGGTCATCTGCCCGAGACGCGCGTTCTCGACGTAGAAATTCACTTTGCGCACCGGCGAGTGGACCGAATCGATGGGGATGTAGCCGAGCGGCAGGTCGTCGTCGAAATTACGGTCGGCGCTGATGTAGCCACGGCCGGGCTTCAGGCGCATCTCCACCGAGAGCTTTCCGCCCTCGGCGACCGTGGCGATGTGCATGTGGCGGTCGAGCACCTCGACGTCGGCGTCGGTCTCGATGTGGCCGCTCATGACCTCGCCGCTCTGGTCGAAGCGTATGCGCGCCGTGCGCACGCCGTCGCCGGTGAGCTTGAAGGGCACCTGCTTGAGGTTGAGGATGATGTCGGTGGCGTCCTCTTCGACGCCGGGAATGGGGCTGAACTCGTGGGCCACGCCCTCGATGCGAACCGCGGTGATGGCGACGCCTTCGATCGAGCTGAGCAGGATGCGCCGGAGACCGTTGCCGATCGTGCTGCCGAAACCCCGCTCGAACGGCTGCGCCATGAACATTCCGTAGCGGTCTGTCAGCGACTCGGTGTTCGCCACCAGACGCTTCGGCTTCTGAAAGCCCTTGAACATTAAGCTCTCCTTCCTACTTGGAGTACAACTCGACGATGAGCTGATCGTTGAGCTGGATCTGGACCAGGTCCTCGCGCCGCGGCATGCCGACGACCTTGCCCTTCAGGTTCTCGCGATCCACCTCCAGCCAGTTGGGACACGGCTGATGCGCGGTGGCGTCGCGCGCGGAGAGCACGGCCGGATTCTTGCGGCTCTTCTCGCGCACTTCGACGGTGGAGTTCTGCCGCACCAGGAACGACGGGATGTTGACCTTCCTGCCGTCGACCATGACATGGCCGTGGCGGACGATCTGCCGCGCCTGGGCGCGGCTGGTGCCCAGTCCCATGCGGTAGACGACGTTGTCGAGCCGGCGCTCGAGCATGCTCATAAGGTTCTCGCCGGTGACGCCCTTCATGTGGGCGGCCTTCTCGAACAGGTTGCGGAACGGACGCTCGAGCAGACCGTAGATGCGCCGCGCCTTCTGCTTCTCGCGCAGTTGCAGGCCGTAGCCGGCGATCTTCTTGGTCTTGCGGTTCTGGCCGTGCTGCCCGGGGATGAAGTTGCGCTTGTCGATGGCGCACTTCTCGCTTTGGCAGCGCTCGCCTTTCAGGAATAGTTTGACGCCCTCGCGCCGGCACAGCCGGCAGACGGGGCCATTGTAACGAGCCACTCGATATCCTCCCCTACACGCGCCGCTTTTTCGGCGGACGGCAGCCGTTGTGCGGGATCGGCGTGCGATCCTGAATCTGACGAACCTCGATGCCCGCCGTCGCCAGCGCGCGCACGGCGGATTCGCGGCCGCTCCCAGGGCCGCTCACGGAAACCTCGACCGACCGCACGCCGGCTTCTTTGGCCTTGTTGGCGGCCGTGAGCGCCGCCTGCTGCGCGGCGAAGGGCGTACCCTTGCGCGAGCCCTTGAACCCCAGCGATCCGGAACTCGACCAGCAGATCACGTTGCCCGCCGGGTCCGTGAAGGTGACGATGGTATTGTTGAACGTCGCCTGAATATGCACCCGCCCCGAGGGGATGTTCTTCTTCTCTTTCTTTTTGAACGTCTTCTTCTTGGACGGCTTGCCAGCAGCTTTCGCCATTACGTCTTCCCAGCCTTCTTCTTGTTAGCGACCGTTCCGCGCCGCGGTCCCTTGCGTGTGCGCGCGTTGGTGTGCGTTCGCTGGCCGCGCACTGGCAGTCCGCGCCGGTGCCGGTAGCCGCGATAGGCGTTCATTTCGATGAGCCGCTTGACGTTCATCGAGACTTCCTTGCGCAGGTCGCCCTCGACGGCGCCCTCTTCCTCGATGATGTTGCGGATGCGGTTGACCTCTTCCTCGCTGAGGTCGGCGACTTTCTTGTCGAAGTGAATGCCGGCCCGGTGGAGGATCGACTTGGAGCGGGTCCGCCCGATGCCGAATATGTAGGTCAGCCCGACTTCCGCACGCTTGCGGTTGGGCAGATCGACGCCCGCGATTCGCGCCATACGCTTGCCTCCTTACCCCTGCCTCTGCTTGTGCTTGGGATTCGCGCAGATCACCCGGACCACCCCGTGGCGGTGGACGATCTTGCACTTATCGCACATCTTCCGGACCGACGCCCGTACCTTCATACATTCACCTTCCGGTCGTGGGCCACCGGCCCTTGACCCAACTTCCCGATAATCCGCCCGCGCGTCGGGTCGGCCGGCGACGGCTCCAGCCGCACCCGGTCGCCCGGACGCAGCCGCACGAAGTTGACTTCCTTCGCCCCGGCGGCGTGCGCCAGGACGCGCCGGCGATCCAGCGTCTCCACCCGCCAGGTGGCGTTGGGCAGCTCTTCGAGCACGGTCGCCACCGTCTCCTCCGGCGTCCCGTTCGTCAATGTCCCGCTCCGTTGCGTCCGTTCCCGTTCACCGGCGGCCGCGTCAGCACCCAGGGACCGTTGGCGGTCACCGCCACGCAGTGCTCGAAGTGCGCCGAGAAGCTGCCGTCCTTGGATTTGGCGGTCCACTTGTCGGCGGCCACTTTGGTATCCGGCTTTCCGGCGATGACCATGGGCTCGATCGCCAGCACCATGCCTTCCTTGAGGCGCGGATTCTCGTTGCGGCGGTCGACGTAGTTGGGCACCTGCGGCTCCTCGTGGAGCTTCGTGCCGATGCCGTGTCCGACGAACTCGCGTACCACGCTGAACCCGTTCGAGACGACGTGCCGCTCGACGGCGCCGCAGATGTCGTGCAGCCGGTTGCCGACCCGGGCCTGCGCGATGGCGCACTCGAGCGACTCGCGGGTCACCGCCAGCAGCTTCATCGTGCTCTCGGCGACCGGCGGCACCGGCACGGTGATGGCCGAGTCGCCGAAATATCCGTTGAGTTCCACGCCAGTGTCGATCTTTACGATGTCGCCCTTCCTCAGAATCCGTTTCGACGACGGGATCCCGTGAATGATCTCGTCGTTGACCGACGTGCAGAGCGTGTGCTGGAACCTCGCCCCAACCGCCTGCACGAAATAGTTCTTGAACGCCGGTCGCGCGCCCGCGTCCCGGATCATCTTCTCCGCCGCACGCTCCAGGTCCAGCGTCGTCACGCCCTCGGCCACCATCGCCGCCAGGTCGTTGAGAATCCGCCAGACCAGCAGGCCGCTGGCGGACATGCGCTCAAGCTCCGCGGCAGTCTTGCGAATGATCATCCGAGGTCCACCAACCGGGAAGAGCCTGGAAGCGGGAGAAACGGCTTCATTTTATTGTAATGCAAAACCGCGCACCGCATCGAGAGCCGCCGGCGCGTCGGGCAGGAGGCCACGTGCACGGTCAGAATCCGCTCCTTCGCCCGCGAATGCGCCCGGAGCGCGGGGTGAAGCCCTCGTAGTGCCGCATGACGAGCTGTGCCTCGAGCTGGTTGGCGAAATCCATCGCCACGCCCACGACGATCAGCAGCGAGGTTCCGCCGAAGTAGAAGGTCACGCCCAGTCCGTCCAGCAGGAACCGCGGAAACACCGAGTCGATCCAGTTGCCGACCAGCGGCAGGCGTTGCAGCTTGATCCCCGAGATCATGATCTCCGGAATCAGCGACAGGATCGAAAGATAGAGACCGCCGACCACCGTGATGCGCGTCAGTATCGTGTTCATGTACTCGGCCGTGCCGCGGCCGGGCCGGTGGCCGGGAATGAAGCCGCCGTACTTGCGCATGTTATCGGCCGCCTCATTGGGATTGAAAATGATCGAGACGTAGAAGAAGCAGAAGAAGATGATGCCGGCCGTGTAGAGCAGGTAGTAGAGCGGCTGCGAGTGCCCGATCGACTCCAGCATCCCCCGCAACCAGGGGTTGTCCTTGATCCACTGCACCTGAAGGAACGTCTGCGGGAAGGCCAGCAGGCTCGAAGCGAAGATCACCGGGATCACGCCGCCCGCGTTGACCTTGAGCGGCAGGTGGGTGGACTGCCCGCCCATCATGCGCCGCCCGACCACGCGCTTGGCGTACTGCACCGGGATGCGGCGCTCGCCACGCTCCACCAGAACCACGAAGGCGATCACGGCGATCATCATCAAGACGATGACCAGCACCTGGAAGACGTTCCAGTCCTTGATAATGAAGGTCCGCGACCAGATCTCGCTGATCGCCGACGGCAGGTTGACGACGATGCCGGCGAAGATGATCAGCGACATGCCGTTGCCGATGCCGCGCTCGGTGATCTGCTCGCCCAGCCACATGATGAAGGCCGTGCCCGTGGTGAGCGTGAACATGGTCGTGATGATGAATCCGTAGCCGGGGTTCAGCACGAAATCGCCCTGCGATTGCAGCAGCGAGGAGAAACCGAACGACTGCATCAGCGCCAGGCCGACGGTGAGATAGCGCGTCCACTGAGTGATCTTGCGGCGTCCGAGTTCGCCTTCCTTCTGGAGCTTCTCCAGCGTCGGCACCACCACCGTCAGAAGCTGCAGGATGATCGACGAGGTGATGTAGGGCATGATGCCCAGGGCGAAGATCGTCAGCCTTCGGAACTGGCCGCCGCTGAACAGGTCGATGAAGCCGAACAGGGTGCCCTGGTTGGCGGCGAAGAACTGCTCCAGCTTGACGGTGTCGATTCCGGGCGTGGGGATATGCGCGCCGAGCCGGTAGACGGCCAGCAGTCCCAGTGTGAACAGGACCCGCTTGCGCAGGTCGGGTATGCGGAATACGTTGAGGACCGCTTCGAAGAACTTGTTCATACCCAGCTCGATTCTGGCGCGCGCGGAGGACCCGGCGGCTTCGCCGCTACTTTTTCCCCTTCGTCTTGGGTTTCGGCCCCGAGGCGGGCGCCGGGATCAGTTCGATATCCCCGCCGGCCGCGCGGATCTTCTCCTCCGCCGATTTCGAAAAGCGGTGCGCCTTAACGTGAATCTTGCGGCCGAGGTCGCCCGTGCCGAGGATCTTGAGACCGTCGCGCAGCTTGCCGATGGCGCCGGCCGCGGTCAGGGTCTGCGGATCGAAGGAGTCGCCCGCGAGTTCGTTGAGACGCCCGACGTTGATGACCGCGTACTCGGTCCGGAAAATGTTCGTGAAGCCGCGCTTGGGAAGACGGCGATGCAGAGGCATCTGGCCGCCCTCGAAGCCGCGCATCTTCGAATAGCCGGAGATGGAGCGCGCACCCTTCTGTCCGCGCCCGGCCGTCTTGCCCCGGCCCGAGCCCATGCCCTGCCCGATTCGGCGCTGCCGCTTTTTCTGCCCGGCCGGTGGCTTTAATGAACTGAGATTCATCGGCGTCGCTCCTCTAGCTCACCAGTTCCAGCAGGTGCGGCAGCTTCGCCACGACGCCCCGGAAACCGGGCGTGTCCGGCCTCTCCACCACCTGGTTGATCTTCCGCAGCCCGAGCGAGCGGACGATCTTCTTCTGCTTCTCCTGGCGGCCGATCGGGCTGCGCACCAGCTTGATCTTGATTGTCGCCCCTGCCATTCGATTCTCCTACGCCAGCCTCTCGACCGGTATTCCGCGGAGGTCGGCGACCGAGGTCTTGTCGCGCAACTGCCCGAGCGCCTCGAAGGTCGCCCGCACCACATTGTGCGGATTGTGCGAGCCGATCGACTTGGTCAGCACGTTCGAGATGCCCGCCGCCTGCATGACGGCGCGCACCGGTCCGCCGGCGATCACGCCGGTCCCCTGCGGGGCGGGCTTGAGAAGCACCTGTCCGCTGCCGAATCGCCCCAGCACGCGATGCAGGATCGTGTGCTGCGTCACGCTCACGCGCATCAGGTTCTTCTTGGCCGCCTCGATGCCCTTCTTGATTGCCGCCGGGACCTCGCGCGCTTTGCCGGTCCCGAACCCCACGATGTTGGCGCCCGGATCGCCGACCACTACCAGGGCCGAGAAGCTGAGGTTCTTGCCGCCCTTGACCACCTTGGTGACGCGGTTGATGCCGATCACGTGCTCCTTCAGGTTGAAGGAGGCCGCTTCCAGTCTTTTCGATGTTTCCGCCATCGGTTAGAACTCCAGTCCCGCCTTGCGGGCGGCTTCTGCCAGCGCCTTGACGCGGCCGTGATACCGGTATCCTCCGCGATCGAAGACCACCTTCGTGATTCCCTGGGCACGGGCGCGCTCGGCGACGAGCTTGCCCACCTCGGCCGCGCCGGCGACGTTGCCGCCGCCCTTCAGCGCGCCCGCCTTTTCGTTCGACGAGGCCGCCGCCAGGGTGTTCCCCTTCTGATCGTCGATGACCTGCGCGTAGATGTGCTTGAGGCTGCGGAATACACACAGCCGCGGCCGTCCGACCGATCCGCGCATGCGGCGCCGGATGCGGGTGTGGATCTTCAGGCGGTTGACGTCGCGGGAGAGCCGGTTCAGCATCACTTGCCTCCCGCGGTCGCGCCGGTCTTGCCGGTCTTCTTGCGCAGCTTCTCGCCGGTGTAGCGCACGCCCTTGTTCTTGTAAGGATCCGGCGGCCGCAGCGCGCGGATGTTGGCGGCCACCTGGCCGAGCGCCTGCCGGTCGGCCCCGCTCAGCACCAGGTGCGTCAGCTTGTCGACCTTGAGATCGACGCCCTCCGGCAGCAGGAACTCGATGGCATGCGAGTAGCCCAGCGTGAACACCGCCACGCGGCCCTTCACCTCGGCGCGATAGCCGATGCCCACGATATCGAGCTCCTTGACGAAGCCGGTCGAGACGCCCTGCACGGCGTTGGCCGCCAGCGCGCGCGTCAGTCCGTGCAGCGCCGCGAGGCGATCGTTCTCGCGCGTGATCTCCATCCGTCCGTCGGCCTGCTTGATGCCGATGCCGGCCGGCAGCGGAACCGTGAGCGTCCCCTTGGGTCCTTTCACGGAAAGCTCCGCGCCGGCGGTCGCCACGACGCCCTTGGGCAGCGGAATCAGTTTTCGTCCGATACGCGACATATTCGAAACTCCGTCAACAGTCCCGGCCTACCATATCTGGCAAAGCACCTCTCCGCCCACGCCGGCCTTGCGGGCGTCCGAGCCGGTCATTACGCCGCGCGAGGTGGTCAGGATGCTGACGCCCAGACCGCCCAGCACACGCGGCGCGCGCTGTCCGCCGACGTACCGCCGGCAGCCGGGCCGCGAGACGCGCTCGATGCGCGTGATCACCGGCGCGTTGCCGCCCGAGTACTTCAGGTAGATGCGGATGCTCTTGCGGGGGCCTTCCTCGACGTTCTTGAAGTTGAGAATGTAGCCCTCTTCCTTGAGAATGCGCGCGATCTCGGTCTTCAGCCGCGAGGCCGGGACGTCGACCTTGGGGTGCCGCGCCGCGATGGCGTTGCGGATGCGCGTGAGCATGTCGGCGATGGGATCTGAGTTCATCGATTCCTCGTTACCAGCTCGCTTTGATGACGCCGGGGACCTCGCCGGCGAGCGCCAGGTTGCGGAAGCAGATCCGGCAGAGTTCGAACTTGCCGATATAGCCCCGCGGCCGCCCGCAGCGGAAGCAGCGGTTGCGCAGGCGGATTTTGAACTTCGGCTTCTTATGTTCCTTGGCGATCTTGGCGGTGGTGGCCATGGTTCCTCTTTATGTACGGAAGGGCATGCCCAGGTGCTTCAGCAGCGCCAGGCCCTCGGCGTCCGTACGCGCCGTGGTGGTGATGGAGATGTTCATTCCCTTCAGCTTCTCCACCTTGTTGTAGTCGATCTCGGGAAAAATCAGCTGGTCCTTCAACCCGAGCGTGTAGTTGCCGCGGCCGTCGAACGACTTGCTGGAGACGCCCCGGAAGTCGCGCACCCGCGGCAGCGCCACGTTGACCAGCCGGTCGAGAAACTCGTACATGCGCTCGCCGCGAAGCGTCACCCGGCAGCCGATGGCGTTGCCCTCGCGCACCTTGAAGGCGGCCACGGACTTCTTCGCCTTGGTGACCACCGGCCGCTGCCCGGTCAGCGCGCCCAGCTCGTTGACGGCGCCGTCCATCAGCTTGGGCGCCTGCGTGGCCTCGCCCAGTCCGATGTTGACCGAGATCTTCTCGAGCTTCGGCACCGCCATCACGTTCTTGTAGCCGAACTCCTTTACCAGGGCCGGCGCCACCGTCTTGCGATAGAGTTCCTTGAGTCTCGCCGCCATGCGCTATCCCTTCTTCTCCAGGCTCTCGCCGCCCTTGCGCGCCACCCGGATGCGCCGCACCCGCCCGCCCACGGTCTCGCTCTTGTAGGCGATGCGCGTGGCCACGCCACCCGAGGTGACGATCATCACGTTGGAGACGTGAATAGTGCTCTCGCGCTCGGCGATGCCGCCCTTGATCTGCTTGGAGGGATTCGCCTTGGTGTGCCGCTTCACCAGCGCGATGCCTTCCACCAGCACGCGCCCCTTGGACCGGTCGACCTGCAGGACGCGGCCGGTCTTGCCCTTGTCGCGGCCGGCGATGACCTTCACCGTGTCGTTCTTGCGGATGCGGATGCGGTCGGGAATGGCCGCGCGTTTCCATTTGCGGGGCATCAGATGACCTCCGGGGCGAGCGAAACGATCTTCATGAACTTTTTGTCGCGCAGTTCGCGCGCCACCGGGCCGAACACGCGCGTTCCCACCGGCTCGCCCAGCTCGGTGATGAGCACGGCGGCGTTGGAGTCGAACCGGATGTAGGTGCCGTCGCGCCGGCGGGCCTCCTTGCGCATGCGCACGATCACGCAGCGGACCACCTTGCCCTTCTTGATCTGCGAATCCGGCGCCGCTTCCTTGACGCTGGCCGTGATGACGTCGCCCAGACCGGCGCGCAACCCGAGATCGCCGCCGCGCGGCAGGATGCACTGGAGCTTGCGGGCGCCGGAGTTGTCGGCGACCTCCAGGATGGTTCGCATTCCGATCATAAAGCGTTCTCCTCGGTGTTCTCCCGGCTACGCCTGGGCGCCCGGCGCCCGGCGCACGATGGCGCCCAGCCTCCAGCGCTTCAGCCGGCTCAGCGGGCGGCACTCGATGATGCGCACCACGTCGCCCACCTTGGCCGTCCCCTCTTCGTCGTGCGCGTAGAACTTCCTGCGCTTGCTCACGATCCGCTTGTAGAGCGGGTGCGCGACGCGCCGGATCACCTCGACCACGATGGTCTTCTGCATGGCGGTCGAAACCACTTCGCCGACCTTCTCGTTCTTGTTGCCCAGCGCCTGTTCGGCCATGACCTACTTCTTCTCCTTCCGGTCCTGGAGCTCCTGAAGCAGCGTGAGCACCCGCGCCCGGTCCTTGCGCAGCACCCGGTATTTCTTGAGCCCTTCGGTCTGTCCCATGCCGATCTGGAGCCGCAGGTGGAACAACTGATCCATCATTTCCCTACTCTGGTTCTCCAGCTCGCGCTGGTCCAGCTCGCGCAGCTTTTCGGCCTTCATTGCGTCACCCCATCCCGCGTCACGAACTTGCAGGGGATCGGCAGCTTCTGAGCCGCCAGCCTCATGGCCTGGTCGGCGATCTGCCGCGATACGCCTTCCATCTCGAACAGCACCCGCCCGATGCGCACCACGCACACCCAGCCTTCCGGGGCGCCCTTACCCTTGCCCATGCGCGTTTCCTGCGGCTTCTTGGTGATGGGCTTGTCGGGGAACAGCCGGATCCACACTTTGCCGCCGCGCTTGATAAAACGCGTCATGGCGACTCGGGCGGCTTCGATCTGACGGTCGGTGACCCAGGCGGTCCTCATGGCCTTCAGTCCGTAGTCGCCGAAAGCCAGCGTCGATCCACGCCAGGCCGCGCCGCGCCGGCGGCCGCGCTGCTGCTTCCGGTACTTCACTTTCTTCGGCATCATCATGGCGCGATTACTCCTTCGGGGGCTCCGTGGCCTGACGCTGCGCTTCGGCGGCCGGCTCCTGTTTCAGCTCCTGCTTCCAGGAGGGCTGCGGCGCGGCGAGCGGTGGCGCGATGGGCGCCGTTCCGCGGGCCGGTTGGGGCAGATCGCCCGGAACCGGCTGCATGGCCCCGCCGGGAGGCTCCGCCATGGGCGCCGGACCCCGCCGTTCGCGGTCGCGGTCGCGCTCGCGGCGGCCGGCCGAGCGGCGCGGCTCCGGATCCCCGCGCAGGCCGCCCAGGCGCCGGGCGCCGATATCGAGCACGTCGCCGCGATAGACCCAGGTCTTGATTCCGATTTTGCCGTAAGTGGTGAGCGCCTCGGTGAAACCATAGTCGATGTCGGCCCGCAAGGTGTGCAGCGGAAGCTGCCCTTGCAGGTACCACTCGCTGCGCGCGATCTCCGCCCCGTTGAGGCGTCCCGAAACCCGGATCTTGATCCCCTTGCAGCCGAAGCGCAGCGCCGAGTCGACCGCCTTGCGCATCGCGCGCCGGAAGGCCACGCGCTTTTCCAGTTGGAGCGCGATGGAGTCGCAGACCAGTTGCGCGTCGAGCTCCGGCTTGTGCACTTCCTGGATGTCGATGAAGACCTCGCGCCCGGTCTTCTTGGCGAGGTCGACCTTCAGTTTCTCGATCTCGGCGCCCTTGCGTCCGATGATGATGCCGGGCCGGGACGTGTAGATGGTCACGCGCAGCTTGTTGCCGGGCCGGTCCACCTCGATCGAGCTGACGCCGGCGGCCTTGAGGCGCGCCATCAGATTGCCCTTCAGCTCCAGGTCCTCCTGGAGGAGCTTGGCGTAATCCTTCTTCGAGAACCAGCGCGAGTGCCAGGTCTTGGTGTAGCCGATACGGAACCCGTAGGGGTGAACTTTCTGTCCCATTACTCCTCCGCCTCCGCCTCTTCCTCTTCTCCGTCCCAGACCTTCACGACGATGTGAGAGGTGCGCCGCTGATAGCGGTAGGCGCGTCCCATCGGCGCGGGCCGGATGCGCTTGGCGCGCGGCCCTTCGTTTACATAAGCTTCTTTGACGACCAGCTCGTCGACATCCACGCCGCCCGAGCCGTGCTCGGCGTTGGAGATCGCCGACCGCAGGATTTTTTCCACCATCGGTGCGATGCCCTTGTTGGTGCCTTGCAGGGTCGTTAGCGCCTGACCGACACGCAGCCCGCGAATCTGGTCGACCACCAGCCGCGCCTTCTGCGGCGACACCCGAACGTACCTGGCTTCCGATTTCGTGATCATCTCGGTCCTCAACCGGCCGGCTTGGCCGTCTTTTCGGCGGCCGCCTTGGCCGAATGCCCCTTGAACGTCCGCGTCGGAGAGAATTCGCCGAACTTGTGCCCCACCATGTTCTCGGTGACGTACACGGGAATGAACTTCTTGCCGTTGTGCACCGCGATCGTCTGGCCGACGAACTCCGGCAGCACGGTGGAGCGCCGCGACCAGGTGCGGATCACCTTCTTGTCGCCGCGCTCGACGCTGGCGGCCACCTTCTTGGCGAGATGCTCGTCGGTGAACGGGCCTTTGTGGATGGATCGCCCCATGGCTACTTCTTCCTCCGCGTCACTTCTTCCTCCGCGTCACGATGGCCTTGTCGGTGCGCTTGTTGTTGCGCGTCTTGAAGCCGCGCGTCGGCTGGCCCCAGGGAGTCACCGGATGACGGCCTCCCGAAGTCTTGCCCTCGCCACCGCCGTGCGGATGGTCCACCGGGTTCATCGCCACGCCGCGATTGTGCGGCCGCCGGCCGCGCCAGCGCGTCTGGCCCGCCTTGCCGTGCGACACGTTCTCGTGATCGAGATTGCCGACCTGCCCGATGGTCGCCATGCAGCCCTCGACCACTCGCCGGACTTCGCCGGACGGCAGCTTCAGCAGCGCGTAGCCGCCCTCGCGGCTGAGCAGTTGGGCCGAGGTCCCGGCCGCGCGCGCCATCTGCGCGCCCTTGCCCGGCCGCAGCTCGATGGCGTGCACCACCGTGCCCGGCGGGATGTTCTTCAGCGGCAGCGCGTTGCCGACCAGAATGTCGGCCTCCGCGCCGGAGACCACCGTGCGGCCCACCGCCAGGCCGTCCGGCGCCACGATGTAGCGCTTCTCTCCATCGGCGTAGTTGAGCAGCGCGATGCGCGCCGAGCGGTTGGGGTCGTACTCGATCGACGCCACGCGCGCCGGTACGCCCGACTTCTCGCGCCGGAAATCGATCTCGCGCAACCCGCGCTTGTGCCCGCCGCCGCGGAAGCGGCTGGTGATGCGGCCGATGCTGTTGCGCCCGCCGGTGCGCTGCTTGCCCGAAGTCAGCGACTTCTCGGGCTTCTGGCGCGTGAGGTTCTCGCGCGAAACGGAAGTGGTGAAGCGCCGCGTCGGTGTGGTCGGTCGATAACTCTTGATCGCCATGGTTACACCTCCGCGAACTCGGGCATCTTCTCGCCCTTCTTCAGCTTCACGTACGCCTTCTTCCAGTCGGCGCCGTAGCCCTGAAAGCGGCCGCGCTTGCGGAGCTTGCCGGCGAAGCTGGCGGTGCGCACGTCCTCGACCTTCACCTTGAACAGCGACTGCACCGCCTGGCGGATCTGCGTCTTGTTGGCGCCCGGCGCCACCTCGATGCACATGGTGCGCTCGGCTTCCTTCTTGCCGACCGCCTTTTCGGTGATCATCGGCCTGCGAATGACCTGGTAGACGTTCATGGCGCCAGCGCCTCCGAGAGTTTCTTTGCCGCCGCCTCGCTCATCAGAACCTTGCGATGACCGAGCAGATCGTAGGTGGTAACCTCGCGCGTGGCGACCAGCTTCACGCCGGCCAGGTTGCGCGTGCCGAGCGTCAGGTTCTTCTCTGCGCCGTTGTCCACCACCAGGGCCCCGCGCGGCGCTTCGAGCGCCTTGAGAATCGCGGCCACCGAGCGCGTCTTATGGTCGGCCAGCGAAAACTCGCGGACCACGGTGAGCTCGCCGTCGCGCAGCTTGGCGGTGAGCGCCGAGCGCAGAGCGCCGAGCAGCATCTTGCGGGGCAGCCGGTAGCTGTAGTCGCGGGGCTGCGGCCCGTGCGTGGTGCCGCCGTGCCGCCAAAGCGGCGACCGGATCGAGCCCATGCGCGCGCGCCCGGTGCCCTTCTGCCTCCAGAGCTTCTTGCCGGAGCCGGAGACCTCGTGGCGCGTCTTGGTTTTGGCGGTGCCGCGGCGCTCGCCGGCCTGGTGGTGCCGCACCGATTCGTAGAGCAGAGCTTCGTTCACCTCGGCGGCGAAGACCGCGTCGGCCAGATCCACCTGGCCCACCTTCTTGTTGTTCACATCGACGACATCGACGACCGGCATCCGTTACCTCCCCGGCGCCTTGGCGCGGCGCACGATGACATAACCGCCGTTGGGACCCGGCACGGCGCCCTTGACGATCAGCAGATTGTCGTCGGAGTCGACTTCGACGACCTCCAGGTTCCGCACCGTGGCGCGCTGCGCGCCCGTGTGACCGGCCATGCGCGTTCCCGGAAAGACGCGCGAGGGAAAACTCGATGCGCCGATCGATCCCGCCGCGCGATGGAACATCGAGCCGTGCGATTCCGGACCGCCGCGAAAATGGTGGCGCTTGATGAGACCCGTGAAGCCGCGCCCCTTGCTCACCCCGATCACGTCCACCATGTCGCGCGGCTGGAACTCGTCGACCAGCACCCGGTCGCCGGGCTTGAGATCGTCGTCGCCGGGACGCAGCCGAAACTCGCGCAGGTAGCGCACGCCGTCGACGTTGGCCTTCTTGAGATGCCCGGCCGCGGGCTTCGAGATTCGGCTCGCCTTGATGTGCTCCACCAGGCCGAGCTGCACCGACTCGTATTCGTCCTGCGCGGTGCGCTTGCGCTGCACCACGACGCAGGGCCCGGCCTTGAGAACCGTGACGGGAACGGCCTGCCCGTCGGGGCGGTACACCTGCGTCATCCCGATTTTCTTGCCTAGGATTCCTGGGCTCATTTGCTTCTCACTTCCGTCGTTACTTCTTACCGAAAGCCTTGATCTCCACGTCCACGCCGGCCGGCAGGTCGAGCTTCATGAGCGCGTCGACGGTATCCTGCGTCGGCTCCAGAATGTCGAGCAGCCGCTTGTGCGTTCTCATTTCGAACTGCTCGCGCGATTTCTTGTCCACGTGCGGCGACCGCAGCACGGTAAATATGTTGCGCGCCGTCGGCAGCGGGATCGGCCCGGCCACTGTCGCCCCCGTCTTGCGGGCGGTGTTCACGATCTCGCTGGTCGATTGATCCAGGATGCGGTGATCGTAGGCCTTCAGCCGGATGCGTATTCTTTCGCGAAGAGCCATGATCGTCCTACGCCACAATCTCAGCCACGGTGCCGGCGCCGACCGTGCGTCCGCCCTCGCG
>CAZEVY010000001.1:212213-225737 GCA_964515555.1 uncultured Solibacteraceae bacterium | reverse complement strand
GGTGACGCGCACCGAGTTGTTGGCGTTCTGGAAGAAGATGGACCCGTAGGCTTCGCCGTCGATCGACGAATCGTAGCCGTTGTCGACCAGTACGTGCGCCTTCTTCTCTTCCTTGGCCTTGCACCAGATGAACTTCTCGACGTCGGGATGCTCGGCGTTGAGGATCACCATTTTCGCCGCGCGGCGGGTCTTGCCGCCGCTCTTAATGACGCCGGCGAAGGCGTCGAATCCCTTCATGAAGCTCAGCGGACCGGAGGCCTTGCCGCCGCCCGATAGCTGGCCGTTCTCCTCGCGCAGCGCCGAGAGATTGGTGCCCGTGCCCGACCCCCACTTGAAGAGCATGCCTTCGGTCTTGGCGAGATCCAGAATCGACTCCAGCGTGTCGCGCACCGAATTGATGAAGCAGGCCGAGCACTGCGGCCGGTGCACGTTCTTATCCAGCACGCGCACGGCCTGCGCGTCCTCGTCGTAGTACCAGCCGTAGCCGCGCGCCTCGCTGCGCACGCCGACGTTGAACCACACCGGCGAGTTGAAGCACGCCTTCTGCGTGAGCATCAGGTGTGCCAGCTCATTGCGGAAGTTCTCGGCGTCCTCGGGCGAACGGAAGTAACGGCCCTCGGCGCCCCAGTCGGCGATGGTGTCGGTGACGCGGTGCACCAGTTGCGCCACCGAGCTCTCGCGGTCGGGAGCGCCCGTGCGCCCGTGAAAGTACTTGGATGCGACGATGTTGGTGGCCGTCTGCGACCAGTCGATGGGCGTCTGCACGTCGCGCTGCTCGAACAGCACGGCGCCCTTGTCGTTGGCGATGGAGGCGGTGCGCAGCTCCCATTGGATCTCGTCGTACGGCGTTCGCCCGGGTTCCAGACGGGCCGTGAAAAAGCGCGGGAAGGCGATCCCGCCTCTCTGCTCCCGGGGCCGGGAGCGCTTGAGTTCTCCGATGCGCGGGCTGAGGTCGACGGCAAGCTGTCCCATGGTCGTACTCCGTTTCTAACGCGTTAAGCCGGGCGGGGCCTGTCGGTAATGATGCCCCAACATATAGTACCCCGTCAAGAACTATATCTATATACGGTGCAACTGGTTACGTGCCTCCCTGTTACATTATCCCACCCCCACCGGAACGGGGTGTGCACCGGCACGCCACTCCGAGCCGCGAGCGTGAGCGAGCGCTAACTGAGCCGCGAGCGTGAGCGAGCTGTTGCCGGGAGCGTTGAGAAGTCCAGGATAAGCCCAGTTGGGGTTAAACTGAATCGACCCCGTATGGCGCTTTCTGCCGGCGATAGACTCGGGCCCTACGAAGTCGTTGCGCCTCTCGGCGCGGGCGGCATGGGTGAGGTGTACCTGGCGAAAGACACCCGCCTGGAACGGAACATCGCTGTCAAGATCCTGCCGGATAAGCTCGCCAACGACGGTCCGGCGTTGGAACGGTTCAGGCGGGAAGCGCGAGCGGTTTCGGCGCTGAATCACGCCAATATCTGCACGATTTACGACATCGGCGAGCACGAGGGTCGGCCGTTCCTCGTCATGGAGCTGTTGGAGGGGCGGACTCTGCGGCGCCACATCGGCGGGAGGCCGCTCTCGGCCGACGAGATTCTCGAGCTGGGATCGCAGATCGCCGATGCGCTGGAGGCTGCGCATGACAAGGGGATCGTCCATCGCGACATCAAACCGGACAACATATTTGTAACGGCGCGGGGGCAGGCGAAGATCCTGGACTTCGGGTTGGCGAAGGCGGTGGAACCCGAGCACTCCCCGGAGGCAGCCACGCTCTCGGAGGCCATGGTCACCGAGGCGGGCGCGATTCTGGGGACCGTGGCGTACATGTCGCCGGAGCAGGTGCGAGCGCAACCCCTGGATGCGCGCACGGATCTGTTCTCGTTCGGGGCGGTGCTCTATGAGATGGCGACCGGGATACCCCCGTTTCTCGGTCCGAGTTGGGGGGATATCGTCGACCGCGTGCTGAACCGGGCGCCGGCAGCGCCGACCAAGGTGAATGCGGAACTGCCCGCGGACCTGGAACGGATCATCGATAAGTGTCTGGAGAAGGATCGCGAGCTGCGGTACCGCCAGGCGTCGGACATCCGCGCCGATCTGCAAAGATCGAGGCGGAACAGTGCGTTGGAACAGGCCGCGCCGGCGCGGGCCGCCCGGAGGCTCGTCCCGTTGGCCGCCGCGGGCGTGGTCGTGCTCTTGTTTGCGGCGGTGGGCGGCTACTTTTACTGGCACCGTACGCCCAGGCTCACCGACAAGGACACGATCGTCCTGGCGGATTTCCGGAACACCACCGGCGACGCGGTTTTCGACGAAACGCTGCGCCAGGGCCTGGCGGTGCAGTTGGCGCAGTCGCCTTTTTTGAGTCTGATCTCCGATGAACGGATCCAGTCGACGCTCAGGCTGATGGGCCAGCCGCGCGACGCCCGGCTGACGCCGGAGCTGGCGCGAGAGATCTGCGAGCGCACCGGCAGCGCCGCGGTGCTGGAAGGCTCCATAGCCTCGTTGGGGAACCAGTACGTGCTGGGCTTGCGGGCCCGGAACTGCCGTACCGGAGACATGCTCGACGAGCAGCAGGCGCAAGCTCCAAGAAAAGAAGACGTCCTCAACGTCCTGAGCCAGATGGCGAGCGGATTCCGCAAGCGGGCCGGCGAGTCGCTCGCCACCGTGGAGAAGTACTCGACTCCGCTGCCGGAAGCCACCACATCCTCACTCGATGCCTTGAAAGCATTCAGCACCGCCATGCGGGTGAATGTCAAGAGGGACGTGGCCATCATCCACTACCAACGAGCCGTCGCGCTCGATCCGCAATTTGCTCTGGCGCATTCGTACCTGGGACTGCAATATAACGTCACCGGGGAAACCGAGCTGGCGGAGCGGAGCGCCGGCAGGGCTTACGAACTTCGGGATCGCGCCAGCGACCGCGAGAGGTTCTTCATCACTCTCAACTACGACCGGAACGTCACGGGAAACCTGGAGAGAGGGTTTCAGACTTGCGAATTGTGGCAGCAGACCTATCCTCGCGACCCGGTCGCGTGGAGCCTGTGCTCGGGATACACCACGCACGGTACCGGCAGGTTCGAAAAAGCGATCGAATTTGCTCGCAGGGCACGCGAGATCGAACCAGACAATACTTTCGCTTACTCCAATCCGGTGATGAGTAACTACTACCTGGACCGCTGGCCGGAAGCCGACCGCGCACTGGAGCGGGCTGCTGCACGAAAGATCGACGCCCAGCTGTTTCCGGTCTGGCAGTACCTGATGGCATTCCTGAGCGGCGACAAGACGGGGATGGAGCGGCAGACCGCTCTGGTGAAAGGCCAGGTCCAGAAGGAAGAAAAGCTCTCTCACGCGCAGGCCATCGCCATGGCGCGCTCGGGGTTGTTGCGCCAGGCTCACGGCTTGTCCAAAAGCGCGGCGGAACTGGCCCGGCGGGCCGGCCGACGCGAAACCGCCGCAACGTACGAGACCGCCGCAGCGGTTTGGGAGGCCCTTTACGGCAACACGCCGGAAGCGCGGCGGATCGCCCGGAGCGTCCTGGCAGTCTCGCAGGGACGAGAGTTGCAGTATGCCGCCGCACTCGCGCTCGGATTCGCGGGCGACATCGCGCAATCGGAAACTCTGGCGAAAGATCTCGATAAGCGCTTTCCCGAGGATACTTGCGTCCAATACCAATACCTGCCGGTGTTGCGGGCGATCTTCGCCCTGAGCCGTCGGGAGCCGGAGGCGGCCATCGAGGCGCTGCAAGAGGCGCGTCCCTATGAACTGGCGGTCTCCAGAATCAACTTCACCAATTACTTCGGCGGGCTGCATTCCGCGTACCTGCGCGGGCAAGCGTACCGGGCCGTCGGCAAGCACGCCGAGTCTGTCGCCGAATTCCAAAAGCTCCTCCGGCATCGTGGGATCGTAGGGCCCGACCCCGTCGGCGTTCTCGCGCACCTGGAACTGGGCCGCACCTTCGCCGCCGGAGACCGGGAGAAGGCCAAGGCCGCCTACCAGGAGTTCCTCGCTCGTTGGAAGAACGCGGATCCCGACATTCCGATCCTGAAGCAGGCGCAGGCGGAATACTCCAGGCTCTCCGGTGCGGTCCGCGGGAGAGCGCTAAGTCCTGGTGGCGCTGAACGGAGGTAGGGATGACGAAGCGACTCGTTATTGGGGTGATCGCGGTTGCGGTGATTGGGGGCGGCTGGGCCGCCTGGCGCACGAACCAGAATCGGAAACAGCAGTCGGAATTCGACGTCGCGCGGAAGGCTGGAACCGCGCCGGCGCTCGCAAGCTATCTTGCGGCCCACCCAGGCGGCCGGTTCCACTCCGAAGCATCCTCGCTCCTGGAGGCACGGCTGAACTCGCTCCGGAAGACCAGATCGTACGACGAGGCGCTCGCGAGATTCGCACAGACCGAATCTTACCTGTCGAGATTCACGCAAGATAAGGAGCAAGCCCCAAGTGGCGCCGCCTTTATCTCCGCCGTTTTCCAGCTTACCCTCATCGGCGGATACGCCGGCGATTTCGATCCGATCCTTCGCGACACAGTGGACGGTCTGGCGAGGGCTCTCAACCCGAGTTTGGAACGCAACAAGACGCTTCTGGGTCTCGGCGGCGGCGCTTACGTCTCCAATCGTGCGGAATGGGACAGGTACATCCGCGAGTACCCGCGTGGCGCCGTTGAGAAATCGCTCGAGACGCTTCATCCGCTGATCGAGGCCACGCGCAAAAAGATCGAGCCTGAGCTTCGTGAGCTCGAAAAACACGAAAAGCGGTGATCGAAGGGAATCGCACCCGGCTACCGGTCTGCGCGCGCCAGCTCGGCAAACCCGTCCAGCGACGCCTTCACCAGCGCCAGCCCGCCCTCCTCCGACGCTACCAGCAGCAGTGCCTGGTAGCGCAAGAGGATGAGTTGTCCGTTGCCGTAGCGCCCGCCCTCCCGCTTGCGGTTGCCCGACTGACGACGCAAGCCAGAATGCTGCTGAAGCAGGCCCGGACGGAACACTCCAGGCTCCAGTGAATTGGCTGGATTGACGACCCAACTCGGACCATGAGATTCGGCATCTTCTACGAGCACCAAATCCCCCGCCCCTGGGATGACGGCGCCGAGGAGCGCCTCCTCCGCGACGCCCTCGACCAGGTGGAACTGGCCGACCGCGCGGGCTTCGATTTCGTCTGGGAAGTGGAGCATCATTTCCTCGAGGAGTACTCGCACTCCAGCGCCCCCGAAGTCTTCCTCGCCGCCGCCAGCCAGCGGACCCGGCGCATCCGGCTCGGACACGGCATCGTGCAGCTCCCGCCGGCGTTCAACCATCCGGCCCGCGTCGCCGAACGCATCGCCACGCTCGACCTGATCTCCGGAGGCCGCGTCGAGTTCGGCACCGGCGAGGCGTCCTCCCAGGCCGAGCTCGGCGGCTTCGGCGTCGACCGCGAGCTCAAGCGCGCGCAATGGGAGGAGTCGCTCGACGCCGTCACCCGCATGATGGTCGAAGATCCATTCGCGGGATACGACGGCCGGTTCCTCTCGATGCCCCCGCGCGGCGTCGTCCCCAAGCCGAAACAGAAGCCGCATCCGCCGTTGTGGGTGGCGTGCAGCCGCCGCGAGACCATTCGGCTGGCGGCGCGCAAGGGAATCGGCGCGCTCTCCTTCTCGTTCCTGGAGCCGGAGGAGGCGCGCGAATGGGTCGACGACTACTACCGCATCCTGGCGAGCGAGCAGTGCGTGCCGGCGGGATTCGCCGTGAACCCGAGCGTCGCCGTGGTGCTGCCGATGATGTGCCACCGCGACGAGGCGACGGCGATCGAGCGCGGCATCGACGGCGCGCATTTCTTCGGTTACTCGCTGGCGCACTACTACGTCTTCGGCGCGCACCGGCCCGGCCGCACAGCCGTGTGGGACGAGTTCCAGGCGCGCCGCCGCGACTACGGCTTCGCGCGCGAGATCGTCACCGCCGACCCCTGTGGAAAGGGAGTCCCGCTGGGGGTGAAGCTCCTTCAGCACGGCATGGGATCCCTGCGCGGCGCTATCGGGACGCCAGAGCAGATCGCCGAGCTGATGACGCGCTACCGGCGCGCCGGCGTCGACCAGGTGGTCTTCGTGCTTCAGGCCGGGCGCAACCGGCACGAACACATCTGCGAGTCGATCGAACTGTTCGCCCGCGAGGTGATGCCGCGATTCGGGGAATCGGCCGTTCGGGAGGGCCTCGACGACGCCTGCCGCCGCGCGCTGGCCCGCCGTCCACCGCCCCGCGCCGCGCCCGCCGACTACGTCGTGACCGCGCAGGGAGAGCCCTACGTCGTTCGCGGATCGCGTACCGTTCGGCCCGGCGCTTTGATGAGGCTGGTCCGGGGACTCTCCGATTCGCGGCTCGCGCGGCTGCTCTCGGTTCGCGCCGTTCAGTGGATGGTGTTCGAGGCGCTGCGGCGGCGCCTTAAGCCGGCGCGCGCGGACTTCACCGGCGGCATCCGCTTCGAAATCGCCGACGCCGGACGATCCCAGGCCTGGACGCTCACTGTCGGCGACGGCGCGGCGCGCCTCGCCGCCGCTCCCGCCGCGGACCCGCAGCTCGTGCTGCGGATGACGGCGCGCGACTTAGGCCGCATGCTCACCGGCGAGGTCAACCCGGGCGCCGCGGCGATCGACGGCCGCCTGTCGATCGAAGGCGACTTCCGCGCGCTCACCGCTCTTCTACGGATGCTCGAGCGATGATTCAGAGCCTCGCAAACACGGTCCGGTCCCAGCGCGCCGATGCCTCCACCACGACGTTCGCCGACGCGTAGATACTCCGCACCTGATCCACCGCCATCGCCTTCCCCGCCCCGTCGACCGTGCCGGCAAGAATCACCCGCCGCGGCGCCATCAACACCGCCAGTCGAGGCAGGTCGGTGATGGCGAGTACGCCCGGCAGGAAGTTCGCGAGCGGATGGTTGTAGTTCTCCAAGTCGACCAGCGACCGGTAGCTCGCCAGGCCGCCCGAAAGATACACCTGCGCGACCGCCGGTTCCAGCGCCGCCGCGAACAGCGCCGGAACCGTCATCCGTTCCGACGCTACCAGCACGATGCGGCGCCCCGCCGCCGCCGGATGCGCGCGCAGCGCGCGGATCAACGCCAGCACATCCGTCACGCGCTGGCCGAGCAACGGCCGCCCCAGCATCAGCGACGACCACGCGTAGGCTTCCTCGTCCTGGTGGCCGCGGCCGTGCCCGGCGGCGCCGCGCGGCGCTTCCGGCGTAAGGTCGCCCAGTCCGCGAACGTCGGCCGCGCACGAGGCGAAGCCCTCGCCGGCGAGCTGCTGCCAGAGCGCGTCCTCGTTCCAGCGGCCGTTGCGGCTGCCTTCGAGCGCGATGATGAGCGGCCGCGCGGCATCGGGCTTCTTGGGGACGAACAACCAGGCCGGAATCCACACGCCCTGCTCCGACGGAACCTCGATGGCCTCGATGGTCGCGTGCAATCCGGGCGATCGGCCCAGAACCGTCGCGCGAACCTCCGCCGCCGCGGGCCGCGCGCCGATGCGCGATGCCAGATCGGCGGGCGCCGCCTCCGGGGTGACGATCGCCGACGCCGCTTCGCGCGCGAGCGCATGCGGTGTCGCGCCGCCGAACGACCGCACCACGTTTCCCGAGGGCGCAACGTACAGCGCCTCGTCCGCCTCCGGCTCCACCGGCGGCTCGGCCTCGACGGGTTTGGTGTCGCCCTTGAGCCAGCGCCCGAACCAGCGGTAGATCTCCAGCCGCATCTCGTAGGTCAGCCCGTGCGGCAGCGGCGTCTCGTGCCAGGCGATGCGGTCGGCGGCGCCGAGTGTTTCGTAGACGCGGCGGAGCTTGGCGAACTCCTCGCGGCCGTCGGCGATGTAGCGCGGCGAGTACGTCCCGAAGAAGTCCTTCGAGCTGGCCAGCACCAGCAGCGGCTTGGGCGCGAGCGGGTAGAGCCAGTCCCAGCGGTCGAATCCCTCGGGCCCGGCGGCGATCATGTTCTGCTCGGCGTCGTCGGTGGAGCCGGGCGGATTGAAGTCGGCGCAGGCGAGATTCTCGGTGTTGGCGCAGGACGGCGCGGCGCACGCCAGCCGGTCGTCGACGCAGGCGAGCAGCATCGTCAGCGTGCCGCCGCCGGACTGTCCCGTCGAGGCCAGTCGCTTCGGGTCGACCAGGGGATGGGCGGCCAGGTAGTCGAGGCTGCGTACCGCGTCCCACGTCTGGAGCCGCATGGCCGAGTCGCCCGCGAGCAGGAGCTGTTTACCGGGAACCGTGTGCTCGTCGTCGGCCGAGCGCAGGCGGGTGAGGACGCCGCCGGGGCGCGGATAATAGGTCCGCTCGCCCTGTCCCATAGGGTCGAAGGCGAGCACGAGGTAGCCGAGCCGCGCCAGTCCCTGGCAGCATTTCTGATAAACGCCCGCCGCCTTTCCGTTGAGTGAATGCCCCATCTGGAACAGAACGCCGGGAAACGGCGGCGCGCCCGTCGAAGGGATATAGAGATTCGCCGGAATGTGGAATCGCGGGCGGCTCTCGTAGACGATCTTTTCGACCTTGTAGCCGGGACGCTCGAAGCTCCCCATCACGCGCGCATTCAGCGGCGTCCACTCGGGCATACCGCCGTTGAGGCGCCAGAACATCTCGCGCACCCACCGCTGCCGACGGGCGACGGCGTCGCGGGAGGTCAGTTCGGCCAAAGCGCGATTGCGTTTCTGGTAGGCCGCGCCCGCCAGCGTGCGCAGGAAGTCCGGGAGCTGACGCGAATAGTCGCGATAGTCGGTCGCGGGTGCCGGCGATGCGGCGGCCGCGGCAGCCACCAGAAAGTCGCGCCTGCGCATCGCGGGGGCCGCGTCAACCCTATCGCGACGAGGCCACTTGCACCGAGGCGCCGGCGGGCTTGTCGAGCGCGACCTCGTCGCCCACCTCGAGTCCCGATAGTACGGCGGCCTGCGTGGCAGTCTGAAGCCCGAGCTGCACGACCTGCTTTTCGAAGCGATCGCCGCGCTTCACGAACACCACGGTCGACTTGCCGTCCTGGTGCAACGCCGTCAGAGGTACCTGGCGCGCGTTATCCACGCGGTCCAGCACCAGGTCGACGCTCGCCGAAAGGTCCGGGATCAGCTTCTCGTGAGAGCCTTGAATCCGTACGCGCACCGGAACATTCCGGATGAAGTACCCCTGGCGCTGGCTGCCGACAGCCATCGGATTCATGCTGTAGAGCTGGCCGGGGAACTCGATGCCGGAGAAAGCATCCAGGCGGACTTTGCCCTTCTGGCCGATGCGCAGCACGCTGCTCTCGGCCTGGTTGACGGAAGCCTCCACTTGCATCGAGTCGACGTTCACTACCTTGATGAGCGGCTGGCCGGGGGTCACCTGGTCGCCCTGCTGGATGGGTTGCATCTCGCTGCCGCGGAAGACGCTCTGCACCACCGCTAGCCCGTCCATGGGCGCCTTGATCTTGTACCGCTCGAGGTCAACGTCGTGCCGTTCCTTGTGGCGCACCGCGCGAATCTTGGCGATCTCCAGCATGCGCAGATCGGCCTTCTGAGACGCCAGCGTGTTGGCCACGTCGCCCTGCAACTGCTTGTGGCGCGCCTCGGCCTCCTCCACCGCCAGCTTCAGCAGTTCCCGGTCGATGATCGTTTTCAACTCCCCGCCGCGCTCGTTCAGCCGCGCCTTGTCCAGGTCGGACTTGGCGACGCGCAGCGACTGTTGAAGATTCTCGGTGTTGATGCTCTGCTCGGCGATGCGCTTTTTGATGTCGGAGTCGGCCGTCTCGAGCTGATCGTAGACGTCCTCCATGTGGTCCAGCGTGCTTTGGGGATCAATCTGGGCGAGCAGGTCGCCCTTATTCACCTTGACGCCCGACTTCACCAGGAACAGGAGAATCATCTCGCGCCCGCCCTCGGGACTTCGGATGGTCGGCGCCGTGACGTTGGCGAAGTTCACCGACGCGGTCTGTCCGTTCAGCCGAACCAGTTTTTCCAGCGGACCGGCGACTACCCGGGTGGTGCGGACCGACACTGCGGCCACAGGAGCGGGCTTGGAGGGAGACAGCCATTGCCGGTAAGCGAGCCATCCCCCGACGCCGAGGAGCGCCAGGACGATCAGCGCCTTCCAGGGGCCGCCCGGCTTCCGGACATCGCGATCGGCGGCAGGTGGTTGAATGAAAGGGCCTTGCGAGCCGGCCTTGGGGCTTCCGAGAGCGGACATGATACCTCTTCCAGGTTACCGCACCTGTAGTAAGGGCGACCCGGCGGGGTCGCAGGTTACTGCGGGAGAGCGCGCGTAATGGGTATCGACGTATTGGTCCAGGATGGCGATGAACTCCTCGACGATGCGGTCGCCTTTGAGTGTGGTGGCCAGCCGCCCGTCGACGTATACGGGCGCTTTGGGCTCCTCGAAGGTACCCGGAAGCGAAATGCCGATGTTCGAATGCTTCGATTCGCCCGGCCCGTTGACGACGCAGCCCATCACCGCGACGTTCATCTCCTCGACGCCGGCGTAGCGCTCCTTCCACTCCGGCATGCGGTCGCGCAGATAGTTCTGGATGCGGTCGGCCATGTCCTGGAAAAAGGTGCTGGTCGTGCGTCCGCAGCCGGGGCAGGCCGTCACCTGCGGCGTGAAGCTTCGCAGGCCGAGCGATTGCAGAATCTGCTGGCAGACGGCCACCTCTTCGGTGCGGTCGCCGTTGGGCAGCGGGGTCAGCGACGCGCGGATGGTGTCGCCGATGCCTTCCTCGAGCAGGATAGCGACGGCCGCGGTGGTGGCGACGATACCCTTCGACCCGAGTCCCGCCTCGGTGAGGCCCAGGTGGAGAGCGTAGTCGCACTCGGCGGCGAGGTCGCGGTAAACGGCCACCAGGTGCGGCACGCTGCTGACCTTGGCGCTCAGGATGATGCGGTCGCGTCCGAGTCCGTAGCTTTCGGCGGTGCGCGCCGATTCCACCGCACTGCGGACGATGGCCCGCTGCGTCACCGTGTCGGCGTCGAGCGGCTCGGCCAGCCGCGAGTTCTCGTCCATCATGCGCGTGAGCAGCGCCTGGTCGAGCGATCCCCAGTTGACGCCGATGCGCACCGGACGGTCGTACTCGATGGCCGCCTCGATCATGGTGCGAAAGTTCTCGTCGTGCTTGCGTCCGATGTTGACGTTGCCCGGATTGATGCGGTACTTGGCCAGGGCGCGCGCGCATTCCGGGTATTTCCGCAGCAGGATGTGGCCGTTGTAGTGGAAATCGCCGATAATCGGCGCGCGGCATCCGAACTTGTGCAGCGTCTCGACGATGCGTGGCACGGCGCGCGCCGCCTCTTCGGTGTTGACGGTGATGCGCACCAGCTCCGAGCCCGCGCCCGCCAGCGCCATGGCCTGGTTCACCGTGCTCATGACGTCGGCGGTGTCTGTGTTGGTCATCGATTGCACGACGATCGGATGATCGCCGCCGACCTTCACGCCTCCGACGTCGACTGCCACCGCCTTGCGGCGCGGCTTGGCTCGCATCGCACCTCCCGGGGAATCTCCAGTGTAGCGGAACCCGCCGGAAGCCCGCTCCCGGACGGCCGGCGTCGCGATTCACGACGCCGGAGCTACAGCGTCGCCTTCCTCAGCCGCAGCGAGTTCGAGATCACCGACACCGAGCTGAACGTCATCGCCAGCGCCGCCAGCATCGGGCTCAGCAGCAGCCCGAAGGTCGGATACAGGACGCCCGCCGCCACCGGCACTCCGAGCAGGTTGTAGAAGAACGCCCAGAACAGGTTCTGCCGGATATTCCTCATCACCGCCCGGCTGAGCCGCCGCGCCTTCACGATACCCCTCAGGTCGCCGCGCAGCAGCGCGATCGAGGCGCTCTCGATGGCCACATCCGCGCCCGTGCCCATCGCGATGCCGATATCGGCCTGCGCCAGCGCGGGCGCGTCGTTGATCCCGTCTCCCGCCATGGCGACGCGCCTGCCCTCCCGCTGCAAGTTCTCGACGATCTCGCGCTTGCCGGCCGGAAGCACTCCCGCAAACACCCGCTCGATGCCCAGGCGCGCCGCGATTGTCTGCGCCGCGAGCGCGTTGTCGCCCGTCGCCAGGATGACCTCCATGCCGTCGCGGCGCAGTGCGGCGATGGTCTCGTCGCTCGACTCCCTCACCGGATCGGCCACGGCGATCACGCCGATCCAAACACCGTCGCGGGCGACATGCAGCACCGTGCGTGCCTCGGCGTCCCCCGCCGGCGCCGCCACGCCGCACTCCTCCAGATACGCCCGCGTGCCCGCCAGAATCCGCCGCCCGCCGGCGTCTCCGGCGACGCCCTTGCCCGCCGTGGCGCGAAAACCCGTTACCGCGTCGAGCGCCAGACCCTCGGCGCGCGCCCGCGCCAGCACCGCCCCTGCCAGCGGGTGCTCGCTTGCCTGCTCGATGCTGGCCGCCGACCGGAGCAGGTCGACGCGGTCCACTCCCGGCGCCGGATCGACGGCGACGACCTCGGGCTTTCCTTCGGTGAGCGTTCCGGTCTTGTCGACCACCACCGTGTCGACCTTCTCCATCGTCTCCAGCGCCTCGGCGTCGCGGACCAGTACGCCGGCCGCCGCGCCCCGCCCCATGCCGACCATGATCGACATCGGCGTCGCCAGGCCCAGCGCGCACGGGCAGGCGATGATCAGCACGGCGACCGCGTTGACGATGGCGTAGGCGAGCTTCGGCGGCGGCCCCAGCACCAGCCAGAACACGAACGACACAGCCGCCACCACAACTACCGCCGGAACGAACCGCGCCGCCACGGAGTCGGCCAGGCGTTGAATCGGCGCGCGGCTGCGCTGCGCATCGCTCACCATGCGGACGATCTGCGCCAGCAGCGTGTCCGATCCCACACGCTCCGCGCGCAGGATGAAGGAGCCGCCGCCATTGATGGTCCCGGCGATCGCCTTGTCGCCGGCGATTTTCTCCACCGGCAGCGGCTCACCCGTCACCATCGACTCCTCGACGGAGCTGTGCCCCTCCACCACAAGACCGTCGACCGGAATCTTCTCACCGGGCCGAACCCGCAGCAGGTCGCCGCGCGCCACCTCGGCGATGGCGACGTCCCGGTCGCCCAAGGGCGTCACCAGCAGCGCCGTCTTCGGCGCCAGGCCGAGCAGCGCGCGGATCGCGCCGCTGGTCTGTCCGCGCGCGCGCAGCTCCAGCACCTGGCCGAGAATCGTGAGCGTCGTGATGACGGCGGCCGCCTCGAAGTAGACTGCGGGCGCGCCGTGATGCCCGTGTGGCATCCAGTTGGGAAGCAGCATCGCGGCGACGCTGAAGGCGTACGCCGCCACGACGCCCATCGCGATCAGCGTGAACATGTTCAGGTGCCGGCTCCACCCGCGCCGCAGCAGCGGCAGCCCGCGCCAGATCGCGCCGGCCGCCAGGATTCCCTGGACGATTTCGCTGCGCGGGATTTCGAGCATCGCGAGAACGAAGACCGGAGCCGAGAACGCGGCGCTCGTCCACAGGCTCCGCGTGAGATGCCGGAGCTCGGGCGACTCGCCCGTATCGGCGGTGAAGACTTTCGGCTCCAGCGCCATCCCGCAAATGGGACACGACCCAAAGCCCTGCTGCACG
>CAZEVY010000001.1:182450-212203 GCA_964515555.1 uncultured Solibacteraceae bacterium | reverse complement strand
TCGGGGTGCATCGGGCAGGTGTACTCGCCCTCGGGCATCGCTTCCGGCGGCGCTTGCGGCCCGAGGTAGCGCACGGGATCGGCGCGGAATTTCTCCAGGCAGTGGGCGCTGCAAAAATGATAGGTCGTCCCGCCGTGCTCGTGCGATCCGGCGGCTCCCGCCGGGTCGACCAGCATGCCGCACACGGGGTCCGTCGCCTTAGACGCGGACTGGAGGATCGCGAACGGATTGGGGCCGGGCGGCTGCATCACTTTCGGGATACCACGGGTGTCAAGAGATCCGCGAGGCCGTCAACCGCGACGTCGATACCGAGCCACCAGACCGGCATCGGCCCGCGCTCCCGCGGAAGGTTGTGGAAGTCCTTCTCGGTCGTCACCAGCACCTCGCAGCCGAGAGCCCGGGCGCGGTGCGCGAGGCCCTCGATCTCGCCCGCCGTGTAGCGGTGATGATCCGCGAAAGACTCCTCGAACTTTGGCCCGAGCGGTGCGATCGTCCGCCAGAACGACGCCGGGTTCCCCAATCCGCAGAATGCCGCGACGACGCGCCCCGTGGGATCGACCGCCTCTCCGCTCGTCGCGTCCCTCCAGCCGCGCGATACCGTGCGAGCCCGCAGTATCGGCGCCGTCGCATTCTCGCGCCGCAGCCGCGCTTCGAGCGCCGCATAGTCGCGGCCGTCTTCGACGTGCGTAATCACGATGGCGTCGGCGCGCGCCAGCGCCGAGGGCCGCTCCCGCAGGCGCCCCATCGGAAACGCGTCGCCCCCGGCAAACGGATCGAGAGCGTCCACCGCGACGATATCCATATCCCTGTGAAGTCCCCAATGCTGGAATCCGTCGTCCAGCAGGAAAACGTCAACGGCCATTTCCCCCTCGATCCGCCGTCCCGCCTGGTATCGATCGGCGCCGATTCCCACGACAGCGGCCCCGGACCGCAGCAGAATCTGCGCTTCGTCGCCGGTCGCCTCGACGCCGGCGCTTTCGCCGCGGCGCACCATCCGGCAATCCCGCGCCTGTCTCCCGTAGCCGCGCGTGAGGATCGCGACGGAAAGTCCTCGGCCGGAGAGCTCCCGCGCCAGCGCTGCGGCCAGCGGCGTCTTCCCCGTCCCTCCCATGGCGATCCCCCCGATGCTCACGGCCGGCGCCTTCAAGCGCTTCGGCGATCGCCGCCGGCGGTCGATCGCGACGCCGGCGCTCCACGCCCGCGCCGCAATCCAGTAGATGACGTGCAGCGGCAAAGGGTGCACACGCCGCGGCATGGCGGCGTCGCGAAAGCGTACCGCGCACTCGACAGCCCGCGATGTCGCTCCGCGCCGCTTCCCGCTCAACTCTCGCGCCCGCCCGCCGATGGCCCGGCGCCGCTCCGGGTCGCGCAGCAGGGCGGCGACGGCCGGAACCAGCGCGGCGGCATCGGCGATTTCGGATACCGCGTCGCCTCGCCGGAAATCCTCTGCGATTTCCGGAAAATTCTCCATGTGAGGGCCGATAATGACCGCCTTCCCGAAAAACGCCGGCTCCAGAAGGTTGTGCCCACCGCGCCGTGCCAGCGCCCCGCCCATAAACACCACGTCCGCCGCCGGAAAAAGCCCGCTTAGCTCTCCCATCGAGTCGACCAGCAGGACTCCCGGCAGCTCCACCGCCGCCGGCAGCGCCGACCGCCGCGCGTGCGCGATCCCGCGCTCCGCCAGTTTCCGCGCGGCCGCCTCGAATCGCTCCGGCCGGCGCGGGACCAGCATCAGCAGCAGACGCGGATGTTCGCGCGCGAGCTGCTCGAAGGCGTCGAGCACTACGTCGTCCTCGTCGACGTCACCGGCCTCGGCCGGCGGCATCGTGCTCGCCGCGATCCACACGGCCTCCGGCCGGTTCTCTTCGAGAAACCGCGCCACCGCCTCGGGCATGCGGGCGCCGCTCGCGTCGAAATCGTACTTGAGGTTGCCGCCGGCCGTGACCCGCCCCGCCGGCGCGCCCAGTTCGAGATAGCGGTCGCGCGAGACTTCATCCTGCGCCAGAATCGCGTCCGGCTCGGCGAGCGCGTGCCGGAAGAACCACCGCATCCGGCGATACCGCGGCATCGCGCGATCCGATATGCGCCCGTTGACCACCGCCAGCGCCGCGCCACTGCGCTTCGCCTCGCGCCAGAGATTGGGCCAGATCTCCGTCTCGACGATCACGACCAGCGACGGCCGGATCGCCCGCACCACGGCGCGCACCGCGAAGGTGTAGTCGATGGGCGCGTAGAAGACGCCGTCGGCCAGCCCGCGCAGCTTCTCATCGGCGATCGCGCGCCCTGCCAGCGTGGTCGTCGACACGTAGACTCTCGGAAACCGCCCCCGCAGTTCGCGGATCAGCCCGATCGAGGAAACCACCTCGCCCACCGAAACCGCGTGCAACCAGATCGCGCCGGGCGCCGTCTGCCGGTAGGAGCGCGGGAGTCGGCCAAAGCGTTCCCCAACCCCCAACCGGTAAGCACGCTCCCGAAGCCCGCGCCACAGAAAATAAAGTAGGATAAGTGGGGACGCGAAGAACTGGACGGCGCGGTAGAGGAATCGAATGAGCCGGCGAGGCAAGTGGGCAGTTCTTTTACTGAGTATAGTCGCGGCGTTCGACGCGGACAAGACGAGCGCGGCGGACAAGAAAGGCCCCGCGTTCCGTCCGGGCGCGGCGTCCTCCTACCCCAACAAGGTCGTTCAGGACGGACTCACCATCGCCGCCGTCGCCATTGAAACCGCCGAGCAGGCCAAGCCCGCCTTCGGCAAGCTGAACCCCTACGAGCACGGCGTGCTGCCGATTCTCGTCGTCATGCAGAACGACTCGAAGCACGCCATGGCGCTGGCCGACATGCGCGTCGAGTATGTCGATCCCGACAACCGGCCGCTCGAGCCGACCCCCGCCAAAGACGTCAAGTACGCGCGCGCGCCCAGCCGGCCGAATATCGGGCCGAACCCGCTGCCGATCCCGCGCCGGGCGCCCAAGAATCCGCTGGACGTCTGGGAAATCGACGGCTTGGCGTTCTCGGTCCGCATGCTGCCCTCGGGGGAGCCCGCGCACGGCTTCCTCTACTTCCAGACGAAGCATCGAAGCGGCTCGAAGCTGGTGCTTTCGGGAATCCGCGAGGCGCGCAGCGGCAAAGAGCTGTTCTTCTTCGAGATCAACCTGGACAAGCCGAAACCCTGAGCAACCCGCTGCCTTCGCCCATCACCGTGGCGAACCCGGCGGCGTCCACTCAGGCCGGCCGCCAGCGGATAACGCCGTCCTGCTTCGATTGCACGGCCTGCGCCCGCCCTTCCAGGTATACCAGGTGGGCGAGCACCTCGAAAATCGCGAACCGGTGGTTGAACAGCGACAGCGGATAGTTCCACAAATCGCCGACCAGCTCGTGAATCGTGCGGGGCGCCGCTGCGATCGATTCGAGAATGCGGCGGCAACGGTCGGCGTGATGTTCCTTGGTGTCGGCGACCCACCCGCGAGGATCCTCGAACGGCATTCCGTGCGAAGGAACGACCAGCGCCGTGTCGAAGGCCGCGGCCCGGTCGAGCGAGTCGAGATACTCCGCCAGCATGTCGCGCCCCGGCAGCCATCCGATGTTGGGCGTGATGCCGGGAAGCATGTGGTCGCCGGAGAACATGACGCGCCGCTCGCGTGCGTAAAGGCACAAGTGGCCCGGCGAATGGCCCGGCGTGCAGACCACCTCCAGATCGCCGATCGCCGATGGAATGCGCTCGCCGCCGCTAAGCGGCCGATCCGGGACCAGCGTCGAGAAGGCGCGCCGGAACTTGAAGAACGCGGCGTGGATCTCCGCGGTCAGCGCCGCCGGGACGCCCGATTCGCCGAGCTTTTCGTCGAGCCAGTGCGGCCGGTCCTGGCTCGCCGCCAGCGACGCCAGCAGCTCGGCCTCGGCGGGATTCATCAGCAGCTCGGCGCCGGTGCGTTCGAGCAGCTTGAGAGCGTTGCCCATGTGATCGGGATGGCCGTGCGTGATCAGAATGCGCCGGATTTCCCGATCGCCGACGCCGAGCGCCTCCAGGCCGCGATTGAGCGCCCGCAACGAGGTCTCGTCCGCCAGGCCGCAATCGACAAGCATGTATCCGCCGTCGATCTCGACGAGAAACACGTTGATGTGGTTCAGCTCGAACGGCAGCGGCAGCGTGATCGCCCGGACGCCCGGGATCACCTCGCGCGTGTGCGTCACTGGCGCGAGACCGCCTCGTCCGCGTGACTCGCGCCGGCAGCCGCGTCAGCGTGATACGAGCTTCTCACCAGCGGTCCGGCCTCCACGTGCGCGAATCCCATCGCGTGTCCCGCGCGGCGGAACTCGTCGAACTCGCCGGGCGGCACGTAGCGCACCACGGGCAGATGCTTCGGCGACGGGCGCAGATACTGTCCCAGCGTGAGAACGTCGACCCCGTGCGCACGCAGATCGCGCATCACCTGGAGCGCTTCCTCGGGCGTCTCGCCGAGTCCGAGCATTAGTCCGGACTTGGCCGGCGTGGCCGGCGCCAGCCGCTTGGCCTCAGCCAGCAGGTCCAGCGACCGTTCGTAGCGCGCGCCCAGGCGAACCTGCCGATAGAGACGGGGAACCGTCTCGATGTTGTGATTCAGCACGTCCGGCGCCGCCTCCATCACGATCGCCAGCGCCTCGCGCGACCCCTGGAAATCCGGCACCAGCACCTCGACGCGGCAGCCGTCGACGGCGCGCCGAATCGCCGCGATCGTCATGGCGAACAGCTCCGCCCCGCCGTCGGCGCGATCGTCGCGGTTGACGCTGGTGACCACGGCGTAATGCAGGCCCATGGCGCGCACCGCTTCGGCGACGCGCCGCGGCTCGTCGTAATCGACCTCCATCGGCGCGCCCTTCTGGACCGCGCAGAACCCGCACCGCCGCGTGCAGACGTTGCCGAGAATCATGAAGGTCGCGGTGCGCCGGTTCCAGCACTCACCGACGTTGGGGCAGGCCGCGCTCTCGCACACCGTGTGCAGCCCCAGCCCGTCGATCAGCGACTTCAGCTCGCGGTAGTTGTCGCCCGCCGGCGCCGGCGCGCGCAGCCACGCCGGACGCGGGGGCGCGGCGGAATCGAGTTGGACGAGCACCGGTCTTTATTCTATCGCTTGCGCTTGGAAATCCCCCGGCAACACCTCGGCCAGGCGATTCTCCAAAACCTGCCGTGGTGCGATGCGCACTTCCGCCGGCAGTCCCGCCAGCGCCTTCCGCGGAATCAGGCCGACTAGCTCGGAATTCGCCACCGCGACGTCGGCCGCGTGCGCGAGCCTCGTCACCTCCCGGTAAGCAGCCGCCAGCGGGGTGACCTCGAAGTCGGTCAGATTCATCGAGACCTGGACGAGGCCTCGAGTCGCCAGCGCCACGCCCATCGCTTTGACCGCCGGCAGCCCGCCCGAGGACGCACGCACGGCGCGGGCGATCGCGCGCGCCACCGCGAGGTCGTCGGTGAGCAGAACGACGTTGAAGGCGATCAGGAATCGCCGCGCGCCCAGAGCGGCCGTGCCCGCCGTCGGGTGCTGCCCCGGTCCGCCGACGTCGGGCGCCAGGCCGCCGCGCCGGATGTTCTCGAGTGCGACGCACTCGCGCCGCAGCGCCGCCGCTTCGTAGAAATACACCGGCACGCCGCATCGCCTCCAGATCTCGCGCCCCGTCCGGTGAGCGAGATCGGCGCACTCGGCGAGGGTGACGCCCCGTAGCGGTACGAACGGAATCACGTCGGCCGAGCCGATCCGCGGATGCACGCCCGCGTGCCGGCCCAGGTCGATGGCTTCGACGGCGCGCGCCACGCCGCGCACGGCGCCCTCAGTGACCGCCTCCGGCGTGCCGGCGAAGGTGATCACCGAGCGGTTGTGGTCGGCGTCGGCGTGAATGTCGAGCACCGCGGCGCCCGACGCCGATGCGATCGCCGAAGCCAGGGAATCGACCACGGCGCGGTCGCGCCCCTCAGAGAAATTCGGAACGCACTCCACCAACGCGCCGCTCACGACGCCCCTAGCCGGGGAAACACCGGCTCGCCCCGCTTCATCGCCATCGCCAGCAGATTCACGCCGAAATGGTAAGGGAGCTCCCGGTAGTCGGATGCGTTGATCATGATGAGATCCGCATCTTTGCCCGCTTCGAGCGACCCGCAGCGCGACGCCGTGCGCAGCGCGTGGGCGCCGTTGATAGTCGCCGCCGTCACCGCCTCGGCGGGCGCCATGCGCATCTGGGCGCAGGCCAGCGCCAGGATCATCGGCATGCTGCATGTCGGGCTGGTCGCCGCATCGTACCCGGTCGCCAGCGCGACCGCCGCGCCCGAGTCGATCAACAGCCGCGCCGGTGGGTAGCGGTCCAGTCCGAGATGAAAACACGCTCCCGGCGTCAGCGTCGCGATGGTCGCCGACCGCGCCAGCATCGCGACGTCGCCCGGCGTGGCGCGCGTAAGCCTGTCGACACAAGCGGCGCCGGACTCCACGGCGAGGCTCACGGCGTCGTCCTGCGCCGAACCGGACGCGCTGACCCGGGTCAGGAAGCCGAGGTCGGCGGCGGCGGATAGAACGCGCCGCGCCTCCGCGGCCGGACCGCCCTCGATGCGAAGCAGCCCTGCGAATCGCGCTAGACGACGGCGACGGATTTCCACGAGCGCGCCGCCCGGTCCCGAGCCCCCGACCGAGAACGTCCGGTGCACTTCGAGAGGCTTGCCGTCCACTGCCGCCAGCGCCCGCAGGACTTTGCGCGCCGTGGCGTCGTCGAGCCCCGGACCGCTGCGCGCCTCGATGGTAGTCGTGCCATGCCGGATGAACTGCTTCACCGACTGCTGCGCCTCGGCGGCCAGCCGTCGCGTGGTCGAACGGCGTAGCGCGCGCGCGGCCCCGTCCGTCCCACGGCGATCGTCGCCGCCGGCCAGGCGCCGCTCGTACTCGTCGAGCAGGGAGGGACCGGCGATGAGCTGGGTGCTGCTGTCGACGAAGCCCGGCATCACGACGCGGCCCGCCGCGCTGATCTCCAGCGCTCCACGCGCTTCCGAGAGATTTTCCACTCGTCGCGACGGCCCCACGTGACGGATCACACCATCGATGATCAGCAGTCCTCCGTCGGGGATGATTCCGAGGTCCCTCATCGCTGCGCCGCGCCGCGGACCCGGCGGGCCCGACAGCGTCAGCAACTGGCGTGCCGCGCGCACGAGGACGACTTTGCTCATCGTTCCGCTGCGCTCCTCTGCGAGTATGTTACCCTGATTTCTTGCGCCGGCTGACGCTATGTCCGCCCGGATGAGCGAAGCCATCGTGCTCCGGACTTACCCGTTCCGGGAAGCCGACCTGATCGTCAGCTTCTTCACCCGCGACCAGGGAAAAATGCGAGGCGTGGCGCGCCGCGCGCGCCGGCCGGGCAGCCGTTTCGGCAGCGGGCTGGAGCGGCTTTCTTACGTCAAGATGTTCTACCAGCAACGCGAGCAGCGCGAGTTGACGACCCTCGAATCCTGCGAGATGATCCGCTCGCCTTTTCAGATGACCTCCGACTACGAGTTGACCGTCGTGCTGGACTTCATCGCCGAGGTGTCCGAGCAGCTGCTGCCGCCCTCGGAGCCGTTCGAGCGGTTCTTCCGCCTGATCGTCGCCATGCTGGAACATCTGCGCGACACCGGAACGGCGGGCGTCTGGAGCGCGGCGACATACTTCAGCCTGTGGGCCGTGCGGCTCTCGGGCTTCCTGCCCGCCGATCTCGCGTCGGCCGACGACCGCGCCGTGGCCGCCGAGATGCTGCGCGCGCCCATCGGCGAGCTCGCCCCGCGCGAGTGGACCAAGTCGACCGCGTCGCGCCTGCGGCGCTCGTTGATCGGACTCATTGAAGAGCACATCGAAAGGCGGCTGGTCACCGCGCCGATGCTGGAGGCCTTGTAGTGGCCGCCAACTACCAGCAGATCCTGTTTCAACTGAAGAACTACTGGTCCGACCGCGGCTGCGTCATCCAGGAGCCTTACGACGTCGAGGTCGGCGCCGGCACCATGTGCCCCGAGACGTTTCTCCGCGTTCTCGGGCCGAAGCCGTATCGCGTCGCGTACGTGCAGCCCAGCCGCCGCCCCGCCGACGGCCGCTATGGCGAGAATCCCAATCGCCTCTACAAACACCAGCAGTTGCAGGTGATCCTCAAGCCGTCGCCCGACGACATCATCGATCAATACCTCGGCAGCCTCGAAGCCATCGGCATCGATCTGCGCAAGCACGACCTCAAGCTCGAAGAGGACAACTGGGAGTCGCCCACGCTCGGCGCCTGGGGCATCGGCTGGCAGGTGATGCTCGACGGCCTGGAGATCACGCAGTTCACGTATTTCCAGCAGTGCGGCGGCGTCGATCTCGACCTGGTCCCCGCCGAGCTGACGTATGGATTGGAGCGCCTGGCCGCTTTTCTTCAGGGCGTCGACAGCGTATACGACATCGAGTGGGCGCCGGGGGTGAAGTACTCCGACGTGCGCCTCGCCGACGAGCTGCAATTCTCGGTCTACAACTTCGAGATGGCCGACGTGGCGACGCTCTGGCAGCTTTTCGATCTGCACGAAAAGGAATGCCGCCGCCTGCTCGACGCCTGGCCCGATTATCCCGAGAAGCAACGCTTCCCTCTGCTCGCCGCCTACGACCAGGTGCTGAAGTGCTCGAATCTCTTTAACCTGCTCGACTCGCGCGGCGCCATCAGCGTGACCGAGCGCGTCGGCGTGATCGGCCGCGTGCGGAAGCTGGCGGTCGGCGTGGCGGGCGCGTGGATGGAGCAGATGGCCGCATGAGCGACTTCCTGCTCGAGATCGGCGTCGAGGAGATCCCCGACTGGATGATCGCGCCCGCGCTCGATCATCTCTCGCACAAGTTCGCCGGGTTTCTCGGCGAGTCGCGATTGGGCGGCGCGATCCTGTGGGCCGACTCGACCCCGCGCCGACTCGTGTTGCGCGCCGAAGGCATTGCCGCTCGACAGGATGACGTCGATGAACTCGTCACCGGACCGCCCAAGTCGGCGGGCGCGGGCGCGGCAGCCGGATTCGCAAAAAAGATGTCCGTCGGCGTCGACGCGCTGGAAACCTCGAAGACCGCTAAGGGCGAATACTTCGCATTTCGCCGCCGGCAGCCGGGCCGCGCCGCTGGCGATTTGCTCGGCGAGGCGCTGCCCGTTCTGATCACAGGCATCCCCTGGCCAAAGTCGATGTACTGGACGGGCAAAAGCGGCGTGCGCTTCATCCGGCCGATCCGCTGGATGGTCGCGCTGCTCGACGATCAAGTCGTCCCGTTCGAAGTCGCGGGCGTGCGGTCGGGCAACGTATCGAGCGGTCATCGGAAGCTCGGCGCGGCGCGCCTTCCTGTGACCATCGCCGGCTACGAGCGGCAACTCCGCGCGAATGGCGTGCTGGTGCGCGCCGCCGACCGGCGTGAGAGAATCGCCGCCGCGCTCACCGGCGTGAAGCCCGACGACGCGCTCGTCGACACGCTCGTCTATCTCACCGAATTTCCGACGCCCATCACGGGATCGTTCGACCCGAGCTACCTGGCGCTGCCCGAGGAAGTGCTCGTCACCGTGATGCGGCATCACCAGAAGTACTTCTCATGCGTCGACGCCGATGGCAAGCTCGCACCTCGATTCGTCGCCGTCACCAACACCGATGGCGATCCCGAGGGCCTCATCCGTTCCGGCAACGAGCGCGTCCTGCGCGCCCGCTTCAACGATGCGCGCTTCTTCTGGGAAACCGATCAGAAGAAGAAGCTCGCCGACCGCGTCGACGACCTCGCCGCCGTCACCTGGCAGGCCAAGCTCGGCTCGTACCTGGAGAAGACGCGCCGGGTTGCCGCGCTCGTCGAAGAACTGGGAGGCGACCACCACGCCCGCCGCGCCGCGCTGCTCGCGAAATGCGACCTCACCACCGAAATGGTGAAGGAGTTCACCGAGCTCCAGGGCGTCATCGGCGGACTGTACGCGCGCGCGCAGGGCGAGCACGAAGAAGTCGCTCTCGCCATCTACGACCACTACAAGCCCGTCAGCATGGAAGACTCCATCCCGCGCACCGCCGCCGCCCGCCTCGTCTCCATCGCCGACAAGCTCGACACCTTGCGAGGATGCTTCCGCATCGGCATGATCCCCAGTGGCTCGCGCGACCCGTTCGCGCTGCGGCGCGCCGCCCAGGGCATCGTCAAGATCCTCGTCGAAGGCAGGCTCTCGCTCTCGATCGCCGCGCTCACCGCCGGCGACGCGTCTCTCACCGACTTCCTCCTCGACCGCGTTCGCTACTACTTCAGGGACATTCGCGGCTTCGCCTATGATGAGGTAGCCGCCGTGCTGGCCGCCGGCGCCGGCGACCTGGTCGACGTCGAGAGCCGCCTGGCCGCGCTCCAACAGGTCCGGCCCACGGCCGACTTCGAGCCGCTCGCGGCCAGCTTCAAGCGCATCCGCAACATTCTCGTGCAGGCGGGAGTCGACGGCGCGGGAGACGTGAACGCCTCGCTCCTCGAGCACGGGCCCGAGGCCGACTTGCACGCCGCCTTCGAAAGGATTCGCGGGCGCGTCGACGCGCATCGACGTGCGCGCGAGTATCGCGCCGCGCTCGAATCGATCGCCACGTTGCGGCCCAAAGTCGACCTGTTCTTCGACAAGGTCTTAGTCAATGCGCCCGACGAAGCTGTCCGGCGCAATCGTCTCAATCTTCTTTCCCGGCTGCTGACGGAGTTCTCCTCCGTCGCGGATTTCTCGGAGATAGTCACTAGCAAGGAGTCCTGATGAAAAAGTACGTGTATGCGTTCGGCGAGGGAACCGCCGAGGGCGACGGCAAAATGAAAGACACGCTCGGCGGCAAGGGCGCCGGGCTGGCGGAGATGTCGCGCGCGGGGGTGCCCGTGCCGCCTGGCTTCACGATTTCGACCGAAGTCTGCAATCTCTACTTCGACAACAAGAACAGCGTGCCCGCCGATATCGAATCGCAGGCCGCCGCCGCGCTCTCACAACTGGAGAAGCGCATGGGCCAGAAGCTCGGGGACACCTCCGGTCCGCTACTGGTCAGCGTGCGCTCAGGCGCCAAGTTCTCCATGCCGGGCATGATGGACACCATTCTCAACCTCGGCCTGAACGACCGCACCGTCGAGGCGCTCGCCGCCAAAAGCGGCAACGAGCGCTTCGCGCGGGACTGCTATCGCCGTTTCATCCAGATGTTCGGCAACGTGGTGCTGGAGATCGGCAAGGATGAGTTCGAGCACCTGCTCGAAGCGCGCAAGAAGAAGGCCAAGGCGAAGCTCGATACCGATCTCACCGCCGCCGACCTCAGCGCCGTCATCGCCGAATACAAGAAGCTCGTCCAGAAGAAGACCGGCAGGCCCTTCCCGCAGGACGCGCACACGCAGCTTCAGATGGCGCGCGACGCCGTCTTCCGCTCCTGGCACAACCCGCGCGCGATTCACTATCGCCGCATGAACAAGATCGCCGACGACCTCGGCACCGCCGTCAACGTGCAGGCCATGGTGTTCGGCAACATGGGCGATACCTCCGCCACCGGCGTCGGCTTCACGCGCAATCCGGCCACCGGCGAGAAGATGTTCTACGGAGAGTTTCTCGTCAACGCCCAGGGCGAGGACGTCGTCGCCGGCATCCGCACGCCGCAAAAGATCTCGGAGCTCCGCTCCATCATGCCGGAAGCCTACGACCAGCTTCACGCCATCACCGGCAATCTCGAAAAGCACTATCGCGACATGCAGGATTTCGAGTTCACCATCCAGGACCGCAAGCTGTTCATGCTGCAAACGCGCAACGGCAAGCGGACCGGACCGGCGGCCGTGCGCGTCGCCGTCGACATGGTGGAGGAAGGACTCATTTCGAAGAAGGAAGCCGTGCTGCGCGTCGAACCGCAGCAGCTCGACCAGCTTCTACACCCGGTGCTCGACGCGTCGTCGATCGCCCGGCTGACGAAGATGACCAACGCGCTGCCCGCCTCGCCCGGCGCCGCGGTCGGCAAGATCGCCTTCACCGCGGACGACGCGGTGACGTTCTCCGCGAAAGCGCCCGTCGTGCTGGTACGCAAGGAGACCGTGCCGGACGACATCCACGGCATGGAAGTCTCGAAGGGGATTCTGACCGCGCGCGGCGGCGCTACGTCGCACGCCGCCGTGGTCGCGCGCGGCATGGGCATCCCTTGCGTCGTGGGCGCCGAGAAGTTGCTGGTCGACGACAAGAAGAAGGAGTTGTCCTGCGAGATCGCCGGCAAGCGCGTCGTCCTGAAGGAAGGCGACTGGATCTCGCTCGACGGCGGAACGGGCGACGTCTACGCCGGGCAGGCCGCCACCAGCGAGCCCGATCCCACCTCGGGTGTTCTCGCGAAATTCATGACCTGGGCCGATGAATTCCGCGGAAAGTTCGGCGTTCGCGCCAACGCCGACATCCCGCGCGACGCCAAGGCCGCCCGGCTGTTCGGCGCCGAGGGCATCGGACTGTGCCGCACCGAGCACATGTTCTTCGCCGAGGACCGCCTGCCGCATGTCCAGGCCATGATCCTGGCGCGCGACGAGAAGTCGCGCCGCGCCGCGCTCGCGAAGCTTCTGCCGATGCAGCGCGCCGATTTCGCGGGCCTGTTCAAGGCCATGGACGGATTTCCGGTCGTAATTCGTACCCTCGACCCGCCATTGCACGAGTTTCTCCCGAAACGCGAGAACCTCATGGTGGAAATCGAGGTCATGAAGGCGCTCAAGAAGCCGAAGAAGAAGATCGAGGAGAAAGAAGTTCTTCTGCGCCGCGTCGAGGAGCTGCACGAGTTCAACCCCATGCTCGGACACCGCGGCTGCCGCCTCGGCATCTCTTACCCGGAGATCACCGAGATGCAGGCGCGCGCGATCTTTGAGGCCGCCGCGCAGGTGGCGAAGAAAGGCGTCAAGGTCATTCCCGAGGTGATGATTCCGCTGATTGGCGGCGTCGCCGAGCTGCGTCATCAGAAGGAGATCGTCGTGCGCGAGGCGGAAAAGGCGCTGGCCAAAGCGGGTGTCAAGAACCTGCATTACATGGTCGGCACCATGATCGAGATTCCCCGCGCGGCGCTCACCGCCGACTCCGTGGCCGCCGAGGCGCAGTTCTTCAGCTTCGGCACCAATGACCTGACGCAGACCGCCATGGGCCTCTCGCGCGACGACTACACGAAGTTCTCGAAGACCTACGAAGAGGTCAAGGTCTTCAAGAGCGACCCCTTCGCCGTGCTCGACCAGGAGGGCGTCGGCAAGCTCATCGAGATGGCCGTGAAGTTGGGCCGCGGCGCACGGCCCGACCTCGAAGTCGGCATCTGCGGCGAGCACGGCGGCGAGCCCAGCTCGGTCGAGTTCTGCTACCGGGTCGGCATGGATTACGTGTCGTGCTCGCCCTATCGCGTGCCGATCGCGCGTCTGGCCGCGGCGCAGGCCGCCATCGCGGGAACCGATCGGACCGAGAGGATGCGCACCGCGTAGTCGCCGCACGCACCGAAACCGCGCCTAACCGAACCGCGACCATAGGGAGCGGATGGGTTGATACCCTAAGACCGTGCGCTGGACCCTGTGCCTCGCCGCGGCCGCTGCGGCCGTCGCCGGCGAACTGCACACAGCCGTCCGCGCAGGCGATTACGACAAGGTCCGCCAGATCCTCGACGCCGGCGCCCCCGTCGGCGAGCGCGACTCGCTCGGCGGCACCGCGCTTCACGAAGCCGCCTGGAGCGGCGACGTCAAGATGGTCGAGTTGCTCCTCGACCGTGGCGCCGATCCTGTTGCGCCGCACCGCGAGGGCGGCTCCCGTCCGGTCGACTACGCCGTCATCACCAATCGAATCGACATCGTGGGCTTGATGTCGCGCCGCGGCGCCGACCTCAAGTCCCGCACGGCCGCCGGGTCGACGCTCCTGCACCTGGCCTCGCATCGCGGATTCCGTCCGATGGTCGAGCTTCTCCTCGCGAGCGGCCTCGACGCCGGCATGCGCGACAGCTCCGGCGCCAGCCCGCTCGACGAGGCCGCCGCGCGCGGCGAGCGAGACATCGCGAAGCTGCTCCTCGAACGCGGCGCAAGCGCCTCGGCCGCCAACCCCGTCACCGGCGCGACGCCGCTGCATCTGGCCGCCTCGAAGGGCCACGCCGAAATGGCCGCCCTGCTCCTCGCCGCGGGCGCCGAACCCAAGGCCCGCGATCGCGAAGGTTCCACGCCGTTCGACGAGGCGCTGCGCGCGCCCGCCGTCGCCGTAGTCGCCGTGCTGCTCGAGAAGGCCGGAAAACTGGAGAATCCCCGCGCGCTCGAATCCGCTGTGATGCGCGGCCAGACGCCGCTCGTCGAAGTGCTGCTCGCCAAAGGCGGCGACGCGCGAGCGCGCACCTCCGCCGGGTCGACTCTGTTGCATGACGCCGCTCTCAAGGGCCATCGCGACCTCGTGCGCCTGCTGCTCGACCGCGGCGCGTCCGTCAAGTCGCTCAACGATGCCGGAGCCACCGCGCTGCACGACGCCGCCCTCGCCGGCCACGCCGACGTGATCGCGCTGCTTGTGGAGCGCGGAGCCGCCGTCGACGCGCGCGACGCCGAAGGGTCGACGCCGCTGCATCACGCCGCGTCCTGGGGCCGCCGCGAGGCGGTCGAGGCGCTGCTCGGCCGCGGCGCGAACCCGGCGCTCGCGAATCGCGCGGGCGTGACGCCGCTCACCGCCGCCGTGAAGGCGGGACACACGGGAGTCGCTGCGTTGCTGAAGGGCGACCGGTAAGCTACCGACCCGACGATCCGAATCCGCCTTCGCCGCGGCGCGAGTCCTTCAGGTCGCCCTCGACCCACTCAATCGGTTCGTATCGCGCGATCACCATCTGTGCGATGCGGTCGCCGGCGTGGATCGTGTAGCTGGCGCGGCCGAGATTCAGCAGGATCACGCGAATCTCGCCGCGATAGCCGGGGTCGATGGTCGCCGGCGCGTTCGGAATCGTGATCGAGTGCTTCATCGCCAGGCCCGACCGCGGCCGCACCTGCGCCTCGAAGCCTGGCGGCAGCTCGATCGCGAGACCGGTCGCCACGCCGAGCGCCACGCCCGGCTCCAGCGTCGCGTCGTCGAGCGCGTGCAGGTCCAGTCCGGCGTCCTCCTCGGGGCCGTGCGCGTAGCGCGGCAGCGTCGCGCGCGCGTCGAGTCGCTTGATTCGCACTTGCATGGGATTCGCTATCATAACCCTTCCGTGAGTTCGCCCCGCGCCCCCCGCGTGCTGACCGTCGCCGGCGTGCCGCCCGAGAAGGCGGCCTACGCGCTGGCGCGTTACAGCCGTTCACCCGACTCCATCCGCGACTCCATCGCCTGGGTCCGCACCCACGACTCGCGCAAGTTCCTCGAGAGCTTCTACTTCCAGTACGGCCACGCGTCCATCGCCGACCTCGGCCACCTGATCGTCTGCTTCGAGGGAATCTCCGAGCTGGCCGCCACCGAGATCGAGGACGAGCCGCTGTGGGATGGACAAGCCCGCTCGTCGCGATACCAGGATTTCTCGCGCTCGGGCTTCGTCACTCCGCCGGAACTCTCCGGCGATGACGCGGCGACTTACGAATCCGCCGGACGGCGCCTGCTCGACGCCTATTCGAAGCTCCACGCCGCCGTCGCCGCGCATCTGGAGGCGACTCTCCCGCGGCCCGATGACATGAAGCCCGAGGCCTACAAGCGCAACCTCGCCGCGCGTGCCTTCGACGTCGCCCGCTACGTGCTCTTCTTCGGCGTGCCGACCGGCGTCGGCCAGGTCACCAGCATCCGCACGCTGGAGCGCCAGATTCGCCGCCTCAAAGCATCCGAATACGCGGAGGTGCGCGGCATCGCCGAGGAGATGACCGCAGCCTGCGCCGCGCCCCCAGCCTGCCGCTACGACGAGACGACCTCGGAGGAGCCTCTCGCGCCGACCCTCGCCAAGTACGTCGATTGCGACGCGCACGTCGCGCGCTCGCGCGAAGACCTGGCCTTGTGGGCGCGACAGAACCTTCCGCCGCCCGCGGGACTCGCCGTCGACAACGTAGACTTGCTGCGTCCCGCCGACACCGCCGCCGACATCGCCGCCACGCTGCTCTATCCCGTAGCGGATCGCCCCTTCCGCGAACTCTACGGCCTCGCGCGTTCCTGGAGCGCGGCCATGCGCGCCGAAGTCGTTGGAGTGGCGCTCGGGTCGCGCACGCGCCGCGACGAGCTGTTGCGCGGCTTCCGCGGCGGGCTCTACGCCTACGACATCGTGATGGACATCGGCGCATACCGCGACCTCCATCGTCATCGCCGGTGCCACCAGTACCGGCAGTCGTACTCGGGACGCCTCGGCTTCGACACGCCCGCGATCCTGGACGCCTGCGGCCTGCGCGACTACTACGAGACCGAGATGCGCGCGGCGCTCGACACCCTCTCCGCGTTGCCCGCGCCCGGCGCGCATTATCTGCTGCCGTTCGGCGCGCGGTCGCGCTTCCTGTTCAAGATGGATTTCGCCGAGGCCGAGTACATCGCGCGCCTGCGCAGCGGCGTCAAGGGACACTTCAGCTATCGCACGGTCGCCTGGAAGATGAAGTGCAAGATGGACGAGCTGGAGCCGGAGCTCGGGCGGCTGATCGACGCCACGCCGCCATGGGTCGAGGATCCCCTCACGAGGTAGGCTCTACCGCGACCACTGCGGCCGCGTAGAATCCGTCTCCTTCGTCGATCCCCGGAATCCTCCGCAGCTCCGTGGCGACGCGCCAGTGCGGAAGCTCCGCCAGCACGGCCTCGACGACCCCTTCGTTCTCCTCAGCTTCGAGCGAGCACGTCGAGTACACCAGCCGGCCGCGCCCATCCAGCACCTCCAGCGCATTCCGCAGCAGCAGCCGCTGTCGCGCCGCGTGCCGCTCGATGTCCGCAGACCGCAATCGCCAGCGAATCTCGGGATTCCGCCCCAGCGTCCCTGTCCCCGAGCACGGCGCGTCCACCAGGATGCGATCGAAACTTCGCCCGAACGGCAGCGCACGCGCCGCGTCCAGCACCACGCGATCGCACGCCAGACCGTCGAGCGCCGCCAACCGCCGCGCACTCCGGTCGCACGCGATCGCGCGCACGCCGCTCTCCATTGCCTGCGCCGTCTTGTTTCCCGGCGCCGCGCACAGGTCGAGGAACGACTGCCCCGCCGCGAGTTCCAGCATCGGCACGATCGCCTGCGACCCGATGTCCTGCACCCGCAGTCCCGCCGAATCGCCGCGCACCAGCCGATAACAGCCCGCCACGCCGGTCGCCTCGAGCTCCACCCCGTGAGGCGCATCCCCCGCCACCCGCACGAAAGTCTCGGGCTCGATCAGGAACCTCGCCGCGACGGCCCGCGCGCCATCCGCGCCCCACCTGCGCTCCCAGCGCTCCAGCAACCACGCCGGCGTCGAGAGCCCCGTCGCCGCATCCGGATACTCCACCGGCCGCCGGTCGACCTTGCGCAGCACCGCGTTCACGAACCCGCACGCCGACCGCTTGTGCGCCCGCCGCGTCAGCTCCACGCTGTCGTCGACCACCGCGTGCGCCGGTACGCGGTCGAGATATCGCAACTGGTAGATCCCCATCCGCAGGATCGCGCGAATCTCCGCATCGAGCTTCTCGGGCCGCTTCCCGGAGAACGCCGCGATGTGGAAGTCGAGCTGCGCCTGATGGCGCAAAACACCCAGCACCAGCTTGGTCGCGAGCGCCCGGTCGCGCGCGTCGAGCGCCGCGCCGCGCGAATGCAGCGCCTCATCGGAATGGGCCCCGCCTTCCACCAGCCGCAGTATCTCCCACGCTACGCTCCGCGCCGGCGATAGAATCCGTCCCACCGCCACCTATAATAAAGTCTTGGACCTCGAAAAGACGCTCCTGCGCAAAGTCGGCGAAGCCGTCGGCCGCTTCAAGATGATCCGCGACGGCGATCGCGTCGCCGTGGCGCTCTCCGGCGGCAAGGACTCCCTGACGCTCCTCGAAGCGCTCCTGCTGCTGGCCCGCCGCGCGCCGGTCGACTTTACCGTCTGCGCCTTCACCATCGAGCAGGGCAAGTTCCTGCGGCCCGTCGAGCCCCTCGGCGAATACCTCCGCGCTCGAGGCGTCGACTGGACCTACTATCGCGACAAGCCCTCCTTCACGCTCCTCGAAGATCAGCCCGATCACGGCTGCGATCTGTGCAGCCGCTACCGCCGCCGCGCCGTCTACGAGGTCGCGCGCGGACTCGGCGCCAACGTCATCGCCTTCGGCCATACCGCCGACGATTTCTGCGAGGCCTTCCTGCGCAACTCGATGTTCACGGGCCGGCTCAGCTCCCTGCCGCCGGTCACCTGGTCGCGCGACCGCGATTTTCGTCTGATCCGCCCCCTGGTGTTCGTCGGCGAACGCATCACCCGCGAGTTTGCTGAATCGACCGGCGCGCCGATCGTGCCGTGCGGTTGCTCCCAGAAGACCGGCACCGTCCGCCGTCATCTTCGTGATTTGTTCGCCGAGATCGAGAAGGACTATCCGCATCTCCAGGAGACCATGCTGTCGGCGATGGGCAACATCGAGCCTTCCCGACTGCTCGACGCGCGGTTTCATCCGTCCGAGCCCGGCGACACCGGTGCCCGTCCCGAGCTACCCGTCGCGCGGGAGACCCCCTTCCCGCTATTCATGGAATCGTAATATTGTTGCGGTTGACCTGTTGCCGTCTGACTGAGAAGATAGGTTCTCCACCCGGACACATATGAGGTTCCTTCCCCGCGACGAGAAATTCTATGTCTACTTCCTGAACCAGGGCGAGATCATCGGCAAGGCCGCGGCGCTGCTGCTGGAAGGCGTTCGCCATGGCGACGCGCACCTGGCGACCGTGGCGCTCCAGATCCAGACCCTCGAGCAGAAGGGCGACGATCTGATCCACGACGTCTTCACGCGGCTGAACCAGACGTTCATCACGCCCATGGACCCGGAAGACATCCACCGGCTGGCCTCCAACATGGACGACATTCTCGATTGCATCGAGGAAACCGCCCATCGCATTGTCGCCTACCGGCTCAATCCGATCCCGCCGACGGTCGTGGAGTTCTGCGAAGTGGTGCAGACCTGCTGCGCTTCCCTCAACCTGGCCTTCGAGGCGCTCAGCAAGGACGAGCCGATGCTCGACCACCTCATTGAGGTGAACCGCCTGGAACACGTCGCCGACGAGATGCTGCGCGCCTCGGTGGCCCATCTCTTCTCGCATGAGAAGGACGCCATCGCGCTCATCAAGCTGAAGGAGATTTACGAAGTCCTGGAAAAGACCACCGACTTCTGCGAGGACGTCGCCGACGTCCTCCAGGGCGTTGTCGTGAAGAACAGCTAGGGCCGGGCCGCCATGGAATCCACGCTGACTCTGGTGGTCGTCGTCATCGCCGTGGCCCTGGTTTTCGATTTCATCAACGGGTTCCACGACGCCGCCAACTCCATCGCCACCGTCGTCGCCACGCGCGTGCTGTCGCCGTTCCAGGCGGTCCTGTGGGCGGCCTTCTGGAATTTCATCTCGGCTTTCAGCTTCGGCACCGGCGTCGCCAAGACGGTCGGCGCCGGACTGGTCGACCTCAAGTTCGTCGACCAGCACGTGATCCTGGCGGGATTGATCGGCGCCATCACCTGGAACCTCCTGACCTGGTGGTGGGGACTTCCCAGCAGTTCGACGCACGCCATTTATGGCGGCTACGTCGGCTCGGCGATCGCCAACGCCGGTTTTCAAGTGGTCATCTGGAACGGTTGGGCTTGGATCCTGCCGTTCATTCTCGTCGCGCCGCTGATCGGCCTGGGTCTCGCCTACGTTCTGATGATCGGTGTTTACTGGACCTTCCGGAACGTCTCGCCGAAGAAGATGGACGTCTGGTTCCGCAAGCTCCAGCTCGTTTCGGCCGCCGCCTTCAGCTACTCGCACGGTACCAACGACGCCCAGAAGACCATGGGGATCATCACCGGCGCTCTGGTGACGGCGGGTTACCTGAGCACGTTCGAGGTGCCGGTGTGGGTGATCCTCTCGGCGCACGCCGCCATCGCCTTGGGCACCATGGCCGGCGGCTGGAAGATCGTGCACACCATGGGCGGCCGCCTCACGCGCCTCAAGCCACGCAGCGGCTTCTGCGCCGAAACCGCCGCCGCCATCTCGATCCTGTTTTCGACCGAGCTCAAGATGCCGGTCTCGACGACGCACACCGTGGCCGGGGCCATCGCCGGCGTCGGCTCCATCCAGCGATTGAAGGCCGTTCGCTGGGGTGTGGCGCAGAATATCCTCTGGGCTTGGGTGCTGACCATCCCCGCCTCGGCGGCCGTCGGCTGGATCATGATGCAGCTCATCAAGACGTTTCGCTGATGACGACGCCCGAGCCGCTCGACCGCATCTTCATCCGCTTCTCCATCGCGAAGCTCGAACAGCTCGCCGGCCGCATCGCCGACTGCCTCGGCCGCCTGTCGCACGGCCACGTCTGGTCGCGCGGCGGTGCGAACGAAAACGCCGTCGGCAACCTGGTATTGCACCTGTGCGGCAACGTGCGGCAGTGGATCGGCACAGGCGTCGGCGAACTGCCCGACGTACGCGCGCGCGATGCCGAGTTCGCCGCGCGCGAGGCGCCCGTCGATGAGCTCCGCTCCCGGCTCGAAAGCGCCGTGCGCGAAGCCGTCGCGATCCTCGGCGGAGTCTCGGCCGAACGGCTCGGCGAGCGCATCGTCGTGCAGAACCACGAGGTCACGGTGCTGGAGGCGATCGCCCACGTGGTCGAGCATTTCTCGCATCACACCGGCCAGATTCTGTACGCCACCAAGCAGCTGACCGGCGCCGACCTCGGCTACTACCGGCACCTCTCGGAACCGCGCACTCACCGGATGCCGTAATCCTGCGCCCGGTCCGGGGGTCCGGCTATTCGTCGGAAGGAGGAGCGCGTCAGCTCGTGGGCGCGCCGGCGGTCGCGAGGGCTTCGCGAAAATACTCGATGGTCGCGCGGAGGCCGTCGTCGAGACCGACGCGTGGCTGCCAGCCCAGCAGCCGCTGCGCCTTGGAAATGTCCGGCTTGCGGCGGCGCGGATCATCGTCAGGCAGGGGCTCGAAGCGGATCGCGTCGTGCGAGCCGACTGCGGCGCGAATGCGCTCGGCGAACTCGAGGATCGTCATCTCGACAGGATTGCCGAGGTTGACCGGATAGCGCTCGTCGGATACCATCAGGCGGCAAAGTCCGTCCACCAGGTCGCTGACATAGCAAAAGCTTCGCGTCTGCGAACCGTTGCCGAAGACGGTCAGCGGCTGCCCGCGAAGCGCCTGGTCGACGAAGGCCGGAACCACGCGGCCGTCGTCCAGTTGCATACGAGGCCCGTAGGTATTGAAGATGCGCGCGATGTTCGTGCGCAGCGCGTACTTGCGGAAGTAGGCCATGGTGATGGCCTCGGCGAAACGCTTGCTCTCGTCGTAGCAGGATCGCGGGCCCACCGGATTGACGTTGCCCCAATACTCCTCCGACTGCGGGTGCTCGAGCGGATCGCCATAGCACTCCGAGGTGGAGGCGAGCAGGAAGCGCGCCCGATGGCCCCGCGCCAGATCGAGGAGATTGCGGGTCCCGATGGAGCCGACATCCAGCGTCTCCACGGGATAAGCGAGATAGTCTTTGGGGCTGGCCGGCGAGGCCAGATTCAGGACGCCGTCGACCGCGCCCTCCAGGTGAATCGGGATGGTGACGTCGTGATGTATGAACTGGAACCGGGGGTGTCCTTCGAGCTGGCGCAAGTTGCGCCGCGAGCCGGTAATCAGGTTATCCAGGCCGATTACGTCGTGGCCGTCTCCAATCAATCGATCGCACAGATGGGAACCCACAAAGCCGGCTGCCCCGGCCACGACTAGACGCACCTCACCTCCAGCCTGTCATTGTATCCCGCGACGCCCCGCGCCATGACGATCGGCATTCCGGCCCCTCACTCGTCCCGGCACCGGTTGTTGCGAATCGCGTTGCTCCCCGCCGCCACCCCCGGCGCCGCGCCGATACACCGTAGCCTCATCCGATGTCCGGAAATCTCGTTGTCCTCGATCCGGTTGCCGCGCGCCACCGCCGGCCGCTCAGCGCGGCGGCCCAGATACACGCCGCTTTGCAGCAGATCGGGCTCCCCCTCAAAGTGGGAGCAGCCGAACCGCGCGGCGCTCTCGTTGCAGCCCGCCGTGTTGAGTCTCAGAAGGCGATTGCGGACGATCGAGTGCCCCGAGCCGATCGCGAAAATCCCTCCGAACTTCATCCCCTCGATCCTGTTCCCCGAGATCGCGATCGCCTCCGATTGCATGTCCGGATTCGAGTTGTTCATCACGATCCCGAAGTGACCCTGCGGATACTCGGCCGCCGCGCCCAGGTTCACGCACACGTTGTCGCGTACCTCGCCGTGATGAAAGCCGTCCAGGTCGAAACATTTGCCGTTGATCTCCTCGAAGCGGTTGCCCGCGTACACGCTCCGGTCCACGTTGCCCGCCGTGTCCACGCCGACCGGAATTCCGCCGCCCTCGATGTCGACGGCCTCGAGCGGGTAGCCGATGCGGCGGCCCGTATTGTTCTCCACGCGCACTTCGGTGGCGTGGCCGATCTGAATGGCGTCGCGGCCGATCGCCTCGAACCGGTTGCCCGCGATCAGCCCCCCGGCGTTGCGCGGCGACGTGTAGAGCGAGTGCGTCCACACGGCGTTGCCCAGGACGTTGCGGAATACGCTGTCGCGCACCGTGAACCGCTGTGTGCCTTCCTCAAGCAGAATCCCGCCGGAAGCGTTGTTGCGACCCTTGGCGTTGCGGCCGCCGCTCGATTCGACGGTCACCCTCTCGATCGAGACGTCCTTGCACGCGGCCACGATCACCGGGTAGCCCGCGACCTCCCGGAACCGCACGTTGGCGATCGTCAGTCCCTCGATGTAGCCCGCGATGATCCCGTTGCCGCCAGAGAAGCGCGCGAAGGGAACGTCGTGCGGCGGCAGCCCGGCGGGCCGTTCCAGCGCCGCGCGATTGCCGTCGATTGCGAAGTCGCGCAGCTTGATGTTGCGCCCGCGTCCGACCACGATCAATGCGCGTCCGTCGAAGTCCTTCGCCGCCCGGAGCACGGTATCCGGGCGCCCGGCGATCTCGACGTCGTGCGCGCCCTCGGGCAGCGTCAGCGCGCGCCGAATCTCCACCACCCCCCCGGGCAGTTCGATCCGGCCGGTCGCAATGCGAAAGGACCGCGCCGGGTCGGGCGAGGCGCAGCCGCCGAGCAGCAGTAACAGTGCGACCAGCGAGCGCGGCATGAAGCGCTATTCTATCTTCCATGGCCACAGGCGGAAGCAACGCGGGAAACGACCGGCGTTTCCCCGCGGGCGCCATCATCGGGTTGATCGGCGAGGATGGATCGGGCCAGAGCGGCCTGCTGCGCGAAGCGGGCGGACGCTACATCGGCCCGGGCGACACCCTGAATCTCGCGCCCGCGCCCGTGGTAGCCATTGAGCACGCGCTCGCGCTCCACGACGGCGTGGTCCGCGCGAGGGCTGTCGCCGGACTGGAGCGGCTGCGGCGCGCCGGGTCGACCGTCGTGATCGCATCACATGACCAGGACCTGCTGCGCTCCCTATGCGACGAGGTGTGGTGGACTGTGGACGGGAAGGTCGCCGCGCGCGGCGATCCGCGCGAGATTCTCGAGCGTTACAACCGCCATGTTGCTGCCCGGCTGTCGGAGTGGGGACATGGTGTCGCGGGCGAACTTTCGCCGGCGTTCCGCCGTGGGGACGGCCGCGCTCAACTGCTCTCGATCGAGACGCTCGATGGCGAAACCCGCCCCACCATGGTGTGGTCCAGCGGCGAGCCGGTCGCCGTACGGATTCGCGTGCGATTCACGGGCGCGGTGGAGGACCCGGTCGTCGGCGTCATGATCCGCACGCGCATCGGCTTCGAGGTCTTCGGCACCAACACGGAGCTGGAAGGGCGCCGCTTCGGCCCGTGCGCCGGGGGCGAGATCGTCCGCGTGACGTTCCGTTTCACCTGCCACCTGTGCCCGCAGCAGTACACGCTCACCGCCGCCTCGCACGATCCCGACGGCGTTTGGCACGACTGGCTGGAGGACGCGGTGGCATTCTCGGTCGCCGACTCGCGGTACACGGCGGGCGTCGCCAACCTGCGCGCCTGCGTGGATGTGGACAAAGAGTAGAGAGTCGCGGGAAGGCTGTTGATCATCCCACCGCGAGCGTCACCGTGTTGCTCCGCACGTCGCCCGCGACCACTTCGAGCGTCTGCCGACCCGACGGAATTCCCACCGGCAGCTGCACGTTGATCTGGTATAACCCCGCGAAACCCGGCGCCAGGCCGGCGAAGGCCGGCGCCAGCGACTGACCCGCCACCCGCACCTCGACGGTCGCGGCCGCCGGCAGCAGTTGATTGAACGGCGCAGCCTGCCCGGCCGCGATCGCCCCCTGCACGCGTCCCAGTCCCGTGAGATAGAGGATCACGAACTCGCCCGCGCGCGCCGGCTCCTGGTCGGTCACCAGCCGGCCCGAGACGTGCACGATCGCCGGAGTCTGCTGCCCCGAAGGCCCTGGACCCCGAACGTTGAAGATCGCCGGCGCCGTGCCCACCACCTGCACAAACACGTCCGACCACCGCCCGTTCGGCGATGTGACCCGCAGCGCCACCACCCCTTGCGCGTCGAACGGCAACTGCGCGTTGATCTGGCCGGGCGAGACGAAGAACAGCGGCAGATCGCGGCCCGCCAGCGACACTCGCGTTCCCGCGAGGTCGGTTGGCAGCGGCGCGCCCGCGGCGCTCTGGTCGCGCGCGGCCAGCTTGCGCCCGAAAACGCTGATCAATCCGCCGGGCGCTACCTGCGATGTGAATGACGCCGCGTTGACCACTGCGGCCGCCGTCGGCGCCGGCTCCAGCCGCACGAAATCCAGCGATCTGCCGTCCAGGCCGACCGGCTGAATGTTCATCCGCCCGTCGGCGACCTCCACCCGCAGGTAGTGATGCGGCGTCGCGCGCGCCGCGTGATAGTTCCTCGCCGGTGGCGTGAAAAGTCCGGCGCCGCCGCCTCCCGTGGTGACATAAGCCGGTCCGTCACCCGGTTCGCAGACCTCGCCCTGGAGCATGGGCAGCGTGCGCTGATAGCTGTGCTCGTGTCCGTTGATCACCAGGTCGACGGCGTGTTGCTCGAGGATCGGCACGATGCGGGTGCGCACTTGCGCCGAGAGCGGATCGTTTTCGTTGTAGCCGGAGGCGAACGGCGGGTGATGAAAAAACACCACGCGCCAGAACTGCCGGGTGCGGCCCAGGTCCAGGTCGAGCCACTGGAGCATGCGCTGCATGGCGGCCTCGCCGGGAATCAGGGGCGCGTTGGAATCCAGCGCCACGAAATGCACGTCGCCCCAGTCGAAACTGTAGTAACGGCCGCGGTCCGGCTCGGGAACCCCTTCGGTCGGGAACGCGTGCAGCGCGAGATATGGCTCCCCGGAGGCTGTCATGACGTCGTGATTCCCCGCCGAAAGGAAAAACGGGACTCGGCGCAGCAGGTTCTCGTAAGGGGTGAAATAGAAGTCCTGGTACTCGGTCCAGCCGCCCACCGGGTAGACGACGTCGCCCGAATGAATGACTAACGCCGGCTGGTCCGCCTCGATTAAAGGCACCAGGCCGTACTGCTCCCGCGTGCCCTGGCCGCTGTCCCCGAAGGCCACGAACTTGAAGGGTCCCGGTCCGGGGGTGCGGAACCGGAGCTTCGGTCCCTCCTCCAGAACAGCCCCGTCCACCGTTATGCGGTACGAGTATTCGGTCGCCGCGCGCAGCCCCGAAAGCTCGGCGCGGAACTGGTAGTAGGTGAACCCCATGCCCGTCTTCGACGACGGGAACGCGGTCATCGTGGCGGCGACGCGCCGGGAGAACGCCTCGGCGGTGACTTCCACGGCGCCCTCGCCGGCGTCGAGTGTGGTCCAGGTGATGGTGGCCCGGTCGGGCCTGACGTTGCCGATGTAGGGATAGCGCGCCAGCCGCGCGGCTGCGCGCACCGTCGCCACACCGCCGAGCATGGAGATCCACGCTCTCCGCGATAAGCTCACTGCCCTGTCACCCGCCTGTAACGAGGATACTACTTGCCGGACCGGCGCCGCCGGACGCGCTCGCGCGACCGCGCCAAATCGCTGGCTGTGCCGCGCGACTAACTCCCGAGCACCGCCGCGACCCGAGGCGCCAGGTCCTCATAACTCATCCGCCCGGGATGATACATCCGCACCACGCCTTGCCGGTCGACCAGCACCAGCGTCGGCGTCGTGCTACAGCCGAAGTTGAGGAAGTTGTCTTCGCTCACCGGGACCGGCATCCCGTCGATCCCGCCGTAGAACTCCTGCCGGACCTTTTCGATGTGCTTCAGTTCCTCGGCGGGCGTGGCGTCCTGGCCGCGCGACGCGTATCCGTAGCGGCGCGTCGGCCCCACGATCGCCAGGCCCCGCGCGCCGAATTCCTGCTGCAACCGCGCCAGAATCGGCGCCTGGTACTTGCAGTCGCCGCACCAGTGCGCCCAGAAGAACAGCAGGATCGTCTTGCCGCGAAGCGCGGCGAGCGGGGCGGGCGCCGCGCCGAGGTGCTCGCGCAGATCGATCGGCGGCACGGGCTTGCCTTCCAGGCTCAGCAGGTGGATGTTCTTCTGGATGCGGGCGCGCATCGAAGTGCCGCGCCACGACGCGAGTTCCTTCTCCAGAAACGCGACCGCTTCGGTGCGCTGGCCGCGCGCCGCCAGCACATTCGCCTGCACCTCGATGGAGGCGCCAAGCGCGATAGGCAGGCTGGTGTCGGCGTCGAGCGGCCGCCTCTTCAGCTCGTCAAGCGCCAGCCGGCGCGTCTCGGCCGCGTAGCCGTCGGCGCGATCCCATTGTTTGGCCGCCTGCGCCCCCCGGCCGAGCCAGGAGAGCGCCTCCAGCATCTCCGGCGTGACGCCCTTCGACGCCCGGTAATCGGCGATGACCTTTTCACCCGCCGGGAAGTCGCTGCGCGCGATGGCCGCGCGCACTTCCTTGATGACCTGGCCGAAAAGCGCCGGCGCGGCGAGCAGCAAAAGAACCAGGATTCGCGGCATGCCTTCAGGATATCGCGGTGTCGCGGCACGCGGCCGAGCGAGGCGCCTGGCCGAGCCGCGACCAAAGGGAGCGGACTTCCCTCGACGGCCGCCTATCGCCGCACGATGACTTCGCGCAACTGGTCGCGGGTCAGAAAGAACTTCAGCGAATGGAAGTCGTGAAACAGCTTCTCGATGCCGCGGTTGTTAAAGCTCTGGCCGACGCGCCGCCGTCCCTTCGGACACAGCACCAGCGTGCGGGCATCGGCGATCCGGTACGAATAGAGAGGAACCGACTCCGACTTCTCGTCGGTGTGAAACAACGCCAGCATGCACCCGCGGGGCCTCAGAATCTTCTGGAGCCGCTCGACCACCGCCGCCAGCATCGGCCGCGACAGGTACTCCAGAGTGTCCCAAACCAGAACGCCGTCGAACTGTTCCGGCGGAAAGGTGAGCGTGTACGCCAGAAACGCCTCCGCGCGCCGCGGGTCCGACCCCGAGTCGCCGGCCTCGCCGAAGAAGCCGTCCATGGCCCGCAGGAAATCCTCCGAGTACATGCGGTGGCCGAGGTCGGTGATGAAGCTCACGCGCGTCTGGTTGATCTCGCCCATGTCGAGGATCGAGAGGCCGGGCTGGCCGCCGAGCGCAGCGAAGAACTGGTCCAGTCCATGCGAATGCCGCTCCCAGCCTTCCGGGACCGCGGCATGGCCGTTGTCGCATCCGTTCGAGTACGCCGCCGGCGGATAGGGTGCTTCGAGGGGTGGCGCGCCGGGGGCACCGAAGATCATCTCGCGCAATCGGTCCTTGAGCAAAGCTTCTCCGTTCCTCGGAGCGCCGCCATGGGCGGAGCATCCGCTCTCTTACGTTCGCGGCTCAGTCCCTCGCTCAGCCGCGTGCGTAAACGAACGGCGTTCGACCGGAAGTCACTTCCGCTGCTCACCGGCCGCCGAAGCCGCCAGCGTCGCCTGGGTCGGCGGCGGCGCGGGCGCGGCCACCGGTTGCGGTCTCGCGACCGGCGCCGGCTTCACCGCTTCCGGTCGGATGATGTCGATGCTGCCCTTGAAATACGCACCGTCTTCGATCACGATGCGCATCGTCTTGATATCGCCCACCAGCTTGGCGTCCTTGCGGATCTCGATCTTGTCGCCGGTCTCCACGTTGCCGTGAACCGTGCCGAGCACGACCACCTCGCGCGCCTTGATGCCGGCCTGAACCTTGCCGTTCGGTCCGATCGTCAGCCGATGCTCCGGCATCTCGACGGCGCCGTCGACCTCGCCGTCGATATACAAATCCTCGCGTCCGAAGATCTGTCCCTTGACGATGACCGACTTGCCGATGGCCGCCACGCGCGTGCTGTCGAAATCCGACCCGCGCTGCGGCAGCGTCGACATCGGAATTCCTTCGCGCGCCAGCTCCACCGAGGAGGGCGGCTGCGAGGCCGGTCGCGGCGAGTAGTCCTCTTCTTTGCGTCGATTCCACATGGTCGAACGACCTCCTCGTGGCGCTAACGGAAGTGTTACCGTAACCCATATGGTATAAGGGCTTGAGAAAAAAGGCAATCCTGCTTCGGGAGATTGTGTCCGCCGAATGAAACCTCGCATCCTCTCCGGCGTCCAGCCGTCTGGCGCCCTCCACATCGGAAACTACCTCGGCGCCGTGAAAAACTGGGTGCGCCTGCAGCACGACTACGAGAGCATCTTCTGCATCGTCGACCTGCATGCCATCACCGTCTACCAGGACCCGGCCGCGCTGCGCGCCAAGATCGTCGAGCTCGCCGGCCTGTTCCTGGCCGCCGGCATCGACCCGAAACATTCCGCCATCGCCGTCCAGTCGATGGTGCACGGCCACGCCGAGCTCGCCTGGCTGCTGACCTGCGTCACTCCGGTCGGCTGGCTGCTGCGCATGACGCAGTACAAGGCCAAGGCCGAAGCGCAGGAAACCGTCGGGGACGGACTCCTGCAATACCCGGTGCTCATGGCCGCCGACATCCTCATCTATCAGGCGTCCATCGTGCCCGTCGGCGACGACCAGTCGCAGCACCTCGAACTCGCGCGCGACATCGCGCAGCGCTTCAATTCCCTCTACGGCGACACCTTCGTCGTGCCGCAGACCAGCCTCCCTTCCGTCGGCGCGCGCATCATGGGACTCGACGAGCCCGATAAGAAAATGAGCAAGTCGGCGCCGGGCTCGGGGCACGCCGTCGCGCTGCTCGATCCGCCCTCGGTCATCCGCAAGAAGATCATGCGCGCGACCACGGATTCCGCCCCCGCGGTCGACTTCGATCGCCTCGGCGACGGCGTCGCCAACCTGCTGACCATCTTCCAGGCCTTCGCCGAATGGCCCGCCGACCGCATGCGCGCGCACTTCGACGGCATTCGCTACGGCGATCTCAAGAAGCAGGTCGCCGACCAGGTGGTCGCCGGTCTCGAGCCGCTTCAGAAGCGCTACGCCGAGTACACGGCCGATCCCGGTTACATCGACGGCATCCTGCGCCAGGGCGCCGAGCGCGTCTCGCCCCTCGCCGGCGCGACGGTCGAGCTGGTCAAGCGGCGCATGGGTCTCTACACGTCCGACGCGCGCCCATGACGGGGCGCGCCGTATCGCTCGCCGCCTATGCGCGCCTGATCCGGAAGAACCGCAACTTCCGGCTGTTCTGGGGCGCGCAGATGATCAGCGAGGTCGGCGACTGGTTCTACGCGGTCGCCATCTACAGCCTGCTGCTGGAGGCCACCGGCAAGGCCACGCCGGTGGCGCTCGCCGTCGTGCTCCAGGTGCTTC
>CAZEVY010000001.1:175791-182440 GCA_964515555.1 uncultured Solibacteraceae bacterium | reverse complement strand
GCCGGAGTCCTCAACGATCGCCTCAGCCGCCGGCGCGTGATGATCTTCGCCGACCTGGCGCGCGCCGTCATCGTCGCGCTGATGCTGGTGGCGCAGTGGCAGCAGTGGCTCTGGATGATCTACCTGCTGCTGCTCAGCGAGACGCTGATGTGGGGACTGTTCGAGCCGGCCCGCACCGCCACGATTCCCAACCTCACGTCGGGCCAGCACGAGACCGCCGTCGCCAACGCGCTTTCGTCGACCACGTGGTCGCTCAACTTCGCCGTAGGCTTTTTTCTCGGCGGCCTGTTCGCGGCCGCCTTCGGACGCACCACGGTGTTCGCGGTCAACGCCGCGTCGTTTGTCGTCTCGGCGATTCTGCTGACGCGCACGCGCTTCCGCGAGCCGCACCTGGAGACCGCCGCGCCGCTGCGGGCGGCGCATTTGTTCGACTTTTCGCCCGTGATCGAGGGACTCCGCTACGTCGCCGCCGACCGCCGCATCTTCGCCACGCTGCTGTGCAAGGCGGGACTCGGCTTCATGGGGGCCAACTGGGTGATTCTGCCGATTCTCGGCGAGCGCGTCTTTCCGGTGCGCGGCGAGCACCTCGACCCGGCGCGCGCCGGGATGCTCGGCATGAGCGTGCTGCTCGGCTCGCGCGGCGTGGGCGCGCTGGTCGGCCCGCTGATCGGCGGCTATATCGCCGGGAGCGACGCCGGGCGGATGCGGCGCGGGATACTGTTCGGCTTCGTCGCCGTGGCGGTCGGGTATCTGCTGCTGAGTGCCGCGCCGTCGATCTGGCTTGCGTGCCTGACCCTGGTGATCGCCCACGGCGGCGGCTCCTGCATCTGGGTCTTCTCGACGACGCTGCTGCACTACCAGACCGACGATCGTTTTCGCGGCCGCGTGTTCTCGGCGGATTTTTCGTTTCTCACCGTGACCATGGCGCTGGTGACTTTCTCCGCCGGCGTCGCGATCGACCAGGGCGTGTCCGTCCGCGCCGTGGCGCTGGCGACCGGACTGCTCGCCGTGCCGTCGGCCTTACTGTGGGCGTTCGTCGGGATGCCGTTGTGGAAGCGGGACGCAGTGGCTCGTCACGACACTTGAGCGCCGTTGCTACACTGGTACGCTCCGTACCCGGAGAAGGACGAAAATGATCCTTCTGGACCGGCGACCGGCAAGTCACGTGCGTTGCGCCGCGGTTCAAAGTCCAGCTACCTCGGGACGTCCGCGTATCCAGGCGCGACGGGTCCCCGCCTGAGGACCTGAACTGCGGCTTCGGGTTCCTGTGCGTCCGGGAAGCTCTCAATTGATCCCCGCCGATCACCAACCATCCGACACCACCCCCGCCCCGCGTTATCAACACTTTCCACGACCCCAACCCCGCGGCCCAATTCACCTCGCCACTACACTGGTCTCAGCAACGGCCGGGCACGTCGCCGGCCGCGTCGACGCGATCCGGATCGCACGTCGTCAATTTGGTGTCATCTGCGCCTTCCGAGGCGGAACATGGACCCGGGACACGAAACCGGCGAGTTCCGCGAGGCGCGCCGCTCCGGCGGCCGCTTCCTGGCGAGGAAGGCTTGCCGCCCCGAAAACATAAGGAGAGGGGCGGGACAAGAGGGAATCGATTCCCGTGCTGAGGTTTGTATGGTCAGTACCAGTTGCAGTTCAAACTGAGAATGGCTCGTCGGGTCCCTTCGGTTCAGGATCTCAACGAACGCACGCAATGCGCCGATCGCGATTGGCGCGGCGCGGCTTCGAGGTCCCCTCTCTCGGGCCCGGCATACTGAAGGCCGCCATCATCCTCGAACACCCCGCCGGGCGTTTGGATATCCGGACGCCCGGCGCGGACGGCTGAAAGCTGACCGCTGATAGCCGATCGCTGAAAGCTCCGTGGCCGTAGTGTCTCTACCGCTCTTCCCACTGCCGCTCGAGCATCCGCGTATACTCACCCGAAGCAAACAAATCGAAATCGAAATTCGCCGACTCCAATTCCGCGAACGTCGTCGACCGCCGCCAGCCGAGAAAAATCTGGTCGGCATACCGGTAGTACCCCACCACGAACTCCGTCGCCAGCGAATCCAACTGCGGCGCCTCGGCGAACACGCAATTCAGCGCGATCGCGCGCGCGAAGATCGACTTGTAGTCCACCACGCCCCACTGCCGGAGCTTCTCCACCACCAGCACCGGCGGATGCTCCACCAGCAGCACCGCGAAGCTCTGCGGTCCGATCTCGACGCCCCGCAGCGAATCTTCGGCGGCGGCGAACTCGACGCACTGCTCGATCCAGCGCATCACGTCGCGCCCCACGTAATAGAGCATCCGGATCTCGTGGAAGCGCCCGTTGCGCAGCTGCGCCTCGAGATCGGACTTCGAAAGCTCCCCCGGCGGCAGCACGCCCTGGAGCATCAGGCTGGCGCGCGAGCTCTCCACCAGCTTGCCCGGCCCGGAGGAGTCCGAGAACGGGTGCAGAATCAGAGGCGGCAGCTTGAACACACGGGTTCTGCCTTCGGTGATCACCATGCTTCCCTACTCATCGGCGGGGCGGCGCAAAACATTACCTACTTCCGCTGCTCCAGCAGCACTTTCACCTCCAGCGGCGCGCCCGCGCGCATCACCTTCACCACTACCTCCTCGCCCGGCTTGTGATTCCGCAGCGCGTAGGTGAAATCGTAGAGGTTCTGGATGGGCTTGCCGGCGAACTCCGTCAGGATGTCGCCCGCCTTCAGCCCCGCCTTGGCCGACGGCGACCCCTCGCGCACGTCGGCGAACCGCACCCCGTTCGGCACCTCCGCGAAGTCCGGGATGCTCCCGAAATACGCGCCGTAACCCGACCCCGCGCCCGCCACCCCGCGCGGCGCCGGCGGCGCGGCCACACGCACGAATTGCGGCCGGTCGGGCGCGGTCGCCAGCTCGCCCGCCACCTCGCCGATGAACTCCACCAGCTTCGCGGCGGTCGTGGACTCGATCTTCTCCCAGGTGTCCGACGGTTTGTGATAGTCGGCATGCAGGCCCGAGAAGAAGAACAGCACCGGAACCTGTTTGATGGTGAATGACTGGTGGTCGCTCGAGCCGTAGCCGGTCTGGTCGGAGAACTCGAACTTCAGCGGATGCCGCGGCGCGAGTCTTTCGATCATCGGCTTGAACGACGTCCCCGTGCCCAGGCCGCCGACGTACACGCGTCCCTCCTTGGCGCGTCCGATCATATCCATGTTGATCATCGCGACCGCCTTGTCGAGCGGCAGCTTCGGATTCGCGACGTAGTCGCCCGATCCAAGCAGCCCGAGCTCCTCGGCCGAAAACGCCAGGAACAGCACGCCGCGCTTCATCCGCGGACGCGACCCGAACCAGCGCGCCAGCTCGATCAGCCCCGCGGTGCCCGAGGCGTTGTCGTCGGCGCCCAGGTGCGGCGTCCCCGCCTGCGACGGGGCCAGCGTGTACTGCTCGCCGAGGCCCAGGTGATCGTAGTGCGCGCCGATGACGACGTACTCGTCGGTCTCGCCGCGCAGGTATCCGGCGACGTTGTGCACCTGCTTGCGCTCGCGCAGCACGTCGACGTGCGCGTCCACGGCGAGCTTCTCGGGCAGCGCGAAGCTGCGCGGCTGGAGGTCCTTGTCGATCTCCTCGCCGGCGTTCTTCACGCGCTGGTGGCCGAGCGCCAGCCACTCGTCGGCGATCGGCGCCCGCAGGTGGACGATCGGGATGCCGGCGTTGTTGGGGCCGAGGTTGCGCTCGAACTTGTCGAGGTCGTTGGCCTCCGAGGGGTGGTTGGCCGTGTCGCTCACCAGGATCACCCCCCGCGCCCCGTGGTTCTTGGCGTTGGTGGCCTTGCTGTGGATCTGGGCGTGGTCCGTGTAGACGCGCCCGGCGAAGACGCTCTTGTCGTCGAACTCCTGCGGCTCGTGGCGAAGCACGACCACCCACTTGTCTTTCGCGTCGATGCCGGCGTAGTCGTCGTAGTTGTACTCGCGCGCCGTGATACCGTAGCCGGCGAAGACCACTCCGCCGCGGAATCCGCCGCTCGCCGAGAAGTTGAGCGGGGTGTAGTCGGCGCCCGCCTTCAAGGCGCGCGTCTCGCCGCCGAGGGTGAAGGAGAAGGTGTTGGCCGGGCCGAGCTTCGCGCTCGTCGTCACCGGAAACTCCAGCAGGTAATTCCGGTTCTCGACCGGTTGGAGGCCCGCGGCGCGAAACTGCCGTGCGATGTAGGCCGCCGCTTTCTCCAGTTCCGGCGTGCCGGTGCCGCGCCCGCGCATCTCTTCCGACGCCAGTACCTTCACGTGGCCGAGATATTTCGCCGGGTCGATCGAGGGCGTCCGCAGGTCGGCGGCGCCGAGCGCCAGGCACAGGGATACACCGGGAATGAATCGTCGCATGAGTCTATTTCGCCCCCGTCAGGCTGGGGAGCTTGACCTCGCAGCCGCAGTCCTCGCCCGCGTTCTTGTGCGTGCTCTGATACTTCAGCTCGAAATCGATGATGGCCTTGAGATTCTCCCAGGGCACCGCCGCCGCGAGCGGCCGGCCGTTGATGAACATGGTCGGCGTCGAGTTAACGCCCAGGTCGCGGCCTTCGGCGATGGAGCGGTCGACCTCGGCCTCGGTGGCGCGCGCGTCCACGCAGGCGCCGAGCGCATCCGCGTTCCATCCCTTGGTCTTGGCGAGTTCCAGAAACTTCGCCTTGAAATTCTCCGGCGTGATGGACGCCTGGTTCTCGAAGACCCAGTCGTGATAGTCCCAGAATGCCAGTGCATTCTGACGGAATACGCAACGGCCGGCCATCGAGGCCGTCTTCGACCACGGGTGGATCTGCACCAGCGGATAGTCCTTGAAGTAGAGCCGGACCTGCTTGGGATACGCGGCGACCAGTTGCTGCCGCAGCATCTTGCCCTCTTCCTTGCAGTACTGGCACTGGAAGTCGCTGAACAGCACGATGACCACCGTCGCGCCCGGCGTGCCCAGGCTCGGCGAGAACTCGGGTTTCAGCTTCTTCAGCTCCGGGCGAAACGGATTGTCGGCGACATCGTACACCTTCGCCTTGAGGACCTTGCCGCCGTCCTTCGAGACCAGGTAGCTGAGGTCCTGGAAGCGTTCGCCGACCGAGGCGCGCACGGCGAACTCCGAGAATCCGTCGAGCGCCGCCGGCTTGGGGTCGGCAATCGACACCTGGATGTAGTCGGGCCACAGCTCCAGGTGCCGGATGTAGGTCTCGAGCGTCCTCTTGTCGAGCGCCGACTTCTTCGCCGTAGCCGGCGCCGCCGGCGGGCTAGTCTGCGCCGACGCCACGCCCAGCGCCAGCGTTCCCAGCGCGATCCAGTTGGTCATCCTTCCTCCTCTACAGCACCGGCCCAATGCGCCACGGCACGAACTCCTTATGACCCAGCCGCTCCGCGCACGTCCGCTCCCCGCTCGCCACGCGCAGCACCAGGTCAAATATCTCGCCGCCGATCCCCTCGATCGTCGACTCGCCGTCGGCGATCCGGCCTGCGTTTACGTCCATGTTGTCGCGCATGCGCCGGTAAGTCACACTGTTGGTCGCGATCTTGATCACCGGAATCGTCGGGAACCCGATGGCGCTGCCGCGTCCCGTCGTGAACGCGATCAGGTTCACGCCGCCCGCCGCCAGTCCCGTGAGCGACACCGGGTCGTAGCCCGGCGTATTCATAAACACGAAGCCCGGCGAGGCGATGCGCTCGGCGTAATCCACCACGTCCATCAGCGGCGACGTGCCCGCCTTGGCGACCGCTCCCAGCGACTTCTCCAGAATATTCGTCAGCCCGCCTTCCTTGTTCCCCGGCGACGGGTTGTCGTCGAAGCTCCCGCCGAAGCGCGTCAGGTACTGCTTGTAGCCGCGCACGAACCCCAGCAGCCGCTCGGCGACGGCGCGATTCCGGGCGCGGCGCACCAGCAGATGCTCCGCCCCGAAGATCTCGGTGGTCTCGGCCAGCACCGACGTGGCCGCAAGGCTCGCCAGGCGGTCGCAGCAGTGGCCCAGCGCCGGGTTCGCCGTGATTCCCGAAAACGAATCCGATCCGCCGCAGTTCAGTCCAAGAACGATCTTCGACGCCGGTGTTTCGACGCGCTTCTCCGCCGAAGCCTGATCCATCATCTTGCGAATCTCGGCGCGCGCGGCGTCCACCGTCGCCCGCGTGCCGCCGCTCGATTGCAGCGTCATGCCCACCAGCCGATCCGTGCGCGGCGCGTTCGGACCCAGGTAGTGGTCGATCTGGTTGACCTCGCAGCCCAGTCCGAGGATGATCGCGCCGGCGACGTTGGGATGGTCGAGCACTCCGGCCAGCGTCCGCCGCAGTTGCTCGGTGTCCGGCCCGATCGTGTGCCCGCAGCCCTCGCCGTGCGGAAACGCGGTCACGCCGTCGACGTTGGGCGGCAGCGTCTCGCCGGCGAAGCTCGATGCGATCAGCTCGGCCGTGTGCGCCGCGCAGTTGCTGGCCGCGACCACGGCGATGTAGTTGCGCGTCCCGACACGGCCGTCCTCGCGCCGGTAGCCGAGGAACACCGGACCGCGCGCCGGCGCCTGCGGCAGTGGAATCTCGCCGGCCGGATACTCGTAGTCGAACGTCAGCTCCTCGAAAGCGACGTTGTGCGTGTGCACATGACTGCCCGGCGCAATCGCGACGCGCGCGCGGCCCATCACCTGGCCGTAGCGCACGAT
>CAZEVY010000001.1:65280-175691 GCA_964515555.1 uncultured Solibacteraceae bacterium | reverse complement strand
GGCGCGGGAATATCGTCGGGCCGCGCGACCACCAGCGGCGTCCCATACTCGACGCCCTTCAGGAGCCTTCCGATGTGGATGTGCCCATGACACTGCGTGCGCACGGTCTCGCCGTTGTACGCCAGTCCCCACTCGTCTCCCCATAGCTCCTTCGCTTTGCCGATCGCCGCTTTCCACAAGGCGGTGCGCTCGGCGCGCGTCATCAGCTCGGGACCGTGGCCGCCCTCGTAGTGGGCGCGCGGGAGCGCGAGCCACCGGTTCGGCTTGCGCGGATTGATGTCCTTCAGAAAGAAGACGCTCTCGGCGGGGGGGTGCTTCTCGGCCTCACTGCACAGGCTGCATTCGCGGGCGGCGAGCGTCTCGGGCTTCGAGGCGTCGCAGGCGCATCCGCGCACGTCGGCGAAAAGCGCGCCGATCCAGAAAAATGCCAGCGCGCGAGACGACACGCCCTCATTATACTGAAGGAACGTGACCTTCCGGCTCGCGGCGATCGCCGCCGTCTGCGCTTACTTCCTTTTGTTCCACGGGATTACCGGCGCCGGCCTGCTGGGGCCGGACGAGCCGCGCTACGCCTGGATCGGGCGCGAGATGGCGCGCTCGGGCGACTGGATCACGCCGTCGTTGTGGGGCGCGCCCTGGTTCGAGAAACCGCCGCTCACGTATTGGATGATCGCCGCGGCCACGCGCCTGGGCCTCGGCGATGAGTGGGCCGCTCGGCTGCCGGTGGCGCTCCTGAGCGCCGCGTTCCTCTGGTTCTTCCGTCGCGCTTTGGCGCGCGAGTTCGGCGATCGTGCGGCGTGGTATTCGACCGCGATTCTCGCCACCTGCGGCGGTTGGGTGGCGTTCTCGCAGCTCGGCGTGACCGATCTGCCCCTCGCGGTCACGTTCTCGGCTGCGATGCTGGTCGCGCTTCCCTGGTTGAACGGCGGCGCGCCGAATCGGCTGCCGATAGCCGGCGCGCTCTTCGGCCTCGCGATTCTCGCCAAGGCGCTGGTGCCGATCGCACTGGCCACGCCGCTCGTGTGGATGGCGCGCCGGCGGTGGCGCGAGCTGATCGTACCCGCGCTGGTGGCGATCGCGGTGGCCGCGCCCTGGTATGTCGCCATGACCGCGCGGCACGGGTCGGCCTTCCTCCTCGACCTGTTCTGGAAGCACCATTTCCAGCGGTTGACGTCAGGGGAGACCATCGGCCACGAGCAGCCGTTCTGGTTCTACCTTCCGGTGCTCGCCGCCGGCCTTCTGCCCTGGACTCCGCTGGCGGCGACAGTCGCTCATCGCGCCGCCGACGTGCGCCTGCGGTTTCTTCTCGCCTGGCTTGTCTTCGGATTCGTGTTCTTCTCGGCGAACGCCAACAAGCTCCCCGGCTACCTGCTGCCGCTGTTTCCGCCGATCGCGGCGCTGGCCGGCGTTCGATTGGCCGAAGGCGCGTCGCGATGGCTGCTGCCGCTATGCGCCCTGCCCCTGGCGATGCTCCCCGCCGTCGCCGCGATGCTGCCCCACGCCGTCGCCGACGGCCTCGGCGACGCTCCGCGCCCGCCGTTCCACCTGCCCGCGGCCGCGATGGCGGTCGCGCTGGCGGCCGCCGCGTGGTGGCTGGAGCGAGCCGGCCGCCGCGGAATCGCCATCGGTACGATCGCCGTGGCAACGACCATCGGAGTGGTGTATCTCAAATCCCGCGCCTACCCGGCGCTCGACGAGCGCGCCAGCGCCCGCCCCGCGTCACGGCGGCTCGTCGTCGACCCGTCGAAGACCTGCGCGGAGAGCCTCTCGCGGAGCAACTGGTACGGCTTGAACTACTACCTCGGCGCGGCGATTCCAGCCTGCGAAGAGGATGATGGCCGCGTGCGGCTGGTGGAGGAGGGCGGCAGGATCGTCGTTGCGGCGCCGCGCTGAGGCTACTGCTGAGAAACTGTCCGGAGCTCTTCGGCCATCTCGTCGATGGTGCTGAACAACTGCGCCGCGGCCTGGTAGTACCGCTGGAATTCGACCAGTCGCACCGCCTCCTCGTCGAGCGGCACCGCGGCTTCCTCGGATCGAAACGCCCGCGCCTGGGCCAGCAGCAGCGACTGCGTCTGCGCGTCCTGCCGCGCATCGTCGAGGAGCCGTCTGGCGCGCGAAGCGATGGCCCCGGAGAATCCCGAAAAGGTCGTGCCGGTGACGAGCTGCGCCTGGGCCAGCCCGGCCAGCACGAGCGCGTTGCCGTTGCCGCCCGGCGCCGCCTGGAGCGCCGCCGCGAGACCGGCGGACTGAATCGCCGTCACGGCGATCGTTGACGCCGCGCCCATGCCGGCGTCGTAGCTGAACAGGGCCGCGCCCGGAAGTCCGTTCCGGTCGACGCCCGCGGCCAGGCCGGCGTTGACGCTGTCGGCCACCGCCTGCGCCAGCAGGTCGAGGTCTGCCGCCAGCGACGGGATGAAGTTGTTCTGCGTGTCCAGGTGCGCTTTAAGGCGGCCGTCCTGGATCAGCCCGGAAACGTCGGCGCCGTTCGCGTCGCGAATCGCCGCCAGTCCCGTCGATGTGTCCGCCGACAACGCGTACGACTGGTCGCCGAGCACCAGAGGAATCTGGCCGCCGGCGAGAATCGTCAGCGCTCCGTCCTGCCGGCGCGCGGCGGTAAAGTCGATCAGCCCGGAAAGCTCTTCGAGCATCCCGTGGACCTCGGCGCCGAGTCCCGGGTCGCCCGGACCGCGATCGCCGGAGCGCACGGCGATGTTACAGGCGCGCAGCCGGTCGGCGAACTGGTTGATGGACGCTACGGTGTCGTGAATCTGACTGCGCGAGCCGTTTAGCACGCGCGTCAGCGTCGCGGAAGCGTGCTGGAAGCTCTCGGACATCGCTTTCGCCCGGCCGAGCACCCCCTGGCGCGCGGCGGCGTCGTTCAGGGTCGCCGCCCATCGCGAGACGCTTTGAAAGAACTGGTCGACCGCGTGGGAAATCCCCGACTGGCTTCCGATGTCGAACACCGGCTCGATCTGCGCCAGGTCGTCGGCCTGCTGCGAGAGGCGCCCCTGCCGCTGGCTCTGCTGCCGGACCGTGGTCTCGAGGTATTCCGTGCGGTAGCTGATGAGGTCGCGCGCCGCCATGCCGCCGGGCAGTCCCGAGGCGATGTCGAACGGCAGGCTCTCCGGGCGAATCCGCTGCCCACGCGTCGACGCATTGGAGACGTTGTTCTGAACGAGGCTGAGCGCCTTCTGGATCGACTCCATGGCGCCGGCCGACGTCAGCGATGCGAAGAGATTGCCCATACTTCAGCCTTCCACCGATATCCCCGGCATCGCCGGCGCCGGTTCGGCCGCGCCCCGGCTGTCGTACGCCGATGCCCGGGGAAAATGCAGCTCCGCCAGACCGAGCCACAGCCCGCCGGCGTTCTCCAGCATCTTGCGCGTCAGCGTCAGCTCCCGCCGGAAGCCGTCAAAGCCCTGGAGCATATTGCGGTCGCCGGGCTTCATGCGGCGGCGCAGTTCCCGCAGCGCTTCGGCCGAGCCCGCCAGGTGTATGGCGACGCCCGGGAAACTCGCCACCGTCGGCGACTTCAGGTGTTCGCGCGCGGCCCGCAGTTCCGCCGCGGCCGTCTCCAGCGGGGACGGCTCCTGGACAACCTCGCTCACTTCGACTGGTCCAGCCTCGCGGATTCGAGCGCGTCGTCCACAATGCGCTTGCTCACTTCGACCGGGTCGACGCTGTAGTTCCCGGCCGCGACCGCCTTGGCGAGCCGCTCGATCTTGGCGCTGCGCTCCGGCGTTTCGCTCGCCAGCACTCGCACGGTCTCGCTGAGGCTCGAGAGCTGCACATGATCGGCGCTGTCTGACTGCTTCTCAACCGCCGCATTTTCGGACTTGGCCTGTCCGATCTTATCGGTTCGCTCCGGACTGACGCCGCTCAAACCGGAATTGTCGATTCTCATGATTCCCTGGGGCAGTAACCACCCAATTGCCTCTATCGGCAAACGGCAAGTTTGGGTTTACGAAAACAAACGTATATTGGCGACCGTTGACTGAAACAGGTTCCCTCCCGTTAACATCGCGCACAACGCAGCGGGGCGCAAGCGTTGATCGCCATTCTGGAGCGCGCCCGCGCGGACGCTCAGTGCGTCATCGCATAAACAATGTAGTTGATGCCGAACCGGTACGCCAGACCCGTCATCTCGGCGGGATACTCCGGCATGTCGGCGTGCTCCCAGGCGTCGCCGATATCCATGTTGAAGTTGACCGCGACGACCATGCGGCCCTTGGGGTCGTACATCGAGCGCCAGTAGGGCGGCACGAACTCCGGCTGCACGTCGACGCGGCCGCCCGCTCCGCGTCGCAGGTGCCGCAGGCCGGGAATGTAGGTCCGCTCCTTGATGTCGAAGACGACGTTCATGATGGAGTCGCCGTCGGCGATATCGAGAATCGGCTCGCCGGGGAAGACGCGCTCCATGGTCTCGCGGAACACCTCCCAGTCCTGCGGGCCGTGGAAGTCGTCGGTCACCAGGAAGCCGCCGCGCAGCAGGTACTCGCGCAGGCGTTTGGTCTCGGCGTCGCTGAGCGACCAGTAGCCGGTCTGCGTGGCGTAAATCCACGGGTACTCGAAAATACGATCGTCGGTGAGCGGGAAATGGCGACCCTCGCCGGTGTCGATTCGCGTCAGCCGTTTGATGCCCTGTGCGAAGTGAATCTCGGCCTCGGGCCAGTCCTGCATCCACCAGCCGCGTCCGAAGGCGCGCCGCCGGAACATGTCGACGTACTCGACGCGGATGAAGTGGAACTCGGCGCTCGGGCGCGTGGGCGAGACCCCAGGATCCTCGAAGCGCCCGCGACCGCCGAACTGCGCCAGCGCCGGCGGCAGCAGCAACGCCACCGCCAGGGCGGCCGCGCAGAGAGCCGCGAGCCGGCTACCTTCGGGCGCTCGGATCTCCCGTAGGCGGCGGAGCATGGTCTTCCTCTTTCGACGGACCGAGCAACTCCGTCAGGATCGGCTTCAACGCGTCGGCCCAGACCTGGTAGCCCTTCACGGTGGGATGCAAGCGGTCGTGCATCATGCCCTCGAACAGCCTGCCGTTCGCATCGGCGAGCCGGTCGTTGATGTTCAGAAACCGGATGGACTTGCCGTCGGCGAGCCTGGCGAGACTGCCGTTGATCCTGTCGATGGCCGGCATGACGGCCATGTTGTCGTTGCGCGGAAAGATCGCCGTAAGGACGATCGTCGCGCCCGGCGCCTTGGAGCGCATGGCGGCCAGCGTCGCGCGAATCCCGCGAGTGATGCTGGAGACGAGCTGCTCCTCGTTGGCCGGCGGCCGGTTGCCGACGTTGTTGGTCCCCGCCAGCAGGACGACGACCTTGGGGTTCACGCCGTCGAGCTCGCCGTTCTCCAGCCGCCACAGAATATTCTCGATCCGGTCGGCGCCCCAGCCGAAGTTGCCGGCGTTCCATCCGAAGAAATTCCGCTTCCAGTTCTCGAGTAACTCCGGATAATCGGTGGCGCCCCAGCGCCGCGTGATGGAGTCGCCGGCGAAGTACACGTCGATGCGGCCCTGCTTCGCCTTGGCGATCAACTGCCCGTGGGCGATGCGCGAATTCGCATCCGTGCGCGCCAGAGCCAGGCTCGCGGGCGGTGTGCGCCCCAGCATCCGGTTGGCCCAGGGGATGAAGTGCTTCCAGTTGGGGCCGTCGGTGTGCCCGCCGTCGTGCTGGCGCCAGGCGAGCTGGCCGTCGAGCATCGAGACGTTCACCGCCGGCATCCTTTCCTTCATGTAATCGTCCGACGTGCCCAGGTCCTTCGCGCCGAGCAGCCGGAACACCGGCCCCGCCGCGACCGCCGCCATGTAGCTTCCCTGGTGGTCGAGCCAGTGGGCGTCGCCTTTCTCCGGCACCCCGTAGCTGATGAAGGTCGCGCGCGGCGCGCACAGTGCGATCAACTGGTGCGCGTCGACGGGAAGATCGCCGGGGGTCTTACTGCCGAAGACCGCATCCTCGGCGCCGTATTTCAGGAAATTCCCCGCCATCCAGTGATAGCCGCCCTGGCCGGTGAGATTCTCCACCGCCTCGCCGAAATTGCGGCGATGGAGCTTCGCCCCGCCCTCGCCCGAGGAACCCACCAGCACGGCGGCGAATCGCGTGTCGAACGCCATCGCCACCAGCGCCGCTTTCCCGTATCGCGAGACACCGTCGATTCCGACGCGCCTGGCGTCGACCGCCGGATCGGTTTCCAGGTAATCGAGGCCGCGGCTCGCCCCCCAGGCCCAGGCGCGCAGCGCGCCCCAATCGTCGGGCTTGCGCGGCTGGCCCTTGTTGACCAGACCGATGATCCCCTTGGTCAGACCGGCCCCGTTGTCGGGCTGAATGCTCGCGGGGCTGACGAACGCGTAACCCCAGCCGTCGGCGATGAGCTGTTCGGTGGCGGGCAGGTCCGCTGCCGTGGGCGGAGTGAATACGCGACCACCAGGGCCGGCCGGGGGCGGATCGCCCGGCAGGCCGCCGGGACGGAACATCATCATCACGGGCGCCCTGCCCGCGTCCGCCGGCGTCACCAGCATCATCTGAATCTCGACGCCGATCGCGGGATACGACGAGTTGTCGGCGCGCCCGACGAGGTGTCTGCCGGCCACCGGGTGCGGGCCGACGTTCGCGGTGACCGACCTCGCGACGGTCCATGTCACCTTGGGAACGTCCTTCGGTATCCGGCCGACCACCTCGCGCTCGAAGTCCTCGACGATCTCGGGCCGCCGCCGCTCCCACCATTCGCGCGCGGTCGTCACCTTGCGGCCGTTTTTGAGCGTGAGCGCGTCCGGCAGGATCGGATAGGGATTGGCCTTGGACTCGTCGTAGTTGGCCGCGTTGGGCGCGGTCTGGTTGGGACTGCGGCCCGGCCGGAGCTTCCGGATTCCGAGCTGCTCCATCATGTTGCGATGGTCGTCGGCCGTGGTCCAGGCTTTGGGTTCCGCGGCAGGCTGCTGGGCCGCCGCGCTCAGGACCACGAGCAGCGCGCCCGCCGGGCGACGCCTCACGCTAGGCCTCGGCCGGCAGGTACATCTTGTGCGGCGCCGGCGCCGCGTGCATCGCGTGCCGCGACGCGTCGAACGCCATGACGCGACCCTTCAGGTACGACTCGACGCCCAGCGAGATCGCCACCATCACCTGGTATCCGCGCAGCGAGTTGTAGACCGGCGCCTCGCGCGTGCGCATACAGTCGAGCCAGTTGTCGCCCAGGCTCGGCCCGGCCTCGCCCTCGATCACGACCTCGTCCTTGCCGCCGTTGGCCTCGCGGAATTCCTTCTGGAACTGCCGCTCGGCGCGAATGACCGCCACCTGACGCCCGCGCCCCTGGGGCTGTGCCGAGGACGGCGCGCGGCGCTGATCGCCCATGGCGTCCATCGACGCCGGTGCGTTGTCGAGCACTTGCAGCGTCCCCCAGTTGCCGTACACGGTCACCGGAGTCGACGTCTGGTTCGCCATGCAGGAGACCATGTTGATCGAATAATCGCCTGGATACTCGATCATCGTCATGTAGGTGTCGGGCACCTCGCGATTCTTCTGCACGTAGACGCCGCCCACGCCCACCGCGCGCGACGGGAAGTCGAAGCCGATCATGGTGCTCATCATGCCGAGGCGGTGATACAGGAGATCGCCGGCATTGCCCGTCGAGTAGTCCCAGAACTTGCGCCACCGGAAGTAGCGCTCGGCGCTGAACTTGCGTTTGGGCGAGTTGCCGAGCCACATCTTCCAGTCGAGGTTCTCGTCGTTGTACTTGGCGTCGGGCCAGGAGTCGCTGCCGGTCCCGGGGATTGGGTAGTCCCACATGCCTTCGCGCGTGTTCCGGTTGTAGCTGATGAGACCCCAGACGACCTTGCCCATCTTGCCGGCCTTCACGTAGTCGTTGACCTTCCAGTAGAGCCGCGTCGCCGGACCCGATCCGCCGAGTTGCAGGATGCGCCCGGTCTTGCCGACCATTTCGTGCACCTTGGTGGCCTCGTCGAGCGTGCGCGTCATGGGCTTTTCGAGATACACGTCCTTGCCGGCCAGCATCGCCTGGGTCGCCATGGGGTGATGCCAGTGGTCGGGCACCGCCAGCACGACGCCGTCGATGTCGGCGCGCGCGAAGACTTCGCGGTAGTCGCGATAGGTCTTCTCGGCGCCGGCCTGCTTTTGACCGTCGAGGACGCGCGGCTCCCATACGTCGCAGACGGCGGCCAGATTGACGTCGTTCTTCTCCTGCTTGCGCCGCTTGAAGACGTTCACCAGCGTCTGGAACTGCATGCCGCAGCCGATGAAGGCGATATTGATGCGGTCGTTGGCGCCGATCACGCGGCCGGCCTTGGCGGGCGTGTTGGCGGGCGCGGCGGCGGCGAGTGTGGCGGTGGCGGCGGCGAAGCCGGTGTCGCGCACGATGAAATCCCGGCGGGTGGATCGGGGGTTGTCTGGCTTCACGGCGGTCTCCTTTGGAGACAAGGTACCACGAGCGGGCCGGTTCGCCGCGGCTTACACCGCCGGGTCAAGCCGCATGATCCGCCGCGCGTTGCCCGAGAGAATCTTCCCCGCGACCGCAGGCTCCGCGAGCGCGCGGATTGCGGCCAGCGTCCTCGACCCCTGGCAGGCTTCGCCCGTGCCGGCGCGATCGTTGCAGTCGCTGCCGTAGATCAGCTTGTCCTGGTGGCGCTTGAGGAAGGCGCGCGCGTGCTCCTCGTCCCGCAGCAGCGAGTTCAGCCCCGACCCCGCCGAAAGGTCGCCGAACATATTCGGATAGTCGCTCAGGTAGCGGTCGGTGAAGCCGCCCGGAGTCACCCGCGTCGGCGGATACAGGATCGTCTGGTCGTGGTCGCGGTCGATGTTGCCCCACCAGGTCTGCGCGTGGCCGATGAAGTTCACCTTGGGGTGCTTCGCCAGCATGGTGTGGAAGCGCTCGAAGCTACGGTTGTACATGCCGTGCTCGAAGTGCATTAACACGGGGACTCCGTAGTCGGCGGCGATCGAGGCGATCAGGTCCATGGCGGGCGAATCGCAGTCGACCGGGTACTTCTGCTCGCCGATGCCGATGGCTCCCAGCTTGAGGTATTTCTCCAGAACCGCGCGGGTCTCGGGGATGTCAGGCAGCTCGTTGGCGAAGAACGCGAACTCGCCGGGATACTGCCGCGCCAGTTCGACCACCGAATCGTTGCCCCAGGCGTCGGCCGCGAGTCCGAATCGCGACCCCGCCGGAAGCAGCACGGTCCTGGTGACGCCCATGGCCCGCTGATGGGCGACCAGCACGTCGTCGGGCCGCCCGGAGTAGTGGGTGTGCTGGTGGATGTCGATGACGGTCTCGGCCGCGGGCGCAAGCGCCGCGCCGGCGGAAGCCGCGAGGAATGCGCGCCGTGTGATCGCCACTGCCGAACAGGATACCGTGCGGGGCGCGCGTTGCGCGAGAATGGTGCGGATGAGTGAAATCGTCAGCCAATACTCGATCGCGGTCGACCAGGTGGAGAGCTACCGGTTCCGCGCGCAATTCGACAAGCCGCAGTACGGCGAGCTCGCCATGGACGAGCCGCCACCGCTCGGCGCAGACACCGCCCCCAGCGCCGGACGCATCCTCGCGGCCGCCATCGGCGACTGCCTGAGCGCGAGCTTCCTGTTCGCCGCGAAGAAGAACGGTCTCGACGTCTCCGGCCTGCACGCCGAGGTGACCGTCGAGGTGATCCGCAACGAGCGCCGCCGCTTCCGCATCGGCGCGATGAAGGTGAGGCTCGACCCCAAGCTCTCCGCCGGCGACGCGGAAAAGGCCCGAGCCGCCGCGGCGATGTTCGAGGATTTCTGCACCATCACGGCCAGCGTGCGGCAGGGAATCCCGATCGAGGTGACCGTCGCCGGCCTGGAGTGACACCTGTCACCTGTCACCTGACACCTTACACCTGACACCTTCGAACACCTGCGACAATGTGAGTTCTATGCCCACACGACGCATCGGAATTCTCACGGGCGGCGGCGATGTCCCCGGCCTCAACTCGGTCATCAAGGGAGTGGTGTATCGCGGCGAGGAGCTGGGATTCCAGGTGGTCGGCATCCGCCGCGGGTGGGAGGGACTCACCCACCTCAACCTCGACGACCCCGGCAGCCGGGACCGCTACACCATCCAGCTCACGCGAGAGAAGACGCGCACCATCGACCGCACCGGCGGCACCATGCTCCACACCAGCCGCACCAATCCCCTGAAGATGAAGAAGCTGCCGTCTCACCTGGACGCGGCCGGCTTCCCGTCGAAGACCTCCGTCAACCAGGAAGGCGACACCGTCACCAACTGGGACGTCACGAAGCAGGTCACCAAGAACCTCTCGTCGCTCGACATCGACTTTCTGATCGCCATCGGCGGCGACGACACGCTGAGCTATGCCGCCCATCTGCACAGCGAGGCCGGCTTCCACATCGTCGCCATTCCCAAGACCATGGACAACGACGTCCGCCACACCGAATACTGCATCGGCTTCTCGACCGCCATCACGCGCGCCATGGACGCCGTGAACCGGCAGCGCAGCACGGTCGGCTCGCACGAGCGTATCGGCATCTTCCGCGTCTTCGGGCGCGACGCCGGCTACACGGCGCTTTACACCGCCTACGTCACATCGACGCGCTGCGCCATCCCCGAATACGAATTCGATTTCGACAAGATGGTCGACCTGGTGCTAACCGACAAGCGCAAGAACGTCAGCAACTACAGCCTGGTGATCCTCTCGGAGGGCGCGCGCTGGAAGGGATACGAGGTGCAGTCGTACGGGCCCGTGGACGCCTACGGGCATCAGAAGAAGATGAGCGTCGGCGAGGCCTTCGACAACGAGATGAAACAACGCGGCTGCATGGAAGAGACCATCGTCAGCGATCTGACCTACGATCTCCGCAGCGGCGAAGCCGACTTCGTCGACAAGATGGTGGCCTCCACCTTCGGCAACATGGCGCTCGACTGCATTCTCCAGAACCGCAGCGGCGTGATGACGGCGATCGTCAACGGCTGCTACGAGCTTTCGCCGATTCCCGACCCCAAGCTCGGCCCGCGCCAGGTGGACGTCGAAACCATGTACAACACCGAGCGCTATCGTCCCAACTACGCCAACAAGGTGGGCGTGCCCATCTTCCTGACGCGGGCCTGACGGCGTGCGATGGCGCCTGGGCCGCCGCGGCCGACCCGAGCCGAAGCTGACCGCCGATCTGCGCGCCCGCATCCGCGCCAGCTTCGAGGAGGCCGCCGGCGACGAGGAGCATTTCCCCTCGACCATCGATCCGCGCATCTACCACGTGCGGCTTGTGCTCGATCATCTGGCGGACGCGCGCCGGGGGCGCATTCTGGACGCCGGCTGCGGCAAGGGACGCTTCGCGCGCATCGTCGCCGGCGAGTCGCCGGACGCCGAGGTGTGGGGAATCGACATCTCGCGCGCGATGCTGGCGCATGTCCCGCCGCCGGTGCGGGTCTGTCAGGCGTCGCTCACCGATCTGCCGTTCGCCGACGGCGCCTTCAACGGCGTGTATGCGACGGAATCGCTGGAGCACGCCGTCGAGATCGAGCGCGCGGTGGGGGAGCTGTGCCGGGTGGTGCGTCCCGGCGGGCGGATCGCCGTGATCGACAAGAACGTGGAGCAGTGGGGCCGCCTGGCGACGCCGGAATGGGAGCGCTGGTTCGGTCGCCGCGAAATGGAGACGATGCTGTCGCGCCATTGCCGCGGGGTGTCGAGTCGCGAAATCGCCTACTGGGAGGATGTGGAGCCCGACGGGTTGTTCCTCGCCTGGCTGGCGGTGAAGTGAGTGGGTGCACTCGATGCCATACTGTCAGTGTACCCTTCGTCGCGCTTCTGTCCTATAGTTAAAGCAATGAGTCTGTCCATAGCCCAGATCGCACCTGCCATCTGGACTCACGCCGTCCAGGTGTTTGGTTCCGAGGAAAAGGCCGCCCGCTGGCTATCCACGCGTTTGCGTCAGCTTGGCGAACGGACACCCGAGGAAGTTCTCACTCAGGACCCGCAAAGACAGGAAGTCGAGGCCTTACTCGGACGTATTGAGTACGTCGTCTACAGCTGACGTGGACATCTACCGTTTGTTTCAGGCGAGATTCACTCCCTGGGATGCCACCGGTTCGAAGCGACATGGTGGCCGATGGAACAGCGCCGGGGCCGAGATGCTGTAAGCCTCTTCGAGCTTGACGCTTGCCTGTCTGGAAATCCTTGTGCATATCCGCGATGTCTATGCCGTTCCGGACTTCAGCTATTGCGTTGTCAGCGTTCCCGCAGAACTGATCTCAGCATGGCCGCCCGCTGACTATGAACCACGTCGCGCGCAGGCGATCGTCGAGTCCGATGTGCTTTCTCGCGAATTCGGTGACAGTTTCCTGGCTCGGGACTTTCTTGTCCCGGCGCGGTTCCAACCACCGCCGGTTCAGGCCGTTCCGTCAATTGTAGTCTTGGCTGAGTGGAACTACCTGTTGAACCCGAATCACGAGCAGTTCAAATGGCTCCAGTGGTCGGCTCCAAAGGTATTCCGGTTCGATCCGCGACTGTTAGACACCGCGTTGACTCAATCCCCGGCGATCGCCGACTCGGCCAGCGGAGCCGCCGCCAGAGGCGCCATCGGGCGCGGTTCGAGAATCTCCTCCAGCAGCACGTCGACGCGGCGGCGAAGCCGTCCTTCGGCGGTGTAGTGGATCCCGCACTCCTTGGGCTGACCGGTCTCCCACCACCAGCGCCCCGCGCGCTCGCCTTCGCCCGCTTCCGTCGCGCGCGTGCAGGGCGCGCAGCCGATGCTCGTGTATCCGCGCTCGTAAAGCGGATGCCGCGGAACGCCGTTGGCCGCCAGGTACTCGCGCACCTGATCGCGCGTCCAGTCCGCCAGCGGGCTGATCTTCAGCCGCCCATCGGCGTCCTCCACTTTTCGCAGCGCCGCGCGCGACTCCGACTGCCCGCGCCGCAGTCCCACCACCCAGGCGTTGAACTCCTTCAGCTTGCGATCGAGCGGACGCACCTTGCGGATCTGGCAGCACAGCAGCCGCATCGACGGGTCGTTGTAGAAGAGATTCGTGCCGTGCCGCCGCGTCATCTCCTCCACTTCCGCGGCTTCCGGCAGCACCGTCTCCACCGCGATGCCGTAGCGCGCGCGCACGCGGTCGATCATCCCGTAGGTCTCCTCCGGCAGCCTGCCGGTGTCGACCGTGATGACGCGGATCGTGGGATCGATCTTGGCCGCCATGTCGACGATCACCATGCCTTCGTCCTGAAAGCTGGTGGTGATGGCGAGCGTAGGTCCGAATGTCGAAGCGGCCCAGCGAAGGAGCTGTTCGGCAGGGAGCTGTTCGAGATGGTGCCGGGCCGCCATAAACCCTATTCCCCATCAGAATACTATAGATTGCCTTGGTGGTCAAGCCCGCGTAACATAACCTCATGCTTGGCCGCACGCTCGGCCACTACGAGGTGGTCGACAAGCTCGGGGCCGGCGGCATGGGCGTCGTCTACAAGGCCCGCGACACGCACCTGGAGCGCTTCGTCGCCCTCAAGGTGCTCCCCGCAGACCGCGTTGCCGACCCCGACCGCAAGCGCCGCTTCGCCCAGGAGGCCCGCGCCGCCTCGGCGTTGAACCATCCGAACATCATCGTCATTCACGACATCGACGAGGACTCGGGTGTCGACTACATCGCCATGGAGCTGGTCGCCGGGCGCCCGCTCGACCAGGTAATCACGCCCGGAGGTGTGAAGGTCAAGGACGCCGTGCGCCTCGCCGCGCAGATCGCCGCGGGTCTGGAGGCCGCGCACAGCGCCGGGATCATCCATCGCGACCTCAAGCCCGCCAACGTCATGGTCTCCGGCCAGGGCCACGTCAAGATTCTCGACTTCGGACTCGCCAAGCTCACCGAGACTTTCGCCAGCGCCGCCGGGGCCACCGTCACCGGCGCCAATCCGCGCACCGAGGCGGGAGTCATTCTCGGCACGCTGGCCTACATGTCGCCGGAGCAGGCGCGAGGCGAGGAACTCGATCCGCGCACCGACGTCTTCAGCCTCGGCGTGATGCTCTACGAATTGGTCGCCGGGCGAAGACCGTTCGAGGGACGCACGATGGCCGACGTGATCGCCGCGATCGTGATGTCGGAACCGCCGGCGCTGGGCGCCCTGCGGGGCGAGTCGCCCGAGGAGCTGGATCGCATCGTCGCGCTGGCGCTCGTGAAGGACCGCGAGCGGCGATACCCGTCGATGGCGGCGCTCCGGCGCGATCTCGACGCGCTCGCGCTGGAGATCGAGTTCCAGACGCGGCTGGGACGCGCGACGCGGTCGTCGCCGGCGGCGGCTGCTGTGCCGGCGCATGCGGCGCACAACCTGCCCGCGCAGCTGACCACCTTCGTCGGGCGCGCCGGCGAGCTTGCCGAAGTGCGCCGGCTCGTCGAAGGGCACCGGCTCGTCGCGCTGGTCGGCGCCGGCGGCAGTGGCAAGACGCGACTGGCGCTGGAGGCGGCGAACGGTTCGCTCGCGGCGTTTCGCGACGGCGTCTGGATGGTGGAACTGGCGCCCGTGAACGACCCGGATTTCGTCCCGGCGGCGGTGGCGGCGGCGCTCGGCGTGCGCGAGGAGCCGGGGCGACCGCTGACGACCACCATCGCCGAATGGCTCTCTTCGCGCGCGATTCTGCTGATCCTCGACAACTGCGAACACGTCATCCAATCCGCCGCGCGACTCGCGGAGTCGCTGCTGCGCGCCTGTCACGGACTGCGCATCCTGGCCACCAGCCGCGAGGCGCTGGCGATTCCCGGCGAGCGCGCCTGGCGCGTGCCGTCGCTCGCCGAGTCGGAGGCGGAAGCGCTGTTCGCCGAGCGCGCCGCCGCCGTTCGCACCGGGTTCGCGGTGGACGACTCCAATCGTGTTGCGGTCGCGCAGATCTGCCGCCGGCTGGACGGGCTGCCGCTGGCGATCGAACTGGCCGCGGCGCGCGCCAAAGTCCTGCCGGTCGATCAGATCGCCGCGCGACTGGACAACCAGTTCCGCCTGCTGGCCGGCGGAAGCCGAACGGCGATGCCCCGCCAGCAGACGCTGCGGGCGATGATCGACTGGAGTTACAACCTACTCGCGGATGGCGAAAAATCGCTGTTGCGGCGGCTCTCCGTGTTCGCCGGCGGCTGGACGCTGGAGGCCGCCGAAGCGGTCTGCGCGGGCGAAGGCATCGAAGAGTTCGAAGTGCTGGATCTCCTCGCCGCACTGGTCGAGAAGTCGATGGTCGTCGTCGAGGAGCCTCGCTACCGGCTGCTCGAGACCATCCGCCAGTACGCTCGCGAGAAGCTGGTCGAATCCGGACAGATTGAGAAGGCCCGCAGGTCGCACCTGGCCTACTTCACCGCGTCGATCGAACGCGACCGGCCGGTGTTTTACACCGCGGAGTTACTCGCGATGCTGCGGGGCTGGGAGCCCGATGTGGACAACATTCGGGCCGCGCTCGATTGGGCCGTGGAGGACCAGCCCGAACTCGCACTGAAGCTGATGGCGGCGTCAATGCCATTCCTGTGTATCACAGGGCGGTTAGCCGAGCTTCGGCAGGGAGTGGCGTCGGCGTTCGAGCGCGCCGGCCCCGATGGGCCGGCCTCACCACGGGGGAGAGCCTTGTGCTCGGCGGTGATCGCCGCCTTCTTCCAGGGCGACTCGGAGTTCGCGGCCGTCACTGCCGCGAAGGCCGAGATCTATGGGCGGCGGGCCGGGGATAACGAAGTTCTCTGCTACTGTCGCATGCATCTGGGCATCCATAGGTTCTTTGTCCTTCGGGATCCGGGCGGAGTCGAGGAGATCGACGAGTCCGTCCGTCTGGCGCGTGAGAGCGGCGACGAGTTCGCCTTGGTGATCGCGTTAATCAACGCCGCCTTCCCGCGCGTCACCATGGGCTCGTTCCAGGAAGCCGCCGCGCTACTCGCCGAAAGCCTGACGATCAGCCGGCGGAACGGAAACCCGTTCCTGCTAGCGGGATCGCAGATCAACAGCGCGATGCTGGCGATCGGTGCGGGCGACCTCACGCGCGCCGAGGCGCTGGCCAAGGAGAGTCTCTCGCTGCGCAAACAGATGGGCGAGCAGTGGGGAGTCGTGCAGTGCCTGGTGCCGCTGGCGATGGTGGCGCTCGCCACCGGACGCGCCGAACGCGCGGCTCGGCTCCTGGGAGCGGCCGACAAGATCCTCCTCGCGATCGGCGCGGCCATCCCGTTGTTGCACGCGCCGCATCAGCAGTGCGCCGCCGCTGCACGACAGGCTCTCGGCGACGCCTACGACGCGGCCTGCGACAAGGGCCGCAAGATGACCATCGAGCAGGCCATCGACTACGGCCTGGAGCTACCATAGAGTCACGTGACGGGGAAGACTCTGGGCCGCTACCGGGTGCTCGACCAACTCGGCGCCGGCGGCATGGGGGTCGTCTACAAGGCCGAGGACACCTCGCTCGAGCGCACCGTCGTCATCAAGGTGATCGGCGAGCAGCTCGCCGCCGATTCCACCGCCCGCGCGCGCCTGTTGCGCGAGGCAAAAACCGCCTCGGCGCTGAATCATCCCAACATATGTACGATCTTCGAGGTCGGCGAGGCCGAAGGGCGCCCCTACATCGCGATGGAGTTCATCGCCGGGCGCACGCTCGGCGAGTCCATCCGCTCCGGACTGACCGATGGAGAAGTGTCGCGCCTGGCCGTCCAGATCGTCGAAGCGCTGGCGCACGCGCACGAGCACGGCGTCGTGCACCGCGACCTCAAGAGCGCCAACGTACTGGTGACGCCGCAGGGACTCGTCAAGGTGCTCGATTTCGGCCTCGCCAAGCGCACCGGCGCCGGCGACTCGCTGAAGACCGTGACGCAGGATCAGCTCACGCAGGCCGGAACCGTCGTCGGCACGCTGGCCTATATGGCGCCCGAGCTGCTCAAAGGCGCGGCCGCCGACGTGCGCAGCGACCTGTGGGCGCTCGGCGTGATGCTCTACGAAATGCTCGCGGGCGCGCTGCCGTTTCGCGGTACGACGGTCTTCGAGACGACTTCGGCGATTCTGCGCGAGGAGCTGCCGCCGCTGCCGGCCAGCGTCGCGGCCTCGTGGCGCGGCGTCGTGGCGCGGCTGTTGGAGAAGGACCCGGCGGTACGGTATCAGAGCGCCGGGGAGGTGCGCGGCGCGCTGCGGGCGATGGAATCGGTTGAGCGCGCGGCGCCTGCGGCGGGCCCGCCACCGTCGCGGAGGCGAATCGTCGGAGTCGCCGTGGGGAGCGCGGTCGCGGCGGCGGGAGGGTTGGGGCTGTTCCGCTGGTCGCGCTCAACGGGGCCGACGGTCGCGAGCGGCGGACCGGCGTCGGCGAGCGCGACCGCCAACGCCCACTTCAACACCGGCTTCTTCCACCTGACGCGCACCAACGACATCGCGCAGGCGCAGCGGGAGTTTGAAAAAGCCGTCCAGCTCGATCCGAAGTTCGCCGAAGCGCGCGCCTGGTACGGCTTCACCTTCGGACTCCTGTTCGACTTCGGACTCTCGAGCGACCCGTCGCTGTTCTATCGCGCCGAGAAGGAGATTCAGCAGGCCCTGGCAGACGATCCAAACCTGGCGCGCGGCTACTCGGGCCTCGCCGGCGTCTTCTTCTGGCAGCGGCGCAAGGATCTGATGCCGGGCGCCATCGACAGAGCTTTGCGGCTGAACCCGGACGACGTCGACGCGCTGGTCTGGCAGGCCAACTATCACCAGTACAACGGCGACTACGCAGCCGCGGAGGCGTCGCTGCGGCGCGTCTTGAAGAACGACCCCCTGTTCATGCCGGCCTTTTGGGGCCTGGCCGAGTTCGCCTTCAACCGCGGCGATCTGGACGCGGCTCGCGCTGCATACGAGAAGGCGCTGGAGCCGACGCCGCGCGATCCCTTCCTGCTCGCCTACACGGCACACCTGCAAATGGCGCGCGGCAAGCTGCCGGAGGCGCGCGCTCTGCTCGACCGCGTGCCCGCCGAGCGGCGCGACGTCTACCACGTCCGCATGATGCGCGGCATCCTCGCGGCGCTCGAGGGCCGGCCGGCCGAGGCACGCAAGGAGGTCGACGACGGCGTACTGAAGATCTTCAGTGTCATGCTCCAGTACATGTACCTCGCCGCCGAGTACTTCACCGCTTTGAAGGAGACCTCGACCGCGCTCGACTGGCTGGAGCGCGCCGCGCAATCCGGCGACGAGCGCACGAGTTTCTTCCGCGTCAACCCGCTGCTGGCGGAGATTCGCGGCGACCCGCGATTCGCGCAGATTCTGGAGTCGGCGGAATTGCGCAGGAAGCAGCGCGCGAGATAGCGCCTCACTCCAGCGTATTGCCGCCGTTCACCGAGACCTTCTGCCCGGTAATGAAACCCGCCGCCTCGCTCGCCAGGAACGCGACCGTCTCGGCGACGTCGCCCGGAACGCCTTGCCGCCGCAACGGGACCGCGCCCGCGTAGGCGGCCATCATCTTGGGATCGGTTCCCGCGTGCCGCTCGGTCGGGACCCAGCCCGGCGCGACCAGGTTGACCGTGATCCCGAACGGCCCCAGCTCGCGCGCCCACGATCGCGTCATGCCGAGCTGCGCCGCCTTGGCCGCCACGTAGTTGGCGTACTCGGGATTGCCCAGCTCCACCACCTCGCTGCCGATCTGGATGACACGTCCCCAGCGCCGCTGCTTCATCCCCGCCAGCACCTCGCGCAGCAGCGCCAGCGGCGATTTGACGAAGAACTCCAGTTGATCGAGATACGACTGCCAGGTCTGCCGCTCGATCGGCAGAAACGGCTGCGGCCCCGTCGCGTTCGGCACGATAATGTCGACCGGCCCGAGCTGCTCCCGCACCTCGCCGACCATCGCCCGCACCGCGTTCTCGTCGCGCACGTCGCAGTGAAACGACGTCGCCGTGCCGCCTGCCTTGCGAATCACCTCGCAGACCAGGTGCGCCGCCTCGCGGCTGGCGAAGTAGTTGACGCCGACGCGCGCCCCGCACTCGCCCAGTTTCCGCGCGATGGCCGCGCCCAGCCCGCGTGAAGCGCCCGTCACCAGGGCCACGCGGCCCCTCAAATCGTATTGCACCCTCAGTTCCCTCCGGCCGGCCACATCGTCGGCGCCGCGTCGTTTTTCCGCAGAGTTTCGCGCCCAACGCCGCCGGATGAAGCGGAAGCGATCGTGGGCGCCTCGAACAAATGTAGCAGGTGGATCGCGTTGCGGCGCGATGCCGGCGGCGCGCCTCGGCGCGATACCATGTGCATCTCGACCAGGCCGGCTGCGTGGTCGCGGATCGCCGGCCCTGTTCGGGGATCCGCACGCTAATATAGCGTCAGGCTCGCCCATGGGTCACAAATGGAAGCTGATCGAGGACTTGCCGAACGACTACGCGTCCCTCGCCGATCCGGAACTCGATTCGCTCACCCAGGTCTGGCGCGACCAGGAGGGGGCGCTACGCGCGGGCGGCCTGCTGACGGAATTTGAGGAACGGCTCAAGCGCGAGTGGGCGATCGAGACAGGCATCATCGAGGATGTCTACCGGATCGATCGCGGGACAACGAATACCTTGATCGAGCGCGGTATTCGGGCCGACTACATCGCGCGCGATCCCACCGGCAAGTCCCCGGAGCTGGTGGCGCGCATCATCCAGGATCACGCCGAGGCGTTGGAGGGAATCTACGAGTTCGTACGCGGCGACCGGGAGCTGACGACCGGTTACATCAAGGGTTTACACGCGGCGTTATTGCGGAACCAGCCGACACACACGGTCGTCGACCAGCACGGGAACGCCTTCGAGAAAGTCTTGTATCTCGGCGCTTACAAGGATGAGGAGAACAGTCCCATGCGCCCGGACGGTACGATCCACGAGTATTGTCCACCGCTCCATGTCGCCTCGGAAATGGAGCGGCTGGTTCAGCTTCACGCGGATCATGTGAAGCGAAACGTTCCGGTCGAAGTCGCGGCCGCATGGCTGCACCACGCTTTTACCCAGATCCACCCCTTCGCTGACGGAAACGGCCGGGTCGCCCGCGCAATCGCGAGCGCCGTATTCATCAAGGCGCGGCTGTTCCCGGTGATCGTCGCGCGCGAGTCAAGGTCGGACTATATAGCGGCACTGGAAATCGCGGACGGGGGGAATCTCGAGCCGTTAGTTGCCATGCTTGGTGAAGGGCAGAAGAAACAATTAACCGATGTCATTCACAATGCGATTGAGACTATCGAACCTGGCACCGTTGAAGATGCTGTACGTGCGGCCGCCGCAAAGCTGGTTGCGGACAAGAGGATCGTCCCGGCTGAGTGGCAGAGCGCAATCTCAACTGCACAGAAGCTGGCGGACCGGGCCTTCGAGCGCATCAAGGAAACGGCAAATATGCTCGGTCGTCGGATCGTCACCCCCGGCCTAAGCTTTTCAGCCGGCGTTGGGGAGGGTCTGTTCCCCGAGGAGATACTCAAGGAGTTTGGCTATCGCCCGAATTTCACCGTGTTTCGCAGAGGGGCGATTCTATACATGAACTCCGAGCCGTCATACCAACTTGTGGTTGGATTTCATGGTGTAGGCGCGAGATTCCTGGGCATCGTGAGCGCAGTGATCTATCTTGCCGAAGGGAGTGAGGTGCGCAGCCTCGCGACCAAGAAGCCTTTCCGAATCACTTATCGAGATGACGCCGAGGGGACGCGCAAGCGTTTCGAAGCGTGGCTCGATGACGGGATAACTCGCGGCATCAATATGTGGCGCGCGACATTGTAACGCCGTTCGGAACGCCAATCAGACCACCATCACCGATCTTGTGAAACGAGCAAGCGCTTCCAGACTTCCAACCCGGCAGAACGGATCAGGGTCGGTCTAGACTGAAATCGTGCCGACGGCGGTTCTGGTGGGAATGAATGTCGACGAGATTCTCGGCGCGCTGGGCGAGGAGCCGCCGTACAGGGCCCGTCAACTCTATCGCGCCCTCTACCGGGATCGCGTGGCGGACCTCGACGGCGTGACCACTCTGCCGGCGCCGCTTCGGCGGCGGCTGAGCGCCACGTACGACTTCGGCCTTCCCCGCATCGCCGCCACCTTTCGCGCCGCCGACGGCACCACCCGCTACCTGCTCGAACTGGCCGACCGCCGCACCGTCGAAACCGTGCTGATGCCGGACCAGCGGCGCGATACCATCTGCATCTCCACCCAGGTCGGTTGCGCGGTCGACTGCAAGTTCTGCCTGACGGCGCTGATGGGACTGGAGCGCAATCTCACCGCCGGCGAAATCGCGGGGCAGGTTCTGGCGGTGATGTCGGCGCATGCACTCGACCCCGTATCGCGTCAACTGAACGTCGTCATGATGGGACAAGGCGAGCCGCTACTGAATCTCGATAACGTGATCAAGGCGACGCGGCTGCTGGCCGACCCCGAGGGCATGGGCCTCTCCGAACGGCGCCTGACGCTCTCCACGGCGGGCGTCACGCCGAAGATCGCCGAGCTCGGCGCCGAGAGGGTGCGCCCCAAGCTCGCGATATCGCTCAACGCGTCGAGCGAAGAGCAGCGCCGCGAGATCATGCCGATCACGCGCAAGTACGGCCTGGCGGAGCTGATGGCGGCCTGCCGCGCCTATCCACTGCGGTCGTGGGAGCGGCTGACGTTCGAGTACGTGCTTCTCGGCGGCTTCAACGATTCCGACGCCGACGCGCGGCGGCTGGCGCGACTGGTCGGACAGCTACGGTGCAAAGTGAACCTGATCGCCTGGAACCCCGGTCCGGAGCTGGCGTTTCAGACGCCCGCCGACGGGCGCGTCGAGGCGTTTCAGAGGATCGTGGCGCGCGTGGCGCCGTGTTTCGTGCGTAAGCCGCGGGGCCGCGAGATTTACGCGGCCTGCGGCCAGTTGAAACGGATGGCGGAGGGAGCGGTTACCCTCTCGGCGCTTTAGGAACGACCTTCCACTTCTCCTCGTCGAAGTAGAGCACACGGCCTTCGCGGTACGACTGCACCGCCATCGAGATGAGCACCTGCGCGCGCGCGCCGGTCTCGACGTCGAGCGTGGGCTTCTGGCGCGTGCGCATGCACGTCAGGAAATTGCCGACGTGCGCGGCCATGGTATCGGTCGGCTCCACCGGTATCTTGATCTCTTCGCCGCCGAACTTGTAGCCCTCGATCATCGGCATGGGCTTCTGGTCCTGGCCGCGCCGCCGCGCCACCTCGGGCTTCACGGTGATGTGCGGAGCGTAGCCCTCGAAGCGGCCGTGCTCCACCATGATGAGCGTCCCGGAGTGCCCGCGGATCAGGCCGGGGATGTGCTGGCTGTTGGCCATCGACGAACTCAGCACCACCGAGTGGCCCTTGGCGTACTCGCCGATCAGGTGGAAGGTGTCGGGCACCTCGCGGTCGTTCTTGAAGGCGTACCTGCCGCCGCCCGCCATCACCTTGTAGGGGAACTGCGCCTCGCTCCAGCAGATGTTCATGGGCGCGGCCACGTGATAGAACAGGTCGGTGGCGATGCCACCCGAGTAGTCCCAATACTTGCGGAAGCGGAAGAAGCGGTCGGCGTCCCAGGGCCGCTTGGGCGCCGGACCGAGCCACATCTTCCAGTCGATATAGTCGTCGCCCTTGCCGTCGGGTCCGGCGTTGGGCTCGATGGGCCAGTTCCACTCGCCCTCGACAGAATTGCGATGGTACGAGCCCTGGCTCATCAACATGTCGCCGATCATGCCGTCGGCGATGGCCTTCTTGGCCTTGTGCCACTGGTCGGCCGACGTCGTCTGCGACCCGACCTGGAGCACCCGCTTGGTCTCCTTCACGGTGGCGACCAGTTGCCGGGCCTCGTCGACGGTGTGGCACATCGGCTTTTCGAGATACACGTCCTTGCCGTGGTCCATCGCTTCCAGTGCGATGCGCGCGTGCCAATGGTCGGGCGTGGCGACGAGCACGGCGTCGACGTCGCTGCGGTTGAGCACCTCGCGATAGTCGAGGTAGCCGTCGCACTTGAAGCGCTCCTTGGTCATGGTGACGCGCTTCTGGTAGACGTCGCAGGCGGCGACGACCACACAGGAGTTGCCGGCCTTGCCGACGCGATCGAAGTCGCCGGCCACGCCACGGCCGCGGCCGCCGCAGCCGATCACGCCGATCTGGATGCGGTCATTGGCGCCGATGACGCGCCCCGCTGCCATCTTGCCGGGCCGGGCGGCGAAGGCCGAGCCGGCGGTGAGGGCGGCGGATACGCCGCTCGCGCCCTTGAGGAATTCTCTACGGTCGACGGAGGAATGATCTGACATACGGAGTCCTTTCTTGAGCGCACAGCGCGGGGCGCGCTCCATGCCCGCAGTCAACGCCCGCGCCCCGCTGCGTTGTGCGCGGCGTCGACTCGATAGGTCCGAATCCAGTTTACCCGCTGGTTCGGCGCGGGTCAAAAGATTCTTGCCGCGCCGGGCCCGCGGCGCCCGGCGATTTCGCGAAGGCCGGACCCAGCGCCCACCACCAGATGAGCAGGCACAACAGGTGTACCGCCACAATCAGGACGTTGCCGATCTCGACGACCATCGCGTTTTGAGTGGCACGAGACATCTCCCGCAACGAGAGACCGATCGCCTTTCCCGCGGTCTGTACCCCGATGCCCGCGCTCAACAGGAGCAACTGCACGTCATTGCGTGCACCGCGGAGCAGAGCCATCCACAACGCCAGGTTCATAAGGGCCGACGCGAAACTTAGATTGCGCGCCAACTCGTTATAACGCGGGGTCACTATGTAGGAGTAGACCACCACGATCAGAATCGCGCCTCCGAGCGCAATGCTGATTAACCGGCGGGCGGGATGGTCCTTCATCGCGCGGTACAGGAAAGACATCATCACTGCAAGGATGAGGCTTTGCAAGACCGCCTCGTTGGTCCAATAGTAGTCGCGATAGTAGTTACGGTACAAGGAACTGTCGCGGTCGCGAAAAACCGCGATCTCGACGACCGTGGAAAGGAACAGGAGGAGGCAGTAGAGGAACAGGATCGGGTAACGTTTATAGGCTCCGCGCTGCAGCCGTACAACCAGTAGAACTTGCAGCGCGGCGCCTATGGCGAACGTGCCGAGCCACAGGGTCTCCACTGGCTACCCCAGGCTCTCGAACGGAGATGAAGGATCGACTACCGGATCAGGCCTTCTCCCAGGGATCGGGCGGAGGCAGCGGCCCATGCGCGCGCTCCCAGGGATCGGGGGGAGGCAGCGGTCCGTGGGCAAACTCCCACGGGTCCGGCGGGGGCAGCGGTCCATGCGCGAATTCCCAGGGGTCGGGAGGAGGCAGAGGCCCGTGGGCGAACTCCCACGGGTCCGGGGGCGGAAGCGGGCCGTGGCTAAACTCCCAGGGATCCGGGGGAGGCAGCGGGCCATGGTTCAGTGATCCGACAGCCGCTCCCAGCGTTGCGACGCCGAGAGCGAGAATTAGGACAGTACGTATATTACCACGGATTGTGGAATGAATTGTTTTGAGCATGTTTTTCCTAGCCGCCCAAACCTCGTCGACTTCCGAAACGGCCTAGGAACCCGACACACTTAGTACGGAGGTTTGGCTCCTATAAGTGTATGCTAGGTGCCTACACTTAGGAGCCTAGGATTTTTCTGGTATACAAAAGTTCTACGCCAGCAGCGGTTTGCGCTGACAGTGTCGCGGTTTACGGCAGGCTCCGGAACGCCAGGTTGACGATGGAGTCGCTCTGCGCCCCGAGTTGGAGCCGGACGCGCAGCCGGCGGGAGACGCCTTCGTAGCACCACGCCCCAGGTTCGAGCAGTGTCGCCGAGTCGACCCGTCGCAGAGCGGCGCCTCCCGAATCGACAGCTTGCACCGGACCCAGGTCGTGCACCACCCACTCGTAGCCTCGCGCGACCTTCGACTCGATCTCGAGGCGCATGTAGTCGCCCGCCGGAGCCGCGTGGTACTGCGACGTGAAACCGTTCTCCGGCTCGTAGAGAAAGAACTCGGCCGCCAGCTTGGGAAAGTAATGTAGCTCCAGTACCGACTCCTTGCCGAACTCGCCCAGCGGCAGGATGGCGCCGTTCTTCACCAGGACCGCCGGCAGTCTTGCCGCCTCGCCGAGGTCGGCGGCCGCCCGCCCCGGATATCGGGCGCCGCTCGCCAGGTCGGTCCAGGTCCCCATGGGGAGGTAGACTTTGCGCGACATCGCCACCAGAACTTCGTCGCCGACCAGGAACGAATCGGTGTGCCGAGCCGCTTCGGTGTCGCTCGGGTACTGCATCGCGAGCGGTCGGATCACGGGGAAGGCGCGGTCGCGCGCCTCGTGCAGGTACGTCCACAGATAAGGCGCCCAGCGGCGGCGTTCGCGCGCGATCGCGTCGAATCCCTCCTTCGACGACCAAACCAGCGGCAGCCACGGCGCCATCGCGGCCACCGTAGCGTCGGCCGCGGCCAGGTCGATCGCCGGAGCCAGCACCGCCGAGAATGCCGCGTGCTGGAGCAGCCTGGCCAGCGCGCCCGCCTCACGCGACGCAATCCGCGTGGCGTAACGGGGGAGCCCGGCTTCCGCGGTCAATGAAGCGTGCTCCACCTGAATCGCGTCGATCGGCCCGGCGACGCTGCCATGCTCTTCAAGCACTTCCTTGGGCGTCGGCCCGTAGTAGAAGAAGTACTCGGTGCGCGGCCCGGCGACGGCGAGCACCATCTCCGCCGGATTCGATTTCCCGAGATCGAGCGACGGCTTCGCGGGCTCCAGGAAGTAAAATCCGTAGCCCTGCGTCGAGACGAGCAGGGGAATCTCCGCTCGCACGACAGACCCGCGCAGGTCGAGCGACTCCGACTCCCTCATGCCCAGCCCGTAAAGCCGCTCGCCGCCGTTGAGCGACCACCTTCCAACGCCGAGCTCGCGCACCAGCGGGACGCCGCTGGTCGCGCGCCGCGCGTCGAACAGCGCGCCTGATTTCCGCATGACGGCCGCGACGTATCGCGTGCGGATCTCCAGGCCCGTCGCCGTTTCCGATGTCGTGAAGTCGACGCTTTCGTTTTTCCAGCGCTTCGTCGAGCAGGGCGCCGACAGGCAGCGCGCGATGCGGAACGACGAGGTACTGATCCACTCCATCTCGGCCGCACCCGACGTCAGCCGGAAGCGCAGCGTGTTGCCGTCGCGCTCCCAGCCGGCGATATCGGCGGCCGGCGCGGCCGTCACCGCGAGCAACACGGCGAGCCGCGTCAAATCGCCACCAGCTTTCTCTGAATCTCCCCCGTCACGCGCGCCGACGACTCCCCGACATACACGTTCACCTCCGACCGGATCCCGAACTCCGGCAGATACACCCCCGGCTCGACGCTGAAGCAGGTCCGTGCGATCACCCGCCGGTCGTCGTGCGTCTCCAGGTTGTCCATGTTGGCGCCCGAGCCGTGCACATCGCGGCCGATCGAGTGGCCGGTGCGATGCACGAAGTACTCGCCGAAGCCGCGTCCGGCGATGTAGCCGCGCGCCGCGTCGTCCACTTCGAATCCATGCAGCGCCTGCCGCGCCGCGACCGCCTCCTCGACCCTACGCACCGCCGCATCGCGCGCCCCCGAGACGACGGCGAATATGTTCTCGGCCGCCGAGGGCGGCGTCGCGCCGCAGTAGCCGGTCCAGGTGATGTCGTAGTAGACGGCGTCGGGATGGTCGAGCTTGCCCCACAGGTCGATCAGCACGTTGTCGCCGCGGCGGATCTCGGCGCTGCCCTCCGCCGAAGGCTCGTAGTGCGGATTCGAGGCGTTGGCGTTGACGGCCACGATCGGCCCGTGATCGGTGACGATTCCCGCGGCGGCGAAGCCGCGCCGCACAAATTCGGCGACGGCCCACTCGTCGACCCGCTCGCCGCGCCGGAGCCGCTCGCCGATCTCGACGAACGCGCCGCGCCGCACCTCGTCGACTCGGCGTCCCGCTTCGAGGTGCATGTCGAGCTGCGCGTCGCTCCAGCGCGCCTCGAAGTACTGGACCAGGTTCTGCGACGTGCGCACCTCGACACCCAGTCCTCGCACCAGCTCCAGGGTCCCGCCGTCGACCATGGAGACGTAGGGCACCGCGCAGCGCTCCGAGTACTGCATCGCCACGGTGCGGCAGCCGGCGAGGAGTTTCGCGAGCCCGTCGAGCTGCTGCGTCCAACTGGAATAGACAGCCTTCGCGCCCGGCGCCGCGTCGAGCGCTCCCGCCTCGATGCGATGGACCAGTCCTCGCGGCTCGCCGTGCGCGGGGATCAGGTAATACCAGCGCCGCGACACGGTGCCCGTGTCCGGCAGGCCAAGAATACGGTACGCCAGCGGGTCGCGCCGGTGATGGTCGAAGAACAGCCAGGCGTCGAGCGACTCCTCCAGCAGCGCTTCCTGAATCGCGGCAATGTCCACGCTAGCGGACCCCTCCCATCATCCGCGTGATGGGGCGCACGAACAGCGCCAGCAGCAGTCCCGCGGCGATCGCGAACCCCGCCACCGCTCCGAACAGCGTGACCAGCGAGAGCGACTCGTAGAACGACGCCATGCGGCCGCCGAGATAGTTTCCCACCGACGTCGCCAGGAACCAGACCCCCATCATCAGGCTGACGACGCTCGACGGCGCCAGCTTCGTCATCGCGCTCAATCCGACGGGGCTCAGGCACAGTTCGCCGAAGGTGTGCAGCAGGTACGTCACCGTGAGCCACATCGGACTCACCTTCACGCCCGACGCCGCGAGCTGCGCCGCGCCCATCATCACCGCGAATCCCAGACCCGCGAACACCAGCCCGAGGACGAACTTGGTCGTCACCGACGGTCCGCTCTCTCCCATCCGCATCCACACCCAGGCGAACACCGGCGCGAAGGCGATCAGAAACAGCGCGTTCATCGACTGGAACCAGCTCGACGGAAACGAGAGTCCGAGCGCCGTGTTCTCCGTGCTGCGCTGCGCGAACAGGTTCAGCGTCGACCCCGCCTGCTCGAACACCGACCAGAACAGCGAAGCCGCCAGGAACAGCACCAGGATCACGATCAGGCGCTTGCGCTCGACCGGCGTCCAGCTTCCGAGAAAAAGCACCGCCCCCAGCACCACCACCACCAGCAGCAACAGCAGCACGCCGAACGCGTCCGCCACCCGCACGGCGGTAATCTCCGCGAGGCCGGTCATCGACAGCACGGCGAGAACCGCGGGAATCAGCGCCAGCGCGATCAGGCCGATCCGCAACTGCGCGCGCTGCCGCGCCGCCGCCTCCGCGGTCTCCGGCGCCACCGGATGCACTCCCGCTTCGCCCAGGTGCCGCGCGCCGAGCCGGTACTGAATCAGCCCCAGCGTCATCCCGACGCCCGCGAGTCCGAAGCCCATGTGCCAGTCGACCCGCTGCCCCAGGTATCCGCACAGGATCGGCGCGATGAAGGCGCCCAGGTTGATTCCCATGTAGAAGATCGAAAAACCCGAGTCGCGCCGGATGTCCGACGCCGTGTACAGGTCGCCGACGATGGCGCTGATGTTGGGCTTCAGCAATCCCGTCCCGAGCACGATCAGCACCAGCCCGAAGTAGAAGCTCGCCAGCGTCGGCACGGCCATCGAGAAGTGGCCCGAGGCGATCAGCACGCCGCCGTACCACACCGCCCGGCGTTTTCCGAGGAAGCGGTCGGCGAGCCAGCCGCCGGGCAGGCTCATCATGTAGACCGCCGACGTGTACAGCCCATAGACTGCGCCCGCCTGCGCGACGTCGAATCCCAATCCGCCTTCGGCCGCGGACGCCGTCATGAACAGGATCAGCAGCGCTCGCATGCCGTAATAGCTGAAGCGCTCCCACATCTCGGTGAAGAACAGCGTCGCCAGACCGCGCGGATGGCCGAAGAAGGCCCGATCGCTCGCCGCCGGCGCCCGTGCCTGAAGCATCCCTGTATTATGCGCCATCGGCCTGGAGGCGCTTCCACGCGATGCGCGGCGCGACGTGCAGCATCCCCGCGAGGTCCTTGGCGTCATGCACCTCGAAGCCGATCACGTCGTCGAGCCAGTCCTGGCTCGACCCGTCCCAGTGCTGCGTCGCCGCGGTGACCGTGTACGACTGCCTCGTCAGCAGGCACGGCAACCGGAACTCGATCGCCAGCCGGTCCCCCGCACGATACTCGCCCAGCGCGACGCCCTCGATGCGCGTATTGGTCCCCAGCACGTCGATTCCCAGGCGGTTTCGCACGAGAATCCCGACCACCGGCTCGTTGACATCGTCGGCGAACGCCGCCTCGACGCGCACCGTCATCGTCTCGCCGCTGCGGAACAGCGTCGACTCGGCGCCGCTCTCATCGAGCAGCCGTACGTTGACGATGCGGCTTGAGCGGTCGCCGTGCCGCGATCCCTCGCGCGCCTCTTCGCGCGGCGCGTCCTGGCGCTGCCGCTCGTGCACCAGCCCGACGTAGCGGTTCACGACGTCGTTCGCCGATCCGTCCTTCTCGATGCGTCCCTGCCACATGAGGATGGCGCGCCCGGCCAGCCGCTTCAACAAGCCAAGATCGTGGGTGACGAAGAGAATCGTCACCTTTCGCTCGCGCAGCTCGTCGAACTTGCGCACGCAGCGGTTGGCGAAGATCGCGTCGCCAACCGCCAGCGCCTCGTCGACGATGAGAATGTCGGGCTCCTGGTGAATCGCCGCCGCGAAGGCCAGCCGCACGTACATGCCGCTGGAGTATTCCTTCACCGGCCGCTCCATGAACTCGCCGATGCCGGCGAACTCGGCGATCTTGGGAAACACCGTCGCCGTCTCGCGGCGGCTCATGCCGAGGATTTCGCTGTTCAGGAAGACGTTCTCGCGTCCGGTGAATTCGGGATTGAATCCGGCGCCGAGCTCGAGCAGCGCCGTGATGCGGCCGCTGGCCGCCACGCGCCCGCTGGTCGGCCGCACGATGCCGCTCACGATTTCGAGCAGCGTGCTCTTGCCCGAGCCGTTCGGTCCCACGATGCCGAACGTCTCGCCGCGCTCCACCGTGAAGGTGACGTCGCGCAACGCCCAGAAATCGGTGTGCCGCTTACGCGCTCCCGGAAGCGCTTCAAACAGACGGTCGATCGGCCGGCGATAGAGCGGATAGATCTTGGAGACCTTTTGCGCGACAACCACATCGCACTATACCTGACACCCGACACCTGCCACCTGACACCTACCCCATCTGCACGGCGCGCCGCATCCCCAGCGGCAGCGGGTCCTCGTAACCGATGAGACAGAACTGGTCCAGCGCGAACAGCACGATCGACTCCACGTTCTCCGCCCGCGCCATCCGTACTTCCTTCATCCAGGGCATCGACGAATCCATGATCCCCACCAGAAAGCTCCGCTTGTTCCGCGCGAAGCTCCGCGTCGCACCGTAGAGAATCGTGGTCCGGCAATCGTCCAGGTTCCGCGAGAACGTGAACGTGAAGCTCTCCGTCTTCAGATTGTCGAGATTCGCCGGCGTCCAGGTGTCCGGGTAGTTGATGAGCGCGTTCAACGGCGTCGCGTTCACGTCGGTCGGATACAGCACCTCGAAGCGGCAGTTCGGATGCACCGCGCGCACGAAGTTCATCACCCCCGTGGTGAACGCGCCGATCAGCCCCGGCAGAAACGCGACCTCTTCGGGATACTGCGCCGGGTCGGCCGCGTTCGACGTTATCACCTGCATCGCGTGTCCGTACGTGGTCTGAAACTCCGACGTCGCGTACGCGTCGTAGAACGGCATCCCCGACCCGGCCAACGGAAAATACCACCACTGCACTTCGCCGAACTGCATGTAGGGCTGCAGTCCCGCCGCCGCCAGCTCATCCGCCATCTCCAGGTGAACCTGCTCCCAGAACGCCCGGCTCACCGGCGAAAAATTCGTTTGCAGCGCCGGCGTGTTCAGCAGCACCGCCGCTCCGTTCGGATACCGCTGCGCGATCCCCTCGCCCGGCGACGGGTCGCCGTGCTGCAACTCCATGCTGAACGCCGCCACCACGTCGAGCCCGTAGCCTTCCAGCGCGGCGTAGAACGCGCGGCTCCAGTCGCGCACCGCGCGGTTCAGCCGCGGCAGGGCGCCGATGTCCGTCCGCCAGTCGCCGTCGACCCCGCCCGTCAGCGTGCTCCCGCTCACCTCCGCGTAGAACGCGCCCGACGACGGCGTCGCCGACACCGTCACGTTGTTTCCGTCGGCCCCCATCGCGCGCGCATGAATCGTCAGCGTGCTCCCGCTCGATGTCGCACGCACCGCCGTGTAGCCCCGATTCAGCTCCAGCTCGAATGCCTTGGCGATCGTATGCGCCGTGTCGCCGACCCGGTTCACGTGCTGGATCACCGCGTCGCTCGACGGCGGCTCGCCCACGCGCCCGATCCGCACCGTCGTCACCTGGCTGAACACCGGCGTGCCGAGGAAGTCCACCGTCGCAGACGCGTATACCTGGCCCGGCCGGTACATCTCGTAGAACCACAGCGCGCCGACATAGTGGTTCACGCGCCCGTGAAACCCCAGCTTGTGGATCAGCCACGCCGTGCGCTCCGGCGCCAGCGCGATCGAGTGGTCCGTGTCCCAGTCGGTCGCGAGCGCCATTTTGGTGTCGGCGGGAAAATCCGGTAAATCCGTGGCCGTAATCGCGATTTCCAGAAAATCGAAAGAGAAATAACTCCCCGCGGGCCCGGCATGCGACACCGTCACCGTGTGCGTCCCCGCCGGCAAAGCGCCCAGCGGCAGCCGGGCGAGGACGTCCTCGCCTGGAATCAGCAGGCTCTCGGTCGCCGGCGGCTGCCCGTCGACCGACCATGTAACAGCTCCGCCGTTGAACGCCAGCCGCGTGCCGAGGTACAGCGAGTGCGCCTGCGGGCACACATAGGTGCAGCTCAAGCCCGCGCTCGTCTCCGTCGTGAACCGAATCGAGCCGCCCGAGAAATTTCCCCTCGACGCCGTCCACGCTCCGCTGTACTCGACCTCGCCGGCGTCGTCCTCGATCCTCCGGCTTCCGATCCCCGCGATCTGGTAGCCACGGTTCGTCCCCGTCACCGTCCAGTTGCTGACGACAACCTCGAACTCCGACCGCTGGTAGGCCCCGTCCTGCAATTCCGCCGCATAGGTCAACCGCATCTTGCGCGCGATGTCCATCGGCACCGGCCGCGCGTCGATCGCCGTGAGCGCGCTGAAATTCAGGGTGAATCGCCATTTTGTCGGCGACTCGCCGCCCGAGAACCTCGCCGACTGCGGCGACCAGAACTCCGTCGCCGCGCCCGCGACGAACCCGTACACCCCCAGGCGATTCCCGTTCGCGCCCGTCGTGCTGTTGCTGAGATTCTGCCCTTCGCCGACGTACGTCAGCTTGACCTTCGCGCCGATCCGCGTCGCCACCAGCCGCGTCGAGAACGCATTCACGCTGTCGACGATCGCCTGCGCCGCGGATTCGAGGGTGTCCAGCGCGAAGAGCTGGTACGTATGATGCTCGTCGAGAAAGGAAATCCCGACATAATCTCCCGTGGTCGATGAGCCTAGCAGCTCCAGTTCCGCCGTCGCGCACACATACGATCCCTCGATCGCCTCGGCGTGATCCTTTAATCGGACCTGGTAGAAATCCTCCACGCCCGCATCGCGCGTCCACACGCGCAGGTACGGCCAGTCGACCGTCGGAAACAGGTCCGAATCCGCGGGAATCGCGTTAGTGCGCGTCTCCTCCCAGGAGAGCGTCAGGCCGCTCAGGTCGCCGTCGGGCAGGTTGCGCAGCAGCGGATGCTCGAAGACGTTGTCGCGATTCCACTCGATGACAACCCAGTCGAACTGCTGCCGCCATGTGCCCGACACCGTGAAACCGCTCGCGCTCACGTTGCTGAGCGCCGCGATCGCCGACGGCCGCTCGAAGTAACATTGCAGGTCGCGGTCCGGCCGCAGTTTTTCGAGAATCTCAGGCACGCGACCGCCCCTATAACCGCACCACCACCGTCAAATCACGACCCGGCGTGCTCGCCGCCGTCTGCCCCACGGAGACGATGTCCAGCGTCAACCGCGCCATCTCCACCAGCGGCGGCAATCCGAATCCGTCGACGACATTCGAGATCGTCGCCCCCGAGGGAATCGTCAGCGTCGCGTACTCCAGGCCGTCGAGCATCAGCCGCAGCTCGACCGGCGCGACCGCCGGCGCCTCCGCCACGACAGCGAAAATGTCGCGCGCCGCGTGCGTGTGTTCGATCACGATCGGCGGCGCCGCGCCCGTCTGTATCGCGAGGTGCCCCTCCACCTGCATCGTGAGCTGACCCCCGGAGAGCGTCCTCAGCCCGAGGTCGACCGTGCCCGTGTAGTTGTATTTCCCCGTCGGGCCGTTGCCGCGCGCGTTCGTCATGAACATTTCGGCCGCCGCCAGCCGCGCGTCGGCGAGGTCGATCGAGTAGCTGAAGCTCCCGCTGGCCGGGCTCCCGAAAAACTCGCGCGGAAACGGAATGATGAACAATTTGCGATCGAGATGATAGACCTTGGCTTGGGCCGCGTGCGCCGCCGCCGTCGTGAAGTGCGACGCCCGCGTCACCTCGTATCGCGCCCCCGCGTCCAGCACCGCCGTGACAACCAGCACTTCCGCGTCGATCTGGATCAGGTCGCCGATCTGGCCCGGCCCCGCGTTCTCCAGAACGATCTCGGTGGCTTGCGCCGTCGCCGCCGCGCTGAGCGCGTGCGTCGCCGCTCCGTTCAGCTCGTTCCAGTAGTGGACCTGGAAGGTCGCCGCTTCGATCGTTCGCGTGTTCTCCAGGTCGGCGAACGCGATCCCGACCACTTCCACCGTGCCGCGCCCCGGAACCGTGATCGCGAACGACGGCGTCTCGGGCACGTCGACGTCCACCAGCGACCCGGCGCCTCCGTCGATCAGCCATCGCGCCAGCGGCGACAGCTCGTACACCGCCTCGCGGCCGTGCACGTTCGTCGCCCGCCCGGAAACATGAACCGTCGCTCCGGGCCGGTTCGGAACCTCGAATACCACCGGGCTCGTCGCCCCCGCGGCTCCCAGGCGCCACCCCGTTTCCGCGATCGCGAAAAGACTCGTCGAATCGGGCGCCGCGTCCCAGTTGCGGGCGACCGTCAACGTTGTCGCCGAATTGGAGAGAATGACGCGCTCCTGCCCCGCGCCCTTGCCCGCGGTGACGCGCACGATCATCCCCGCGTAGTCGTCCACGGGCATGTTGAGGGTCGCGTTGCCGATCGTCGTGCCCGAGAAGATCGTCGCCGCGATCTCCGGCTGCAACTCCAGTCGCCAGTAGAACCGCGCTTCGTGGAAGTTCTCGTCCGGCGGACCGCTCAGCATCGCGGCCAGCCCCGTGTCGGTGAACTGTCCCGCGGCTGCCGCGTTCTCGGCGATCTTCAGAAGCTGGATCGGATTCCGTCCGCGATAGACATCGAACGCCGGCGTCCCCGGCGCGAAGCTCAGGCTCTGGAGCGTGACGGCGTTGGTGTTCCCGCCGGCGGGAACCGCCGCGCGCACGACGAACGAGAGCGCGCTCTCGGCGCCCCCCGCGCCCTTCGCGCTGATCGCGTAGTACAGCGTCTGCCCGCCGCCCAACGTCCCGCCCGTCGTCGCCACCGACGGCGCCAGCGACAGCAGCGGAATCCCCACGCCCCCGCGCTGCGGCTTCGCCGGCGGCGTGAACCCCACCGAGAGCGTCACGTGGACGCTTCCGTCGGCCGCCGCCTCGGTGCCTTCTACGATGTCGAGCACCGGCGCGCCGTTGGTGTCCAATGCTCCGCCGATGAGCGGTCGCGGCAGCCCCACCTCGTAGCGCGGCTCCCGCCCCGAGACTGGGCTTCCGTCTCCGGTCGAGTCCGTGTACCACAAGTCGTCGTGCGCCTGCGCCGTGATCGAAGACCTGCGATGATTCACCCCCGGCGCGATCCTCACGATCCGGAACGGCCGTCGCAGGAAGCCTTCGCGAAGATACGTCAGCGTGACGATGTCGCCCGGCCTCAGGCCGATGCCCTTCACCGAGGTCTCGAACTCGGCATAGAGGTTGCCGTCCACGGACTTGTTCAGCAGGAGCTGCATCGCGCGTGCGGCCTGGTGAAAGTTGGGCACTCCCAGCGCCACAGCCGTCGCGCTGATCTCCTGCCCTGCCGCGACCACGTCGTCGACATCCACCAGCGAGAGGCTGTCCTGCTGGTACTCGTTGAACTCGTCCTGAAACTCGACGCTGTAGCGGTTCGGGCTGTCCGCCGTGCTCCGCGACCACAGCCGCAGGGTCGGTTCGCCGTTTGCCCGGCGCAGAATGCCGGACGTTCCGTTGGTCCCGTCGCCGAATTCGTAGGCGGGCCATCCGCCGTTGAGCGTCGCCGCCGCGTTGCTGCCCGCCGGCTTCACCGGCTGTTGCAGCGCGATCGTGCCCTCGTTGCGAAGCTGAAGACGTCCGTCGCTCGCGTAGTGAAGGAAGAGATTGGATGCCGTGCGGATGCCGCGAATCAGCTCGGCCGCGCTGCGCCGCCGCCGGATCGCCAGGTTGCACTGGAATCGCGCGATCAGGGCCGGGTTGCCGTGCAGGTCGAGTGCGTTGATCGGCTCGGCGCAGTATTGCGCCGCGATCGCGAAGCTCGCCAGGTCGATCTCCGCCTCGGGCCAGCCGCTGCGCTGGAGAATGTTCAGCAGGACCCACGCCGGGTTGTTCGTGAATTGCTCCGCGTCCGGCGTGCCGTCGACGTGGTACCGCGCCAGCTTCAGTCCCTGCATCAGCACGCGGATTCGCGGAAGGGAAGCTCCGTCGCTGATCCGGCTTGGAACCACCGCGGAGAGATACGCCATGCTCCCGTACGGATCTCCCGCCGGATTCCCCGACGCGTCCGTGAAATCGGGGTTGAACGCCCCTTCGCGATCGCCGGCGCTCACCACCCGATACCATCCCGTGCCGGTCATGTTCTCGCCCGGCTGCGCCTCCGGAATCTCCACGTCGTTGACGGTTACCTTGAGCACGCCCTGGATCGGTCCCATGCCGAGCAGGACCTCGACGCGCGTCAGGTTCCCGTCGTTGCGCGCGAAGATGATCGGCGGCTCCACCCACGCCGTGCCGTAGACGATCGGGACGAAGTCGTTGTACCGCGCCTCGTTCACCACCGTCGGCGATAGGTGGAATCCGCGCTCGCCGTGCGATCGCACCAGCACGTTCGCCGGCGCGAACTCCACGCCCCCGAATCGCCGCGTCGGCGCGCTCTGCGCATCGGCGTCGAACATGCCCCGCTGCTCGCACTGCGATCGCGTGTAGTCGCACGAGGCGAACGCCGCGCCCCCGTCGAGGTTGCCTCGCCCGCCCCCGACTCCCGCCGAATAGCCGCAACGGTAGAACGGCGAGAACTTCCCTTTGGCGCCGCCGTCGACCGCCTCCTGCCGCTGCGCCGCCGTCGACGGAAACGTCCAGGGGCATCTCCGCTGGATGCGAACTTCCGGCAGCGCCGCGCGCTGCATGCCGAGCCGGTTGAGAAACGTCAGCCGCAGTCCCGTCTCGGTGATTTCATCGGGCGGATTCGCGATCCCCCGGAACACCACGCTGTTCTCCGACGCTTCCACCCCGTTCTTCACGTCGAAGAACACGAACCGCGCCGTCAGCCGCGCGCCCTTCCATCCCTGGTTCTGTGTGATCTGCGAGAAGTACGAGTCCGCGTTCGCCAGCGTGATCGAGAGCTTCGAGAGGCTGTCGACCCCGTCCTCGCCCGACGCCCGCATCTCGAACAGGTTGTGTCGCGTCACGCGCGCCTGGTACGTCGCACCGCCGAACAGGACCTGGTGTGTGCTCCATCGCTCCACGCTGCCCGACGCCAGCGCGCACTCGAACAACAGCAGCGGTGTCTCTGTGATCTCCAGTTCCTTGATCTGCGCTATCGTCGGCATCCGCTACAGCCTGCTCCTCACCACCACCACCGCCGCATGCTCCCCCGGCCCCTCGGCGACAATCGCCAGCTCGTCCTGCTCGAACCGCGCCGCCGCGTATACCCCGCTCCGCGCCAGCGTCTTCCGATAGGCCGACGCCGCCGGCTGCGCGTCCACCTGCGCCCCGAACACGTCCGCCGACATCCCCGCCGCCAGTTCCACCCCGAACGTCACCGGCGTCTCGTCGACCCCCAGGCGCCCCGAGAGAAACCTCCGCCGCCACGCCGTACCCACCGCGACCGCCTTCTGCTGCGACGCCGACGCGCTCGACATTCTGAGCGTCACCATCCCCGGCGACGCCGCGCGCACCCACACGCTGAAGCAATAAACGAACGTCGCCGGACCGCCCGCCGCCTGCCGAACCTCCTGCGCCGCCTGCCCGCTGTTCACCAGCCGGAACGCCGACGTTCCCCCCTGCGGATCGCCGAACCCGCCCGTCGCCTGCAACAGCGGATCGCGCGACCACGCCGCCGCGCCGAAATCCTCGCTGTAAGCCAGCAGATTCCCCAGCGGATCCAGAAATCCGAACGTCCCCAGCCGCCCTTCGCTCGCCGCGAACAGCCCTTCGATCGCCTGCCGCTCCGCCGTCGACAGCCCCGTGTAGCGCAGCTCCCAGGTCGCCGACGCCGCCCCGGCGTCCGCCACCGCCACCCGGCGCCCCTCCACCGAAACATTCTGCGCCGATCGCGTGCGTCGCACCTTCACCGCCGGATAGTGCGCCAGCGCCCCCGTCGCCACCTGCGGAAAGAACGCCATGTCAGCTCCTGTCCTCCCGCACGATAAGCGTCGCACTCCCCTGGTGCGGACCCCGCAGCCCCAGCGCCAGGTTCTCGTCCTCCAGACTGCAATTCGCGTAGCTCGCTCCGTCCCGCGGGTCGACGAACGTGAACACCCCCGCCGAACCCTCCACGCTCTCGAAGAACGCCTCCAGCGTCGCCAGCTCCCCCTCGTCGAGCAGATCCAGCCGCACCGTCCACCGCCGCAGCCGCGACCCCATCTCGCGATGCCGCTGCTCGCCTCCGTCGACGAATCGCACGACCTCCGTCGCGAACCACTCGCGCCGCTCCGCCGGAAACTGCATCACGGCGCCCGTCTTCAATTGCGGAAATTGCGCCATCCGTCCTCTTACAGCTCGCTCACGACGTCGTTGATCCCGTGCGCGCCCAACATCGCCTCACGCACCGCCCGCGCGATCTCGTCGCTGTGGTCCAGAAACGACCGGCTGTCCATCGCCTGCACGTTCACCGTGATCGGACTCGCGCTCGCCACGATCCGCGGCCGCCCCCCTTGATCCCGCGCGATCTCGTGCAGCACCCCCGGCGACTGCCGCGATACCCCCGCCTCCACCTCGATCGGCGGCGGCAGCGCATGCACCACCGGCGCCGGCGGCGACGCCTCGCTCCCGCCTCCGAACAGCCGCGCGATCCCGCTCACCACCGGCGATAGCGCCCATCGGCTCCCCACGCCCCCGCGCGATGACATCGTCTCCACCACCCGCGACGATCCGCCGCTCCTCTCCAGCAGCCCCGCGATCTCCCGCATCGCGTCCGCCTGCCCCTCGCCGCTCGCCCGCAGCCGTCGCACTTCGTCCACCACCTCGCCGAGCGACTGCTCGAAGCTCCGCCCCTCGCTCGCACCCGTCCGCGCCGGCTCCCCTTCCGCCGCCGCCTCGCCGCCCACCCTCACCGAGGGCGGGAGAATTCGCAGCCGCAACTCGATCTCGTCTTCCCGTGAAAGCGACCCCAGCATCGACGACAGCCGCTTGCGAATCTCCTCAATGCTCATCGCTTTCCTTTCGCCACTCCCCGTGAATCGACCAGATCGCCTCGGCGTCCCGCGCCGGCAGATCGAGAACCGCGGACCCGCCCCCGAGCTTCCAGGCCTCGTACATCTCCAGCCACGCCAGGCTCTGCGCCGTCACATACGACGTTGGACACTCCGTCACCCTTACCCGGCCCCGCGCCCAAACCACCGCCTGCCCTTCCGGCGCCTCGCCCGGAAACCCGCATCTTCGCGCCCGCTCCAGGCCGTCCCTCCGGCACGGTCCGCATCTCCACCCGGCCTGATTCGCAAATTGAAAGTGGAATGCGGCGATTAGTTTTTTCTTTCTTCCTCGCTCAATCCGCATTCGGCGCGAATCGAGGCGATGATTTCCCGGCACAGCTCCTCCGGACCCGCCCGCGCCAGCAGCTCCGCCGTCGCCGCCTGCCCGTCGATCTCCAGTCCCTCGATCCCCGCCAGCCCCCACTCGAGGTACAGCCCGTCGATCTCCGCCCCCAGCGCCGCCGCCTCCGCCTTCCCGCGCAGATCCTCGCCCGCCGCCAGGTACTCGGCGCGGCCTGCCAGCTCCCGAATCCGCTTCGTCAGCTCGATCCTCCGCCCCAGCGACATCCGCGCCACGGTGTACCGCACCCCGGCGAACGCCCGCGACTCCCGCGTGACCGTGCTCTGATAACTCATCCGAATGCCACGAAAATCTCGTCGTCGATCGCCCCTTGCGCCCGCGCTCCCCGGAAGCGCCAGATTAGCCGCGTCTCCTCGTCGTCGAACTCCGGAACCTCCGGCACCACGCTCTTCATGTAGATCCCGCACAACTGCGTCGCCTGCTGCCCCATCTGGAGCATCACCTGGATCGGCGACCGCTGCCGCGCCGCCTGGTACAGCGCGTGCGTGTCCGCCTCGTCTCGCGACACCAGGCTGAAATCCACCAGCACCTCGCGAATCCCCGCCGCGATGCACGACGTCACCGCCGAGCCGAACTCCCGGTTCCGCAGGTCGACGTTGTTGTTGAGGATCACCTCCGCCGCCGTCACCGTGAAGAACTGCGTCGGCCCCACGCCGAACCACGCCTGCCCCAGGTTCCCCGGCGCCAGCGAGTAGTTGAACTGCAGCGCCGGCGGCTCCAGGGGAAACGTCGCCAGGCCGCCTTGGCCCGGCGCGAAGCTCGCGCTGTCCAGCAGATCCGCCGACGGACCGCTGAACGTGAACGAGTGAAAGTCCCCGTTGATGCTCATCCGCATCCGGTCCACCGCCGACCCCGCCACGATCCGTTGCACGCTCGTCGCCGGACTCCAGTAGTCGTGGATGCTCGCGCTCGGCAGCTCCGTCGCCGGCCCGTAGGTGATCGTCTGGAGCACGAACGCTCCCGGCCCCGGCGTCGTCGTGAACGGCGCGTTCAACAGCACCGACGTCGGATCGATCACCGCCGCGACGAATCGGATCTCTCCGCCGATCGCGATCCCCTGCCCCGCCGCCAGTCCGTGCGGAATACCGAATTCCATTTGCGTCGGCGTCGGCATCCCGGCCACGATCCCGCCGGCGAACGCCAGCGGCGCCGCGCCCAGCGCCGCCTGAAACAGCGGACCGTAGCCCGGCGCGGCCGACTGATCCGTCCACCCCGCCAGCAGCGTCGACACCGCGTAATTCGTCCGCGTGCGCAGACCCGCCGGCAGCCCCGGGAACGTCCTGCTCCCCGTCTTGTCGTGGCGCCCCGGCGGCACCACGCGCTGCTGCGCCTCGAGGCGCAGCGCCGGAAACCGGTTCTGCTCGGTGACCGCCGCCACCTGCGCGTACCCGCCTTCCAGCGCGACGTAAAACCGGTTGTCATTCGACGAAATAAAGCACGCCATATTGGTCCAATCGCTCCCTGCCCTCTACCCCACACTCACGTCCAGCTCGAACAGCACCCGCGCCGTCTGGAGATAGTTCCTCCCGCCGTGACGCACCGGGCCGAATTCCACCGCGTACTCGCCCCCGTAGAACAGCCCCGACCCGAGGTCCCCGCGCGTCTGCTCCAGCACCCCCGTCACCGCCTCGACGTACAGTTGCACCCGCCGCTCCAGTTCGTCCATGCGGTCCTGGCTCACCCGAACCTCCACCGCCATGAGCGCTTTTCCGGAAAATCTCCGGAATTTCTCCGTGAGCGTATTCGTCAGCTTCTCGCAATAGACGTAGGCGGCCGGGTATTTCACCCCCGGACTGCGCTCCGCCAGTTCCGACGCCACCCGCTGGCCGATCAGTTGCGTTTCCGCGATCGCCGGCAGCTCGATCGACTCCCGCGTCGCGATGTTGCCGATGCTCAACGAGAGCGCCGCCGGCGCGCGCAGCTTGTCCAGCACTGTCTTGGTCGCCACCGCCGCTACTTGCGCCATGTCCTTACTCCCGCCCGTCTTCCTTATCTGCGTTCATCTGCGTTCATCTGCGGCCAATAATCTTGGCCGGCGCGTCTTCGCCGCCACTGCCACGACGTGCACCATGCCCCTATCGCTGCCGATTTCCTGCGGCCAATAATGCGTTCCCCGCTCATCCCCTCTGCAACACCCGATTCAGATACAGAAAGAAATCCGGCGCCTGCCCCGCGCCCGGCCGCGGCCCGTCGACCACTCCCAGCAGCGTGAACGCCGTCCCCGCCGGCGTCGGCGACGGATTCTGTCGCGCCGTCTCCCCCGCCACGAAGCCCGCGAACACGTCGTAGAACGCCGCTCCCGCCGGTGGATCGATCGCCAGAATCTCCAGTTGCTCTCCGTTCTGCGCCACCACCGCGACTTCCTCGCTCGCCGCGCCCGTGGCGCCCCCCGCCGACCGCCACGCCACCTGCACGATGTACGTCGTCGGAGCCGTGCTGCCGGGAGCCACCAGCGAAATCACCGGCGGCTTCGCCCGCGGAATCGGCCGGCTCACCATCCCGACGCCGCCGCGAAAGAACAACTCCCCGGCGTCCTTGCTCAGTCGCACGTACTCTTTCCACTTGCCCTCGTAGCGATCGTTGAACTGGCTGTTGAACGCGTCCCCGTACGCCAGCGCCAGCGTGTGCAGCGTGTGCCAGCGGTGGAGCGCCTCGGTCGCCACCACCTGGTCGAGCCGCTGCCGCGACCGCAGCGTCGACTTCCTCAGCAGGAACGCCTCGATCTGCAACCCGAGCTCCGTCTCGGCCAGCCGAAGCTTGGTGGATAGGTTGATCGCCTCCGTCTTCGCCACGTCCAGCACGGCGCTGTCATACCCTTCCAGGTCCGCCAGATTTGAGATATTTCCATCCGTGAATAACGCCATTGGATCTCCCGTGTGACGCGGCCCGAGTTCACGCGCAGCTCGCCACGATGAATTCGTTACCGAGCCGCGACCAAAGGGAGCGGAATCCCAGGCCCCGCCATCCTGCCCCGAAGTTCTCAGCGCGGCTCGGCACGACGAGTCGTTACCGAGCCGCGACCGAAAGGGAGCGTTACCCTGGGCCCTGCACTGCCCCCGCGCCCCTTCGTTCCCCTACGTCCGCACCTGCACCCCGAAGTTGCCCCGCAGCACGGCGAAGCCGTACAGCACGTCCACCGTGAACTGCTGCGCCAGCGTGTTCGGCTGGTAGCTCATCACCACCCGTAAGCCGAAGTTGCCCAGCTCCGCGTACTCGGCGATCGCTCCGGTGCCCGGCAGCGGCTGCGGCAGTCGCCGCACCACCAGGCCGATCCCGTCCTTGCTGAAGGCGATGTTGTTGGTCGTCACCGGCCCGCTGCCCGACCGCTCCACGAACTGGGACCGGAACACGAAGAAGTCCTTCAACTTCCCGACCGTCCCCTCCACCAGGGCCCGCAGTCCCGCCTCGCCCGACGTCTGGAACTCGCTGAACCGCGGAATCTGCCGCAGTTGCGAGTACGCATCGCCGTCCACCACCAGGTACTTCGGCGCGCTCGCCGGAACCTTCGCCGCGAACAACAGCGTCTCGGCCTGGTCCACCACCGCTTCGGTGATCGGAGTGCCCGCCGCGCCGATCGGCGTGTTGGTGAAGTCCGCGTAGGTCGTCAGCAGGTCCGTCTCGATCCGCTCGGCGAGCGCCACCACCGCCGGTTGCATGTACAGCCGCAACAGATCGGGCACCGCCACCACCTTGGTCACGTCCGGAATCTGGAACGTCGCCTCCGCATGCGTGTTCAGCACGATCTGCGCATTGCCAAGACTCGGATTCTGCGTCACCACCGTGCCGCCCTCCGCGATGTTGTTCGCCGTTAGGGTCGGCGGGATCGGCACGTTGACCGTGTCTCCCGCCTGTGCCAATGTCGGCTCGAAGTCGCGGTTCACCAGGTTCCCCATCACGAGGTTCCCCATGAGCGCCGGTAGCGCGTCCGCGGCTACGAGCTTCACGATCGCTTGCGCGACGTTGCTTGATGTGATAGCTGGCATGTTCTCTTCCTTACTCCTCCCTAAACTGAAACTCCCCGTTTCTGAACGGAAACTCCCCGTTACTGAGCCGCGACCGTGAGGGAGCGGACTCCTCCACGGGCTCTTACACCCCCCGCAATGTCTGCGAGGCGATCTTTGAAATCTCCTGCCGGACCCTCTCCATCTCCTCCGGATCCATCCCCGGCCGGATCCGGTCCAGGTCCGTTCCCAATCCCTCCGGCGCCCGTTCCCCCGCGCTCCTGCCGGACCCGCCCGGTATCCGCGCCGGCAAAAGCTCCGGATTCTCCGCGACGAACCGCGCCAGGTAGTCGCGCGCCGACGTCTCGCCGCCGTCCACCCGCGCCACCATCCGGCCGTCCTCGGTCCGCACGATGTCCTCGCGTACCGCGCGAAACGCCAGGTCCACTTTCGTCACGCCCAGGCTTTGCAGCTCGCTCCGGATGGCCGCGCTCCGCTCCGCCTCTTCGGCGCGAATCCGATTCCGCTTGCTCTCCTCCGCCAGCTCGTTCACCCGGCGTTCCAGTTCCTCGCGGCGCTTCCGCTCATCTCCCAGCTCCGCCTCGTGCGCCGGCGCCGCGCTCGTCTTCTGCGCCTCCAGAAACTCCTCGATCACATCCCGAACCAGCGACCGGACCGCCTCCTCCTCCATGCGCCCTCCCTCAAACTCCCAGGCTCGCGTCGATCTCCGAGCCGATCCGGTCCTTGATTTCCTGCCGCACGTCGCACAGGTATTTGAACGACAGCTTCTTGAGGACCTGCTGCCGCAGCGTCTTCGATTCGATCCCCATCGCCAGCAGCCTCTCGGCGTCCTCCAGTTCGCTGCTGAAATCCCCGATGTCGAACTCCTCCAGCCCCGAGACGTCCACCGACACCCGGTCCTGCCGCGCTTCCACGATCGCCCGCAGCACCCGCTTCAGCAGATCCTTCACGGAGTCTCCGTAGGCCCGCAGCACTTCCTGCGTGATCGCGTAGTCCCGCTGCTTACTCACCCCCGACTGCAGTTTCCGCTGCGACCATCCCCCGCCCGCCTGCGACAGCAGGTAGCACACCCGGTAGATCTTCTCTTCGAGCCGCGACAGGTTGTCCGCCGCGATCTGAAACACGTGTCCCTCCGGCTCCGTCCACCCGAACCGGTCATTCGGTCCCAGTTGCACGTAGTACGACTCGCCGGCGATCTGGTCCCATTCCCGGTCCGTGTACACCACCGGCATCGCGAACAGCCCCATCGTCAGCGCCCACGCCAGCCCGTTCGACTTGTTGAAGTGCTCCAGTTGCAGCAGGCCCGCCTTGTTCATCAGCCACAGGCCTTCCGGAATCCTCAGATCGAACAACGGAACCTGCCGCTGGCGCGCCAGCCCGTGCCGCCCCGAGTCCACCAGCTCGATGGGCGCCTCCTGGTCGCCGCCCTCCAGGCGCCGGAACAGCCGGAACGATTCTTTGTCGTAGTAGGCCCAGTTCGTCTCGCGCCGCCACTCCGGATCGTCGACCTTCGCCTTCCGCAGCGCCGTGCTCCGCAGCACCACCCACTCGAAGTTCCCGCGCTCGTCCAGGCTCCAGTTGATGAGCTGATCGGCCGTGCACTCCACCAGGTAGGCGCGCGACGCGCCCCGGGCGTCTTCCTCGGCCCGGTTCGACGCCTGTCGCGCCTGCCGCGGAAAGTCGGCCAGCACGAAACTCCGGCCCGTGACCAGCGCCTCGATCAGCATCCGGCGCAGGAACTCCGTGATCGTCGTCCCCTTGCGGTCGCTGTCTTCGGAGAACTTCTGAATGAACCGCTGACCGCCTTCGTCTCCCTCCACGATCAGCAACGGCTCCCGGCGGAACAGCGTCGCTGCGTACCAGTCGATGATCGAGCCCGCGAAGTTCTCGTAGAACACCCGCTCCAGCCGCTCGTTCCAGACCTCGCCGGGCTCTTTCTGTCTTCGAACCAGGTACTCGGCCGCGTTCGCCTTCAGTTGCTCCCCGCCCGCGTAAAGGTCGCGATACCGCCGCCAGATCGCCTTCTTGGCCGCATACTCCGGATGTTCGACGTTGATTCCCTGCACCAGATTTGCTCTCCTCCAGCCCGTTCTATCCGCCAATCCGCATCGCCGCACCGATCCGCGCTCCGCCTCGCCGCTCCGCGCTCCGCTTCGCCCATCCGCGCTCCGCCTCGCCCATCCACGAACGCACATAACCACGAACGCTCGTAACCGAGCCGCGACCAGAGGGAGCGGTCCCCTCCTGAACCACCCCCGCGCTCCCCCGTACACCAACCGCCTCTCCTTGTACCCCGCCTTCAACTTCGCCCCGAGCTTCTGCCACAGCATGTACCCCAGCGCGTCCGACAGGTGCGTCCTCGCCGGATCCCGATCCTTGTCGATCACTCCGGTCCCCTCCTTGTAGGTCACCTGCTCGAAGTCCGCGATCAGGTCCGAACAACGCGCCTTCATCTTCAGCCGCACCACGCCGTCCGCACCACGCAGCTTCGCGTTCACCAATGCCACCCGGTCCCGCACCGAGGGGTTCGAGATCGGCGCCAGAAATCCCGCGTCGTAGCGGTGCTCGGTCATGAAGCTCCGTATGACCTGGTAGTCCGTGCCCCCCACCGAGTGCGCGCTGTGTCCCGACGCATCGCCGTAAATCCGGACGCCGCCCGGCCAGGTCGGGAACCGGTTGCGAAACTCCTCGCAGGCCTCCCGCGTACTCGCCCTCGCCAGCACGATCTCGTCGTACACTCCGATCTCGTCCCCGACCACCTGCGCGATCAGCGAGCTCATCGGTTCCACGTTGAAGTCCAGCGCCCACAGCAGCGGCACGTGCTTCTCCAGCTCCACCAGCCCCACGTGAACTGCCCGGTCGAAAGCGTGATACACCCTTCCGCCGGTGATGTTCAGGTACTGCCCCAGCACCTCCTGCGCGAAAAACCTCTCGTCGTAGCTGCTCTTCAGCCGGTCGTAGTAATCCGGCACCGCCTTCAGGAGGTGCCGGTTCTCGTACGCCCTCGCCTGAACCAGCTCGTACCCCTCCACCGGCTTTTCGATGAACCGCCGGTAGACCCAGTCGTAACCCTTCGGCGTCCACACGCCGAATCCGCACAGCCTGGCTGCCTTCGGATCCCGCAGCCGTCCCTCCAGCCGCAGCCACGCTTCCTCCTGCGTGTATGTCAGTTCGTCGACCCCGAACCACGCCAGGTTCGTCCCGCGCAGCCTCTCGAAGTCGTCCAGCGACCGGAACAGCACCCGCGACCGCGTGTCCTTCATCAGCAGCGAGTTCTCGCCCTTGTTCAGCTCGTGCGGAATCCGGTTGCTCTCCAGAATCTCCAGCAGCGTCGCCTGCGTCGAATCCCGCAGCATCGGATACGTCGGCGCTCCGATCAGCCCCTGACGTCCCGGGTTCAGGTACGTCAGCCGGATCGTCTCCTGGCACAACGCCTGGCTCTTTCCCGATCCGATCGGCCCCGAGAAGCCCTTGAACCTCGCCTTCGACTTGTGGAATTTCCGCTGCGACGGAAGCGGCGAGTAGATTATGTCTTGTTCTCGGACTCCGTCTCCGTCGGCTCCACCCATTGCACCTTCACCTCCCGCGGCTCCCCGTCCTCCAGTTCCCGCTGGAACTGAAGCAGCCGCAGGAAGTCCCCGACCGTCGGTTTCAAATCGCCCTTTTCCAACTTCAATTCGATGCTCTTGATCAGACCCTCGACCACTTCGGCCTTCTTCGATTCCGCCGTCTTCTTCGTTCGTTTCGGCGCCGATCGTTTCCGCTCTGTCTTGACCTCCGCTGCGATTTCCGCGTTTCCCTTTCCGGCCTTTTCCTTAGATCCTCTCTTCTTCTCCGGGACCTTTTCTTTCATTGCCCAAGCTCCTCGTTCTGCGCCCTTGATTCGCCCGCGGCAACCTCCCTTGCCACCCGAAAAGTATCACGAGCCTCCAGCGGCCGCACTGGTCCCCTATGCGTAACCCGTTGATAATTAAATGGGTTTTACTTCGAAAAGACCCTGTGAATGGCCAGTGCGGCTAGGCCCGCCGCCGCCGCGATCCCCGCCCTACGCACCGGACCCGGCCCGAATACCACGACCCCGTTAAAGAAGATGAGCCCCAGGAATCCGTGGATCGCCGCCCCGATCCAACGCGACCGCCCCTCGTACGACCCCCGTGCCACCCACCACCACGCCACGTCCGCCGTCCATAACACGCTGAAAAGATAGTTCCAATACAACCCGCCGCCCCACCCGACTCCGATCAGCTCCGCCGTCTGCCGCGCCGTTTCCCGGTACGCCGCCTCGTGGCTCCACTTGTGGACATAATGAAACGCCAGCGCGATATGTTCCACGTGGAACATCCACGCCAAGGTCCACGTGATCCGCACGGGTCCCTTTCGTATCAACATCATCGCTACCGCCGCCACGTACAAAAGCGCGGAAAACCGAATCGTCCACTCGACCATCTGACCCCTACGTTATCCTGATACCGTGCTCCCCCGCCTGTTCCTGCTCTTCGCCGTTTGCCAGGCCCAGTCCCTTCCTGACCTCGTCGCCGCCGTTCGATCCGAGGTCAAGCCCGACCATGCGATGACCCGCATGCGTGAAGTCTGGGAAACCGACCGTTGGTTCACCTTTCCCAAGTTCCATGAGACCGCGCGGAATCTCCAGCGCGCCCTCACCGACGCCGGGCTCGCCGATGCCGAGATCCTCCACGCCCCCGCCGATGGAGTCACTCAGGCCGGCTACTGGACCATGCCCCTCGCTTGGGACGCGCGCGCCGCACGCCTGGAAATCGTCGATCCTCCCGTCGATCCGGAACATCGGGTTCTCGCCGACTTCGAGCGAATCCCCGCGTCGCTCTGCATGTGGTCCGGCCCCACGCCGCCGGAAGGCGTCACCGCCGAGCTCGTCGAGCAACCCGGCGCAATCGCGGGCAAGTTCGTCCTCACGGCCCGCAATCCCGCCGGCGAGAAGTGGCGGCTCGCGCGCGACGGCGCCCTCGGCGTCGTCAACGCCTTCAGCGAGAATCCCTCGCTCTCCGCCGGACGACAGTGGATCAACTCCTGGGGCGACAACGGTTGGGCCTTCACGAAAGGCAACGCGCCGCTGCCCTGCTTCTCGGTCACTCCGGGCCAGGCCGCGTTTCTCCGCGATCTCATGAAGAAGCACGGCCGCGTGCGTATCCAAGCCTTCGCCGGCACGCGATACTACTCCGACACCTACCCCTACGTCACCGCCGTGATTCCCGGCGCGATACCCGACGCCGGGGAAGTGCTCGTCCTCGGCCACACCGCCGAACAGGGCGCGCACGACAACGCCACCGGCGTGGCCGCGATGGTCGAGGCGCTCGCATCGCTCAACCGCCTCATCGCCGCCGGAAAACTCCCGCGCCCGCGCCGCGCGATACGGATTCTCGCGATGGGGGAACTGTACGCCTCCATGCACTACGTCCAATCGCACCCCGAACGCATCCGGCGCACCGTCGCGGCGTTCTGCGTCGACACCCCGGCCGCCTCCTACGATCTCGCCGGAACCGAGTACACCTTTTATCTGAATCCGCACGCCGCGCGATCCTACACCGACGCGCTCATCCTCAAGATCGCCGCGCTCTACTTCCCATCCGTGCGCCGCCCCTTCCATTCGCGTCCCTTCATGTCCGGCACCGACACCTTCCTCGCCGACCCGATGATCGGCGTCCCCACCGTCTGGCCCTACTCCGGCACCGGCGTCAACACGCACCACAATTCCGAGGACAAGCCCGAAACCGTCGACCCGCGCTCGCTCCGCGATCTCACCATCGTCACCGCCGCGTATCTTTACGCCATCGCCGCCGCCGGCGAACCCGAGGCGCTCCAGTTCGCCGAGCTGGCCGCCACGCGCGGCCACTCCGCGATCGTCGACGCCGCCGCGCGCGCCATCGACCGCCTCGCCGCCGGCGCCACGCCCGCCCTGCTTCACACCGCGCTCGATTCCATCGACTACCAGCGCGACCGCGAGATCGACGCCGTGCGCTCGGTCGCTCGCCTGGCGCCGGCCGACACCACCGCGCTCGCCGGCGACCTGCACTCCTTCGCCGAATCGCAAAAGCGCCGGGTGGCGCGATTCGCCCGCGTCTCCCCCGAAGCGCCGCCGCCCTCGCCGCGCGACGCCGAAGCCGCGGCCATCGTCGTCCGCCGCAAGCGCTTCGGCACGCTGCCGCTCGACGATCTCGCGCCCGACCGGCGCGAGGGGTTTCCCTCCGGCGCCTGGGACACGCGCCTCATCACCGCGCTCTACTGGTGCGACGGCAAGCGCACGCTCGCCGAAGTAGTGCGCCTCACCGAGCACGAGCTCGGCCCGTCGAGCTTCGATTGGGTCGGCTATTTCCGCTTCCTCGAGCGAAAGGGCTACGTGGACCTCCTCGCCCCGGTAAAATAGAAGAAGGAGGTTTCACCATGAACCGCATTCTCCTGGGACTCGCCCTTACTTTCACCTGTTTCGCCGACACCGTGACGCTCCGCAGCGGGCGCACCGTCGAAGGCACCTTCCTCAGCGGCGACTCGCGCGAGATTCGCCTTGCGGTCGGCAACCGCGTCGACACCTACGCCATCGCCGACGTGACGAGCATCTCGTTCGGCAGCGCCGCGGCTGCGGCCACTGCGGTGCGCACCCCGGCGCCCGCCGCGCTTCCTTCGACGCCCGCCGCAACGGCGACGTCGCGCCGCGAAGTTCCCGCGGGCTCCGCGGTGGTCGTGCGCATGATCGACGCCGTCGATTCCACCACCGACCGCACCGGCCAGACCTATCGCGCGTCACTCGACGAGCCGCTCATGGTGGATGGGCAGACGGTGGTCGCGCGCGGCGCCGATGCAGTGGTGAAACTGGTTGACGACAAGCAGGCCGGCAAGCTGTCGGGACGGACGGAGCTGACGCTCGATCTGGTCTCGATCACCATCAACGGCCGCGTGACCGACGTCGCCACCGGTGAAGTGAAACAGGCCAGCGAGAGCCGCACGGGACAAACCGCGCGGCGCGCCGGCGGACTGGCGGCGGCGGGAGCGGTCATCGGCGCCATCGCCGGCGGCGGCAAGGGCGCGGCCATCGGCGCGGCGGCGGGAGCGGGCGCCGGAGCGGGCGTGCAAATCCTCACCAAGGGGCCGAGCGTGAAGATTCCCTCGGAAGCGCGCCTCGAGTTCACCCTGCAGCAGCCGGTACGTCCGTGAGGCCGGCGCTTCTGCTCATCGCGGCCGGGGCGCTGATGGCTACCGATCGCGCCGTCGAGGGCAACGCCAAGAGCCCCGTGCGCGTGGTGGTCTACGAAGACCTTCAGTGTCCCGACTGCGCCGCGTTCCGGCGCATGATGGACGAGCATCTGCTCCCCAAGTACGGAGCGCGCGCCGCCTTCGAGCACCGGGACTTCCCGTTGGCGAAGCACGCCTGGGCGCGCCAGGCCGCCGCCGCGGCGCGCTTTTTCGACTCCGTGAATCCGGCGCTCGGCGTGCGCTACCGGCGTCACACAATGGAGAACATCCGGCACACGACCGTCGAGAACTTCGCGGATCGGCTCTCCACCTTCGCCGATCAGCACGGCATCGACAGCGAGCGCGCGCGGCAGTCGCTCGCCGACCCCAAGATCGCCGCCGCCGTCGAGGCCGATTTCCAGGAGGGAGTCGCGCGCGGCGTCGCCAAAACTCCGACGGTCTTCGTCGACGGCGAGCCGTTCATCGAGCGCTTCGATCTGGAGGCCATCGCGAAGTCGATCGACGCGGCGCTGGCGCGCTACAAGCAGTGAGCCAACCGGTCGCTCTCGTCACCGGCGCGAGCCGGGGAATCGGCCGCGGAGTCGCCATCGAGCTGGCGCGTACGCATCGGGTGATCGCGACCTACCGCGGGCGGCGCGACGCCGCGGAATCGCTGCGCGCCGAGACCGGCGCCGAGATATTCCAGTGCGACGTGGGATCCCGCGCGGACCGCGAGGCGCTGGCCGCGTTCGCGGAAAAAACATGCGGGCAGGTCGACCTGCTGGTAAACAACGCCGGCATGGCGCCGCGCGAGCGACGCGACGTGCTCGAAGCCACCGAGGAGAGCTTCGACGAGCTGATCGGGACCAATCTGAAAGGCCCGCATTTCCTCACGCAACTGGTGGCGCGCCCGATGGCGGCGCGCGGCGCGGGCCGCATCGTCTTCATCACGTCGATCTCGTCCTATACCGCGAGTGTGAATCGCGCCGAGTACTGCATCTCGAAAGCCGGACTCAGCATGAGCGCGCAGGTGTGGGCGGCGCGGCTGGCGCCGGCCAACGTAGGCGTTTTCGAGATTCGCCCCGGCATCATCCGCACCGACATGATCGCCGCCGTCGAGAAGACCTACGACGAGCGCATCGCCGCGGGGCTGCTGCCGCAACGCCGCATGGGCGAATCGGCGGACATCGCGCGCGCGGTGCGCGCCATCGCCGACGGGCTGCTCGATTACTGCGCCGGACAGGTGCTCGACGTCGACGGCGGCTTCCACCTGCGGACACTGTAAGCTCTGTACATGGCGCGCCGCAGGAAGGCCGAACCCACGGCCGACTCATCCCTCACGCTGGTCACCGAGGATTCCTCCGCGCCTCCGCGGCGCGGCCTCGAAGGCTGGCTGCACTCGGGCGCGCGCATGGACCAGGAGGCGCATCACGGCGAAACGCATCCCTGGTACAAGGTGCTGTGGCTGACGGGCGTCGACTATTTCTCGACGCTCGGCTATCAACCGGGCATCGCGCTGCTGGCCGCGGGCGCGCTGGCGCCGGTGGCGACGGCGTTTCTCATCGTGCTGACGCTGGCGGGCGCGGTGCCGGTCTACGCCCAGGTGGCTCGGCGGTCGTTCGCGGGACAGGGATCGATCGCGCTGCTCGAGAATCTGCTCTCGGGCTGGCAGGGCAAGCTCCTGGTGCTGGTGCTGCTCGGCTTCGCGGCGACCGACTTCGTCATCACCATGACGCTTTCGGCGGCCGACGCGGCGCAACACGCCGTCGAGAATCCGTATCTGCATTCCTATCTGGGCGAGGCGCGGCTGCCGCTCACGCTCGGACTGCTGGCGCTGCTGGCGATCGTATTCCTCAAGGGCTTCACCGAGGCCATCGGCGTGGCGTCGCTGGTGGCGATTCCATACCTGGCGCTGAACGCCGTGGTGCTGGGACGAGGAATGATGGAGATCGCCGCGCGTCCGGAGCTGATCGACAACTGGCGCCGCGCGCTCGACGCCAAGGGCGACTGGACGTCGATCGCACTGGCCGCGGCGATCCTCTTCCCGCGCCTGGCGCTCGGACTGAGCGGCTTCGAGACGGGTGTCTCGGTGATGCCGCTGGTGGCCGGCGACCACGGTGAAGATGCGCGCGCGCCGCGCGGCCGTATCCGCAACACGCGCAAGCTGCTGGTGGCGGCGGCGCTCATCATGAGCGGGCTGCTGATCGCCTCGAGCCTGGTGACGACGATGCTGGTGCCGGAGCACGAGTACCGGGCGGGCGGCAAGGCAAGCGGGCGCGCCATCGCCTATCTCGCGCACCTGTACCTGGGGAGCGCCTTCGGCACGGTCTACGACGCGTCGACGATTCTCATTCTTTGGTTCGCGGGGGCGTCCGCCATGGCAGGGCTGCTGCACCTGATTCCGCGCTACCTGCCGCGCTTCGGGATGGCGCCGCGATGGGTGGCCTTCGCGCGGCCGCTGGTGCTGGTGCTGTTTGCGGCGAACGTGGTGGTGACGATCGCCTTCAACGCCGACGTGGAGGCGCAGAGCGGCGCCTACGCGACGGGAGTGCTGGTGCTGATGACGTCGGCGGCGCTGGCAGCGGCGCTGGCGTTGTGGAAGGAGGGCGCGCGGGTCGCGAGCGTTTACTGCTGGGCGATCACGGGCGTGTTCCTGTTCACGCTGGCGGACAACGTGCTGGCGCGGCCGGACGGGCTGATCATCGCGTCGATATTCATCGTGGCGGTGATGGCGGTGAGCGCGGTGAGCCGGTCGTGGCGGTCGACGGAGCTGCGGGTGGCGGGGGTGACGTTCGCCGACGAGGGGTCGGCGGCGCTGTGGAAGTCGATTACGGGGAAGAAGGTGAACCTGGTGCCGGTGCGGGCGCCGGACGCGGCGGTGCGGGCGCGCAAGACGGCGGAGATCCGGACGCACTACCGGGTGGACGGGCCGCTAGCGTTCGTGCACGTGGACTTACTGGATAATCGAAGCGAATTTCTGGCGAATCTGCACGTGCGGGTGTCGCGCGAGGGGGAGGATTACCGGATTCACGTGACGCAGGCGATCGCTATCGCGAATACCATCGCCTATGTCAGCGAGCTGATCGACCCGGTGCGGATTTTCCTCGGGCTGTCGCGGCAGAACCTGGCGTCGCAGGCGGCGCGGTACCTGTTTCTCGGCGAGGGAGAGACGGGGATGATGGTGTACACGATATTGCTGCGGTACTGGGAGTGGACGCCGGAGGAGGACGTTCGGCCGCTGGTGTTTCTGATGAGCGATTGAGTCATCGGTAGACCTCGGAGCGATGCCGCACCCGAAGGACCTGAATCGCGTGGGCGTCGTGAAGGAAGCGGACACGCCAGTCGCCGACGCGAAGGCGATATTCCGGCGGGTCAATGCCCTTCAAGCGCTTGGCGTCTCCAACGCCCGTTGCGGCGAAGCGTTCGACGGCATCCTGGATTTGTGCGGCGACGTTTCGATCGAGGTCCGGCCATGTCGCGCAGCGCCGGCTCGGTCCACTCGATAGCCTTCACTTCAAGCCGAGGCGGCGCATGGCTTCGTCGTGTGGGATGCCGCGGCCGCCCCGCTTCGCAAGCCATTCGTGGGCTTCTCGCACGGCGGCGCGTTCCGCGTCCGTTTCCTGTTCGTTGTCGAATGGGACGCCGCGGAGAGAGGCGCCCGCCGGCGCGGGGACACCGCCTCTTAGCCGACACCCGGAGGCGCTCACTCCTTCCGTTGGTACTAGCGGCCGCTCTGCGCGACCAGGTTGGTGGCGCGCAGCAGGGAATCGAATGTGCCGGCGTCGGTCCACCAGCCGTCGAGGAACGAATAGGTCATGGTTCCCTCGCGGATGTAGGCATTGTTGACGTCGGTGATTTCGAGCTCGCCACGCTGGGAGCGGACCAGCCCGCGGCACTTGTCGAAGACGGTGCCGTCGTAGAGGTAGATTCCGATCACGGCGTGGTTCGACTTGGGTTTCGCCGGCTTCTCCTCGATGCCCACGATGCGGCCGCCGCTCATCTCGGCGACGCCGAAGCGCGAGGCGTCGGGGACTTCCTTCAGCAGAATGCGCGCGCCGCGCTGCTGGGCGCGGAACTCGTCGACGGCGTGGCGGATGCTGCCTTCGATGATGTTGTCGCCCAGCACCACGCAGATCTTGTCGCCTTCGGCGAAGTGCTCGGCGAGCGCCAGGGCGTCGGCGATGCCGCCCTCGCCCTCCTGATAGGTGTAGTCGAGGTGCTTGAGTCCGAACTCCTTGCCATTCGCGAGCAGGCGCAGGAAGTCGCCCGCGCCGCGTCCGCCGGTGACGATCAGGATCTCGCTGATGCCGGCCTCGACGAGCGTCCGGATCGGGTAATAGATCATGGGCTTGTCGTAGACGGGCAGCAGGTGCTTGTTGGTGATTTTGGTGAGCGGGAACAGGCGGCTTCCGGTGCCGCCGGCGAGTACGACGCCTTTCATCGGTGATCTCCTGTCAATGTCGCGCCGCGGCGGGCGGCTGATTGGGCGTGGACAACGCCCATGATACAATACCGCCGCGATGAAGCTGCATCAATGGAACCGTATCGAGAAGGAGCAGATGAACCCGCTGTTCGCGCGCCAGGTGATTCACGCCGAGGCTCTCACCATCGCGCGCGTGTACCTGGCGAAGGGCTGCCAGGTCCCGGAGCACAGCCACGTGAACGAGCAGGTGAGCCTGATCGACCGGGGCGCGCTGCGGTTCCGCATCGGCGGGCGCGAGATCGACGTGCGCGCGGGCGAAGCGCTCCAGATTCCGCCGAATCTCCCTCACAGCGCCGAGGCACTGGAGGACACCGAAGGCATCGACATCTTCACGCCCGTGCGCGAGGATTGGGCGCGCGGCGATGACGCGTATCTGCGGGGAGCAACGAATGGGGCCGCGGATGAACGCAGATAAACGCAGATAGGAACACGAGCTCTTAGAAAAGGCGCCAGCGCGCGATCTCACTCCTTGACACGGTGACGACGTCGCCGCCGATCGTCCAGGCATGCAGGAATCCTTCGCCGCGGCCGATCACGGAGGCCTCGCCGGAGCGGCGGATCCGAATCAGCCGCGAGCCGGGACCCGCGTCCTCGCCGGCGATCACCTCGCCGGGTCCGGGACCGGCGGCGAGAGCGCGCACGAATCGCGCGGGAGGATCGAGGACGACGCGCCGCTCGGTCCAGAACTGCGTGGCGTCGGCCGATTTGTCGAACCAGGCGATGCGCGCGGGCGAGGCGTCGCGCTGGGCGGCGATCAGTCCGGGGACGAGCCGCAGCATGGCCGAATCGGCCGACTCCCACCAATCGCCGATGGCGAACAGGCGCCAGGGGAGGTCGAAGCGCGCGGGGCTGCGAATCCAGTAATTGCCGCAGAGGATGTCGGGGCGCCCGTCGGAGTCGACGTCCTCGATGAGGAGGCCGCCCTGGTGCGACGGCGTGTAGATGGAGTAGATCTCGCGGTAGCTCCAGCGCCCCTGGCGGCGCTCGTAGAACCGCACCTGCGCCTGGCGGTGGACCACGAGCACTCCGCGGCGGCCGAACAGGCTGACGGCCAGACAATCGCGGAAGTGCGCTTCATTGTCGATGGCTTCGATTCGTCCGCCGTGCAGCAGGACCATGCGGCCCAGGTCACCGCCGGCGGCAGGGAGTTCGTGGAGCACGAGGCCGCCATCGAAGGCGCATCCGCCTTCGCCGAACCGGGCCCGGGAGAGCGTCCGCGCCGCGCCGCGGGCGAGGGGCTTCTCGACGACGCCATCGCCCCAGGCGGTGACGCCGGCCCGGAGGAGCGCCGCGCCGCGCACGGGGGTTTCGAAACGGTGGAGAATTTCCGGGGCCGGTTCCGCCGCGGACAGCAACACCGCGAGGAGACCGGCCGTAACACGCACCCACTGGTATTCTAAACACTAGCGTGCGCCATTCGCCTTCGGCGAAGCGGCCGCACGTCCATGATCGCGGGGAGCATTCACGGATGTTCCCCGGAGAGTTACGTGCGCGAACTGATTCAGCTTCTGGAGAATGCCGACGGGCGCGTCGCGCTCGACCTGGCCGCGCTCCAGATCGCTCGCGTCGAGTTTCCCGATCTGCGGCCGGAGCCCTGGCTGGCGCTGCTCGATTCGCACGCCGCGGAGCTGGCGCTGCGCGTGCCGGTCGCGGCCGGCGGCGAGGAGTTCGTCCGCCGCGCCAACGAATACCTGTTCGACGAGCTCGGCTTTCGCGGAAACCAGGACGATTACTACAACGCCCGCAACAGCTGCCTCAACGAAGTTCTCGCGAACCGCACGGGGATTCCGATCACGCTGTCGCTGGTGTACATCGAGATCGCGCGCCGGCTGGGGAGGCCGGTGTGGGGCGTCGGCCTGCCGGGACACTTCATCGTGCGCTACCAGGACCGCGACTTCGGCGCGTACCTCGACCCGTTCCACGGCGGGCGGCCGCTGACGGAGGAGGAGTGTCTGGAACTGGCCGCGAGGGCGAGCGGGGGCGAGACTCCCGGTCCGGCCGTGTTGGCGCCGACGACCGCGCGGCAGATCGCGGTGCGCATGTTGAACAACCTGCTCACGGTGTATTTCCGGAACACCGAGCATGCCAAGGCGATCGAGGTGCTCAACCTGCTGATCGCGGCGAACCCGTCGTCGGCGGCCGAGCACAGGATACGGGCGACGCTGGAGATCGAGGCGGGCCAATACCGGTCGGCGGTGCGGGACTTGCAGCGGTATCTTCACCTGGCGCCGCAGGCGGCGGATCGCGAGGAGGTGCTGGAACGGATCGGGCGGCTGCGGGGGTGGTTGAGCGCGCTGAACTGACCGCTGCCTTCAGTCCCCACTCGTATCCGGCGTAGGCTTTTCCTCTTCCGGTGGCTTGGTCTTGCCGAGGACTTGGTCGAACAACTCCTTCTTCTTGAGTTCCTTCTTCGACGGCGGAGCTTCGCCGTTGCGGAAGGGGTGTTCGTTGTAGCAGGTGGAGCAGCGCACCTTGGCGACTGCGCCGGCGACCATGGCGACGATCGCATGGTTGGTGATGCGCTTGCACTTGATGCAATAGTCGTCGATGATGTCGCCCAGCCGCAACTCGCCCATGCGTTGTCCTTGGGGCAGTATAACAAAGGGGACCCATTGAAACTGCGCACTTCTCAAGGAAAGCTGAAGATCGAGCACAGCATCATCGAGGGACTGCGGCCGGTGCTGGAGAGGCTGATCGCCGCGACGCCGGAGATTCGCGCGATCGTGCCGGGCGTGATTCGCGCGGTGCGCGACGCGCGAGGGCCAGTGCGGATTCGGGTGACGGTTCCGACCACGAACGGCTGGAAGGCAATCGCACTGAGCGCGGGGGCGCGGCAGGAGCTGTTCGTCAGCACGACGTTGGGTCGCGAGGCGCTCGAGCGGGCGATCGCGGAGGCGCTGGAGTAGGGCGGGGCGCTACTGCTGTCCCGCCTGGCGCGCGGCGCTCGACTGACCGGACAGTCGCTCGACCTCGGCCAGTTGCTTCTTGACCAGGTCGGCGTCGCCCGCCATGGGAGCGCGCAAAAGGTACGATCGCATGGATTGAGCCGCGGCCGGGAAGTCGCCCTTCTGCGCCAGGATCACGCCCAGCACGTGATCGAGCTTGACGATGCGCTTGTTCGTGTCGAGCTTGAGGGCCTCGCGCGCGCTCTTCTCGGCGGGATCGAGCTTGCCGAGCTGGAGGTAGGCGACGGAGTTGAAGAAGAACGCCATTGGAAAATCGACCGGGTTCATCTTGACGATGCGATCGGTGGTGTCGGCGACGTCCTGCCACTTCTGCTCGCGGGCGGCGATCTGCGCGAGCTGGAGGTAGGGGTTGACGTACTTGGAATCGGCCTCGATGGCGGCGGCGTAGGCTTTGCGGGCGTCTTCGACGTGGGAGCGCTTCTCGTGAATGACTCCCAGCTCCTGCCAGGCGACAGCGTACTTGGGATACATCTGGACGGCCTTCTCGAGCTCCTTCTGCGCTTCGTCGATCTTGGGCGGGTTCTTCTTCATCAGCTCGCGGCTCTTGTCGAGCGCCTTCCTGGCGTCCTTGGGCGCGTTCAGGCTGGTGGCGCTGATGGTCAGCCCCTCGACGTTGCCGAGCCGGCGCAGGATGATGGCCCCGACATCGGGATTATCCATCACGCGGCGCCCGGTGAGATTCACGTGCTCGGAGCGGAATCCCGGAAGCGCGGCGCGCAACTCGCAGCCGATGAGATCGCGCTCGGTGACCTGGCGTGCGCCCGGCGTGCCGGGGAATCCTCCGCCGCGCGACCCGGATTCGTTCGGAAAACCGAAATCGCTCGAGGCGCTCACGCTGGCGTCGGGCATGACGTGCGAGTTCTGGCCGAGCTGGAAACTGAAGCGGCCCTTCGAATCCGTATAGGCTTCGGGGCGCGCAATGCCGTTGCAGACGCGCTCGATGGTGACGGGTTCGGGCGGCGGCGTGCCGTCGTCGAGAATCACCTTGCCGGAGAGGAAAATGGGGCGCGACATCTCCGGGAACGGCGACCGCTGCATGGGGTCCTGCTGCTGGCCCGGCTGGCCGGGCCGGGTCTGTCCACCGGGGAAGGGACTGGTCGGGGTTGTGGGGGTGGTCGGCGTGGGCGCGGGAGCGGTGGGGCCGCCGCCGCCCGGCGGCGCGGTCTGCCCCTGGGCGAGAAGGATGCCGGCCGGCAATAACGCGCCGGCGAATGCCGCCGCGAACGACCATCCAGACTTTCTCATAGGAACCCCTCCATCGGGTTAGTTAGATTGTATGCCACATTCGCCGGGCACGCCAGCGGCTCGCGTGTTCCTGCGGGCACCGGCGGCGGTTCGCTAAAATAGCCGGGTGCACAGTCTCCCGAAACGACTCGCCGGCCTCGCGATTCTACTCTCGATCCTGCTCGCCATGGCCTCCTGCTCGTCGGCGCCGCCCCCGGCCGCCAAGAAAGCCAAGGAGCCCGAGAAGCCGCCCGAGGCGCTGGCGGGTCAATACGCTTTCTTCCAGATGTACACCGCGGCGCGGAGCTGGATTCCGGACGTCCAGGCGATTTCGCTCCATAGCTTGAGTATTCCCGAGGTTAAGGCTGCCGGAGGAAAGTACGGCGCCTGGCGCGCCGTATTCGTCTCCGAGAGCCGCGGGAAGCAGCGCATGTACACTTACTCGGCGGCTGAATCGCCCACCAACACGATATACAAAGGCGTGTTCGCGGGCCACGAGGAAACATACGCGGGTCCGCGCGGACAGGCGAAGCCGTTCCTGGCGGTCGCGCTGAAGATTGATTCGGCGGCGGCCTTCGACACCGCGACCAAGAAGGGCGTCGACTACGCCAAGAAGAACCCCGACAAGCCGATCACCATGCTGGTGGAGCTGACGCCGCGGTTTCCGAATCCCGTTTGGCGGGTGGTGTGGGGCGAGAGCGTCGGCACCAGCAATTTTTCGATTTACGTGGACGCGACCACGGGCGAGTATTTGCAGACGATGCGGTAGGGGACCGTCCCTGCGGTCGCGGCGCGAATGCGCGCTCCTAACGCGACACCAGCCAGTCGATCTCCGACCAGCCACCGGCGGCGACCTGCGCCGCCACGGTCGAATACGAGATAAGCGAGGCCTCGCTGCGCAGCCGGGCGGAGGCGCCGGCGTCGAGCGGCTGGCGATAGCGATCGCAGCGCTCCCGGTAGGAGTATTCGAGATAGCGGGCCGAGGCGACGTCGGCGCTCGCCAGGACGGCGTCCCAAAACGACCGCCGTCGGAGGAGCCGACGGCGTGAGGCCGCTTCGCGCGTAAGATCGACGGCGCCGGCGGCGGAACGCAGTGTCGCCCGGACGCACCGCGAGGGATCGAGGGGCCGGTGCGGCTCGGGATCGGGAAAGGCCGCCAGGATCCCCTCGATGCTCGAGGGACTGGCGTTCCAACCCTCCCATCGCAGGCGCGAGGCGCCCGACACCAGGTTGCCGCGCTGGATCAGGTCGCGCACGCGGGCGGCGTCCTTGCCGGTGGCCGCCAGCATGAAGTCGATCAGCTCGTGGATGGGCATGTCGCGCACGACGACCGGTGTGATCGAGATGGCGCCGGCGGCCTCCGAGCTGAGCTTCACGCGAACGGTATTGGGGAGGTGCGTCACGTCCATGGCTTCCAGGTGGCGGGAGGCGCGATCATTCTACAATACGACCGTGACGCCGGTGGAGCGGGTGGAACAGGAGCTGGCGCGCTACGAGCACGCGCTGATGAAGTTCTCGGCGCGCGAAACCAAGGCCGGCGCCGTCGAGCTGGTGATCGCGCTCAAGGAGCCGCGCGAGGGCGTGCACATCTACTACGCGCCGATCCACGCGCGCGATCTTCAGCACTCGCAATTCACCTGGAATTTCCGGCGGTACCTGTTCGACTGCCTGCACGACTACGTGGTCGAGATGTTCACCCACACGCCTTCGAGCCGCGATTGAGCGCCATGACGCCGGCCGGCGCGGCGATCGCCGCCGAAATCGCGCGGGACGGTCCGGTTTCCTTCCGGCGATTCATGGAGGTGGCGCTCTACGATCCCGAGCACGGCTACTACCGGCGGCCGCACGACCCGTTCGGCAAGTCGGGCGATTTCTATACGGCCGAGCAGTTGCAGCCCGTGTTCGGCCTGCTGATGCGGCGGCTGGTGGAGGAGCTGATGCCGGCGGCCGGCATGGTGGTCGAACTGGGCGCCGGGCGCGGTGAGATGCGCGAGGCGTTTTCGGCCTGGAGCTACGCGCCGGTGGATTTCGGGGCCGGCGCAATGCCGGCGCGATTCGATGGGGTGGTATTCGCCAACGAATTCTTCGACGCGCTGCCGGTGAGCGTGGTGACGCGCCAGGACGGACGCCTGCGCGAGAGGAAGGTGGGCGCGGGATCCCGATGGGTGGACGGCGGCGACGCGGCGCCGGAGCTGGCCGCGTATTGCGAGGAGTTCGCGCCGGTGGAGGAAGGGGGCGCGATCGAGGTGAACCTCGATGCGCTCGAGTGGCTCGACCGCATCGCGGCGGCGCAGCGGGCCGGGCATGTCGTCGCGATCGACTACGGTTACACGGCCCGCGAGCTGGCGCGATTCCCGGCCGGGACGCTGATGAGCTATCGGCGGCACACGGCGAGCGAAGAGGTCCTGGCCGACGCGGGGGAGCGCGACATTACCGCGCACGTCAACTTCACCGCGATCGAGGGTCACGCGGCGCGGGTGGGCTTCGAGCGCGTCCGGTTCGAGACGCTGGCGCAGACGCTGCTTCGAGCGGGCGAGCCCGACCAGTTCGCCGGCGTGCTCGAGGCGGAATCCGAGGCGGAGCGGCTTCGCCGCCGCTTGCAATTGAAGACGCTGATCTACGGGATGGGCGAGACGTTTCGGGTAATGATCCTGCGGCGTTAAGCCGGCGGAACATCGGCGCCGGCGATTGCGTACCTCTCCATCAAGGAGCCGCAATATGCTCGACGTGTCTCAAGAAACCGCGCGCCCGATCGTCAAGGCGCTGTTTGTGGCCAGCGGACTGCTCTCGGTGGTGTCGTGGTACACGACCCAGCAGGGCATGGCGCTTTACCTTTCCCCGTGGATGTCGATCGTGGCGTCGCTCGGCATCCAGACGGCGCTGCTGCTGGTGGCCTGGATGATCGGATTCACGCGCGGGCGGCGGGCGCTGCTGATCGCCGTCTACGCGATCACGGCGGTGGTATCGATCGCATTCTCCTACGCCAGCCTCTACGGCTGGTTCACGGCGCGCGAGCGTCCGGCGATCGCGCAGCGCCGGCTCTACGACGACCTCACGGCTCTGGCCGCGCGCGCCGACGAAACCCTGGCCGCGGCGGCCGCCGAGGGTCGCAGACACGTGACGGCGCTCGAGGAGATGACCGGCGCCGAGAAGTCGCACGGCTTCATCTCGGGCGCGCGCGACGCCGACCCGTACCTGGACCAGGTGCGCGCGGCGGTGGCGCGCGAGGCGCAGACCTACAGCGGCGCCTACCGCGAAGGCTCGGGCCCGGGATTGCGCTACACGGCCTTCGACCGCTACGCGAAGCTGGAGCGGCAGTCGGTGGCGCAACTCGACGAGGCGCGCCGCGCGGTGGCTTCGTTCCGATCGGCGCTGAAGCCCGACACGCCGACCGGGGATCAGCTGCGGCAGTTTCACGCGGCGTTCGACGCGATTCCCTGGGCGGCCGCCGAACAGGCGCTGCACCAGGGAAAGATCGAGCGCGCGGCCGCGCCGGCCTACGCCGGGAACCTGGAACGCGCCGCGTCGGGGCAGGAGGAGCTGCTGCTCTCGTTTCGCGAGCTGATCGCGGAGCCCGGACCGGCGCACGTGTTCGCGCTGGCGCTGGCGGCCTTCATGGACATCGTGATCTTCCTGCTGGCGTTCGCCTCGGGACCATACTTCTTCGGGTCGCAGGAGCAGCGCTGGTGCGCCGCGGCGGCGGCCATGGATTCGGCCGATCCGCAGGTGTTCCTGCGCGACTTTCTGCGCAAAATGACGGGCGGACCGGGGGGAATGGCGCGGATCGAGGAGTCTTCGCTCTCGCCGGGCGAGCGGCATTTCTGTCTGCTGCTGGCGTCGAAGGGAATGGCCGCGGCGCGGGCGGAGGATGGCCGCACGTTCTATGTGCTGGACGCGGGGATCCACGAGAGCCTGGTGGAATCGCTTTCGGCGGCGGGAATCCACCTGCGGGCGTCGGCGGCGATGAATCGCGCGTAGCCCGGCGGCGGGCGGCGGCTTTCGGCGGATCGCGTTCCGCCGGGTAAACGGCGGCGGCGAATCCCGGCGGCAAATCCCCCTTGCGTTGGAGGTCCCGTTTGAGGGAAGCTAATGGGTTTTCCCGGCCAATTCCCGGATGCGCATCAGGGTTCTCTATCACGATCATTGTTTCGACGGCGCCGCGTCGGCGGCGTTCTTCACGCGCTTCATCGAAGCCGGCGACCATCCCGGGGCTGAGTTCGCCTTCACAGGCATGGCGCACCAGCCCGCGCAGACCTTCGACGACGCGCTGTTCGACGGCGACGTGAACGCCATCGTCGATTTCAAATATTCGTCCAATCCCAAGCTGACCTGGTGGTTCGATCATCATCAGAGCGCCTTCCTCAATCCGCAGGACGCCGAGCACTTCCGGCACGATCGAAGCGGGCGTAAGCTCTACGACCCAAGCTTCAAGTCGTGCACCAAGTTCATGGCGCGCGCGACGGCGGAGCGCTTCGGCTTCGTCGCGCCCGATCTGGACGAGCTGGTGCATTGGGCCGACATCATCGACGGGGCCCAGTACGCCAACGCCGCCGAAGCCGTGGAGCTGAAGTCGCCGGCGACACAACTGGTGCTGGTGATCGAGGCCGCCAAGGGATCGGACATCGTGCAGAAGATGATCCAGTGGATGCGTCACGGGCGTCTGGAGGAGATCGCGCGCGAACCGGAGGTGCAGGATTTATTTCAGCCGCTGCGGCGGCGGCACCTGGAATCGATCGAGATCATCCGGCAGAGGGCGGAAGTGAACGGGCGCGTGGTGTACTTCGATCTCAGCGCGCACGATCTCGAGGGCTACAGCAAGTTCATTCCGTATTACCTGTTCCCGGAGTCCGTGTACACGGTGTCGGTGAGCATCTCCAGTTTCCGGACGAAGGTATCCGTCGGATCGAACCCCTGGGCGCCGGAGGAGCCGCGCCACAACCTGGCGACCATCTGCGAGCGCTACGGCGGCGGCGGCCACCCGCGCGTGGGCGCGATCAGCATCGGGAAGGGCGAGATCGGCGAGGCGCGGCGCATCGCCCGCGAGATCGCGGAGGAGCTGAGCAGGTAGGCGCGGCTAGAACCCTTCGCCCTTGAGGCGATCCACGGTGAGGGCCGCCGGGCGCTCGATCGACGACATCATCTTCTCGACGTACTTGGCAACCAGGTCGCACTCGATGTTGAGCCGGTCGCCGGGGCGGCGCGCGCCCAGATTGGTCACGCTCAATGTGTGCGGGATGATGGCGACCGAAACGACGCCGCCCTCCAGCGCCGCGATCGTGAGGCTGATGCCGTCGATGGCGATCGACCCTTTGAAGACCAGGTAGCGGTCCAGCTCGCGGGGCGCGCGCACGCGCAGCCACGAATTATCGGCGCCCAGCGCTTCGAGCGAGAGCAGCTCGCCGGTGCCGTCGACGTGACCCTGCACGATGTGTCCGCTCAGGCGGCCCGTGGGCGCGAGCGGGCGCTCCAGATTCACCGCCGAGCCCGCGCGCAGATCGCCGAGATTGGTCCGCCGCAGCGTCTCGGGAGCGAGATCGGCGGAGAAGGACTCGGCCCGCACGTCGACCGCGGTGAGGCAGACGCCGTTGACGGCGACGCTCGAGCCGGTGGCGGTGTCGGCCATCACGGTGCGGCACCGGATGCGCAATCGGGCGCCGGCGGCGCGGGAGTCGAGCGCCTCGACGGTCCCCACCTCCTCGACGATGCCGGTGAACATTACGCCTTCACCATCCACGCCTCGACGAGGAATTCGTCGGGCGGAATCGGCGCCACCGTGAGATCGCGGAACAGTATGGCGTCGGCGCGGCGCTTCCTCCCGGCGCCGCCGGCGACCGGAAGCGAGAGCATCCCGCCCAGCATCTTGGGGGCGTAGTAGAGCAGCACCTTGTCGGCCAGACCGGTCTCGAGGAACGCCCAGTTCACCTTGCTGCCGGCTTCGACCATCAGCGAGAGATAGCGCTCGGCGGCGAGCCAGTCGACCACCGACCGCAGGTCGACGCGGCCCTGGGCGCCGTCGCAGGCGATCACGCGCACGCCGCGGCTTTCGAGCGCCCGGCGGCGGTCGGCGGGCGCGGCGGAAGTGGTCGCGATGAGAAGATCGCCGCGGCACTCCTCGACCATGGCCGAGGAAAGCGGGATTCGGAGCTGCGAGTCGGCGACGATGCGCAGCAGCGGGCGGCTGCGCGGGAGGCCGGTGCGGTCCGTGAGTCGGCAGTCGTCGGCGAGCACCGTGCCGATGCCGGTGAGAATCGAGTCGGAGGCGTGGCGCGCCTGCTGCACGTGGGCGCGGGCGGCCTCGCTCGTGATCCAGCCGAAGTTGTCCTCGGGCGCGGCGATCTTGCCGTCGAGCGTGAGGGCGGCCTTCAGCGTGACCAGCGGGCGGCCCGTGCGCATCGAATGGACGAAAGCTTCGTTGAGCTTCTCCGCTTCGGCGGTGGCATGGGCTTCGACTTCCACATCGACGCCGGCCGCGCGCAGCCGCTCAATGCCACGGCCGCGCACGCGCGGGTTCGGGTCCTCCATGGCGGCGACCACCTTGGCGACGCCCGCGGCGATCAGGGCGTCGGCGCAGGGCGGCGTGCGGCCGTCGTGACAGCACGGTTCCAAGGTGACGTAGAGGGTCGCGCCGCGCGCGCGGCCGCCGGCTTCTTCGAGGGCGACAGTCTCGGCGTGGCGCACGCCCTCCCAGGTGTGGAATCCGCGGCCGACGACCTGGCCGTCCCGGACCAGCACGGCGCCGACGGCGGGGTTCGGGCTGGTTTGGCCCGCGCCCCGCCGCGCCAGGTCGAGGGCTTCCCGCAGGTGTGCGGAGATCATGAGTCGAACAGCGACGCCACGAAGGTTTCGGCGTCGAACGGGAGCAGGTCGCCGATCTGCTCGCCGACGCCGATGTAGCGGATGGGAAGGTTGAGCTCGCGCGCGATGGCGATGGCGACGCCGCCCTTGGCGGTGCCGTCGAGCTTGGTGACCACCATGCCGGTGACGCCGGCGGCTTCGGTGAACTTGCGCGCCTGCTCGAGGCCGTTCTGGCCGGTGACGGCGTCGAGCACCAGCAGCGTCTCGTGGGGCGCGCCGCGGACCAGACGCGCGGCGGTGCGGCGCATCTTCTCGAGCTCCAGCATGAGGTTCGACTTGGTGTGGAGGCGGCCGGCGGTGTCGATGATGACGTAGTCGGACTTGCGCGCCTTGGCGGCCATGAGCGCATCGAAGAGAACGGCGCTGGGGTCGGCGCCGGGCGCCTGGCGGATCATTTCGACTCCGTTGCGCTGGCTCCAGATTTCGAGCTGCTCGACGGCGGCGGCGCGGAACGTGTCGGCGGCGCAGAGGAGAACGGAGCGGCCCTCGCCTTTATACAGGTTGGCGAGCTTGCCGATGGTGGTGGTTTTTCCGGTGCCGTTGACGCCGACCACCATGACGACGGCGGGCGGTTCGTCGACGCGCACGGGCGCGCGCTCGGTAGCGTTCAGGGTTTCGAGGAGCTGATCGCGGATCAGGGCTTTCAGCTCCGCGGCGTCGCCGACCAGGCGGCGGTCGACGCGCTGGCGGATGCGCTCGAGGACTTCGGCGGCGGTGCGGGCGCCAATGTCGGCGGTGATGAGCGCGTATTCGAGCTCTTCGAGAACGCCGGCGTCGATTTCCTTCCTGCCTTCGAGGGCGTCCTCGAGGCGCTCACTGAGACCGGCCCGTGTCTTCTGGATGCCGCTTTTCAGGCGGTCGAGAAGGCTGGGCGGCGGCGCGGTGGCGCCGAACAGTGTTTGAATCATCCGAACTTTCAGGATAACCGACCGCTGGTCGAGACCGCGGATCCGCTCCCTTCGGTCGCGGCTCGGCTATGCAAGGCGAAGGCGAATTCGCGCACGCTTGACAGGCCGCTCATGGGGTGCGATCGCGCCGCACGTAGATCCGTACCGGAGGGTTCACCACGGTGAGCGGGCGGTCGGCGAACCAGGATGGCGTCCGCGCGGCGTACATGAGGCGATAGCCGAGCGAGCCGTCTTCGAGCGCGCGGAAGGTCGTCTCCGGCAGCGAGAACTCGTGAATCGATTCGAAGCGCTGGACGGGCACGACCATGACGAACTCCGGGAGCGAGGCGCCTTCTTCCGGTTTCCCGCGTCCATAGTAGGTCTGCCCGGGCATCGAAGAGGTTGTCACGCCGCGCTGCAGACGAGGCAGCTTGCCGGCGTCGCCGAAGTAGCCGACCCTGTCGCCCGGACGCGCGTGCCGCGCCATCCACCCGGCGGCGGCATAGCGCGAGTCGGCCAACATCTGCCAGGTGAGGTCGCCGCCGCGCACCAGCGCCCATCCGGCGATCAGCGCCACTGCGGCGGTGCGTCCGGCCGGAAGCGCCGTGGCGGCGCGTGCCGCGAACAGCGCCAGGAAGTAGATCGCCGGCGTCAGGTATCGCAGCTCGGCGAATCCCGCCGGAAGTATCACGCCGAGCCACAGGGCGAGCGCGGGCAGCGCCAGGAAAGCCGCACGCCGGTCGCGCCACAGGCAGTACAGAATCCCGGCCATCGCCGCGATCGCCATGGGTGGGCCGAGGGCGCTCACGGCGTATCGCGCCGTGACAACCACCAGCTCGGCGGGAGGGGTGCTGGAGTAGCTCGGGTTTCCCGGCGAGCCGTGCAGGATGAAATCCACGTGCGCGCGGAATCGCACAGGAGCAAGCAGGAGTCCGCTCACCGGAAGATACACGGCGATGGCGGCGCCGAGGCCCGCGAGCAGCGGCTTCCAGCGGCCGCGTCCGATTCCGTGCGCCGCCAGCAGGCCCGGGATGAGGCCGGCGACGATGGCGTAGCTCGCGTCCTTGGTGGCGGTCGCCAGCGCCGCGAAGACGCCGAGCCAGGCGGCGCGCTGGACGGTCAGCCCGTCCCGCACCGCGCCCGCGTAGACCGCGACGCCGAGACCCGTCCAGAACCACGCGCCCATGTCGACGTTGCTGGTCCGCGAGTAGTAGAACATCGGATAGAGCGCGAGCACAAAGACGCCGGCGATCACACCCGTGCGGCGGTCCCAGAGCGTCGCCGCGATGCGGAAGGAAGCCGCGACCAGTCCCGCCGCCATCAGCAGGCTGACGGCGCGGGCGAGCAGCGTCATTATGGCGAGGGAGGTTTCGGGGTCGGCGAGGCCGTAGGGGAAGGTGGCCGACGGCGCGCCGAGACCGCCGGTCAGCTTCAGCCAGACCATGTAGGGTCCGACCGCGAGAGCCTGCATGAAGTAATGAAACAGCGGGTACTGCGGATTGAACTGCTCCCCGCCCGTGAAGACGCTGACGAGCTCGGCGACGGCGCCGAGCGGAGCCAGTTCGTCGGCGCCCCAGGGACGCGTGCGGTCCGGCGCGGTGGCGAGCGGAAGGCCCCACCAGATGCCGGGCGTATAGAGAGCGATCGCCGCCGCGAAGAAAATCGTCATCACGCGGCGGTCCGTCATGGGCGACTCTCGAAGATCGAGATGGGCGGATTCACGGAAGGGTAGTCCAGATCGGGGCGTGCGATCCAGTAGGCGAGGGGCCGGGTGTGGAACGAATTCGCTTTTCCGTAGCCGAGCGATCCGTCGAGCAATCGGCTGTAAATGGTCGCCGGGCAAAACGCGCTGTGGGGACTGCCGGGGACGCTGGTGTAGTCCGGCATGATAACCACGAATCGCGGGCGGCGCTCGCGCCACCTTTCGGCGATGCGGGCCGCGGCCTCGGCGTCCGGCAGCGGACGGCCGGTGAGTCCTCCGAACTGGATGGCCTGCAAGGCCTCGACGCCGGCGGGCAGAGGGGGCAGCGCGGTGATGGGACCGAAGGCTTCCACGCGATCGCCGGGGCGGGCCCGGGCGGCGAGCCATCGCGCGGCGTCGTAGCGCGAGTCGCGGATCATGGCGTGGGTGAGATCGGCGCCGCGGAGCCCGGCGAGGCCCAGCGCGAGGGCGCCGGCGATCGCCGCGGCCGCTCGCGCGGGGCGGTTTCCCGATTCCATCAGGACGGCGAGGAATCGACCGGCGAACAGCGCAAGGCAGAAGGCCGCCGGAAGCACGAAGCGCAACTGCGAGTTGCGTGCGACGAGGAACAGCACGGCGAGATAGGTCGCCAGGGGCCACGCGAACGCGAGCCGGCGCCGGTCGCGCAGCGCGGTCCAGGCAACACCGGCGACGCCCAGCAGCAGGCCGGGCAGCGTGAGGGAATCGCGCAGATGTCCGGCGACGAGCGAGGCCAGCGCCCAGTGTCCATCGAGGGTCCAGGGATGCGGCCGCATGTGGATGAGCGCGCCGGCGGCGAGATCGCGCGTGCGCTGCGCGACGAACTCGATATGCGCGAAAAAGCGGCCGGGGTCGACGAAGAGGCCGCTGCCGGCGCCGAAGGCGAGTATCGCGGCCACAGCCGCGGCGGCGTGCGATTTCCATTCGCGGCGATGGCGCATGAGGAGCACGAACGGAAACGCGAGGAAGCAGGCGAAGGCCTGCTCCTTGGTCGCCAGCGCCAGGCCGATGAAGGCGCCCAGCCAGGCGGCGCGGCCCACGGTGAGTCCCGCCGCGAGGATGCGCGCATACGCGGCGATCGCCCAGGCAGCGAAGAAGAGCATCGGCACGTCGACGTTGCCGGCGCGCGAGTAGTAGAACATCGGGAACATGGTCATCGCGAAAAGGGCCGCGGCGACGCCGGCGGCCCGGTTCCACAGCGATCGCGCGGCATCGTAGGCGGCAGCGGCAACGCCCGCGCCCATCAGCACCGAGAGCAAATGCGCGATCAGCAGCATCGTGTGCAGCGAGGAAGGGGGATTCGTGAGGCCGTAGGGATAGACTCCCACCGGCTGCACGAGCCCTCCCGTCAGCCAAAGCCAGGCGAAATAGGGCGCGTAGGCGCCGGCGACCAGGAACGAGTGCAGCAGGGGATACCCGAGATTGCGGTCGGGCCGCGGACGGATGATGTTCGAGACTTCGGCGAGCGGCCCCAGCGGCATGGGCGCGTCGACGCCCCAGGAATGCGTGCGGTCGGGCGCATGAAAGTCGGGCGCGCCCCACCAGAATCCGGGAAGATAGACCGCCAGCGCGACCAGGAAGAGCGCGAGGCCGGTGCGGTCGGGGCGCGGCAGCGGCATCACGGCCCGTTCAGATAGAGCACCTGTCCGGTAACCGCCGAGCTCTCCGGCCGCAGAAAGAAATCGACGGCGTTGGCGATGTCCTCCATCGCCGTCAGCCGCGAAATGGAGAAAGCGTCGAGAGTCTTGCGCATCGTCTCGGGCGGCACGCCGCGGATCATGTCGGTCTCCGTGGGCCCCGGGCCGACGACGTTGACGGTCACGCCGATGCCGGCCAGCTCGCGCGCCAGCACCTGCGAGAGCGCCTCGACAGCGCTTTTCGAAGCGACGTAGATGGCTTCGCCGGCCAGGCGCATCGGCACGACCGCCGAAGAGATGCTGACGATGCGGCCGTAGTTGCGCTTGCGCATCAGCTTGGCGGCCTCGCGGCTCGACAGGAACGCGCCCGCGACGTTGGTCCGGAGAATCTTCTCGACGGTCTCCATGGGCGTGAGCATGGCGAGGTTCATGGTCGCCAGGGCGGCGTTGTTGATGAGCGCGTCCAGCCGCCCGTGCTCGTGCGCGATCGAGCGGAACAGGTCGTGCATCTGCTTTTCGTCGGCGACGTCGGCCTGGTGGTGCGCGACGCCGGGCGCGGACCAATCGGCGGGCTTTCGGCTGCAACCCACAACGCTGTAGCCGCTCCGCGCCAGGTGTTCGGCGAGATACCGTCCAATCCCCTTGCGTGCGCCGGTGACCAGCGCGACCGGCTTGTCGTCGGATGCCATCAGCGGCGGACCTTCTTAAAACGATAGTTCACCACGGGCTCGGTCGCCATGCGGACCTTGGCGGGAATCATGAACGGTTGCAGGCGCCCGCGGCAGTGCTCGGCGATGCGCCTCCGCATCTCGGCGGCGGGAACCGGCTGCGCCATCTCCAGCGTCGCAACCACCACCTGGCCGAGCAACAGATGCGGCTCGCCGCTGACCATCACGTCGACCACCTCGGGCAGTTCGGCGATGACCTTCTCGACCTCGGCCGGATACACCTTCTGCCCGCCGACGTTGATGATCTCCGAGGTGCGGCCGAGGATGCGGTAGTAGTCCCCTTCCTGGATCACGGCGTCGCCGGTATCGAACCAGCCTTCGGCGTCGAAAGGGCTGGGCGCGTTCAGGTAGCCGAGCATCGAGCAGCTCGCGCGGATTTGCAGCGTGCCGTTGACGACGCGGGTCTCGTAGTTCTCCCCTCCGACCTTGACCAGCAGGGACTGGTTGGACGCCGACTTCGACCGCAGGATGCCGAGCTCCGACAGGCCGTACGTCTGCTGGAGGCGTACGCCGGGGAAGGCTTCGTTAAGGCGCTCGAGCGTGCGCTCGGGCATGACCTCGGTGCCGTAGGTGATCAGCTTCAGCGACGAGAGGTCGAAGCTCCTGTGCGCTTCGGCGAGCAGCAGCAGGTTGAGGAACGAGGGCGAGCTCGGCAGCAGCTCGACGCGGTGGCGTTCGATCGCCCGGCAGACATTGGCGACGCTGCGGTCGGGCGGCGCGATCACCGTGCCCAGGTTGGCCATGGTGTAAAAGAGCGTGTTGAAGCCGCCGATGTGGTCGAACAGCAGGAAGGTCATGGTGCGGTAGCAGTGGCGCGGCGTGCGGAACTTCTCGAGCAGCTCGGGGAGCGAGTGCAGGATCGCCTTGGGATGCCCGGTGGAGCCGGAGCTGAACAGCACCAGTCCGGCGCGGCCGCCGGCGCGGAGTTCTTCGAGGAGGGGATGATTGCGCCGGTGCGGCATCGCGGAGACCGCGGCTTCGTCGGCGGAATCGATGTGAATGAGATGGTCCAGCTCGGCGATTGCGAAGAAGGCCGCATGCTGGTCGCGCGACTCGCGCGAGAGGGGGACCAGAATGCAGCCGCGGTGCGCGAGCGCGAGCAGGCAGGAGAGCGCCGCCGGGGAGTAGTCGCCGATGACGCCGACGGCGGCGCCGGGCGCGACGTTCTCGGCGGCGAGGCGCGCCGACCAATCGCCGTAGCGCGCGGCGAGGTCGCCGTAGGTGTACTCGCGGTCGCGCCAGACGATCGCGGGCGAGCCGGGGGCTTCGCGGAACCGGCCGATCTGCCAGTCGATGTGGTTCATCGGCGGTTGGGGGCGGAGGCGCGCCCTAGGCCGCTTCCACCGGCGTCTCGACGGGCGCGCCCGCCAGTTCGAGTACGTAATCGGCCAGCGCGTCGACGCTGCGGAACGGGCTGCGCTTGCGCGAAAGCGCCTGCTCGCTCACCAGCGTCAGCGACAGGCCGAAGCGCTCCTCGATGGTGGACTCCACGTCGGCGATCAGCGAGACCAGTCCCATCGAGGTGACGGCGGCCTCGGGTCCCACCAGCGGCAGCGACGGCGACGCCGCGAGCGACTCACCGCCGTGCTCGGCGTCCTGCCGCTCGGCCGCCAGCGCGTTGTCGAGCAGTTCCACCATCATGTCGACCAGCGACTGCTTGTTCATGACAGATCGTCCTCCGAGCCGACGCCGCCGAATCGCAGGGCGCTCTTGATCTTCACACGATTGCCGTTCTTGTCGAAACCGTGCAGGAACTTCTGCTCGAACAGGCGGCCGACGATCTGCAAGGGAGTCCCCTGGCCGCCCAGTCCCTTCATACGGCGTGTCAGTTCCTTGAAACTGAGCGGCGCCGTCAGGAGTCCGCGGAACAGCTCTTCATGCGCGGCGGTAACCGAATAGGCGCGCATCGTGCGGCCGTGCTCGTCGCCGAGGAAGTACTGCCTCTCCAACTGGAATGAAATGGGATGCACCTTGAACGAGGGGACCAGCCGGACCTCGGCGCTGGACCAGTGAATCTTCTCCAGGCTGTTGAACTGCTTCAGCAGGTCGTTGGCCCAGAGTACGCGGCGCGCCGCCAGCTCGCTGTCGTCGTAGTTGTCGTCGATCTTGCTGGTGCCGTGCTGCCAGAGGTAGGCCAGCGTCTCGGCGCCCTCTTCCAGTTCGTCGACGCCCTCGGCGCCGGCGTCCACGTTCTGGCCGGTGAGCGCGGTGAACCAGGTCTTGCCGTCGAAGCGCTGGTCGCGCGCGCCCTCGATATGGCGGCTGCGCCAGAACGTCGAGTTCGGCTCCTCATTGCAGGCGTAGAAGCCGGCGACGAATTTGTGGTAGCGATGGTAGGCTTCGCGGTAGGACTTCTCGTACCACTCGTGAATCTCGGCGGTGTCGCCGGGATTCTTGAAAAGGTAGTCGATGGCGGCCGACGCCAGCATGCCCGAATACGTCGCCAGGTGGACGCCTTGAGAGAACAGGGGGTCGATGAAGCAGGCGGCGTCGCCGCAGAGGAACGATCGTCCCGTCGAGAGCGTCTTGGCCTCGTAGGACCATTCGCGGAGCACGCGGACTTCGTCGCATTGCGTGGCGGTGGCGAGGATCTCGGTCGCCAAGCCGCACTGCTTGATGCACTCGTGGTAGAAGGCGTCGGGTCCGATTTCCCGAATGCGCTCGTTGGCTTCGATACCGGTCACGGCGCCGACGCTGTAGACGTCGTCCTTGAGCGGGATGATCCAGAACCAGCCTTCCTTGAAGGTCACCGAGAAGATGTTGCCTTCCAGGTCGCCCTTGAATCGCTTGCCGCCCTTCCAGTACGACCACACCGCCATGTTGCGGTAGTACTGGTCCCACATGCGCGAGCTCAGCTTCTGCGAAAGCACGCCCCGAACGCCCGAGGCGTCGATGACGAAGTCGGCTTCGATGACTCCGGAGGAGTCGCCGTTCTTCCAGTACACCTTCGAGGGTCCGCCGTTGGGGCAGAGCTCGACATCGGTGACCTCGTGGAGCTCGCGGACGCTGGCGCCGCGCTCGGCGGCGGCATCCAGGAGAATCTTGTCGTACTCGGCGCGCGTGACCTGGAGGGCGTGGTCGAACACCCAGGGCGCCGTCTTCGGCGTCGCGAAATAAAAGGACCACGGCGGACGCCCGCCGCCCCATATAAAAGTCGCCGACCGCTTGACGGTGAAGTTGGCCGCCTTCACCTTGTCGAAGACGCCCAGCCGCGTCAGGATCGACATGGTGCCCGGCAGCAGGGACTCGCCGATGCGGTATCGCGGGAACTTCAGTTTCTCGAGGACGACGACCTCGTGGCCGAGCTTGCGCAGGCACAGCGCCGCTGAGCTGCCGCCCGGTCCACCGCCGATGACGACGATCGGCCTCCGATCGCCCATTGACATAATTTCCAAACTGCCTCCGAGATTCCATTCTCCGTCAGATGGCCGGTGTTTTCCAAGCGCCCAAGGGGATAGTACCGGCCAACCTTTTCCCCTTGACGGGTTCCGGCGGTAGTGTCCTGACTGTCGGGACACTACCGTTCCGGCCAAGGCTCTCGAAAACCGGTGTATGCTCTATAGACGGGAAAGGAATCTCATGCATCGTCGAAACCGAATGTTGATTCGCTCCGGCGCCCTACTGGCGCCCTTTCTGCTGCTGGCCCAGGCGCCGCCCGATCCGGCGACGATGGAGAAGTTCCTCAAGACCGCGAAAGTGGTTTCGTCCAAGGAGCTGTCGGAGGGAATCACCAACTCGCGGAAGGCCGTCCTCAGCGATGGGACGTTGACGCACGACGCGCACGTCCAGACAGTCAATGAGTTCAAGCCGGTATTCAACTCGCCCTCCGGCTCCGAACTGAACTTCATGGACAGCTACAAGTTCAACATCGCCGGCTACGTGCTCGATCGCATGCTCGATATCGGCATGATCCCGATGTCGGTGGACCGCCGCGTGGGCGGGACGTCGGCCTCAGTCACCTGGTGGGTGGACAACGCCTTGATGACCGAGAAGGAGCGCTATCAGAAAAACGTCCAGCCGCCCAACCCGGAGGCGTGGAACAAGCAGATGCAGGTGGTGCGCGTCTTCGACGAACTGATCTTCAACACCGACCGCAACCTGGGGAACCTGGTCATCACCAAGGACTGGGACATCTGGATGATCGACCACACGCGCGGCTTCCGCCAGGCCAAGACGCTGCGCAATCCCAAGCAGCTCTCCAAGTGCGACAAGCACCTCCTCGCCAAGATGAAGGAGCTCAACAAGGCCGACCTGAACAAGGCCATGAAGGGCTACCTGAACTCGATGCAGATCGACGGCCTGCTGGCGCGCCGCGACATCATCGTTCAGTTCTTCGAGAAAGAAGCCGCGGCGAAGGGCGAGGCCGAGGTGCTGTACAGTTACCTGCCGCGCAAGTAAGTCATGGCGTCGAACAACTGGGAGCACGCCGCCGTCATCGGCACGGGGATGATGGGGCCGGGGATCGCCGTGACCCTGGCGCTTGGCGGCCTTCAGGCGACCATCTTGGGCCGCACCGCGGCATCGTCGGCGCAGGGGCTCGAGAGGGCGCGGCGGGCGCTCGCGGTGCTCTCCGATAACGGCCTGGTCCCGGCCGATGCCGCGCGCGCGGCGGGCGAGCGGTTGTCAGCCTCGGCGGACCAGGACGCGGCGGCTGCGTCGGCCGACCTGGTGATCGAGTCGGCGCCGGAGAACATGGCCTTCAAGCAGGATCTGTTCGAGCGGCTCGATCGGGTCGCGCCGGCGCACGCGGTGCTGGCGTCGAACACCAGCGGCCTGAGTATCACCGCCATCGCCGAACGCTGCCGCAGGCCCGAGCGCGTGCTGACGACTCACTTCTGGAACCCGCCGCATCTGATGCCGCTGGTCGAAGTGGTGCGCGGCGAGAAGACCGACCCGGAGATCGCCGCGCGCGTGCACGCGCTGTTGGCTCACTGCGGCAAGACGCCGGTGATGGTCAAGCGCGACACCCCCGGCCAGCTCGGCAACCGGCTGCAAGGCGCGCTGGTGCGGGAGGCGATTCACATCGTCGCCGAGGGCATCGCCGACGCCGAGGACGTCGACCTGGCGGCGATGAAGGGCTTCGGCCTGCGCCTGCCGGTGTACGGGATTTTCGAGCACCAGGACATCGTCGGGCTGGACATGGTGTTGAGCATCGCCGACTACGTCGCCACGGATCTGTATAACGGCACGACGGCCCCGCCCCTGCTGCGCGAGAAGGTCGCGCGCGGAGAGCTGGGGGCGAAATCGGGTCGCGGATTTCACGACTGGACGAAGAAGGACGCCGAGGCCGTGAAGGCGCGCCGCGACCGGTTCGTGCTGGAGATGCTGAAGCGCGGGTCGTAGGAGTCGCCGCGTCAGTTGCGCAGCGGCTTGCCGGTCTTCAGCGTGTGCGCCATGCGCTCCTGGGTGCGCGGCATGCCGCACAGGGAAAGAAACGCCTCGCGCTCCAGGTCGAGAAGATACTGCTCGGAGACGTTTTGCGCGCCGGTCAGCCGGCCGCCGCTCAGGACGTGCGCGAGCCTTTCGGCGACCGCCATGTCGTGATCGGAAATGTACTCGGCCTGCCGCGCCAGCCACGCGCCCATCTTGAGTATCGCGAAGCCGGCGTCGCCCGCCACCGCGACAGTCTCCGGCGCGGGCGGCGCGTAGCCCGGCGCCAGCGCCAGCGCGACCGCCTTGGCGTCGCCGATCCGGCGCGCGGGGTTCATTGTGATTCCCGCGCCGCGGCCGATCAGTCCCAGCTCGCGCGCGTTCTCCGCGCTCGACGACACCTTCGCGTACCCGATCAGTTCGAAGACGCGCCGCGGGTCCTTCAGCTTCGCCAGCAGCTCTTTGCAGCCGCCGCCGCCGGGAATCAGACCCACACCGGTTTCCACCAGTCCCATGTACAGCTCCGCCGAGGCCTGCACGCGCGCCGAGTGCAGCACGATCTCGGCGCCGCCCCCGAGCGTCTGCGCGTGCGGCGCCGCGACGACGGGACGCGGCGAATACTTGATCGCCTGGTTGACGTGCTGAAAGCGGTGGACGGCCGCGCCGAGCTCGTCCCAGTCGCCCTCCTGCGCCGCCAGCAGCACCATCACGAGATTGGCGCCCACGCTGAAGTTATCGCTCTCGTTGGCGATCACCAGCGCCTGGAAGTTCCGCGCGGTCTCCTCGAGCGCCGCGTGCGCCATGGCGATGGCGTCCTCGCCGAGCGCGTTCATCTTGCTGTGGAACTCCAGGCACAGCACGCCGTCGCCGATATCCAGCAGCGATGCGCCCGGGTTGCGCCGGACTATACCACCCGATCGCTTCGCCTCCGATAACGCCACGACACCCGGCGTCCGTTCGATGGCCGCGTAGCCGTCCCCGGCGAGATCGAAGTACTCCGTCCGCGGGCCCGACTCCCGGTAGAACGACTGGACGCCGCTGCCGAGCATCGACCGCACCGAGGCGGGCAACTCCAGGCCGTCGGCCTCGATGCGGCGCGCGGTGGCGGCGAATCCCAGCGCGTCCCACAGTTCGAAGGGGCCGAGCTTGTGCGCGTAGCCCCAGCGCAGGGCCCGATCGATTTCGACGATGCGGTCGGAAATCTCCGGCACGCGCTCGGCGGCGTAAACCAGCAGGTCGCGGAACAGCTTCCACAGGAACGAGCCCGCGCGGCCCGGCGCGGAGACCAGCGCGCGCAGGCGCTCGCCGAGATCCTCGATGTTGCGCGCGGCTTCCGTCTCCGGAAAGCCCGCCTTGCGCGCCGCGTGATACTCGAGTGTCTTCCAGTCGATGGCCTCGATCTTGCGATCCGCGCCCTGCCCCACGCGGCGGTAGAAACCCTGGCCCGATTTCTCGCCGAGCCATTTGCGCGCCAGCATCTTCTGCATGAAGGGCGGCGAGAGGAACCGCTCGCGCCAGGGATCGCCCGGCGCGTTGCGATGCAGGTTCCCGCCGACCAGGTCCCAGACGTCGATGCCGACGATGTCGAGAAGCCGGAACGTCGCGCTGTTGGGCAGCCCGATGAGCGGGCCGGTGAGCGCGTCGACCTCCTCGACGGTGTAGTCGTCCGCCATCATGATGGCGCCGATGGTGCCGCCGAAGAAGCTGCCGATCCGGTTGGCGATGAAGTTGGGCGTGTCCTTGCAAAGCACGACGCCCTTGCCGAGACGGCGTTCGCAGAAACCGGTCACGAAGTCGGCCACGGGCGGATCCGTATACGGCGTCGGGATGACCTCGACCAGCCGCAGGTATCGCGGCGGATTAAAGAAGTGAGTTCCCAGAAAATCCCGCCGGAATTCCGGAGAAAAACCCTCGGCGATGCTCGCCAGGGGAATGCCGCTCGTGTTGGTGGAGAGAATCGAGTCGGGCTTCCGCGCCAGTTCGACCTTGCGCCACAAGGCCCGCTTGATCTCGAGATTCTCGGTGACGGCCTCGATCACCCAGTCGCAATGCGCGATGTCGTCCAGGTGGTCGTCGAAGTTTCCCGGGGTGACGCGCGCGGCGAGCGCATCCGTGTAGAAGGCGCCGGGCTTCTGGCGCAGCGCGTTCTCGATTCCCTTGCGGGCGGCGGCGCTGCGGTCGGGGGCGCCCGGGGCGACGATATCGAGCAGCAGCGCGGGGACGCCGGCGTTGGCGAAATGCGCCGCGATGCGCGATCCCATGGTGCCGGCGCCGAGCACCGCGACGCGTTCCAGTGTGCGGGTCAAGCCAACAATTATATGATGGTCGGTTGGCGCACACCGCCTCTCGCTCAGGGTCTCGCTCCTGGTTGTTACCCCTCGTAGGATACGCCGTCGCCATCGGCTGCCTGATCTGGGTCTACCGCGGATTCGACTGGCGCTCGCAACTGCCGCGCCTGGCGGCGACCGACTGGCGCTGGGTGTCGCTGGCGGTCGCGGGCGACCTCGCCGTCTACTGCTGCCAGGGCTGGCGGTGGCACCTGCTGCTGCGGCCGCTCTCGAAGATCACTCGCGCGCGCACGATTCAGGCGGTCTACATCGGACTGTTCGCCAACGAGGTGCTGCCGCTGCGCACCGGCGAGGTGATCCGCTGCTACCTGGTCAGCCGATGGGGGCGCCTCCCGCTTCCCGTGGTCATTTCTTCGGCGATCATGGAGCGCGTGGTCGACGGCTTCTGGCTGATCCTCGGCGTCGCCGTCGTCGGACAGTTTTTCGACCTGCCCCGCTGGTTCGAGGACGGCAGCCGCGCTCTGGCCCTGATCCTGCTGGTGCTGGCGGCGCTGCTGGCCTATGCGATCGTCCGCAAGGGTCACGCGCACAAGATGGTCGAGGGCAGCCGGTGGGCAGGGAAGCTCTGGGACGTCGTCGAGGGCGTCCACGCCATGGGGCGGCGTCCGGGATTCGTCGCGGTGGTGGTATTGAGCCTGGCGTACCTGGCCTTGCAGATCGTGCCGATCTGGGCGCTGATGCAGGCCTACGGGATGCATCTCGGCGGATGGTCGGCGGCGGTGGTGCTGATCATTCTGCGTCTGGGCAGCGTGCCGCCGCAGGCGCCCGGCAACGTCGGGTCCGTGCAGTTGCTGACGATTCTCGGACTCAAGCTGTGTGGCGTGGACCGCCCTGAGGCGACGGGCTTCGCGACGCTGCTCTTCTTCGTCGTCACCGTGCCCTTGTGGCTGGCGGGCTTCATCGCGCTGCTGGCGACGCGCATGCGGCTCGGCGATCTGCGGCAGGCGGCCGAGGATCAAATGAACACGCCGCCGCCGGCCTGACGTGGCATAATGTCGCCATGTTCAGGAAGGCTCTGTTACTCCTCGCGGCCACGCCGCTGATCTTCGCCCAGCAGGGGCGTTTGCGCGTCATCGCCATCGGCGCGCATCCGGACGACTGCGACATCAAGTTCGGCGGCACAGCCATCAAGTTCGCCAAGGCCGGCCACGCCGTCAAGTTTCTCTCGGTGACCAATGGCGACGCCGGCCATCACGAGATGGGCGGCGGCATTCTCGCCAAGCGGCGCTATCTGGAGACCCAGGAGTCAGCCAAGCGGCTCGGTATCGCCGAGTACGAAGTGCTCGACAACCACGACGGCGAGCTGACGCCGAATCTGGAAATCCGCCGCCAGATCATCCGCGCCATCCGGCGCTGGAACGCCGACATCGTGCTGGCGCCGCGTCCCAACGACTACCACCCCGACCACCGCTACACGGGCGTGCTGGTCCAGGACGCCGCCTACATGGTGCAGGTGCCCAACGTCACGCCCGACGTGCCGGCTCTGCGCCGCAGCCCGATTTTCCTCTACTACCACGACGGCTTCCAGAAGCCCGCCCCGTTCCGGCCCGACGTCGTGGTGGCGATCGACGACGTCTGGGAGCGAAAGGCCGACGGCCTGGACGCCCACACCTCGCAGTTCTACGAGTGGCTGCCGTGGGTCGACGACCGCCTGGCCGAGGTGCCCAAGGATCCGGCCGCGCGCAAGCAGTTCATCCGCAAACAGCGCATCCAGCCGGTCTCGGAAGCGGCTCGCAAGATGCTAGCCGCGCGCTACGGCGCGGAGGCCGCGGCCAAGGTCGTGTACTCGGAGTCCTTCGAGATCTGCGAGTACGGACGCCGCGTGAGCCCCGAGGAACTCGGCAAGTTGTTTCCTAAGTAAACCCAGTCGTTAATATCAGAAATATTTGTTGCAATTGTGTCGTTAATCGATGCGGCACATGTAACATTAGTGCGCAGTTCCACCGGACCGGTGTTACACTGATCGCAAGTTAGCTTCGGGATAAGAACCCGTCACGTTCCTGGATGGATGTTGGGGAAAGGGCGCCCCGGCGAGGCGAAAGCGCGCCGGGAGATCTCATGGGAGTTGCGTCATGATCCAACGGCTAACGCTTCGCGCCTTCGCGGCCGCTCTTCTTGTTTTCGCGATCACCCCTTCCGGCTTCAGCCAGGCCTCTGACGGCAACCTGGTGGGGACGGTCACCGACCCCTCGGGCGCCGCCATCGCCAACGCATCCGTCGAAATCGAGAACGCCGCCACCGGTGTACGATCCAGGACCACGACCGACGCCACCGGCCAGTACCGGTTCAACAACCTACCGGTCGGGCGATACAAGATCACCGCCTCGGCGGCGGGATTCACGACGACCACGCTGCAGAATCACACCATCGAGCTGAACGTCACCTCGACCGCGAATGTTTCCATGGCCGTCGGCGCCGTCGCGACGACCGTCGAGGTCATCGAGGCCACCGCGGCCATCGACACCACCACGGCGCGCATTACCAACACCTTCGAGAGCCGCGCGGCGCTGGAGCTGCCCAGCGGCGGCGGGCCGGGCGGCATGGGAGTGCTCAACCTGAGCCTGCTGAGCGCCGGCGTTTCGTCGATGGGCGGCGTGGGCTACGGCTCGGGCCCCTCGGTCGGCGGCCAGCGGCCCACCAACAACAACTTCATGATCGAGGGCGTCGACAATAACTTCAAATCGATCACCGGGCCGGTGGTGCGGCCGTCGAACGAGGCCGTCGCCCAGTTCACGCTTCAGCAGAACCAGTTCTCCGCCGAGTTCGGGCACTCCACGGGCGGCCAGTTCAACACCGTGCTGAAGATGGGAGGCAATGAGTTTCACGGCGCGGTCTACGAGTATTTCCAGAACCGCAACCTGAACGCCGTCGACGAGGCGTTCGCGCGCCAGGGCATCCGCAGCAACCCGCGCTCGGACGCCAACCGCCTCGGCGGCTCCTTCGGCGGCCCGGCGATCCGCAACAAGTGGTTCTTCTTCGGCAACTACGAGTACATGCCGATCGGCGCCGCCGCCACGCCCGGCGCGGCCCGCTTCGCGCCCACCGCCGAGGGAATCCGCGCGATCGAGGCCATTCCGGGCCTTCGCAAGGCCAACATCGATTTCTTCAAACAGTGGGTTCCTGCCCCTTCGGCCCCGGCCGGACAGACCACGGTGGTGAGTGGCGTGACCATCCCTCTGGGCATCATTCGCGAAACCGCGCCAGCCTACGAGAATCGCCACAACTGGGTGGTCTCGAGCGACTACTATCTCTCTGAGCGCACCCAGATCCGGGCGCGGTACCTGAACTACCGCATCGACCAGATCGACACCACCGCGAACCTGGGAGCGTTCTTCGAGCCGGTCCCTTCACGCAATCACATGGCGTCGCTGAGCCTCTTTCACAGCTTCTCGGCGAACCTGACCAACGAACTGCGCCTCGGCTACCTGCGCGAGTCCAATCTCTTCGTGGTCAGCGACCGCCCGACGCTGCCCGGCCTGGACTCGTTCCCCAACATCGGTTTCACGGATCTGGCGTTGACGATCGGCCCCAACGGCAGTTCGCCGCAGAGCCGCGTCATCAATACCATGCAAGCGGCCGACAACATCAACTGGATCAAGGGCCGCCACACGCTGAAGTTCGGCTACGACATCCGCAAGCAGAACAGCGTCAGCTTCTTCGTGCAACGCAACCGTGGCGACTACATCTACAACAACCTCGAGCGCTACCTCCTCGACCTTACGCCGACTTTCGGGCAACGTAGCGTCGGCGGCTTCCCGTTCGTGGGCAACATGCTGTCTCACTATACCTACATCAACGACGACTTCCGGGTGCGCAACAACGTCACGCTGAATCTCGGCTTGCGCTACGAGTTCGTCGAAGTGCCGTACGGATCGAAGCAACAGTCGCTGAACGCGCTGGCGAGCGTGCCCGGCGTGCTCGAGTTCCGCGAACCGCGGGCGACCAAGAAGGACTTCGCGCCCAAGCTCGGTATCGCCTGGTCGCCCGGCCGCGACGGGAAGACGTCGGTGCGCGCCGGATTCAGCATGGGCTACGACCAGGTCTATCAGAACCTGGGCACCAACGCCCTGCCGCCGCAGTATTTCACCACCATCGACGCGCACGTGGAGCTGCCGGCCAATCAGCCGGGCTTCCTCGCCAGCGGCGGCATCCTCGGCACGCCGCGGCCCATCACCGATCCGGCCCGCGCGCGCGCGCTGACCGCTTCGTATGTGCCCGACCAGCTTCGTCCCTACTCCATCCAGTGGAACCTCGGCGTGCAGCGCGTAATGTGGAGCGACTACACCATGGAGCTGCGCTACCTCGCATCGCGCGGCGTGCATCTTCCCATCCAGGTGCAGATGAACCGGCAGCCGGTGGTGACCGAGAACCGCAGCTTGCCTGTGTACTCGCAGCGCCCGGCGCAAGCCGAACTCGACCGGCTCCCGCTGACGCTGGCGCAGTTGCAAACCGAGGCGCTGGCCGGAGGATCGACGGTGCCCGCCTTTTTCAACGGCGGACTCCGCACCGCGATCACCACGTTCCTTCCGCGCGGCAACTCGACCTATCACGGCCTGGCCTTGCAGGTGAACAAGCGCTACTCGCGCAATCTGCTTTTCTCCGGCGCCTACACCTGGAGCCACAACATCGACGATTCCACGGCGGCGCTGAACTCGACGGCCATCACGCCGCGGCGTCCGCAGGACTTCCAGAATCTGCGGCCCGAGCGCTCGCACTCGGCGCTCGACCATCGTCACCGCTTCACGATGGCGTGGGTCTACGACACGCCCTGGATGCGCAATCACGCCAACTGGTTGATGCGGAACCTGGTGGGCAACTATACGGTGTCGGGGACCTATACCGCCGAGTCGGGCACGTGGGCGACGGCGCAGAGCCAGCTCGACGCCAACATCAACGGCGACCCGGCGGCCGACCGCTTCTACCACAACGCCGGCGGCGATCCCCGGCGGGGCTCCGAGACCACGGCGCTGCTGAACACGGCGGGCGCGACAGTCGGCTATCTGATCAGCGATCCGACGGCGCTCTACGTGCGCGGGCGTCCGGGGATGTATCTCAACGGCGGCCGCAACACCTGGCTGCTGCCGGGCATCAACAACTGGAACATTTCGCTCATGAAGAAGTTCTCCATCCACGAGAGCAAGCGCGTCGACTTCCGGGCCGAGATGTACAACGCCTTTAACCATGCGCAGTTCACCCCCGGCTACCCGGACGCCATCGACCGGCGCTCGCGTACCGCCGCGGTGAATTATCTGATTCCGGGCAACGCCGCGTTCCAGAACGCCGAGACGGCGTTCCAGAGCAACTCGCGGTCAGTCCAGCTCACGCTTCGATTCGAGTTCTGACCCGGTCGCGGGGCTCGGAAACGCGCCCCGCACCACCTCGAATCCGGCGGGCGCGGATTAAGATAACAGTATGAGACGCGCGCTCGCCCTCGCGATCCTGCCGTCGATCGCCTTCGCCCAGGCGGACCTCGCCGGCCGCCGCCACAACCGCCTCGTCATTCGCGGCGCCACCGTTATCGAAGGCGTCGGCACGCCCGCCGCCGGACCGAAGGACATCGTCATCGAGGGCAACCGCATCACCCAGATCGCGGCGGTCGACCCGGTCGCCGTTGCGCAGGGGAGCGGCCGCCGGCCCGCGCGCGGCGACGTGGAGATCGATGCCACCGGGAAGTACGTCCTGCCCGGATTCGTGAACATGCACGGGCACGTGCAGACCGAGCGCGGTGGGATTGAGCTGCCGGTCGACTACTGCCTCAAGCTGTGGCTCGCCGCGGGCGTCACGACGGTGCGCGACGTCGGGTCGAACTTCGAGCACTCGCGGCAGCTTCGCGCGCAGAGCGCCGAAGGCGCCGTCGCCGCGCCGCGCCTGTTCCTGTATCCGTTCTTCGCGCGCGGCTCGTCGGTGCGCAACCCCGAGGAAGCCGTCGCGCGCGTCCGCGAGATCAAGAAGTCGGGCGCCGACGGCATCAAGTTCGGCGGGACGTATCGCGACGTACTCGCCGCGGCGCTCGCCGAGGCCAAGGCGCAAGGACTGCGGACGGCGCACCACGTCGGCGTCGAGGAAACAACGGCCTGGGACGACGTTCGGCACGGGACCACGAGCATCGAGCACTGGTACGGCATTCCTGACGCGGCGCTGCGCGACGGCGTTCAGGGCTTTCCGCCCTCGTACAACTACAACAACGAGACCGACCGCTTCCGGTGGGCCGGCCGCCTCTGGCGCGAGGCCGATCCCGAGCGGCTCGGCAAGGTGCTCGACGCCATGGTCGCGGCGAACGTCGCCTGGGATCCGACGCTCAATATCTACGAGGCCAGCCGCGACCTCACGCGCGCGCAGAATCTCCCGTGGTTCAAGGACCTGTTGCATCCGGCCATGGAGGAGTTCTTCAAGCCGAACCCCAAGAACCATGGATCGTATTTTTCCGGGTGGACCACCGCGGACGAGATTTACTGGAAGGAGAACTACCAGATTTGGTTCCGCGCCCTTCGCGATTTCGCGCGCCGAGGCGGTGTGATCACCACCGGCGAGGACGCCGGTTTCATCTACCAGATTCAGGGCTTCGGGTACTCGCGCGAGCTGGAGTTGCATCTCGAAGCCGGCTTCCATCCACTCAGGGTGATCCAGCACGCCACCCACAACGGCGCGCGCGTGCTCGGGCGCGAGAACGAGATTGGCCGCGTCCGGACGGGCTGGCTCGCCGACCTGATCGTCGTCAACCGGAATCCGCTCGAAGACTTCAAGGCGCTCTATCCCGGCCGCGCGATCGAGTGGACCGTCAAGGACGGCATCCCGTATCGCACCGAGACGCTCATGACCGACCTGCGAAAAATGGTCGCCGACGCGCGCGCGCGCCGGCCGCGATCGAGCGAATGACGCCGTTCGAAAGCGCCGTCAACGTACGCCTCGTCTTCGGACCGGGCGCAGCGCGGAGGCTCGGCGAGATCGCCCGGCTGGAGGGCTTCCGCCGCACCTTGCTGGTCGCCGACGAAGGACTGCGCGCGGCGGGACACGTCGACGGCGCGGTGCGCGCGCTCGAATCCGCCGGAATCGAGGTCTTTCCGTTTCACGGCTTCGGCGAGAATCCCGATTCCGCCATGGTCGAGGCGGGCCGCGCGTTCGCCGAGCCTCGCGCGGTCGACTCCATCGTCGGCCTCGGCGGCGGCAGCTCGATGGACTGCGCCAAGGGCATCAACTTCGTGCTGACCAACGGCGGCCGCATGGAGGACTACCAGGGCTACGGTAAAGCGTCGCGCCCCATGCTGCCGATGATCGGCGTCCCGGCGACCACCGGCACGGGCAGCGAGGCGCAGTCGCACGCGCTCATCTCGAACGCGGCGACGCACGTCAAGATGGCTTGCGGCGACCGGCAGGCGGCCTTTCGCGTCGCGATTCTCGATCCCGAGCTGGCGGCGTCGCAGCCGGCCTCGGTGCGAGTCAACGCCGGTTACGATGCGCTCTCGCACGCCGTCGAAAGCTACGTCACCACGCGCCGCAACGCCCTCTCGGCCTGCTACGCGCGCGAAGCCTGGCGGCTGCTCGACGCCAACTACGAGCGTCTCCTGGCCCGGCCGCGCGACATCGACGCCGTCGGCGCCATGCAACTGGGGGCGTTCCTGGCCGGCGCCGCCATCGAGAACTCGATGCTGGGCGCCACGCACGCATGCGCCAACCCGCTCACGGCGCGATACGGGACCGCCCACGGAACAGCCATCGCTCTGTTTCTCGCGCATGTCGTCCGTTGGAACCGCGCCGCGGCCGGCGCGCTCTATCGCGAGCTGCATCCCGATCTCGGCGCGCGGCTCGACGATCTCGCCCGCGCCGGGTCGCTCCCGCGCCGCCTGCGCGACGCCTCGGTTCCGGCTGGCGACATCGCGGCGCTCGCCGCCGACGCCGCCCAACAGTGGACAGGAAAGTTCAATCCGCGCCCGTTCGACCGCACGGGCGCTCTGGAGGTGTACCAGTGCGCGTACTGATGCTCTCGATCGCCGCATTCGCCGCATCCGCGCAGGACTGGCCGCAGTTTCGCGGCAACGCGCAGTTGACCGGCGTCGCCACCTCGCCGCTGCCGGCGACGCTCAAGGTGCAGTGGACCTACGAGGCCGGCGAACCCATCGAATCGTCGGCGGCGATCGTTGGCGGCGCGGTGTACGTCGGCACGGGTGCCGGAGAGCTGCTCGCGCTTGACCTGCAATCGGGCAAGCTGCTGTGGAAGTACAAGACGCCCGACATGATCGGCGAATCGTCGCCGGGCGTGGCGCACGGCCTGGTGTTCATCGGCGACCTGGGAGGCCTGCTGCACGCCGTCGACGCCAGGACTGGAAAGGCGGCCTGGACCTTCAAGACGGGGACGGAGGTGAAGTCGTCGCCGGTGATCGCCGGCGACCGCGTGATCGTCGGCTCCTACGACGAGAATCTCTACGCCATCGACGCGAAATCCGGCAAGGCCGCTTGGACATTTCGCACCGAAGGGCCGGTGCACGCGACGCCGGGCGTGCACGAAGGGATCACCTACGTCTCCGGGTGCGACGAGAATTTCCGAGCCATCCGCGTCGCCACCGGAGAGCAGGTCTACACTGTGGCTTCTGGCGGCTACACGGGCGCGTCGCCGGCGATGTTCGGCGGCTTCGCGTTTTTCGGGACGTTCAGCAATGACGTGGTGGCGATCGACCTGCGCGCGCGCAAGGTGCTCTGGCGCTACGAGCATCCCGACCGGAAGTTTCCGTTCTACTCGTCGGCGGCGGTGACGGCGGATCGTGTGGTGCTCGGCGGGCGCGATAAGATCGTGCACTGCCTGAATCCGAAGACGGGCAAGGCGCTTTGGACTTACATGACGCGCGCGCGCGTGGAGTCGTCGCCGGCCATCGCCGGGACGCGCGTCTACATCGGGTCGAACGACGGCCGTCTCTACACGCTCGACCTGGCGACCGGCAAGGTGCTGGCGGAATTCAACGCCGGTTCACCGCTCTCGGCTTCACCCGCCATCGGCGGCGGACGTCTGGTGATCGGCGCGCAAGACGGAAAGCTCTACTGCTTCGGCGGGTGAGCCGGATGAGTGCGGCGAGGCTGCTCCCGTCCGATGAGCCGATTCCCGGTCTGGACGGACAAACCGTGGCCGACTTTTGGCGTTGGGCGTACTCCGACGTTCTTTCCAATCGCAATCGTTCCATACTCGCCGAGTTTCTTGTCGCCCACGCGCTGGGAGTCGCGGACCGCCCGCGCGTCGAGTGGGACTCGACGGACCTGCTCTTTCGCGGCCGCCGGGTCGAGGTGAAATCGGCGGCGTACCGTCAGAGCTGGCCGCAGGCGAAGCCTTCGGCGATCCGTTTCAGCATCAAGAAGGCGAATCCCTGGGATTCCACCACCGGCAGGTACGGCGGCGGGCCGACAAGGTGCTCCGACGTCTACGTATTTGGCCTGTTTCCGGTCTGGGAGGCGGATGCCGCAAGCCCACTGGACGTCCGCGCCTGGGAGTTCTTTGTCGTCGCGACGAAACGCCTGAATGACGAGTTCGGCGGGGCGAAATCGCTTTCCTTGGCCGCCGTGAGGCGAGTTTGCGAGGGTTGTCGGCTTGCCGGACTGAGGGCTGCGGTCTTGGAGGTTCTCGCGGATGCCCGCTTGTGAGCGGGCGCCGCATCGCGAACGGCGCTACAGCACCTCCGCCCCGGCCGTTTTGCCGAGATCGCGATCGAACGTTCCCAACGGAAGATGCCCGGCCTTGCGAGCAAGCTCCAGCATCAGTCAATCGGAGAAAGCCAGCGATCGCCGCGACCGGAAAAGTCTGACAGCCGCCGAGACAGCGTCCGCGTCTTGAACACTTAGGCTCCGGTGATCCAGGAGCATCTCGACCGCTGCGGCCAAGTCGCCCGGGGTCCTTCTGTACACAGAGCTCAGAACCCACACTGCTTCGGCGAGCGCGAGAACCGAGACCCAGACCCCTCTAGCGGCGAATGCCTCGGCCGCGGCCGTTTGGCGCGCGTCGTCGCGCGTAAGCAGGCGAATCAGGACGTTGGTATCAATGGCGGGCATAACGCTTTCGCATGTACCGCCGGATTCCCTCTTTCATTGCATCAACACTTCGGCGCCTGGGACGGCCTCGAGGGAACAGCGTCCGATGAACATCCTCCGACGTGTAAAGTCCCCAACGCCGCACGACAATCTCGCCGCCCTGGTCTTCCCATTCGAGAATCGAGCCCGGCCCGACGCCAAGCCGGCGGCGGATCTCCACGGGAACAGAGATCTGTCCCTGCACAGTGACTTTCGAGTGTGCCAGTGCCATACCTTACATTACCATGGTAATGTACATGCTTGTGGCCCCTTCGCCGGCATGGCGCCGGTCCCGTCGCCTCTCAACCTTCGTGCGCGATGGACGCCTCCGCCCGCTCGATCTAGTCGAAGCGGCAATCGGGATTCGCACACCGGTAGGGCATGGCAACCTCCGTTCGACTGGTTCGAGCATGCCGCATTCCCAATCGCCCCGCCGAGCAGCCGACCAGCGCGTCAATTCACCCAGCCGATGAGAATCCCAGCAACCGCCGGAAGTTCGCCGTCGTCGCCGCGGCGATCGCATCCACCGTTTCGCCGCGTAATTCCCCGACCCGCCGCGCGGTATGCGCGACGAACGCCGGCTCGTTACGCTTGCCGCGATGCGGCACGGGCGCCAGGTACGGCGCATCGGTCTCGACGAGCAAGCGGTCGAGCGGCGTAAGACGCGCGGCCTCCTGGACGTTCACCGCCTTCGGAAATGTCACGACCCCGCCGAAGCTCAGGTGAAACTCGAGATCGAGACAGAGCCGCGCCTCCTCCGGCCCGCCGCTGAAACAGTGCATGATGCCGCCCGGCCCGCCCGCCGGCCAATGCTCGCGCAGCACGGCGAGCGTGTCGTCCCAGGCCTCGCGCGTGTGGATGACGATGGGCTTGCCCGCCTCGCGCGCCAGTGCGAGCTGGTCGATGAACACGCCGCGCTGCACGTCGCGCGGCGAGAAGTCGTAGTGATAATCGAGGCCAATCTCGCCGATCGCGAGCACCTTGGGATGGCGTGCGAGTTCAGCGAGACGCGGCAGGCAGTCCGGAGTCGACTGGGCGGCGTTATGCGGGTGAATGCCGACGGTCGCCCAGACGCTCGGGTATCGCTCGGCGAGGCGGATGGCGGCTTCGAGATCGGGCGGACCGTCGCCCGTGCCGATCGACATCATCGCCTCGACGCCCGAGGCCAAGGCGCGCTCGACGACCGCGTCGCGATCCTCGTCGAAGCGCTCGTCGTCGAGATGGCAGTGGGAATCGACGAGCTTCACTTGAGTCGCGCGCCGACGGGCACGTCTTCGAGGAAGCCGGCCAGCACCGGAGCCCCGCCTTCGAGCGAGGCCGCCACGATCATCCCCTGCGACTCGATCCCGCGCAGCTTGCGCGGCTGGAGATTCGCAACGATCACGACCTTGCGCCCGACCAGCGCCTCCGGCTTGTACGCCAGCGCGATGCCGGCGACGATCGAGCGCGGCTGCGCCTCGCCGATGTCGACGCTGAGGTGCAGCAGCTTGTCGGCGCCCTTCACCGGCGCGGCCGATTTCACCAGACCCACGCGCAGGTCGACCTTCGAGAAGTCGTCGATTCCGATCGGCGGAGCCAGCTCGATCGAGGGCGGCGGAGGCGCGGGCGTCTTGCCGAGTAGAGTGGCCTGCCGCGATAGTTCGGCCTCCTCGCGCTCGCGCAGCGCCGCGATCGTCGGCGCCAGGTCGCGGCGCGGGAACACGGCGGTGGCGTCACCAACCTTCTGCCCGGCGGAAAGTCCGCCCCACGCCAGCTCTCCGATGCGCACGCCTTCGAGCGGCCCGTTCATGCCGAGCTGCGCCCAGATCTTCGCGGTCGATTCCGGCAGCACGGGCGCCAGCAGCACGGTCGCGATGCGGACCACCTCGGCTGCGGTGTAGAGCGCCGAGTCGAGGCGAGCCTGCGGCTCGGCGTCCTGTTTCTTGACGAGAGTCCATGGGGCTTCGGCGACGATAAACTTGTCGGCGGCCGACAGCAACGACCAGATCGACTCCAGGGCGCGGCTGAATTCGAGATTCTCCATCGCGGCGACCGCGGTCGCGATGGTTTCGCGCGCCGCCGAGACGATCTCCTCGCGCACGCCCGCCGCAGGCGCGGGCACGACGCCGCCCCGGTACTGGTGGATCATGCTCAGGGTGCGGCTGACGAGATTGCCGAGGCCGTTGGCGAGGTCGGAGTTGTACCGTCCGATCAGCGCGTCATAGCTGAATGCGCCGTCCTTGCCGAAGACCACCTCCCGCAACAGGAAGTAGCGCAGCGCGTCGGCCCCCATCACCTCCTGAATCGGCGTGGCGCGCACGACGTTGCCGCGCGACTTGCTCATCTTCTCGTTCTCGAACAGCAGCCAGCCGTGCGCGTAAATCCGCTTGGGAAGCGGCAGTCCGGCGGCCATCAGAAACGCCGGCCAGTAGACCGCGTGAAAACGCACGATCTCCTTGCCGATCAGGTGCAGGTCGGCGGGCCAACGGTCCTCGCCGTCGACCGCCGTCAGGTAGGTGATCAGCGCGTCGAACCAGACGTAAAAAACGTGGCGGCCTTCGACCGGCACGGGGATGCCCCACGTAAGGTTCGATCGCGTGATCGAAAGGTCCCGCAGCCCGCCGCGCACAAAGGAGATCATTTCGTTGCGGCGGATCTCCGGCTGGATAAACTCCGGCTGTTTCTCGTACAATTCGAGCAGCCGATCCTGAAAAGCCGACAGCTTAAAGAAATAATTTTCCTCCTGGACCGTCTCCGTGGGACGGTTGCAGTCGGGACAGGGGTCGCCGGGGCCGGCGTCGTTCACGTAGAGGTTGCAACTGAAACAGTACTGGCCCGTATAGCTGCCCTTGTAGATGGCGCCGTTCCTCATGCACAGGTCGAACAGCCACTGCACCTTGGCGTGATGCCGGGGATCGGAGGTGCGGATGAAGCGGTCGACGCCGAGACCGAGGCGGCGCCACTGGTCCTGGAATTCGGCGGCGATGATCGCCGAGTGCTCCTCGGCCGTGCGTCCCGCGGCCCGCGCCGAGCGCTCGACGTTCTGGCTGTGCTCGTCGGAACCGCTGGCGAGAACGGCCTCATAGCCCTGCATGCGCTTCAGACGGCACAGCAGATCGCCGACCATCGTGGTATAGGCGTGCCCGATGTGCGGCGCCGCGTTTACGTAATAAATCGGAACCGTAACGTAGTATTTCATCGAGAGGAGTTGAGATAAGCCTGTCCCGCTTCGGCGAGGATCTCGCGCAGCGGCGCGCCGGTGGCGACCGCCAGCCGCCGGCAATCTTCGTATTCAGGGGCGAACGCGCCCGAGGCGGCGACCTTCACGCGCACCTTGCCGTGCCGCGTCTCGACCTCGACCACCTGGCGCGCCTGCACCCGGCGCTCGGCGTGATAGATCCTCAGGCCGAGCGTCGACGTCTCGGCCAGCATCACTCCGGCAAGCGTCTCCTGATCTTCCGGCCGCGCGATCACCGAGAGCATCGTCGCGGGCCGGTTCTTCTTCATGAAGACCGGCGTTAGCGTAACGTCGAGAGCGCCACGCTCCAGGAGGCGCTCCATGGCGTAGCCGAGCATCTCGGGAGTCGAGTCGTCGATGTTGGCTTCGAGCACGGCGACGGTGACGGACTCGACCGCCGCCGACGCTTCGCCGATCAGCACGCGCAGCACGTTGGCCTGCTCGGGGAAATCACGGTCGCCGGCGCCGTGTCCGATGGCGGTGAGGCGCATCGCGGGCAGCGCGCCGAAGCCGGTCGCCAGCGTCGTGGCGATGGCCGCCCCGGTCGGCGTGGTCAGTTCGACCGCGGGGCCGCGCGAGTAGATCGGGCGGCCTTCGAGCAGGCGTGCGGTCGCCGGGGCCGGCACCGGAAGCAGCCCGTGTTCCGTCTGCACGGTCCCGCTGCCGACGTTGACGGGTGAGCATCGCACTTCGTCGACGCCGAGCAGTTCGAGCGCCAGGCAGGCGCCGGCGATATCGGCGATCGAGTCGACCGCGCCGACCTCGTGGAAGTGGACCTTTTCGACTGGAACCCCGTGAACCTGCGCTTCGGCCTCGCCCAGCCGCCGGAACACGGACGACGCGTTTTGTTTCGCCCCCGCCGGCAACACCGAGCCTTCGATCATCTTGAGTATCTGCGGCAGGTGCCGGTGCGCCCGCTGCTCGCCGCCCTCGACGCGGAACTTCGCCCCGGCGATGCCGCGGCGTTTCGCCGCCTCGAACCGGAATGTCGCGCCCGTGTGGAGCGACGCCAGGCCGTCGACGATCGCGGCCGTGTCGGCGCCCGCATCGGCCAGCGCGCCGACGGTCATGTCGCCGCTGATGCCGGAGAAGGCGTCGAGGTAGCAGATGCGCATGGCCGCCCCTTCATTATTTCATGGGGCGAGCGATTGGCGCGTTCTATCGGCCGGGTGCGCGCGGCGGTTGGGCGACGAACGTCGCGACATCGCGCGCAGCCTTCGTCTCGACGCCAGGCTTCCCGAGGAAGCCCAGGTCGCGGAACCAGTCGACGAAGCGATACTGCCACGAGCCCAGCGGGATGCCGTTTCGGTCCGTGAGACCGCCCGTCATGCGCGAGCCGTCGGGTAGGGCGTCGCCCGGGTGACGGCCGTGTCCGTAGACGTGCATCTCGATGTTCGGCACGCCGATCGCGAGCATCGCCGAGAAATACTCCATCGCCCAGACGGCGTGGACGCGGTCCCCCGAGCCCGGCGTGGCGATGAACGCCGGCGGCACGTTGCGCGGAATCGGCGGCGGAGTGCGATTGCGCGCGAACGGCGTCGGGCCGGGATAGATGATGCCCGTGAAATCCGGCCGCGACGTGATTCCCGCCAGCGGGTCGGCGGGATCGCTGTTCTTTTTGTCGAAATCGTCGAAGAATACCGCCGCCGGCGCCGATAATTCCGCGCCCGCCGAAAAGCCCATGATTCCGATCTTCATCGGGTCGAAGCCGAATTCCTTGGCGTAGGCGCGGACCAGCCGGATCGCCTGGAGCGCGTCGTTCACGGCGTCGGCTTGCGGACTGTATCCGTCGCGCCGCAGCCGGTTGCGCAGGATGACCGTGTTGACGCCGAAGTTGTAGAAGAACGGCACGAAGTCCGCGGCCTCGGTGCCGACATTGAGGGTGTTGTGCCCGCCTCCGGCGGCCAATATGACGACCGCTCCGGTATTCAGGCTGCGGTCGACGACGTGCACCTCGATCGACGGGTTGTGAATGCTCACGATGCTCGCGATGCGTCCGGGGACAGCCTGGCTCATGTTGTAGACTTCGGCCTCGCGCACCTTGTCCGCCTTGAGGAAGGGCGACCCCGGCGGATAGAGCGGCACGATGACGCCGCCGGGCAGGATCGGCTGCGGTGCGTAAGGTGAGTCGGTCGCCGGTCCGGGCTTGGGAATTCCGAGCGGCGCGGGGAGCGGCGGGAGCGGCGCGCGCGGGGCGTTGGCCTCCTGCGCGGGGACGATACGAATCGCCGCCGTCAACAAAAGCGCGAGCATCGGGAAACGTGTTCGGGTCGTCATGGTCTACGATATTGTACTTGGGAGGAACCGCCCCTTTGAGTACACATCCGACGCCGGAACACATCCTGCAAGTCGGCCTGGGATTCTGGGCCTCGAAGACGCTGTTGAGCGCCGTCGAAATGGAGCTGTTCACCGAGCTCGCGCGGCATCCCGAGGACCTCGAGACGCTGCGCGGACGGCTCGGCCTGCACCCGCGCTCGGCGCACGACTTTCTCGACGCACTCGTGGCGCTGGGGTTCCTCCAACGCATCGACGGCAAGTACTACAACACGCCGTCGACGGATCTGTTCCTCGACAAGCACAAGCCCTCCTACATCGGCGGGATCCTCGAGATGGCGAACAAGCGGCTGTACCGCTTCTGGGGAAGCCTCACCGAAGGCCTTCGCACCGGGCAGCCGCAGAACGAAGCGAAGTCGGGCGAGGCCCCGTTCTTCGAAGCGCTCTACGCCGATCCCGCGCGACTGAAGGGCTTCCTCAGGGCGATGTCGGGACTCAGCCGCGGGTCGAACCTGGCGATCGCCGGGAAATTCCCCTGGGCGAACTACCGCACGGTGCTCGACCTGGGGACCGCGCAGGGCGACACGGTGGTGCAGATCACCAAGGCGCACCCGCACCTGACGGGCGTCGGCTTCGATCTGCCGGAGGTCGGCCCGATCTTCGAGGAGTATGTCGCCGAGAACGGCCTGTCGGGCCGCGTGAGCTTCGCGCCCGGGAGCTTCTTCACCGATCCGATTCCCAGCGCCGACGTCATCACCATGGGCCACATCCTGCACGACTGGAATCTCGAGGAGAAGAAGGCGCTCATCGCCAAGGCGTATGCCGCGCTGCCCGCCGGCGGCAGCCTGCTCGTTTATGAATCGCTCATCGACGACGACCGCTCGCAGAACGCCTTCGGTCTCATGATGAGTCTCAACATGCTGATCGAAACGCCGGGCGGATTCGACTACACCGGCGCCGACGGCCAGGCCTGGATGCGCGAAGCCGGCTTCCGCGAGACGCGCGTCGAGCACCTGGCCGGTCCCGAGTCGATGGTCGTGGGGGTGAAGTGATGCGATTCCGATGGATGATTCCCGCCGCGATGGCGGCGGCCTTGCCGGCGCAGCGGCCCGCGCCGATCGATAACGACTGGGCGCGTGTCGTCGTGGCGGCCTCGCGGCCCGGACCGAAGGGCGCGCTCCACAAGCACGACCGAAATCGCGTGATGATCTACCTGGACGCGGGATCGCAGCGCCTCGAATTCGAGGGCGGCCCGGCGCGCGACGTCAAGTTCCGCGCCGGCGAAGCATTGTGGGACACCAAGGGTGGCATGCACACCAGCCAGAACACCGGCGGCGGCGAGTTCCGGGTGGTCGAGATCGAGTTGAAGAAGGACGGCGGCACGGCGACATGGCCGGCGCTCGATCCGCCGAAGGTCGCGCCCGGCATATATAAGGTGGAGATCGACAACCAGCAGGTCCGCGTCGTGCGGGTGCGCCTGGCGCCGCGCCAGAAGATTCCCGAGCACGAGCACCGTCTGAACCGCGTCGTGGTGGCGATTACCGAAGTCCGCATCGAAGTGACCAGCGCGGACGGTTCCAAGAACACCGTCAACTTGCAGCCGGGTGAGGCCACCTTCGGCGCGGTCGCGCAGCCCATCCGGCATCGCGAGGAGAACCTTCTCGACAAGCCGATCGAGCTGCTGATGGTAGAGCTGAAGGGTTAGCCTTCAGCGCCGGCGTCGCGCCGCCGACTCTTCGTCCACCCCCACAGGCCGCGGACCGTAAATCGGCAGCGGCTGTCCCGCCTCGTAGGCGCCGATATCGGGCCCCGCGCCGAGGAACCCGTCGTTCACGTTGGGAATCCGCAGGCCCTTGTCGACCACCGCCGAGCCGGCGCGCGGACGCAGATCGGCCGGCGGCCGCTCGGGCACCGCGGGATTCGGAAACTGCACCGTGGGCTCAAATACGCTCATGTCGACCCGAATCCCGTGCGGCTCGGCCTCGAAGAAATTCAGCTTGCCGATGCGGCCGTCGAACGGCGTGTCGTGGGCGCCCACGGCGTCGTAATCGAAGCTCGAATGCGGGCCGGGTGCAACGAGATTGACGGCGAGTCCCTTGCCTCCTCCGTAACCGCCCCATCGTCCGGCGCCGGGCGCGCCGCCGATCGAGAGATTGTTGCGGAACCAGGCGAAGTCCCAGGCCTGCCCGGCGAAGCACGCCATTCCGTCGCCGGTCTTTACCGTGGTGTTATGCACGATCACGTCGCCCGAGCTGTATCGGTGCAGCTTGAAGGGTACGTAGGTGAGGTTGTACATCGCGTTGCGAATGAAGTAGGTCGGACCGCCGAGGCCCGGCTGCGAGCTGACGCCGACGAAGGAGTTCGTGATGCGATTCCGCATCACGCGGCAGTTGTGGAAGCAGAAGTCGGCTTCGATGCCGTCGTCGGCCCCGGTGTAGATGTCGTTGTTGAGGATGTCGGTGGAGATCTGCTCGTAGGCGTTTCGATCCTCTCTGTGCGAGATGCAGTCGCGGAATCCGGTGATGCGGTTGAACACGATCACGTTGCCGGGCCCGGTCACCTCCACGCCCTCGCCGATGTTCTTGCCGTTGGCGCCCATGGCCTCGGCGGTCCACGGCGTCGTGCCTTCGATGACGTTGTCGGCGATGTAGCAGTTGGTGCATCCCGGCGGCTCCGACGCGCGCACACCGAAAATCGCTTGTATCTGCGACCTCCGCACGACGCACTCCACCGCGCCGTTCATGCTCACGCCCACGCCGCGCGGATTCGCCGGGCCGGCCTTCGTGCGCACGGTGACTCCCTCGATGTAGACGTGCTTGCGGCCGTCGAGCACAATCGAGTCGAACACAGCGCCGCCGGCAACGGAACGGTAGACGATCGGACGGCCGGGTTCGCCGTCCGAAGGCGCGACGAACCGGCCGTAGTCGCCGGGCGCAAGCAGCAGCACGCGGCCGGGCGCGGCAGGTGCGCCGATCGTGGCCGGTGTCACCTTGCGGATCGGCGCGCGTGCGGCCGCGCGAGGGACGGGCCGCGTGCGGGCCTGGAGGGTGCGCGTCGCCGAACCGCCGTCGGGATCGGCGAGAGTCAGCTGGATTTCATAGACCGTGCCCGGCCGTAGATCGAAGATGCTCCCGGAGTGCTTGTTCGCCCATCGGAAGACGGGCGTGGTGGTGCGGCTCTCGCCGGCGGGCACGCGCCGCAGGGGCATTCCTTCGCGCCACTCACGCTCACCGGCCGCGCGGAAGCGCACCTCCACGGCGCCGTTGAGGTTGTCGTCGCCCTCGATGAGCCACTCGACGCTGAGATTCGTGAGCGTCGGGTAGGGCGATGAGACCGCCCCCGGAATCGTGGCGTCGGAGGCGCCTACCGCGCCAGTTATCCCGATCAGTACGGCGAGGGGTCGCATTGGTAAATTATTGCGCGGTAATCGACGGGCGGGGGACACGGCGCTGGTGTTGACCGGCGTCGAGGCAAATCAAAGAGATAGCGATTACAGGAATAGATAGGCGGTGCGCTCGTAACTGTAAGAGCCGGGGGATGGCCCGACGTTTGCAAGTGGTTACCCGGCATGCCTACGCCGACGTCAGACAGTATGAGGACAGTGCGATCCACTTTTCGCAGATTGCCGGTGCTGATGCTGCTGGCGCCGGGATGCCACTCGGCTTTCGCCGCCGACGATGCCGCACCTGCGCTGAACGACCTGCTGCGCGACAACGTGGTTCACGAGGTCCGCCTCTGGCTGCATCCGAGTGACTGGAACAGCCTGCGCGCCAACTATCTCGACAACACCTACTATCCCGCCGAATTCGAATGGAACGGCCTTGTGGTCGAGGGCGTCGGAATCCGGTCGCGGGGAAACGGCAGCCGGCGGTCGGACAAGCCGGGACTGCGCGTCGATTTCAACCGCTTCGAGCCGGGCCAGGAGTTTCTAGGCCTCAAGTCGCTGGTCCTCGACAATCTCGCGCAGGATCAGACAATGATGGCCGAGCGGCTCAGCCTGGCGCTGTTCCGCCGCTTGGGTGTGCCCGCCCCTCGCGTCGCTCACGCGCGGCTGTTCGTGAACGATATCCTGGTGGGGCTTTACACCCTGGTGGAACCCGTCGACAAGGGTTTTCTGAAACGCCGCCTCGATGAAGACGGCGGATACCTCTACGACTACGAATGGGTATCGGACTACAACTTCGAGTACCTCGGCCCCGACCCCGCACTCTACTCGCCCGCTCCCTTCGAGCCGCAAACGCACGAGAAGAATCCCGATCCCGCGCCGCTCGTCCGCATGATCCGCGCCATCCACGAGACCGGCGACGACGAGTACGCCGGCACGATGTCGGGCTACTTCGACCTCCATCGCCTGCTCGATTATCTGGCCGTCGAGACCTTCATCGCCGATGAGGACGGCGTGCTCGGCGATTGGGGACTGAACAACTTCTATCTCTACCGCTTCGCCGAACAGGATCTCTCCATCTTCATCCCTTGGGACAAGGACGTCACCTTCCGCAAGGTCGACCGCTCCATCTGGCACAACGTCGAACGCAACGCCTTAACCCGCCGGCTGCTGGCGATTCCCGGGTATCGCGAGTATTACTTGCAGGCGCTCGAGCGCGTCGCAGCCTCCGCCGCCGACGAATACTGGCTGTCGCTGGAAATCGGCGCCGCCTACGAACGGATCCGCGTCGCGGTCGCCGAGGATCCCAACAAGCCCTTCACCTACGGCCAGTTCGAGGAAGGCATGGAAATCCTGCGCGCCTTCGCCGCCGCGCGCGGCGAACGTATCGCCGCCGAGATCGCACTCAGCCGATAAGTCGGAAGCTTTCCTTTTTTCAGGCGCGGGCGTCTGCTATCATCCTCGTGTGGCGAATCGCGCTGCCGTCGCGACCACCCCGGGCGTCCGCCACAGCCTCCTCGTCCGCGTCACGCATTGGGTCACCGCCATCTGCTTCATCGCCTTGCTGGTCAGCGGCGCGGAACTCGTCATCTCACACCCGCGGTTCTATTGGGGCGAGGACGGAAACTCGTTGACTCCCGCACTTTTTCAGATTCCCATTCCCGCCTCCCGCTCTTACGTGAAGACCGGATACAACTACGTTCTGCCGGACCAGAACGGCTGGAGCCGCTCCCTCCATTTCCAGACGGCGTGGATCGTCGTCCTCACGGGTTTGCTCTACGCCGCCTCCAGCCTGCGCTCCGGCCACTTGCGGAAGAATCTGCTGCCCGCCTCCGCCGACCTGACCTGGGCCTCGCTCTCTCGATCCCTCGCGAACCATCTTCGCCTCCGGGGTGACGATGGAGTCCGGTCGTATAACACGATCCAGCGGCTCGCCTACCTGTTCGTCATTTTCGGTCTGTTCCCCTTGATGATCTGGACCGGCCTGGCGATGTCGCCCGCCCTCACGGCCGCATTCCCGTTTCTCGTCGACCTCGTCGGCGGCCAGCAGTCGGCGCGCACGATTCACTTTTTCGCTTCTCTGGCGCTGGTTGTTTTCCTGTTCGTCCATGTCCTGATGGTGGCGCTCGCCGGATTCGGCATTCGCATGCGAACCATGATCACGGGCCGCGTCGATTCGCGGCTGGAGCATCCATGAGCATTTCCCGACGCAAACTGATCACGACCGGCCTCGCGGGGGCCGCGGGCGTTTCTGGTGTCGCCGCGGCAGCCGGCATCGCCGGTCGCCAAGGCTGGCTCCCTCCCGATTACGGTGGCCTCTATGGTTGCGGCCATACCCTGACGTATGCGGCTCAGCGTCTGCTCACGCGGCATGCCAATGCGCGCGAGTTCACCAGAAGCCAGATCTCCAAGACGCCGCATCCGAAGGGCAAACCGCCCAAGGGCGAAGAATTCCCAAGATTGCGGGCCGGCGGATTCAAGGACTGGCGTCTGCAAGTGGACGGGATGGTCGACCGCCCGGGCTCGTTTTCCATCGCCGAACTCAAGAGCTACCCCACCCGAAGCCAGATCACGCAGATGATCTGTGAAGAAGGCTGGTCCTTCATCGCGGAGTGGACCGGAGCGCCGCTCTCGCACGTTCTGAATCTGGCCGGCGTCCAGCCGCGGGCCCGCTATGCCGTCTATTACGCCATGGACGGCTGGGTCGATGCCATCGACATGGACGACGCCCGACACGCCCAGACACTGCTCACCTATGGAATGAATGGCGGCGACCTCCCTGTCGGCCACGGAGGCCCGCTCCGGCTGCGCGTCCCGCGGCAACTCGGTTATAAGAACCTGAAGTTTCTTCACCGCCTGACCCTCACCGATTCGCTCAAAGGACTTCGCCTGGATGGCGATTATTCCTGGTATGCGGGCATCTGAGCGCACAGGACGCCGCGGCATCCTCCCTGAGTTCGATAAACGCTGCCGCGGCGTTCCGTTGTGCGCGTTTCCTGGAGCGCGCGGCCGACAGTGAGCTTTGCAAACGCCTGCGCCTGGTCCGCTTCGCACCAGTCCACACTCTGCCGGTGCTATCTTGAGTGAGTTGACTCGCGCACGACACCGCGACGCTGCGGTCTTCCTGTTCCTCGCGGCACTGGCGTGGCTCTTCGCGCCGGAGCCTTCCGCCGACGGCGTCACGCTCGGCTACACGGGACCCGGCGCCGGCTTCGCCTTCCTCGGCTCCTTCCTGAGCCTCGCGATCGGATTCTTCGTCAGCTTCGCCTCGCTGCTGGTCTGGCCCTTCCGCATGCTGTGGCGCAGCGCACGGCGACGCAAGGGATTCCGCGACGCGCGCGTCCGCAAGATCATCTTCCTCGGACTCGACGGCCTCGATCCGAAGCTCACCGACCGCTTCCTCGCCGAAGGCAAGCTCCCCAACCTCGCGAAACTTCGCGACCAGGGCAGCTACCATCGCCTGCGTACCACCTTCCCGTCGCTCTCTCCCGTCGCCTGGTCGACTTTCGCCACCGGCGTCAGCCCGGCGCGGCACAACATCTTCGACTTCCTCAACCGCAGCCTCAGGACCTACGTGCCCGAGCTGGCGTCCTCGAAAGTGCACGGCCCGCGCCGTGTCCTCAGCATCGGCAAATGGCGTATCCCGATCAGCCGCCCTTACGTCGAGATGAAGCGCAAGAGCCAGACCTTCTGGAAGATCCTCGGCGACCACTTCATCGGCTCCACCATCCTGCGCGTGCCGATCACGTTTCCGCCCGAGAAGTTCAACGGCCGCGTGCTCTCCGCCATGTCGACCCCCGACCTCAAAGGCACGCAGGGCAGCTTCGCGCAATTCACCACGCGCGTCGAAAAGACCACCTACGAGCAGGGCAGCCGCTACCCGCTGCGCCGCGATGGCGCGGCTCTCGCCGGCGAAATCGAAGGCCCCGACAACTCCATGCACGCCGACGGCAAGCCCATCCGCATTCCGTTCCGACTCGCGCCCAACGGCCGCCCCGGCGCGTTCCGAATCACTGTCGGCGAGGAAGAGCACGACCTCGCGCCCGGCGAGTACTCGCCCTGGGTGCAGTTGAAGTTCAAGGCGGGACTCGGTATCAAGGTCAACGGCGTCGTGCGATTCATGATCACCGAGACATCGCCCGAGTTCTCGCTCTACATGACGCCCATCAACATCGACCCGGAGAATCCGGCGCTGCCCATCAGCCATCCCGGCTATTACGCGACCTATCTCGCCAAGCTCCTCGGGACGTTCGCGACCGTCGGCATGGCCGAGGACACCTGGGCGCTCAATGAAGGCGTCATCGACGAGAAGGCGTTCCTCGAGCAGGCCTACGCCATCCAGGCCGAGCGCGAGGCCATGTTCCTCAACGCGCTGGAGCGCACGCGCCACGGCGTCGTCGCCTGTGTCTTCGACACCAGCGACCGCGTGCAGCACATGTTCTATCGCTACCTCGACGGCCGCGCCACCGACGAGCGCTTTCGCGGCACGATCGAGGATCTCTATCAACGCATGGACCGCCTGGCCGGCGAAGCCATGCGCTTCGTCGACGACCAGACCGTGTTCTTCGTGCTCTCCGATCACGGATTCTGTTCGTTCCGCCGCGGCATCAACCTCAACACGTGGCTGCTCGAGAACGGCTATCTCGCGTTGCGCGACGGCGCCCGCGAAAGCGGCCCCTACTTCCAGGGCGTCGACTGGGAGCGCACGCGCGCCTACACCGTCGGACTCGGCGGCCTCTACATCAACCTCAAGGGACGCGAGGCGCACGGCGTCGTGCGCAAGGCCGAGGCCGAAGCGCTGAAGCGCGAGCTCGCCGAAAAACTCACGGGCCTCGCCGACACCGGGACCGGCGGCGTCGGCATCACGCACGCGTGGGTCTCGGGCGACCTCTACAAAGGACCGTACCTCGAAGCCGCGCCCGACCTGATCATCGGCTACGGCGAAGGCTACCGCACCTCGTGGGACGCAGCGGTGGGCCGTGTCGGCGCGCATGTGTTCGAGGACAACCCCAAGGCCTGGAGCGGCGACCACTGCGTCGACCCGCACCTGGTGCCCGGCGTGTTGTTCTCGAATCGCAAGGTCACGGCGGAGAATCCCGGCATCGAGGATCTCGCGCCCACGGCGCTCGATCTTTTCGGCGTCGCGCCGCCGGAGTGGATGGAAGGCAAAGCTCTCCTATGACGTCCCCAGTAGGGCGGCCCTCCAGGGCCGCGTGGGGCCTCCAGGCCCCGCTCCTCCTCCTTTCCGCCGCACTCCTCTCCAACTGTGGCGGCCCCGTGCCCTCCACCGCCGGAGGCCGAAAGCTCATCGTCCTCGGCGTCGACGGCATGGACCCCGTCTTCCTCGAGCGCCACTGGCAGTCTCTCCCGAATCTCGACCGCCTCCGCAAGCAGGGCGGATTCCAGCGCCTCGCCACCGTCGTGCCGCCGCAAAGCCCCGTCGCCTGGTCGACCTTCATCACCGGCACCGACCCCGGCCAGCACGGCATCTACGACTTCATCCACCGAAATCCGGCGACCCGCATGCCGCAGTCCTCGATGGCCGAAACCGCCGTCGGGGGACGCACGCTCTCCATCGGCCCCTGGGTGCTGCCGCTCAGCGCCGGCGAAGTGAAATCCTTCCGCCGCGGCAAAGCCTTCTGGCAGACGCTCTCCGAGCGCGGAATCCCCGTCACCGTGCTCCGCATGCCGACGAACTTCCCGCCCGTCGACTGCGAAGGCCAGTCGCTCGCCGGCATGGGCACACCCGACCTGCGCGGCACCTTCGGCACCTTCACCTTCTTCACCGACGCGGAAAAGGAGTCGACCCGCAATGTTCCCGGCGGCCGCATCGTCCGCGTCGGCCGCGTGAACCACCGCGCGCGCCTGCGCCTCGAAGGACCGGAGAACACGCTGCGCAAGGACCGCGCGCGCACCTCCATCGAAATCGTCGCCGACGTCGACCCCGCCGAGCCCGTCGCGATCTTCCGCATCGGCGCCGAGCGCGTTATCGTGCGGCAGGGCGAGTGGTCGCCCTGGATTCCCGTCGGGTTCCCGATGATTCCGTACATGAAAGACGCCGCCGGCATGATCCGCATTTACGCGCGCGAGCTGCATCCGGGCCTGAAGATCTACGTCTCGCCGGTGAACATCGACCCGCGACTGCCCGAGCTGCCGATCACCGATCCGCCGGACTACAGCGTCGAACTCGCCGCCGGCGGCCGCTTCTACACCCAGGGCATGGCCGAGGACACCGCCGCGTTGCGACAGAACGTGCTCTCGCGCGCCGAGTATCTCGCGCAGACGCGCCTGGTCGCCGATGAGCACCTGCGCGTCTTCCGCCACGCGCTCGAGCGCTTCACCGACGGTCTGCTGTTCTTCCATTTCTTCGGCGTCGATCAGAATTCGCACATGCTCTGGGGACGCCACGACGACGAGCTGCTGGAGTCCTACCAGCTCGCCGACCGCGCGCTCGGCTGGGTGATGGAGAAGGCCGGCGACGCCGCCGTCGTGGTCATGTCCGACCACGGCTTCTCGACCTTCGACCGCGCCGTGCACGTCAACACCTGGCTGATGCGCGAAGGCTTCCTCACGCTCGACGATCCCGCCAACGTGGGTGACCAGGAACTGTTCGCGCACGTCGACTGGTCGCGCACCGAGGCCTACTCGGTCGGACTGAACGGCATCTACCTGAACCGCATGGGGCGGGAGTCCGACGGCACGGTCGCGGGACCGGACGCCGACTTTGTCCTCGGCAAGATCGTCGATCGGCTGAAGGCCTTCAAGGACCCGGCGGACGGCAAGCTGGTCGTCACGCGCGTCTACAAGCCCGGCGAGGCGTACTCGCGGCACGATCTCCAGACGGCGCCCGATCTGCTGATCGGCTACGCGCCGGGGTATCGCTCGTCCTGGCAGACCGCGCTCGGCGCGGTGCCGAAGGAGACGGTGGTCGCGAACAACGAGGCCTGGATCGGCGACCACTGCATCGCCTCGGAGCATGTGCCCGGGGTGCTGCTGGCCAATCGCAAGGCCAACGTCGGCGACCCGCGCCTCGAGGATATGACGGTGACGATCCTGTCGTTCTTCGGAGTCGCGAAGCCTGCGGAGATGAAGGGAAGAAACGTATTCTAAGCGCACGGCGCGGTGACGATCGGCCGCGGCCCGAGTCCTTACTGGCCGCGAGGCGGGCGCGGACCTTCCCACGCGCCGCTCAGCAGCGTCGCCGCGGGCTTGGCCTGCCGGAAGGCGGCGATTCCCTTTTCCGTCGCCGCCGTGCCTTTCACGTCGAGCGTCTGAAGCGCCGGGTAGGTGGCGAGCACCGCCAGAGCGTCGTCGCCCACCCGCCGGCAGCCTTGCAGGCCCAGCCGCTCGAGCTTCGTCAGCGTCTTGAGTTTCTCGAATGACCGCGCCGACACCGCCATTCCGCCCAGGCGCAGTTCCCGAAGCTCGCGCAGCGTCGCGATCGCGTCCACGCCCAGCTCGGTGAGGCTGACCGACCACAGGCCCGAGTCCGTGCGCTGCATCCCGCCGAGGTCCAGGTATCGCAGGCCGGGCATCTGGCGCAGCGCCGACAGGCCCATATCGGTGAGCTTGTTGCCGCCCAGCATCAGCTCTTTCAGGTTCGGGAGCGCGATCAGGTGGTCGATTCCGACGTCGGTGACCTGCGCGAAACCGGCGTCCACGGCCTCGATCGTTTCGATGCCGGAGAGGTGCTCGAGCGTCGTGTCGGTGATCTTGGAGCCACGCAGGTTGACGCGCTTCAGATGCTTCCAGCCCTTCACCGCCGCCATGCCTTCGTCGGTGACCTGCTCGGCGTAGTAGAGGTTCAGCTCGGCGATCGCCGGCGCGCTCCTCAACTGCCGCAGGCCGTGGTCGGTGATGCGCGTCATCGAGAGATCGAGCCGCGCCAGGTTCGGCAGTTGCGCCAGCCGCGCCAGGTCCGCGTCGGTGACCCAACTGGAGCGCAGGTCGACAGCGACGATGTGTCCGGCCTTGTCCTTGGTGGCGACGCCGCCGACCGAGGCGATCCAATCGGGGGCGCCGTCGTCGGCGGCCACCCGCGCGGCCAGGAGAATTGTCGCGGCCGGCAGCAGAATCGTGGCGAGAAGTCTCATTGGTTTTCCACGCTCCGGCGTGTCGTGGCCGACGAATAGCGGTCGAATGTGATCCGGCAGTCCGGCAGCGCCGCCCGCAGTTGCTGGTATCCCTTCTCGGTCACCAGCGTGTGGTACAGGTTCAACACCTTGAGGCCGGTCATCGAGCCGATCGCCGCCGCCGAGGCGTCCGTCACCGCGGCGCTGTCCAGCCGCAGCTCGCGGAGCTTCGGAAGCGTCTTCAGGATCTCCATCCCCTTGTCGTCGACCGACGTGTAGTCGAGCCCGAGCACCGCGAGATTCTTGAGGCTCGCCACCGCCGCCATGCCGTTGTTGCCGGCACGCGTGCGGAACATCTCCAGCCGCGTCAGGTTCGCCAGCGGGCGCAGGTGCTCGAGTCCCTTGTCGGTGAAGCGCGTGTGGTCGAGCACCAGCTCCTCGATCGTCGCGATGAGTGCGATCTGTCGCAGGCCCTCGTCGCCGGCGTCGGTCCCGGCCAGCGAGAGCGACTTGAGTCGCGGCAGCCGCGGAAGATGCTTGAGCCCGCCGTTGGTGATGTCGGTGCCGTCCAGCAGCAGATGCTCGATCGAGAGGATTCCGGCGGCCTGCTCGACGCCCTCGTCGGAGACCGGCGACGCGGTGAGATCCAGGAACCGCAGCGCGGCGAGATTCCTGAGGTGCGCCAGTCCCGCGCCGCGCACCTGCACTCCGCCGAGACGCAGCCGCTCCAGCTTCTCCAGACCTGCCAGGTGCGCCAGTCCCGCGTCGGAGACCGTCGTGTGACTCAGATTCAGGTCCGTGAGACTCTTCAGCTTGCCGAGCGACGCCAGCCCGAGGTCGCCGACCTCGGTGGCCTCCAGGTCGAGCTTCTCGATGGCCGTGAGCGGCGCCAGCGCCGCCACCTGTGCGTCGCCGATGCCGGTCGACGCCAGCGACACCGATTTCACGCGGCCCCCGGCCAACTCGGCCTTGCCGCCCAGCGACTTCACCCATTGGGCGATGGCCGCGTCGGAGGTTCCCGCCGGACGCGCGGCCGTCGCGGCGCGGCCCCGCACGGTCGCCGCGCTCAGAAACTCCACCTTGCACTTCGGCAGCGCCGCCCGGAAGCTTTGCACGCCGGTCGGCGTGACGCGGCTGTAGCGCAGGTCGACCGCCGACAGGTCCTTGAGCGCCGCCAGTCGCGCCAGCCCGGCGTTGGTGATCTTGCTGCGATAGAGGTTCAGCTCGCTGAGACGCGGCATGCCCGCGAGTACGTCGACCGAGGCGTCTGTGATCTCCGAGCCGAGCAGGCTGAGCTTGCGAATCTCCTTCAGATTCCGCAGGTGAGCCAGGCCCGCGTCCGTCACGTGAATCCCCGCCAGATCGAGTTCCTCGACGCGGGTGAGTCCGCTCAGGTGCCGAAGCCCTTCCTCGGTAACCAGCGTGTCGCGCAGGCTCAGACGGCGCAGTCCGGTGAGCGACTCCATGCCCTTCATGCCCTCGTCGCTGAACGTCGAGAGGCTGAGGTCGACGGATTCCAGCTTCGGAAACGCCGCCAGGCTGAACTTCGAGAGGCGGCACTGCGCGCAGCGGAATTCCTTCAGATTCGCCAGCCCCCTCAGCAGCGCGACGCCGTTGTCGCGCACGTTGACGTTCGTCAGAAAGTGGAGACTGAAGTAGAGCTTCTCCAGGCCGCTCAAATCGCCGAGAAACTTCAACTGCTCGTTGGCGTCTAGCCGGCTCCCGGCGCCCGGATTCCAGCTCGGACCCGGCAGATACAGCTCCTTGAGCCCCGTCAGCCCGCTCAGCATCTCCAGCTCGTTGGGATCGATCAGCGTACCCATGAGGTCGACGCCCACCAGCCGGATCTCGCCCGCCGGCAGCGCCATCATGTCGGCGACGGGCGTCCGGCTGCCGGCGACGATCACCCTACCGCCGTGCCGTATGGCCCACTCGGCGATCTCGCGTTCGGAGCGCGGCCCGGAGGCGGAAAGGACCGCGGCCATGGCCGTAAGCAAAGCCACACTCCGCGGTCGCATGTACTACACTCTACTCCATCACAGGAATCGGGAATGCAGGCCGCCTCCGAACCATTCATCGCTGCCGGCGAGCCGCTTCTGGCGGCGCCCCCGAGGCGCAATCTCGCCGTCGACGCCTACCGCGGCTTCGTGATGCTGCTGATGATGGCGGAAGTCCTCCGCCTTTCCCGCGTCGCGCGCGCCCTTCCCGAAAGCTGGGCCTGGGGATTCCTCGCTTCCCTCCAGACGCACGTCGACTGGGCCGGCTGCTCGCTGCACGACACGATTCAACCGGGATTCTCCTTTCTGGTTGGAGTAGCCCTGCCCTACTCGATCGCGAGCCGCGTCGCCAGGGGCGGGACCTTCCCGCGTATGTTCGGACATGCGCTCTGGCGGTCGCTGCTGCTGGTCGCACTGGGGGTCTTTCTGCGGTCGGCCAGCGGACCGCGGACCAACTTCACCTTCGAGGACACGCTGGCGCAGATCGGCCTGGGCTATCCGATCCTGTTCCTGCTGGGATTCCGCCGCCCGCGCTGGCAATGGATCGCGCTCGCGGTCATCCTCACGGGCTACTGGCTGGCGTGGGCCGTGTATCCGGTGGCCGCTCCCGATTTCGACTACGCGAAGGCCGGCGTGCCTCCGGACTGGCCGCATCACTACACCGGCCTGATGGCCCACTGGAACAAGAACGCCAATCTCGGAAGCGCCTTCGACCAGTGGTTCCTCAACCTCTTCCCGCGATCGGCGCCGTTCGTCGCCAATCGCGGCGGCTACCTGACTCTGAGCTTCTTGCCGACCCTGGGGACAATGATTCTCGGCCTCGCGGCGGGCCGCTGGCTGCGATCGTCGTCGCCGCGCGTGCCGATGACGAAGCTCGTCGCGGCCGGCGTCATCGGAATCGTTTCGGGCCTGGCGCTGCACGCGGCCGGAGTCGTCCCCCTGGTGAAGCGCATCTGGACGCCGGGATGGACGCTGTTCAGCGGCGGAGTGTGCTTCCTGTTCCTGGCGGCATTCTGCTGGATTATCGAGAGGAAGGGCTACCGGAAGTGGGCCTTCCCGCTGGTGGTCATCGGCGCGAACTCCATCGCGGCATACTTGATCGCGCACTGGTGGGAGGGATTCCTGCTGAGCAGCCTGCGCATTCACCTGGGCCCGGCGGCGTTTCAGGTCTTCGGCGCGGCGCTGGAGCCCGCCGTCATCGGAGCGGCGGTCTTGTTGGTGTACTGGCTGGTCCTGTACTGGATGTATCGTCGAAAGCTGTTTCTGAAGATCTGATCGCACAGCGCCGGGCGCGCTCCACGCTGGCAGTCAACGCTCGCGCCCCGCTGCGTCGCCCGGTCGGTCAGGTGGCAGGGCGACGGCCGCCACGGCGGGTCGGGTGGGGTACGTACGGCTCGTAGCCTTTGTAGGCCGTTTCCCGCAGACTTACTCGTTCAATGACGATCTTCTGCTGTTTTTCGGAAACCTGGTACAGAACGCGATATTGCCCGACGCGAATCCTGAAAACGCCGGGGTTTCCCTTTAACTCGATAGCGTCCGGGGGGAACGGATCGGCCTCCAGGTCGTTGACGGCCTCGTAAAGCTCGTCGCGAACGTCACCTTCGACGATGGCGCGGAGTGCTCGCTGCGCCGATCTTCTGTATACGGCCATCCACGCGCTCGCGGCCGTCTTCACGAAGCACCTCGTCGAAGGGAACTGTCGGCTCGTCCTTGTGCTGCTCGATGTAGAGGATATCGTCTTCGTCTTCGGTCAGGAGGTCGGGATTCTCCGCGGCCTTTTGCCGAAGCCGCTGCAGCATCGCGGCGCGTGACTCGCGCGGTGGGGCCTTCGTGATCACGACTCCAGTGTACACCTGTCATGGAATGCGCACGACAAAGGACTCGACCTTACCCTTTGCTCTTCAATCATCCCTTCACCACGATATTCACCAGCTTATCCGGCACCACCACCACCTTCACGACAGCTTTGCCGTCAACCAGCGCGCGCACCTTTCCGTCGGCCAGTGCCCGCCGCTCCAGCTCCTCGCGCGGCGTCCCGAACGGCGCCGCCATCCGCGACCGCACCTTCCCGTTCACCTGCACGACGATGTCGGCCTCGTCCTCGCGCGCCAGCTCGGCGTCGCAGACCGGCCACGGCTGCTTGCACACCGGTCCCGTGCGGCCCATCTGCTCCCACAACTCCTCGGCCATGTAGGGCGCGAAGGGACCCAGCAGCAGCACCAGCTTTTCCAGAATCTCCGCCAGCGCGCCCCCCGAAAGCTTCGACTCCAGCTCCGTCAACTCGTTCATCAGCTCCATCAACGCCGCCACCGACGTGTTGAAATGCCAGCGCGACTCGAAATCCTCGGTGATCCTGCCGACGCTCCACGCTGGCAGTCAACGCTCGCGCCCCGCTGCGTTGTGCGCGACGTCGACTGGAGATGCGAGCGGCTCGTCCGAAAGAACCGCCGCGGCCTGAATATCCTCGATCATGGTTTCATAACGTCATGGAGCGCGGTCCAACTCATCGGCGTCGAGGATGTCGCGCGGTCGGCCGAGTGCTCGTTTGATCGTGATGAGATCGGCCTTCGCGACCACGTTCGCGATAACGCCGCCGAAGTCGGCGAGCACTCGATTCGGCCATGCGCTGCCGAACGTCATGCCCGTGACCGACATCAGAATGTCGACTCGAACCGGCGGCCGGCCCATCTGGTAGAACGTCCCGGCCTTCGCGAAATCCTCCGGCTTCATTCCCGCGAGCGGCGCGCCAAAGGCGGCGAGGGCGCGGAATACGCGGTCTGCATTCGCAGCGGTAGCGTTAACCCAGAGGTCGAGGTCCTTTGTGAAGCGCGGCTCGGAATAATGCATGACGGCGTACCCGCCGATGACGAGGTACTCGACCTCAGAGTCGTTGAAGGCTCTCAACAGTTCTTTGAAGTCGGAGTTCATCGGGGTCGCGGCCCTTCAGCTTCCACGCTTCGACCACCATTTCCCAGGCGGCGGCGAAAATCGCAGCCGACCCTTGACGCTGCCAGTACTCGACGTCGAACGAGCGGTCGAGATCCTCCAGCTTGCCGGTGCGCTCCATGACGAAGTCGTCGCTCATGCTCTCATCCCTTCACCACGATATTCACCAGCTTATCCGGCACCACCACCACCTTCACG
>CAZEVY010000001.1:57426-65180 GCA_964515555.1 uncultured Solibacteraceae bacterium | reverse complement strand
TCTCCGCCAGCGCGCCCCCCGAAAGCTTCGACTCCAGCTCCGTCAACTCGTTCATGAGCTCCATCAACGCCGCCACCGACGTGTTGAAGTGCCAGCGCGACTCGAAATCCTCGGTGATCCTGCCGATCGTCTGGTGCAGCCTGCGCAGGGCCTTTCTGTCCTCGGGGCGCTCGTCGCCACTGCGCTCCGCCGAGGCCTGCGCGCGATCCAGCGTCCGCGTCACGAACCGGTACACCCGCGAGAGAAACCGGTTCACCCCCTCCACGCCCCCGAACTGCCAGTCGAGGTCCTTCTCCGGCGGCGCCGCGAACAGCGCGAACAGCCGCGCCGTGTCGGTCCCGTACTTCTCCGCCATCTCGTCGGCGCTCACCACGTTGCCCAGCGACTTCGACATCTTGGCGCCGTCCTTGATCACCATCCCCTGCGTGAACAGCCGCAGCACCGGCTCGTCGTTCGACACCAGCCCCAGGTCGCGCATCACCTTCGTGAAGAACCGCGAGTAGATCAGGTGCAGAATCGCGTGCTCCACGCCGCCGATGTACTGGTCGATCGGAAACCAGTAGGCGATCTTCTTCGAGTCGAACGGAGCGCCGCCGTTGCGCGCGTCGCAGTAGCGGTAGAAGTACCACGACGAGTCGATGAACGTGTCCATCGTGTCGGTCTCGCGCCGCGCGGACCCGCCGCACCGCGGACAGGTAGTGTTGACGAACGCCGCGACGTTCTCCAGCGGCGACCTTCCGCGTCCGGTGATCTCGATGTCGAGCGGCAGCACCACGGGAAGATCGCTCTCCGCCACCGGCACGATGCCGCACGCCGCGCAGTGCACCACCGGAATCGGCGTGCCCCAGTAGCGTTGCCGCGAAATGCCCCAGTCCTTGATGCGAAACGTCACCGCGCCCTTGCCGAACCCGTCGCGCTCCGCGCGCGCGGTCATCTGGCGGCGAGCCTCGTCGCTCGCGAGGCCGGAGTACTCGCCCGAATTCTCCAGCACGCCGTCGTCGGGAAAGGACTCCGCCATCGCCGACTCTTCGGCCAAAGCGCCATCGGCCGGACGAATCACCGGCCGCACCGCGATGCCGTACTTGCGGCAGAACTCGAAGTCGCGCTGGTCATGTGCCGGCACCGCCATGATGGCGCCGGTGCCGTAGCCCATCAGCACGAAATCGCCGATCCAGATGGGCACGCGCTCGCCGCTATAGGGATTCACGGCGAAGCGCCCCGTGGCGAGGCCGCGCTTCTCCAGGTCGCCCGGGTCCTTGCGCGCGCGCTCGTCGATCATCGATTTCACCCGCGCCGCGGCGTCCCCCGAAACCAGCGAGGCCGTCATCGGATGCTCGGGCGCCAGGATCACGCAGGTGGCGCCGAAAATCGTGTCGACACGCGTGGTGAAGACGCGAATCGGCGCGCCCGTCTCCGCCTCGCGGAAGTCGATCTCGGCCCCCTCCGAGCGTCCGATCCAGTTGCGCTGCATCGTCAGCACGCGCTCCGGCCAGCCGCCTTCGAGTTTCGCGATGTCGGCCAGCAGCTCCTCGGCGTAGTCGGTGATCTTCAGGAACCACTGTTCGAGCGCGCGCTGCTCCACCGGCGTCGTCTCGTGGCGCCAGCAGCAGCCGTCGACCACCTGCTCGTTGGCGAGCACCGTCGCGCACTCCGGGCACCAGTTCACCAGCGCCTTCCGCCGATAGGCCAGGCCGCGCTCCAGCATCTTCAGGTAGAACCACTGATTCCAGCGGTATTATTCGGTCTCGCAGGTGGAGACCTCGCGATCCCAGTCGTAGCTGAAGCCGTAGCGGCGGTGCTGCCGCTTCATGAACTCGATGTTGGCGCGAGTCCAGTCGCGCGGATGGCGGTTGTTGGCGATGGCGGCGTTCTCGGCGGGCAGGCCGAAGGCGTCCCACCCCATCGGATGGATGACGTTGTAACCGCGCATCCACTTGTAGCGCGCCAGCGCGTCGCCGATGGTGTAGTTGCGCACGTGGCCCACGTGCAGCGTGCCGCTCGGGTAGGGGAGCATTTCGAGCACGTAATACTTCGGCCGCGCCGAGTTCTCCTCGGCGGCGTAGAGGCGGCCGTCCTCCCAGCGCGCCTGCCACTTCAATTCGATCTGGTTGTGCTCGTAGGGCTTTTCCGGCATAAACGTTTCTGGGCCTGAATGTTTCGGCGATCGCCGCCCACCCGATCGACGGCGTAACCTATTCAATATATGCGGCGCCGCGACCTCCTCGCCACTCTCGCCGCTCCCCTCCTCCCCGCCGCCGCACGCGACCCCTACGGCGGCTGGACCGCGCGCCGCCTCCAGTCCACCGGCCGATTCCGACTCGAGCACGGCCGCCGCTGGTGGCTCGTCACACCCGACGGACACCCCTACCTCGGCTTCGGTCTCAACCACGCCCACTACGGACTCCTGCGCCGAAAGGAGTGCGCCGCGCAATGGGCCGGACGCCTCGGCGTCCCCGTCGAAGCCCCGCCCGCCGAGCTCCTCCCCGCCTTTCACAAGAAGCTGCGCGACGACCTCACCGCTCTCGGCATGAATCACCTCGGCGTCCACACGCCCACCCGCGGACTTCCCCGCGGCTTCGCCCCCTACATCCACCGCCTCGAATTCGTCGCCATCAACCACTACATGACGCCCGCCGCCGCCGACTTCCGCGACGTCTTCGCGCCCGATTTCGCCGCGCACTGCGACCGCCTCGCCCGCGACGACGCCGCCCCGCGCGCCGCCGATCCCTGGCTGATCGGCTACTTCTTCACCGACTGCCCCATCTTCACCGAAGCCGACGCCGCCCCGCGCATCAACAACACCTTCGGCGCCACCCGTCCCGGCCTCCCCACCTGGCCGCGCGTCCTCCGCAATCTCTCCGCGCCGGCGCCCGGCAAACTCGCCTACGTCGAGACCATGCGCGAGCGCCATCGCGATATCGCCGCCTTCAACCGCGCCTACGCCACGTCGTTCGATTCTTTCGACGCCCTCGCCGCCGCCGCCGATTGGCGCCCCCTTCACGACCCCGCCAACGCCGTCGAGCGGCGCGATAACGAAGCCTTCCTCGAGCGCGTCGTCGACCGCTACTACTCCGTCGCCGCCGCCGCCATCCGCCGCCACGACCCGAATCATCTGGTCGTCGGCGACAAGCTCAACGGCAACACCGCCACACCGGACGCCATTGTCCGCCTCGCCGGCCGCCATATGGACCTCGTCTTCATGCAGATGTTCGGATACTGGCGCGAGCAGCGGCCCGTGATCGAGCGATGGTCGCGGCTCACCGGCAAGCCCGTCTTCAACGGCGACGTCTCGTTCGCCGTCCCCTATCCCGAGATGCCCGATCCCTACGGCCCACACTGCCGCACGCAGGCGGAGCGCGCCGCGGCCTTCCTTGATCTGGCCGAAAACGCCTTCTCCCGGCCCGGCTTCGTCGGCCTCACCTGGTGCGGCTGGATCGACAGCCTCGCGTCGTTTCAGAAGGACAAGCAGCACGGCGGCCTGCAATCGGCCTGCGGCGATTTCTATAAGCCGCTCACCGGCGCCATGTCGCGCTTCTCGGAGCAGATGTACACCGTCGCCGAGCGCTGACCTGCCGTATGACCTGCCGTATACTGGTCCTCCATGCCGTCGCCAATTCCAGTTGACGTCCCCGCCATCCCGCCCAACAACGCCACCTACTCGCAGGCCGTCCGGCTCGGCGAGGTCCTCTACGTCTCCGGCCAACTCGGCGTCGACCCCTCTTCCGGCCGCCTGCCCGAAGGCGTCGCCGCGCAGACGCGCCAGGCGCTCGAAAACATCCGCGCGATTCTCGCCGCCGCCGGCTCGTCGCTCGATCGCGTCGCCAAAGTGAATATATTCATCACCGCTTTCACCCAATTACCAGCGATGAATCAGGTATACGCGCACTATTTCCCGCACCGCCCCGCCAAAACCACCGTCGAGATCGCGCGGCTCGATAAGGACGCCCTCATCGAGATCGAAGTCGTCGCCTCCGCCGGCTGAGTTCCGGCAGTCACCAGCGTTTCGATTTCGCAAAGATCCCGCCGTTCCAGGCACTTCCGCGAATGGCGTCCGCGGCCGGCGTTCGCCCTCCCCCTACACTGGTGGCAACTCAAGGCCGGGCACGTCGCCGGCCTCGTCGACGCGATCCGGATCGCAAGTCGTCATTTGGTGTCGTCTGCGCCTTCCACGGCGGAATTTGGACCCGGGACACGAAACCGGCGAGTTCCGCACCAGAAGGCTTGCCGCTCCGAAAACACAAGGAAGGAGCGGGACAAGAGGGAATCGATTCCCATGCTGAGGTGTAATGGCAAGTATCAGTAAGCAGTAACGGCGTGGAGCGCACAGCGCGGGGCGCGCTCCATAGTTCAGGCAACATCGCGCCCCGCTGCGTCGTGCGCGATGTCACAAACTGAGAACGGCTCGTTGGGTTCTTTCGGTTAAGGACTTCAATGTGCGCTCCGCAACGCGCCGATCATGATTGGCGCCGCGCGGCCACGAGGTCCCCTCTCCCGGACCCGGCATACCGAAGGCCACCATTCTCCTCGAACACCCCGCCGGGCGTCTCGTTAACGCGGCGCCCGGCGCGGACGGCAAGCTGATAGCTGATCGCTGACCGCTGACCGCTGATCGCTGATCGCCGTTGCCGGCGCCGAAGTGTCTCTACTCATCTCATGTAAACTGAATCCTTTCCATGCTCCTCCAACTCCGCGGCATCGGAAAGCGATTCGGCGGCGTGGTTGCGCTCCGCGACGGCAACCTCTCGGTCGACTCCGGCGAAGTCCACCTGCTGCTCGGCGAAAACGGAGCCGGCAAGTCCACCCTCATGAAAATCGTCGCCGGCATCTACCAGCGCGACTCCGGCGAAATGCTCTGGAAAGGCGCACCCGTCGACCTCCGGCTTCCCGCCGAGGCCGCCGCCATCGGCATCGCCATGGTGCATCAGGAGTCGCTCCTCGCTCCGCACCTCACCGTCGCCGAGAACATCTTCCTCGGGCGCGCCCCACGCCTCCCCTTCGGCTTCGTCGACCGCCGCCGCATGATGCGCGACGCCGCGCGTCTCATCGAGGAACACCGCTTCCCGCTTCAGGCCGACTGGCGCGTCGAGCGCCTCAGCCCCGCCGGCAAGCAGCTCGTCGAAATCTGCCGCGCGATTCAACACGGCTCGAGCCTGCTCATCTTCGACGAGCCCACCAGCTCGCTCTCCGAATCCGAGACCCACGAGGTCTTCCGCATCGTGCGCGCGCTGCGCGACCGCGGCATGGGCGTCATCTACATCACGCACCGCCTCGAGGAGCTGCGCGCCGTCGGCGACCGCGTCACCATCCTGCGCGACGGCGAGACTGTCCACACCGGCCCGCTCGCCGAGCTCTCGAATGAGCGCATCATCGAGCACATGGTCGGACGCGAAGTCTCGGCGATCTACCGCCGCGACTCCCTCCCGCCCCGCGAGGAGCTCCTCCGCGTCGAGGGACTCACGCGCGCGCCACTGCTCAAGGACATCTCCTTCTCGCTGCGCGCCGGCGAAATCGTCGGACTCGCCGGACTCGTCGGCGCCGGCCGCACCGAGCTCTGCCGCGCCATCTTCGGACTCGACCCCGTCGACCGCGGCCGCGTCGCCATCGCCGGCCGCGACGCCCGCATCCGGTCGCCGCGCGACGCCGTGCGCTCGGGCGTCGCTCTCATCCCCGAGGACCGCCAGCGCACCGGACTCGCGCGCGCGCTCTCCATCGCGCACAACATGACCATCGCCAACCTCGCGCGCGTCAGCCCCGGCGGCGTGCTGCGCCTCGCCGAGGAGCGCCGCCTCGCCGCCGACTACATCGCGAAACTCCGCATCCGCGCCGACTCCCCGCGACAGCTCGCCGGCCGCCTCAGCGGCGGCAATCAGCAGAAGGTGGTCATCGCCAAGTGGCTGCTGGGCACGGCGCGCGTGTTCCTGTTCGACGAGCCGACCCGCGGCATCGACGTCGGCGCCAAGGCCGAGGTCTTCGAGATGATGGATAGCCTGGCCCGCTCCGGCGCCGCGATTCTCATGGTCAGCTCCGAGCTCCCCGAATTGTTGCAGGCGCCCGACCGCATCCTCGTCATGCGCCAGGGCCGCCTCGCCGGCGAGCTCGCTCGCGGCGCCACGCAGGCCGACATCATGCGTCTGGCGGCGCTGGAGGCGGCGGCATGATCCAGCGGCTGCTCCCCTTTCTCACGCTGATCGCGCTGGTCGTGGCGCTGTCGCTGGCGACGCCGCACTTCCTCACCGGCACAAACCTCTCGAGCGTCGTGCGCCAGACCGCCGTCATCAACATCATGGCGCTCGGCATGACGATGATCATCATCGCCGGCGGCATCGATCTCTCGGTCGGCTCGATCCTCGCGATGGGCGGACTCATCGGCGCCATGGCGATGGAGCGCGGCTGGCCGATTCCCGCCGGCATCGCAGCGGGAGTCTTCACCGGAATGCTGTGCGGCTTCGCCAACGGCCTGCTGACGACCACGCTGCGCATCAACCCGTTCATCGTGACGCTCGGCACGCTCGGCATCGTGCGCGGTCTGGCGCTCATCATTTCGAATGGACTGCCGGTGCACCGCATCCCGCAGGCGTTCTCCTATCTCGGCGAAGGTACTGTAGTCGGCGTTCCGGTCGTGCTGTGGATTCTGGTGGTGTGCGGCGCCGCCGTGCACATCATCCTGGAGCACACGCGCCTGGGACGCTACGCCTTCGCCATCGGCAGCAACCACGAGGCCGCGCTCTACGCCGGCATTCCCGTGGCGTTTCATACGACCGCCGTGTACACCATCGGCGGCATGCTCACCGGCTTCGCCGGCATGATCGAGGCCTCGCGCCTCATGACCGGACAGCCGACCGCGGGCCAGGGCTACGAGCTTCAGGCGATCGCCGCGGTGGTGATCGGCGGCGGAAGCCTGCGCGGCGGCGAGGGCAGCGTCATCGGCACGCTCATCGGCGCCTTCATCATGGGACTGCTGTCGAACGGCAGCGACCTGCTCGGCATCTCGCCCTACGTGCAGCAGGCCATCATCGGTGCGATCATCATTCTGGCGGTGGCCGTCGATGAACTCCGCAAACGCAAAATGGCGTGACGGTGGCGCGCTCCTGCTCTTAGTCGCCGCGCTTCCGTCGTTCGCGCAGCCGAAGACCGCGACCGTCCCCTTCGTCGGCTGCAAGTCCGACGGTCAGATCGGACCCATCGATGCGCCCACGGGCGCGAGCAAGTCCCTGCCGATTCCGGCGCAGTTCGCCGCACAGCTTGCGTACTACAAGTCCGAGCATCTAAGCGTCCTCGGCCCGCGCGGCTGGCACTGCTTCGGAGTCTACGGCTCCGGCGGCGCATCGCTGCTGGTAAGCCCGCAGCCGATCGATTGGGCCAACCTGCCGGATCGGACGGGCTTCACGGGACCGGCGATCGCGATCAGCCACCGGAGCGGCGAAACCATCGGACGATTCGACGTGGCCGAAATCATAGCGCGGGTCTTCCCGGCTCACAGGGCCGTCGCGATCTCCCTCACCGAGGGGTTCGATACGGCGCTCACCTTCGCGCCGTACCCGAAGGACGTCCTCACTTACAAAGGTGACAATACCGTCGAGTACACGACCCCCGCTCACGCCGACGGGCTGGGAACATACAACTCCTGGCTGAAAAAAAGCGACGACCCCGTTCACGGCGTGGCGATGCTCGTCGGGCCGGCGCCCGACTTGGTGATCTTGCGCGTTCGCCTTCCGGCGAATCTCGCCGGCCTCGCACCCGTCATCATCCGCCAG
>CAZEVY010000001.1:0-57326 GCA_964515555.1 uncultured Solibacteraceae bacterium | reverse complement strand
GCGCGTTCGCCTTCCGGCGAATCTCGCCGGCCTCGCACCCGTCATCATCCGCCAGGCCGAGCGCGACGCATCGCGCTAAGCCCCGTACTTCCGCCGCCGCGCCGACCACTTCGCCTTGCCGTACTCGCCCAAATCCACGACCCCGGCGATGGTCGTCCCATCCGACGTCCCCGTGAAGTCGTAGCCGAGCCGCTTCCCCTCGTAGCGGTGCGAGCTCCGGAAGCGCACCTGCGATCCTTCCACCGCGCCGCGCAAATCGCCCGCGAGAATATCGCCGGTGTGCGTCCCCACGAGCTCGCCGTTCTTCTGCTCGAACACCAGCCCGTGCCGCGCCTTCCCGCAGGTGTACTCCACGTCGACCTCCCACTGCCCCGTCACGTCCACCGAGGGCGCGGGAATCGCCGGCGTCTCGAACTTCGGAGGTTTCGCCAGCACCGCATGCAGGCGCGCCGCGGCCACCTTGGCGTCGCCCGGCATCATCATATACGGCATGACGCCGACCGAGCTTTGCATCCTTCGCCGATCGCCCTGCGCCCCCGCCAGCACGACGCGCGGCTCGCCGTCGAGCAGCAGCTTCTCCACCTCCGTGCCGGTGATGCCCAGCTTCGCGCCGTCCCAGGCGATGCGCAGCCTGGGCGCGCTGTTCGAGAGTCCCTGCGGGCGCGTGATCTCCGTGGTCACGCCCGCCACCGTCTTCACCTTCGCCGCGATCTCGTCGAGCCACGACTCCCACGTCTTCCACTCGGCGTCATGGTCGCGCTTCACCCACATCTCAACCGCCGCGAGCATGCCCATGATCTCTTCCTTGCCGACCTTCATCGCGCGGCCCGCGGCGTGATGCGGCGCGCTGTTGATCCAGGCCGCCTGCACCAGGTCCTTGCGCCCGAGCAGCAGGCCCGCGCACTGCGGTCCGCGAATGCACTTGCCGCCCGAGTAGGCCACCAGCGTCGCGCCGCGCTGGAGATGGACGTTGGGAATTGTCAGCTTCTCGGCGGCGGCGTCCACCAGCACCGGCACGCCGCGCTTGGCCGCCACTTGCGCGAGGTATTCGAGGCCCAGCACCGGCCCGCGATCCTGCTGCCCGGCGAGCACCATCACCATCGCCGTCTGCTTGTTGAAGGCCGCCTCGTACTCCTCGCGCGTGCCCACGTCGATCATCTTGACGCCGATCATGCGGACCGCGTGGTCGTACTCGTTGCGCGAGTAGCGCGGCGAGATGACCTCGTTCTTCAGGCCCCGCAGATCCGGAAGCCGCTGCATCTTCTCCGGGTCCGACCCCGCGACGCAGGCCGCCGTCGCGTGCGCCAGCGCCGCCGCGCATCCCGCCGTCACGATGCCCCACTCGGCGCCCGTCAGCTCGGCCAGCCGCGCGCTCACGGCCTCCATCAGCTCGTCCATGTGGACGTAGTGGCGCGAGGCTTCATCCATGGCGCGCTTCACTTCCGGCAGCGTCTGCGACCCGGTGATGATCGTGAACGTGCCGCGGCAGTTGACGATCGGCCGCACGCCGATCGATTGAAAAATGTCGGCCCCGATGCGCAGCGCCGGCGCCGCCTGCGACGACTGCTGCGATCCGCCCGCCAGCGCGGCCAGCCCGCCGGCGCGGAACAGGTCGCGGCGCGTCAGGTTTTTCAGGACTCGGAGGAGCATAGTCACCTCGCTTCGTAATCAGTAGATCAGTTCACCGGATTGCGGTCAACCGCGCGGCCACGTCAGCTCAACGCGCACCACTGTCGCCGAAACCGCCTCCGGCGCCGCGGCCGCGCCCGGCGCTTGCAGGCAGAACTCCGTCGCCGGACCCAGCGTCATCTGCCGTTGCCACAGCGACGTCCCCGGCGACGCCAGCGCGCCCCCAAGCGCCTCGCGAAAGGCCGCGTAAGTCATCCCGGCGGGCTTCGCCATCCAATACGACACCCGCGCCGCCGCCACATCCCCCGCGCCGGCGATCAACCTGTACACTCCAGCCGTCCCGCCCCCGGCCTCCACGGCGACCTCGTCGTGCGGCCGCTGCCGCGCTCCGCTCACCGCCGCCTCGTTGATCTCGCCGAGCGCCGCGAAGCCGTCGATCAGGTACCAGTCCTCGTAAGCTTCGGCAGCACCGGTCCACGGCGCGCCCGACACCCGTAGCGCCGCCGACCGCTCGAACCCGCGCGGCGGATGCGCCGCCAGCGCATCGTGAAACATGCCGAGGCGCGTCTCGTAGACTTCGCGCGCCCCTCCCGGCTTCGGCCAGTGCCAGAATACGTAGGCCAGCGTCACGGCGCGACGAACCACGCCGGCCGCTGAAACCCCGCCCGAGGCGCGCCGCCCGCGTACGATCGCGCCATATCCGCCGCCACCTCCACGATCCGCGCCAGCTCCTCGGTGCGAATCTTGTCGGCCGTGTCCGATGGCTGATGATAGTCCGGGTGCACGCCGGTGAAAAAGTGAATCGTCGGCGCGCCCGCGCGCGCGAAGTGGTAGGTGTCCGTCAGGTAGATCAGCCGCCACGACGGCTGCTGATCGGCGATCACGTTGATCCCGTGCCGCGCGCCCGCCTCCACAGCCTGATCGAACAGCTTCGGCGACGTTGGCGCGATGGCCTGCACCGTGCCCTCCGAGCGCCCGATCATGTCGAGGTTGATCATCGCCGCGACACTGGCCATCGGCGCTTCCGGCTGAATCGAATAGTAGGCCGATCCGAAAATGCCGCGGTCCTCGCCGCTCGTGAAGAACACCAGCGTGCTGCGCCTGCCCGGCGACGCCGCGATGCGCCGCGCGATCTCCAGCACGCCGGCCGTGCCGCTGGCGTTGTCGTCGGCGCCGTTCCAGACGCCGTCCTTACCCGCGGTGGAGTGCGATCCCAGGTGATCGTAGTGCGCCGCCAGCACCACCCACTCCGAGCGCAGCGCCGGGTCGGTTCCCGGGATCACGCCCATCACGTTGGACGCGCGCGCTTCCTCCACTTTGGCCGAGATGGCGATCTCGATCCTGCCGTTCGCCGCCGGCGTATACGCTGCGGGCCGCAGCACCAGAATCGGATTCAGCGCCGAGGCGTGCTTCAGCCGCGGGTCGCGCACAAAGCCGACGTTGGCCTGCTTCATCTGGAGGAAGAAGCCCTGCTCGGCCTCGACCCCCAGGTCCAGTTGGTCGCTGAGGTACACGATCATTTCGGCGCCGCGCACCGTCGCCGCCATCACTTTGCCGATCGCGCGGTCCGGTCCGAATACCGCCCCGGAGTCGAGCTTCCAGGGCGCGCCCTTGCGGACCACCACCGCCTTGCCCTTGACGTCCACTCCCGACAGGTCGTTGGCGTTGCGCTCTTCGTGTACCACTCCGGTGCCGGCGTCGACCAGCGGCAGCGACGCCGGAAACTTCGCCGGGTCGCGGCCGATGTTAATGAACACGTAGTCGCCCGGCGCCACCGGCCGGCCGTTAATCCGGACGGTTACCGTGGCCTGCGCCGGCGAGTAGCTGCCGATGCGGTAGGTTTGCAGGTACGAGGAGAAGGTCGGCGGCGCGGCGCCCATGGCGCGCAGTTGCGCTTCGAGGTAGGCGGCGGCGATGTCGAGTCCGCGGCTGGGCGTGCCGCGGCCCTCCAGCAGGTCCGAGGAGAGAAACGCGATGTCGGCGCTCAGACGGCGCACCGCCGCGGCGTGGTCGCCGGCCGAGGCCACGCTGGCGGGCCGGTCGTTCCCGCACGATGCCAGCGCCAGGCACCCGGCCACCGCAGTCAACGCGCCGCGCCACCCTGGCTTCCGAGCCGCGACCAAAGGGAGCGGACCCAATCCTTCACCCATGCGGAATCCGTCCCAACGCGGCGCGCCGCTGGTACATCTGATAGAGATGATGTGCCTCGTGCAGCGCCATGTACTCCACCTGGAAGTGCACGTCGTAGCCGTTCGGGTAGTCGGGATGCCGCCCCGGCCGATGCCACCCCGCCGGGTCGAGTGCATCCAGCGACGCCGCCAGCCGCTCGCGCCCCGCGCGCAACCGCGTCAGAATCTCCGCGCCCGGCAGCGCCGCCAGATTCGGGAACTCGTCGTCGTGGTCGGGATTCCACGACCGCACCGCCGGATTGTCATCGCGGCACATGGCCTCGACGCGCCCTTCGAAAATCTCCTGCGACCGCAGCAGATGCGCGGCGATCTCCTTGAGCGACCACTTGCCGGGAATCGTGTGGCGCGCCACCTGTTCCTCGTCGAGCCCCGAGCACAGGCGCTCGACGTCGCGCGCCTGGTCCCGCAGCCGCGCGACCAGCCGCCGGTGCGCCTCGTGTTTTCCGGAATGTCCGTGCTCACCCATCCCGGTGATTATATCGGCCCTCGCGCACCATCACGAGCACCAGGATCATGGCGGCGACGGGTACCAGGCTCGCGCCCACCATCACCGGCGCGAACGAGTAGCGATCCGTCACCGCGCCGATGACATAGGTCGTCAGAATGGTCCCGATGCCGGCGCCGGTGCCGCTCAGCCCGCTCACCGACGCCACCGAGTGGCTCGGAAACAGGTCGGCCGGCAGCGCCAGCATCATCGTCGAGAAGGCCGCGTAGGCGAACGTCGAAACCGCCACCAGCGCGACGATGGCCGCGTAACTCGACGTGAAGACCGTCGGGATCAGCATCGCCATCCCGATCCCGCCGGCCACCACCACCAGCTTGCGCGCGCGCACCACCGGCCACCCGCGCGAGATCAGCCAACTGGAGAATCCGCCGCCGGCGAAGTTGCCGAGATCGGCCGCCAGGAACGGCACCCAGAAGGCCAGCAGCGAATTCTCCACCGCGAAGCCCTTCGAGACCAGATAAATCGCGAACCAGTCGGTGATGAAGAACCACACCGGGTCGGTGAGGGAGCGCCCCAGCACGATGCCCCAGGTCCTGCGCATCCCGAGCAGCTCTCGCATGGGCGGGCGCGGCGCGGCGGATTCGCCCGCCTCCGCCTCCGGCCCCGCCGACGGCCACGAGACGCCGCGAGTCACCAGCCGCCACGCGACGATCCACAGGAACCCCAGCGTCCCGGTGATCAGGAACGCCGGACGCCAGGTGCCGAACGCGCCGTAAAGTCCCAGCACGATCATCGGCGCCACCGCGCCGCCGATCGCCGACCCGCTGTCGTAGAGCGCCACCGCCCAGCCGCGCTCGTGCCGCGGAAACCACTCCGACACCGTCTTGGCCGCGCCCGGCCAGTTGGCCGATTCGCCGCAGCCGAGCAGGAACCGGCACAGCGCGAAGCTGCGCAGGCCGACGGCGAGACTGGTCGCCATGGCCGCCAGCGAATACCACGCCACCATGATCGGCAGGCCGCGCCGCGTGCCGAGCTGGTCGAGCGCGCGCCCGAAGACGGTCTGCCCGAAGGCGTAGGCGACGCGGAAGGCGATCACGATGAGCGCGAAGTCGGAGTTGGTCCAGGTGAACTCCTCCTTGAGGCGCGGCGCCAGCACGCTAAGCGTCTGGCGGTCGATGTAATTGATGGTGGTGGAAGCGAACAGCATGGCCCCGATCCACCACCGCAGCGGCATGCCGCCGCGACGGACGGTCATCGTCCGGCCGCCGTCATCTGTTCACCGCCCGGAGGGGAGTCCGCTCCAGTTGCTCGAGCAGGAACAGCAGACGCGGCGCGGTCGCCAGGCGCCCGCCAAAGCGCAGCGCGTGGTAGGACTCGGTGACCTCGGCGGTCACCTCCGCCAGATCGGCGGGCAGCACGCGGACGAACTCGGCCGGCGTCATCCAGGCGGGCTTCTCGAATCCACGCCGACGCAAGGCTTCGAGGCCCCGCCGGTAGAGCAGCGCCGCGTCGGACGATTCCATCTGGCCGCGCTGCATCCGGAGCATCTGGCTGCGCCTCCTCCACCATTGCCGCCACCACGGCCGTCCCGCGAGGAACCACACCGCCACCGCCGCCATCGTCAGCGACACGGCGGCCGCCGCCGGTCCCGCCGATTCGCGCGCGGCGCCGGCCATGCCGCGCATCCACGCGCCCAGCCGGTCGATCGACAGCCCGCGGCCCGACTGCCCCATGCGGTCGGCCAGCGTCGCCTGTCGCTCCAGGTCGTAGCCCAGCACCCAGTTCTGCCAGAAGGTCTCGGCGGCGTCGGCGTAGAGGGAGAGGGTCATCCACAGTCCGCCCGATTCCTGACGCTGGCCGGGAGGCGTCGGATCGAACGTCACCCAGCCGGACCCGCCCACGTAGGCCTCCACCCAACTGTGCGCGTCGGCGGCGCGGATCAGGTGCCAGCCACTGATGGGGTTGTAGATTCCGCCCTGAAAGCCGGTGACCACGCGCGAGGGAATGCCGAGCGTGCGCAGCAGCACCGCCATCGAGGAGGCGAAGTACTCGCAGTGCCCCCGGCGGCGCTCGAACAGGAAGTGCGCGATGGGGTCGCGCGGCTCGCTGGCCGGCAGCTCCAGCGTGTAGGCGTAGTCGCGCTGAAGACTCCGTTCGATGGCGCGCGCGCGGTCGGCATCGGCCGCGGCGCCCGCCGTCATCCGCCGCGCCAGTTCGCCGACGCGCGGGTCGATCTGCGGAAGGCGGAGGCAGGCGCGCAGCGTCTCGGCCGAGAGTCCGACCGTGGCGGGCGCCGCTTCGGCGCCGCCGGAGCTGTCGAGAAAACTGCGCGCGCTGTAGCGCACGCCCTGCGGCAGCGTGAAGCCCATGCGGATGGCGCCGTTGGGCAGCCGGAGGAGCAGGCGCGCGTCGATGGTGACGAACTCCGGAATGCCGGCGAAGAAGAGCGTGTCGGCGATGGCGCCGCTGAGATTCACGTCGTAGCCGACGCGCGTTCCCGGGCGCACCAGTTGCTCGCGGTCCGCCAGAAAGGCCTGGCCGCTCGAAAGCACCACCGGCTGCGCCGCGTCCCGCCGGTTGAACCAGCGGCGGCCGTCGAACTCGTGCAGCGCCGATCCCCGCCACTTGAGCGGCGGGCGCGGGCCGCGCTGGTCGAACTGCACGTGCATCAGCGTCGCCGTGCTCATCTGGATCTGCCCGATCTGCCCGAGCTGGACTTCGTTGGAGAATCCCGGCAGCACCAGGCGCTGCGAGGCGAAGTGCTGGAACGCCGCCCGCGCCGTGCGCGGCAGGAAGAAGAACAGCGCGCCGGTGATGCCCAGGATCGCCGCGCCCGTGAACAGCGACACGCCCGTCAGCCGCCACGAGAACCGCCGCCAGCCGGAGCGCGCCACCACAGCCTCGGGCGTGATCGACCCGCGCACCTCGCCCGCCATCAGCGCCGAGACGCCGCACAAAAGGAAGGTCGTCAGGCAGAGGAAGAAGCTCAGGTTGGCCGAGAGCAGACAGGCCGCCAGCATCTCGAGAAACGCCAGCAGCGCCAGCAGAAAATACTGGCGGTTGGCCCGCGCCGTGAGCAGCAGCACCGCCGTCAGAAAAAAGACCAGGTGCACGGTCGCCCCGAGAAAATCGCGCGACAGGTAGCCGTAGTCGATCGGATAGAAGATCGCGTAGAGCACGATGGCCGCCGTCACGATGCGGTCGGTCACCTGCCGCAGCCGCCCCAGCGCAATCAGAACCCGGCACGCCAGCGCCGCGCCGCCGACGACTACGCTGGGCAGGTCGAGGTGTCCCGACCCGGCGACCGCCAGATAGCCGCTCGCCAGCATGCCGATCAGCGAGAACTGGAAGAACAGGTCGAGCCCCGAGGAGCGCGCCGCGAGTGTCATCGAGCGGCTCCGTCGAGGGCGCGCCGGAAGGCGGACGCGGCCGCGGTCAGCTCGCCCGGCGAGCGCTCGGCGCGGACCTCGCAGAACAGGTCGCCGGCCTGGAAGGAGAAGCGCCCCGGCTCGGCGCGCCATTTCTGCACCAGCTCGAAGGCGGCCGCCGAGGCGTTCATGCGGAAGGCGAGCAGCCGGACGGCCGCGCCGCCGGGACCGGTGTAGTCGGCCTGGCGCGCCTCGCGCAGCCCGAGCCGATGCATCTCCTGGGTGATGTCGACTTGCGTGACTTCGCGGTCGGCGCCCCGCTTGCGCCACTCGCCGGCGCTCTCCGGCAGGACGAGCGGCGGGGACGAGCCGCACGCCGCGGCGCCGGCCGCCGCGATGAGCCACCACCGTCGCGTCATATCTCCATGCTACTTCGTCGGGTCGCGCGGCGGTCTCGCGGAAATCGTGCCGCCGGGCTTCGGCGCGGGATGCCGCCGTCTCCGCAGCCGAACCCGAATGAAGACTCCTTCATAAAAAGGCCGGTAGGGGCCAACTTCTTCATGAAATTAGTACTTGACCGATCTACCCCCTTCTGCGAAAATGCTACGAACGACGCAGGCCATTGCGTCAAAGGTTGTCGCATTGCTGTTTCAGATCAGGTGGATGAAATTGGGCCGGGGGATTCTCCCTCGGCTCGTTTCGTTTCCGGGGCTTTCGAGACCGCCCGCCTCATCCCCAGTAACGCGAGATCCATCTACATTTGCAGGAGAGGAAGTAAGTGCGAGAGAAAGGCAAGGTCAAGTGGTTCAATAACGCCAAGGGCTACGGGTTCATTCAACGCGCCACTGGCGAAGATGTGTTCGTCCACTACAGCGCCATTCAGATGAATGGCTACCGGAGTCTCGACAACGGGACCGAGGTCGAATTCGAAGTGCGGCAGGGGCCGAAGGGTCTACAGGCGGAGAACGTCCTCAAGGCATAGAGAGGTTCCCATCGCAACAGGGCCGGGCGGGGGATCGCCCGGCTCATTCCTGGCGCAGGTTCACGCCGGACCGGAATTGAATTGCGCCTCGCGCGCTCCCCGCGCGTGCAATCCCGACCATTCTTCGCATAATACGATCGAATTCGCCGGATTTCTCGGCGCATACTTCAGCGTCACGTGCCCGCCCACGACCGCCGCCGGATCCGAAGGCAGCAGATTCCGCAGATCGGCCACCTCCTGCGAAGCAGCGTATTCGACGCCGCGCACCGAATAGGTGAAGAACAGCGTGGCGTCCTGAAAATCGGTGATGAAGCCGTCGCCCATGCGGCCCGTGCGGTGAATCTGAATGCGCCGCCGCCGCTCGCGCTCCCCCGGCGTCAGCCGCACCCGCCGGGCGATGACCACCGCCGCGGCGATCAGAAGGCAAGCCAGCAGCGCCAGCGCCGCGATCTGACCACCTGCCTCGATCCCCATCAACGACCGGCCGGCGCCTCCTGGAAGACCTTGGCGTAGTCCTTGAGAAACTGGTCGAGCCCCTTATCAGTCAGCGGGTGCCCGAACAGCATCTCGAGCACCTTGAAGGGCAGCGTCCCGATGTCGGCGCCCGCCGTGGCCGCCTCCACCACGTGCAGCGGCGACCGCAGCGAGGCCGCCAGCACCTGCGTGCGAAAGCCGTAGTTGCGGTAGATCTTGACGATCTGCTCGATCAGGTCCATGCCCCGCCCGGCGATGTCGTCGACGCGCCCCACGAAGGGGCTGATGATGTAGGCCCCGGCCTTGGCCGCCAGCAGCGCCTGCGCCCCCGAGAAGCACAGCGTCACGTTGAAGCGGATGCCTTCCTTGCTGAGCAGCGCCGTGGTCTTGATGCCGTCCCTGGTCAGCGGCACCTTGACGACCACGTTCTTGTGGATGCGCGCCAGCAGCCGCGCCTCGCGGACCATTTCTTCGTGGACGGTGGAGACCACCTCGGCGCTGATGTCGCCGTCGACGATGTCGCAGATGCGCCGGATCTGGTCCTCGATCGCCACGCCCTCGCGGGCGATCAGCGTCGGGTTGGTGGTGACGCCGTCGACGATGCCCCAATCCGCGCCGCGGCGCAGCTCGTCGAGGTTCGCAGTGTCCAGAAATATCTTCATTCTTCCCCGGATTATAGCATCGGCGCCGCGATCGCCACCGCCGCCGAGCGCGCGCTCTCGTTGCCTTTTTGATCGACCGACGACACCGCGTAACGGTACGACCTTCCCGGCTCGACGGCGGCGTCGCGATACGACGGCGCGGGCGCGGGCTCGGTGGTGAGCCGCGCGAAGGCGCCGTCGCCGGTGGCGCGGTAGACGTGATAGCCCGCGAGATCGGCGTCGACGGCGCGCTCCCAGGCGAGCTCGATGGTGCCGATTCCCGGCGACGCCACCAGTCCCGAGGGGACCGCGGGAGGAAAGCGGTCCTCGGGCACGATGGCGGCGACAGCCGACGCCTCGCTCTCGGCGAAACCGGGGCCCGCGGCGGCGAGCGCCTGAACGACGTACTCGACGCGGCGGCCGAGCGCGGCGTCGCGGTCGACCCACTCGGCGGCGTCAACGCGCGCTGCTTCCTTCGCGTTGCCGCCCTCGAGGCGATAGACGCGATACGCCGCGGCGCGCGGATCGCGCCGCCAGTGGAGTCGCACGCCGCCGGGTGCATCCACGGCGCGGAGGCCGGCTGGCGGGGCGATCTGGTAGACCACTCGGACCAGTACGGGTTTCGGCGCTTCCGACCATCGGCCTTTTGGATGCCGCACCTGAGCGACGAAGGCGAGCTCCTGGCCAGCGAGGCCCGCGACGGGGACGCTGGTCTCGACGGGGCCGGGCTTGGTCGCGGCGACGGGAAACTGGCGGTCGCCGGCGCGCAGGTAGACCTCGGCGACGCGCGTGAGGATCATGTTCTCGGTGGTGCGCTCGGGGATCGTGAAGTCGATCAGGATGCGGTCGCCGCGCTGGACGGCGCGCAGGTCGGCGACGGGTTGCGGGATGTTGAGGGCGGGCGGAAGAGGGTCGCCGACGTAGCCGCAGGAGGCGAGGAGGAGGAGGGCGAGGCTAGCGCAGGGCTTTCCGGACACGAGTCTCGACTCCGATCATCGCCCTGGCCAGGCCTTACAGGAACGCGAGGGAATCGTGAATTCGAGGCCCTCACGATCGGAATCGATCGATAGGGACATGGGAGCCGCGGCCAGGATGCGGGAAAGGCCACGCCCTCGAGTTCCCGCTCCGAACTCGGGACACTGCCTCAAGACGATCGGCTCCAGTACCGTCATCTGAACATCGAGTTGACCGCGCATTCCTGAAATCAGTGGAAGCCGGAACGTTCCATCCGCGCTGGTGGAGGTGGTCTCCGAGTAACCGTGATCCGGAGACCGAAACGTTACGGTCGCGTGTGCAACCGGCACAAGGTCCAAAAACCTCACCCGACCACCGATGTTCATTCTGGTCTCCTCGGACGGCAGCTGTATTACGAGATTCTCGACGTATTTGTTCGCCTGGATCGAGATCACTGTGGATCGCTCCCGGCTTCGTACGCCGGGATAATAAAGGGTCGAAGTCGATTTGAACGGACCCTTCTCAACGTCGTCTCTCGCCACCACCCAATACCTGCCCGGGGGCATCATCTCCATCGTGAAGCGTCCATCCTCCTTGGAACAGCTGAAAAACGGCGAGCGGTTGCCGCCATGGCTCTCGACCGGTTCGAGGTCGATGCACACGCCCCTCATCGGGTTTCCCTTGGCGTCGAGCATTCGACCCGCGACACGCGTGTCTGCCTGAAGCACAAACCCAACGCCGGCTGCCCCGTTTGTTTCAAGTCGTACCGCCGAATCATCATCCGGTACGCTCGGCGAGGTAGTGATTGTCGGGAAGCGGATTCTCAGGCCGCTCGGGACCGCGATACCGACCGAGTACTTGCCCGGCGGAAGGCCATAGATTTCGTAAGCCCCCGCCGCATTCGTCACCAGTTCCCGCCGGAATCCGTTCGGTCCTGAAACCGTGACCTTGATATTGGGGATACCGGCGATTCGATGGAATCCCCGTGTGTGCGATTCTCCGTACTCACTGACATCGCCGGAAAGTCTCGTGCCGATCGCGGATTTCGGCAGACCTCTCAAGAAGAGCAGGTCGTCTCCACCCGGCTCGGGGTTGCCGAGCGCGCGGGTGCACCACGGCAGATAAGGCTGGCGATTCGCGCCGCGATGCATATAGAAAACGGCGCGCTCACCGGTCCTGAAACTCGCGTCGCAACTGGTTCCTCCCAGGTGGAGCCGGATTAACTCGCCGGCGGAAACTCCCTTGAAAGCTTCTTCGACGCGAATGCGAACGACCTGCTGCCGGAAACTCATTCCGTCCCCGTCTGGGTCAGCTGCTTCGACGGTCCCCAGGAAGACGACAGGCGCTCGCTCCCACGCCTGTTTGACCGACGGCCAAGCTCCGGAGCACGAACAGGCCCACCCGCAAGTTGGGAGCGCCAAGAGCAGTGCGAAGCGCCGAATCATGGAATATCGACCCTACAGAATATACCGGCTCAGGTCCTGGTCCTTGACGATGTCGGTGAGCTGCTGGCGCACGTACGACGAGTCGATCTTGAAGTTCTTCTTCTTCCAGTCCGGCCCGGCGAACGAGATATCCTCGACCACCTTCTCCATAATCGTGTGCAGCCGCCGCGCACCGATGTTCTCGGTCGACTGGTTGACCGCGCAGGCCATGCGCGCCACTTCCTCCACTGCGTCGTCGGTGAACGTCAGGTTGATGCCCTCGGTTTCGAGCAGCGCCGTGTACTGCTTCACCAGCGCGTTCTTCGGCTCCCGTAAAATGCGGATAAAATCGCCCTCGCTGAGCGGCTTTAATTCCACCCGGATCGGAAATCGGCCTTGAATTTCCGGAATCAGGTCGCTGGGCTTCGAAACGTGAAACGCCCCGGCGGCGATGAACAATATGTGATCCGTCCTCACGAAGCCGTGCCGCGTGTTCACCGTCGTCCCCTCGACGATCGGCAGAATGTCGCGCTGCACGCCCTCGCGGCTCACATCGGGACCGTGCCCGGACTCGCGCCCGGCGATCTTATCGATCTCGTCGAGGAAGATAATCCCGGTGCGCTCCACGCGCTCGATCGCCACGCGCGTCACCTGGTCCATGTCGATCAGCTTCTGCTCTTCCTCCTGAACCAGGACGTCGATGGCCTCGTTCACGCGCATCTTGCGCTTCTTCGAGCGCCCGCCAAACAGGCCCGGCAGCATCTCCTTGATGTTGACGTCCATTTCCTCGACGCCCATGTTGGTGGCGATCTGGAAGGTCGGCCCCTGCTCGCGCACCTCGATCTCGACGATGCGGTCGTCCAGTTTCCCCGCGCGCAGCCGCTCGCGGAGCTTCTCGCGAGTACGCTCCAGGCTCTCGTTGGCCTCCGGCTGCGGCGGCATCAGCAGGTCGAGGAGGCGCTCCTCGGCGGCGCGCTCGGCGCGGTCGGCGACCTCCTCGAGACGCTCCTCGCGCACCATCTCGATGGAGATTTCGAGCAGGTCGCGGATCATCGACTCCACGTCGCGCCCCACGTAGCCCACCTCGGTGAACTTGCTGGCCTCCACCTTCAGGAACGGCGAGTTCGCTAGTCGCGCCAGCCTCCGCGCGATCTCCGTCTTGCCGACGCCGGTGGGGCCGATCATGAGGATGTTCTTGGGCATCACCTCCTCGGCCATCTCCGGCTCCAGCTTCTGGCGGCGGATGCGGTTGCGCAGCGCGATGGCGACGGCGCGCTTGGCGTCGGCCTGTCCGATGACGTACTTGTCCAGCTCGCGGACGATTTCGCGCGGCGTCAGCTCGTCGAGCGCCGGGGTTTCGTCGAGCGACTGCGCGGGCAGATAGATCACCATCAGCCCAGCTCCTCGTAGCGAATCGCTTCATTGGTGAAAATGCAGATGCGCCCCGCGATCGACATGGCCTTCTCGGCGATGTCGCGCGCGCCGAGCGTGGTGTTGTCGATCAGCGCCGTGGCCGCGGCCTTGGCGAATCCGCCGCCGGAGCCGATGGCGGCGACCGCCTCGTCGGGCTCGATGACGTCGCCGTTGCCGCTCACCAGGTAGGTGTTCGACGTGTCGGCGACCAGCAGCAGCGCTTCGAGGTGCCGCAGGACCTTGTCGGTGCGCCAGTCCTTGGCCAGTTCGACGACGCTGCGCGCCAGGTTGCCGTTGTGCTGTTCGAGCTTGGCCTCGAAGCGCGCGAACAGCGAGAAGGCGTCGGCGGTGGAGCCGGCGAAGCCCGCCAGGATTTTCTCCTTGTAGAGGCGGCGGAGCTTGTTGGCGGAGGCCTTCAGCACTTCCTGGCCGAAGGTGACCTGCCCGTCGCCCGCCATGACGACCTTGCCGTCGCGGCGCACGCACAGAATCGTCGTGGAGCGGATGCGGGATTTCATGCGGGGTACGTTTCCATCTTACTGGAGATGGACGCGACGGGTCGCGGAGGTCAGCGCCGGACGGCGTTGGGGCGTCGGCGCGAGAACGGGTCCACCACGCGGACGCCGGCCTTCGCGAAATCGCGCACGTTGCGCGTCGCCACGGTGAGGCCGTGCGCCAGCGCGGTGGCGGCGATCAGGCTGTCCTTGACGGGCATGGACCGGCCCTTGGCCCGCAGGTCGGCGAGGAGCTTCGCCCATGCCAGCCCCGTAGGGGCGTCCCACGGGAGACAATGCACCTTTGCGACGCCCTCGCGGAACCAGGCTTCGAGGCGCTGGCGGCGCTTGCCGGCGGGCAGAATGAGAATGCCGTACCGGATCTCGCCGAGGATGAACGGGTCGACGGCGATTTCGGATTCGTTCCGGCTCAGCCATTCAAGCACGGCGGGATTCGGCGAGGGCCGAGTGGCCTCGCTGAGCACATTGGCGTCGGCGAGGTAGGTCAAAGCGTGTCGGTCGACTCCGATTCGATGGGGACAAAGAAGCCTTTGTCGGGGCAGGCCCGGAGCCACTCCAGCAGGCCGCGCTTTCGCGGACCCTGGCGGCGGACGAGCCGGTACTCGCCGCTCTTGACGCGCTCGACTTCGAAGGATTGCCCGGCCGCGATGCCGTCGCGGCGGCGCAGCTCGACGGGCAGGACGATCTGTCCCTTGCTGGAAACCGTGGTCGTCACACCGGTAAGATAGCGTCTTACTTCCTCGGCGTCAAGGACCGGCTTCGGGTGGGCCCGCGGCCTGGAGGGCCTCGCCGCGCGATGCTAGCCTGAAGGCATGAAAGCCGTACTCGCGATCTCCATCCTGGCCGCGACGGCGACCGCCCAGGTGACGCACCTCGGCGTGTCCACCCGCGACCACGTCGTCCTCGAAATGGTCGCCGGTGTGCGCGAAGGCTGCGGCGCCGGCAAGGTCGAGTTCATGCGCACGATGGCCGACGGCACGGCCGGCGAGACGGCATTTCGCGTTCCCGAAGGCCGCGTGCTGATCGTCACCGAGGTCGACTGGTTCTACTACCAGTACCCGCGCGGGTGGAACGAGGCGCGCGTACGTGCCGTGCTCGATTACTACGAATCGCAGAGCGACGCGGCGGCCGCCGCCGAGATTGAAGCGGGCGTCGTAAGGGCCGATCGTCGGAAGCCGCTGCCAGCCCGGCGCGCGCCCGGGGCGATGCCGGCGGCTAAGAACTCGAATCGCTCTCGCCGCCGATCCGGCTGAATGCTGATCGCTGAAAGCTGAAAGCTGTATGCTGTAGGCTTCCATGCGCATCGCCTCATTCCAGTCCCATCTCCTCTCCTACGCATTCCCCAAGCCCATCCACCTCACCTATTTCGGCGGCGAGCGCACCATCGTCAAGCGCGACGCGATGCTCGTGCGCGTCGAGGCCGACAACGGACTCGTCGGCTACGGACCCGGGCAGGGCAGCGAGATCGCCCACGCCGCCATTCGCGACATAATCGGACCTTTCTTGACCGGGCGCGCACTCGCCGACCCCGACGCCCTCCGCGTCCAGTTCTCCGAAGGTCCCGGCGCCGACCCCGCCGTCATGAAGATCTACACCATGGCCGAGGTCGCCCTCTACGACCTGCTGGGCAAGGCCCTCGGCGTTCCCGTCTCCGAACTGCTCGGCGGGCGCGTGCGCGACCGCATCCGGCTCTACGGCTCGGCGGGCATGTACCAGTCGCCCGAAGGCTACGCCGCCGAGGCCGCCGCCATCGCCGCGCTCGGCTACCCGGCGTATAAGATGCGCCCGGCGCTCGGCCCCGAGGAGGACATCGAGACCGTGCGGCTGATGCGCGAGGCCGTGGGGCCGTCGGTCGACCTGATGGTCGACGCGCATGCCTGGTGGCGCATGGGCGACCGCAGCTATGACGCCGCGACCGTCGAGCGGCTGGCGCGCGCCTTCGGCGAATACGACGTCGCGTGGCTCGAGGAGCCGATGCCGCCCGACGATCACGAGGCTTATCGCAAGCTGCGCGACCTGGAGCTGGTGCCGATCGCCAGCGGCGAGCACGAGCCCAGCGAGGAGCGCTTCCGCGACCTGATCCTGAACAACTGCGTCGACTACGTACAGGCCGATGTCGTCTGCCAGGGCGGCTACGCCACCGGTCGCCGCCTGCTGACCGACATCTCGCGGCAGGGGCAGCGCTTCGCGTTCCACTGCTGGGGCACGGACCTGGAGGCGATCGCCGCGGCGCACCTGGGGATCTGCTGGCCGGAGACGGTGGTCGAGTGGCTGGAGTATGCGGTGTACACGAGCGATCGCGTGAAGTCGATGTACGAGTTTCCGCTGGCGGGCGAGATGCTGCGGGAGCCCCTCGATATCGAGGGCGGCGTGCTGACGGTATCGGCGAAGCCGGGCCTGGGGGTCGAGGTGAATGAAGGGGTGATCGGGAAGTACCCGTGGATTCCGGGGCCGTGGTCGTACTTCAAGATTTACTCGCCGGAGGAGACGTTCGCGGTGACGTCGGACCACAGCGTGAAGTGGACGGCGGCGGTGCCCACGGGGTAGGCGCGCTTGCTCGGCCACGTCGGAGTGGATAAGCTTCTCTTAATGAAGAGCGGGCGGATTCTGGGCCAGGCGATAGCGCTGCTTCCGGTATTAGCGCAGGACGCCTCGTTCTCGAAAACCTACCTCGTACTCGAAAAAGCCGCCTGCCGCGACTGCCACAACTCCGACGGCGTCGCCTCGGTCACGCGCCTCCAGTTCCCCGCCCTCGACGCCAGCGCCGCGCGCGTCGAAGCCTTCGGCAAGTCCCTCCACATCCTGGTCGACCGCGCCAAGCCGGAAGCCTCGCTGCTGCTGAATAAGCCGACCAATCGCATCCCGCACGCCGGCGGCGTGCGCATCGCGCCGGGATCGGCCGACGAGGCCGCGCTCAAGTCGTGGGTCGAGCGGCTGGCGGCGCTCTCGGCGGGCGACCTCGCCGTCGCGCGCCAGTATCGCGAGGAGGAAGCCGCAGGCGCGGGACAGCAGGCCCCGAAGGTGGTGCTGCGGCGGCTGACGCACAGCCAGTACAACCACACGGTGCGCGATCTGCTCGGCGACAACACGGCGCCCGCCAGCCAGTTCCCGCCCGAGGATTACGTCAACGGGTTCAAGAACCAGTTCCAGGCGCAGAATCTCTCGCCGCTGCTGCTGGAAGCCTACGCCTCCGCGGCAGAGCGGCTGGCGCGCAACGCATTTCGCGGCGGCGACACGCGCGGGCTGATTCCATGTCCTCCCACGCCGGCCTGCCGCGCGCGATTCGTGCGCGAGTTCGGATTGAGGGCCTTCCGCCGTCCGCTCGATCTCGGCGAGCAGAAACGCTTCGAAGCCATGATGGCGGGCGAGAAGGATTTCCTGCGCGGCGCGCAACTGGTGGTGGAAGCGATGCTGCAATCCACCAGCTTCCTGTTCCGCCTCGACGAAGCGCCCGGCGCGCGCCTGAAACCGTACGCCGCCGCCAGCCGCCTCTCCTACGCGGTGTGGGACAGCATGCCCGACGCCACGTTGCTCGAGGCGGCCGCGCGCGGCGACCTGGCGGCGCCCGCGGGCCTGGAGAAGCAGACGCGCCGCATGCTCGATCATCCGCGCGCGCGAGAGGCGCTGGACGAATTCGTCGCGCAGTGGCTGCGCTTCGACCGCATTCTCACCGCGCCCAAGGACCGGCGGCGGTATCCGCAGTTCACGCGCGAGACCGCGGTGGCGATGACCGAGGAGGCGCGGCTGTTCGTCGGCGACCTGGCGTGGAACGACCGCAACTTCATGGACCTGTTCACGGCGGGCTACGGGTTCATGAACGCCGATCTCGCCGCCATCTACGGCGCGCCGGCGCCCGAGCGCGAGTTCGAGCGCGTGGCATTTCCCGCGGGATCGGAGCGCGCCGGCATTCTCGGACAGGCGCTGTATCTGGCGCTGACCGCGAAGCCCGACGACTCGTCGCCCACGGCGCGCGGCCTCTTCGTGCGCGAGCAGTTCCTCTGCCAGCACGTGCCCGAGCCGCCGCCGGGCGTCAACACCGATCTGCCGCCGATTACCGAGGCCAAGCCGCAGACGAATCGCGAGCGCCTCTCCGAGCATGTCGAGAACCCGAGCTGTTTCACCTGCCACAACCTGATCGACCCCATCGGCTACGGGCTGGAGCGCTTCGACGCCATCGGCGCGCGGCGCGAGAAGTTCCAGCTGGCGTTCGGCGCGCGGCGCGGCGGGGGCGGCAACCGGCAACCTCCCGCCCGGACGCTGGAGCTCGACATCGACCCGACCGGTCACGTGGCGGGACTGACCGGGTCGCAGTTCCAGTCGCCGGTGCAACTCGGGAAGGTGCTGGCGGCCAGCGAGCAGTGCCAGCAATGCGTCGTGAAGCAGTATTTCCGCTACACGGCGGGGCGCATGGAGACTCCGGCCGACCGGCCCCTGATCCGCGCGGTCCTGGAGGACTTCCGGCGATCGCAGTTCCGGTTCCGGGACATGATAGTATCGTTAACACGCACCCGGGAGTTTCCCGGTTCGCGAGAGGGCGCTCATGTCGCAAATCATCGGCAAACGCGTTAGACTTTCCCGCCGGGCTCTATTGCAGGGGCTGACCGCCGCGGGATCGCCGATCGCGGTGGGGCTGCCTCCGCTGATCTCGATGTTCAACTCCCACGGGACCGCCTACGCGGCCGGCGCCAAGGAGCCCGCCAAGGCCATCGAGAGCCGCTTCGTGCTGTGGTTCAACGGCAACGGCATTCCGGAGCGCTACTGGATTCCCGCCGAGGAAGGCGCCGGCTATCGCATGACGCCGTGCCTCTCTCCGCTGGCGGCCTTCCGCAACGACATCCATATTCTGAGCGGACTCGACAACGCGGCCGCGTCGATTCCGGGGCCGGGCAACGGGCACCACAAGTCGATGGCGGCGCTGATGAGCTGCACGCCGTTCAGCGGGCGAGGGGCCTCGAGCGCGTCGATCGACCAGGCCATCGCCGCCAAGGTCGGCGGCGAGTCGCGCTTCCGGTCGTTGCAGATCGGCGTGTCGCAGGAGTCGTTCGGCGAGAGCATCCAGCGCAACATGAGCTGGTCGGGCTACGAGCGCGCTCTGCCGCCGGAGATGATTCCGCACAAGCTGTTCGACCGGCTCTTCGGCCAGCGCGAAGAAGGCTGGGTGAATCGCCGCCGCAGCATTCTCGACGCCGTGCGCCAGGACGCCTCGGCGCTGGCGAAAACGCTGCCCGCGGAAGACCGCGCGCGCGTCGACGATCATCTTTCGGGCATCCGCGACCTGGAGCGCTCCATCGCCGGACTGCCGCCGGAGTACCGCAAGGTGGACCCGCCGGACTTCGACGGCGATATGAAGGACTGGCCGCGCATCGCCAAGCTCCAGAGCGATCTGCTGGTGCAGGCGCTGGCGACGCGGCAGACGCGCGTGGCGTCGTACATGCTCACCAAGTGCCAGGGACTGTCGCGCTTCCCGTGGCTCGGCTACACGTCGGCGCGCCACCACGATTACACGCACGCCGACGGCAAGGCGCCGGGAGCGGACGGGGTGGAGGGACAGCGCGTGCTGCGCGACATCTGCCGCTGGCACGTCGAGGAGTTCGCGTATCTGATCGCGAAGCTGAAGTCGACGCCCGAGGGCGACGGCACGCTGCTCGACAACTGCTGCCTGCTCTACGTGCACGAGCACGCCGAGGCGAATCCGCACAAGAACAGCGGACTGGCGATGATCGTCGCGGGTCATGCGGGCAAGCTGAAGACGGGCATGCACACGCGGCTGACCGGAACGGTCGGCGATCTCTATCTGACGCTGGCCGACCAGGTGATGCAGGCGGGGCTGAATCGCTTCCCGACGGCGACCGCCAGGGTCGGCGCGGTGCTGGGGTAGACGGCCGGCAATACGCGGCGCCCGTCGTTCACCGGAATGTGCGTCGTGGCGCAACGACTGCGATAATGCGGATGATGACGATCCACATTCCGGATGATCTGGCACGCCGGCTGGAGCCGCTTGCCGCGGCACGACAGCAAAACGTCGAGCAGCTGGCGGTCGAACGATTGAGGTCGTTGACGGACAGGCAAGCGTCGCCTGAGTCCCTGCTCAGTACGATTCGAGCGCTGCCCCATCCGAGCTCCGAGGCGGTCGACGAACTGGACGCCGCGATTGCCGCCGCCCGGTTTCCAGTCGGCGACGAAGGCGCATTCGACGAGCACGCCTCCGAGTGACCTATTTACTGGATACGAACGCACTCAGCGACGCGATGAGGGCAGGGTCGCGTATCGAGAGATGGATGGCCACGTTGACCGCGTCCGACCGAATCGTTATCTGTACCATCGTCCGGGGAGAGATTCTGTTCGGAATTTCCCGGCTCCTCAAGGCAGGCGCCGTGGGGAGTTGGAAGCGCTTGGCTATCGATTCTTGGACGCATTCCAATGCGAGCCAATCCCGGAAAGAGCGGGCGACCTCTACGCGTCCGTCAAACTGGAACGTCAGAAGCTGGGATTAGCTTTGGACGAAAACGACCTCTGGATCGCGGCCACTGCTATGGCGCTGGCTGCGACTCTCGTAAGCCGCGATCGGGATTTCGCCGCCATCGACGGTCTGACGGTAGTCTCACCAGCGTAAGGCCTCAATACTCAATCGACCCGAAATCCCGGCCGACACCCAGCGCGCGGAACGCGGCTGACCGGAACAGCCGGTGATCTACTATCTGACGCTGGCTGACCAGGTGATGCAAGGGGCTTGAATCGCTTCCCGACGGCGACCGCCAAGGTCGGCGCGGTGCTCGCCTAGCGGCGATCCAAGGTCAGGTGCGCCGCCGCGAGACGCCGCAGCAGGGCGATGGCGCGCGGAGCGTCGGCGAAGAAAATGTCGGGCGCGCCGTGGATGCTGAAGGCGCCGCGATAGCCACCCTTCGCCAGAGCGCGGAAGAACGCCGCGTAATCGGACTCGGTCTCCGCGCGCGGGTAGACGCGCCCGTTCGGATTGGAAATCTCCACCTGCCGGATGTGGCGCGCCGCCTCGTGCAGAATCGACATGTCCTCGCCGCCCTGCGACATAAAGGAATAATCCACCAGCATCTGAAAATAGTCGTCGCCCACCGCGCGCACCAGCCGCAGCCCCTCGGCGACCGTGTTGATCGTGTTGGTGCTGCGCGCGGGCATCGGCTCGATCAGCACGATGACGCCGTGACGCCGCCCCTCGGCGGCCGCGCGGCGGCCGAAATCGACGAGCTGTTCCCAGGCGCGCTCGCGCGGGAATCCTTCGGGGGCGCGCCGCGACGAGGTGTTCAGGTTGCCGTAGACCGCCATCTTCAGTCCGAAGCGCGCCGCACGCGCCAGACCGCGCGAGAGCGCCGCGTCGATCGCAGCCGCCTTCACGTCCGGTCCGACGATCTTGAGGTCGGCGGGCAGGAAACCGTAGCCCGAAAGCAGCGGCATGCCGAGCGCACGCAATCGCGCGACCTCGCGGTCGAAGTCCGCCTCGGAGAGCGGCAGCAGATCCTGTAACGCCAGCTCGAGATACTCAAACCCCACGGTGCGCGCGTCCTCCGGCGCGGTCACGCCGAGCACGCGCACGCAGCGCCCGACCGGGAACCCGGGAACCGGCGGCGGAATCGCCGGCGAGAGCATCGCGTAGCGCCGCACCTCGATCTTCGCGCCGTCGTCGAGATGCAGCTCGGGAGCAGCGCCGAGCGGCGCGGTGATGTGCTTCCCGTCGCCGGCTTCGAGGTCGGCTCTCGGGCCCGACCGCAGGCTGGCGGCGCCGGTGAGCTTGTAGTCGAGCCGCGCGGTCGTCGCCGCGAGCTCGCCTTCATGTCGAAGAACGCCGGGGCCGGCGCCCGTGAGCACGCCGTCGCGCACCGACCACGTGCCGCCCGTCACGCGGAACCGCCGCAGATCCTTCGCGTCGAACATCGGCAGCCACGCGCGGCGGCCGAGGTCGACGATGCGGATGCCGCGAAACGCGACTTCGAGCGCCTCGGTGCGCGTCCCGACGGCGTGCACCTGAAGTCCGATGAATCCTTCCGGGTCGAGCGCGTCGGTCACGTCGGCGGCGGCGACGCCGTTGATCCAGGTGCGGATGCGCGGGCCGCGCGCCTCGACGCGCAGCCGGTTCCACTCGCCGCCGCGGAAGGCGTGGCGGGCGGCTTCGTTGCGCGCGAGGTCGGCGAGCCAGCCGCGGCGCGCTTCGTCGTAGAGGCCGCCGGTCCAGAGGCGCCCGCGCTTCACGTCGGGGTCGATCTCCACCTGATAGCCGTGGACGCGCCCGTCGCGATACGCCGGGTCGCTCTGCCCGCGGACTTGCACGCCGGAGTTCAGCTCGGGGTGCGCCTTGAATTCCAGCTCCAGAATGAAATCGCCGAACACGCGCGCGGTGCACAGGAACGAATTCTGCGTGTTGGGCGCGGTAATGCCGACAATGGCGCCGTCGCGGACCTCGTATTTCGCCTTGCCGCCGCGCTGCACCCAGCCGGTGAGAGTCCTGCCGTCGAACAGCGGCTCCCAGGCGGGATCGGCCGCGTGTGCGGTAAGAATCGCGAGGAGGCCGATGGCCGCTTTGGTCGACATGCCTCCAATTACACCACCGATCGGAGGGGTCACCGCGGGGCGCCGCCGCCGCACCGCGGTAGAATGACTCGATCCCATGGCGCTGACATCCGGCACGCGGCTGGGTCCCTACGAGATTCGAGGTCCGCTCGGCAAGGGCGGCATGGGCGAAGTGTATCGCGCGCGCGACACGCGCCTCGACCGCGACGTCGCCATCAAGGTCCTGCCGCCGGTGCTGGCGCGCGACCCCGAGCGCCTGGCGCGATTCGATCGCGAGGCCAAGGTGCTGGCCTCGCTGAGCAACCCCAACATCGCGACCATTTACGGCCTGGAGGAATCGCCCGAAGGCAAGGCCATCGCCATGGAGCTGGTGGAGGGCGCGACGCTGGCCCCTCCGGCGACGCTGGCCGAGGCGCTGCGGCTGGCGGTGCAGATCGCCGAAGCGCTCGAGGCCGCGCACGAGAAGGGCGTCACGCATCGCGACCTGAAGCCCGCCAACATCATGGTGACCGGCGACGGCGTCGTCAAGGTGCTCGATTTCGGACTGGCCGCCGTCGGCCCGCCGCCTTCCTCCTCCGGCGAGAACGCGCCGACGCTCGCCACCGGAATGACCCAGGCCGGCGTCGTCATGGGAACGGCGGCCTACATGGCGCCCGAGCAGGCCGCGGGCAAGCAGGTCGACAAGCGCGCCGACGTGTGGTCGTTCGGCGTGGTGCTCTTCGAGTTGCTCACCGGCAGGCGATTGTTCGAAGGCGAGACGGTGTCGCACACGCTCGCCGACGTGCTGCGCGCGCCCGTCGACCTCTCGCCGCTGCCGCCCGCGACGCCGCTCGCGGTGCGCCGGCTGCTGGAGCGCTGCCTGGAGCGCGACCCCAAGCGCCGCCTGCGCGATATCGGCGAGGCGCGCATCGCGCTCAGCGATCCCGACACCCTCGCGCCGGCGCCGAGGCCGATCGCTCCCGCCGTCGTAGCATCGCCCGCGCGGCGGCCTCTCGTGTGGGCGGCCCTCGCGCTGGCGGCGATCGCGGCCGTGGCGGGGGTGTGGGCGCTCGCGCGCTTCCGGCCCGCGGCCGCATCGAGAGAAGTGACGCGCTTCACGATTCCGATGCCGCCCGGCGAGGTCGTCACCGGCGGCGCGCCTGCCATCACGCGCGACGGGCGATTCGTCGCCTACGCGGCTCGGGGCGCCGACGGCGTCGCTCGCCTCTCCGTGAGAGCGCTCGACCGCTTCGAATCGACCGCGATCGCCGGAAGCGACGGCGCGCAACTGCCGTTCATCTCCCCGGACGGGCGGCAGGTCGGCTTCTTTGCTCACGGCAAGCTGATGGTGGCCTCGCGCGAGGGCGGCGCGCCCAACGCGATCGCCGACGCGTCCTACCTGCCGCTGGGCGCGGCCTGGGGCGAGAACAACGAGATCTTCTACGTCCCCGCCCTCAATTCGGGAATCCTGCGCATCGCGGCCTCGGGTGGAAAGCCGCAGCGGCTGACCGAGCCGGACGAGGGCGCCAAGGGCTACGCGCACGTCTGGCCGCAATACCTGTTCGACACCCACTCGCTGCTCTACACGGTCTGGGGTGGGCTCGGGGCGCTGACCTACAAGACGGTGCTCGTGTCGCCGCGCGACGGGAAGTCCGCGGAGTTGGCCGAGGGCAACGGCTGGTCGTCCCGCTACGCCGCCTCCGGTCATATCGTGCGGTCGGGGACTCGCGATCTCACCGCGGCGCCGTTCGATCCCGCGCGGCCGCGCGAGCCCGCGGCGCGCACGCCGGTGGTCGAGGATGTGTTCACGTCGCCGAACTCCAACCTCTCCTGGTTCTCAATGTCCGATACCGGGACTCTCGTGTACGTGCCGGGCGATCCTTCCCTGTGTACGCTGGCCTGGGCGGGCCGGGGCGGCGCGGTCGCGCCCATTTCCCGGAAGCCGCAACGGGTCGACGACATCGCGCTGTCGCCGGACGGTACGCGCGCGGCCTTCGGACTCGACTTCGCCGTCTGGATGCAGGACTTGCAGCGGGGAACCAGCATTCGCCTGACACGCGAGGACGAGGCCTACAGCCGCTTTCCGGTCTGGAGCCGCGACGGCGCTCGCGTGCTGTTCGCCTCCAATCGCGCCGGCGATTGGGACCTCTACACCGTCTCGGCCAACGGCGGGCCTTCGAAGCGCCTGCTGGCGCGGCCGGGCACGCAGATGCCCCTGTCGGAGGCGCCTGACGGAACCATCCTGTTCATCGAGCGCAACAAGAGCGTGGCGGGGGACTTGTGGACGCTCGCGCCGGACGGCAAGGCGGCGCCTCTCATCGTCTCGGCGCCCTCGAAGCTCGGCGCGAGATACTCGCCCGACGGCCGCATGATCGCCTACGTCTCCGACGAAACCGGCCGCGAGGAGGTCTACTTGCGTCTGGTGGCGAAGCCGGAGGAGGCGCTGGCGATTTCGGCCGAAGGCGGCGCGGAGGTGGCGTGGTCGGCCGACGGGCGGGAGCTCTTCTATCGCCGCGGCGAGGATTTCTACGCCGTGAAGGTGACGCCGGGGACGCTCTCGGCGGGAAGGCCCGAGAAGCTGTTCGAGACGGCGGCGGCGCGCGGCAACAGCGCCAACTCGGTCGGCTATGGAGTGGCTCCGGACGGGCGGTTCCTGATTCGGCAGCCCGACCCGCGCGCGATTCCCACGCGGATCAACGTGGTGTTGAACTGGTTCGAGGAATTGAAGGCGAAAGTGCCGGTGCGGTAAGCCGAGCGCCCGCGCCGAAGATTGCCCTGTTAGCGATGGACCCGAGTTAGCGGAACGGCGATGCCGTGGGGGGCTTCCTGCGGTACATTGGTGCTGGCATTGTGCTAGCATGGAATCCGAACCGAATGCCGACTCTCACAATCCGAAGCGTTCCGGCCGGAGTGGTCCGGTCGCTGAAGGCGCTCGCTCGACGGCGCCGTCGTTCCATGGAAAAGGAAGTTCGGGAACTGCTCGAAACCCACGTTTCCGAACGGCGCTCGGTCCTCGAGCAGATAGAGGCGGCGTGGAGTCGTCAAACGCGCCGGCCGACCGCCCGCGAGGTCGAGACCTGGATCGCGGCCGGACGCTCGTGAGAGCCGTCGTCGACACCAACGTCGTCGCCTACCTGCTGCTCGGCACCGAGCGGTTTACCGGCGAGGCCCGCGCGTTCATGGCGGCGATCGACGAAGCGCTGGCTCCGGCTCTCTGGGAGGCGGAACTGGCCAACGTGCTCTGGATGGCTACCCGGAAGCGAATCCTGACGATCGAGGAGGCGACGGCCCGCCTGGTCTTTGCCGACGGGCTCGGTATTCACAGCGTTCCGAACCGGACGCTGTGGCAGGGAGCGTTAGTGCGATCTCACCAGTCGGGAGTTGCGGTTTACGACACCCTCTTCGTCGAACTTGCCGCTCGGGAAAAGCTGCCGCTCGCGACCTTCGACGCGGCCGTGCTCCGAGCCTTCCCCGCGATCGCCGCCCGGCCTTCCGCGCTCACGATCGAATAGGTCGAGGCCGCTCGCGCCACGTTGCATTCCTATTCCGGAAGCGAGATCAGGTAACTCGTAATCCGCTCCATCTCGCGCGGCGAGAAGCGATACGCCGGCATCACCGTCCCCGGCGACAGCTTCTGCGGCTCCTGGAAATGCTGCTCCACCCAGTCGCGCGACCGCCGCCGCGCCAGACCGTTCAGCGGCGGACCCAGCTTCATCCCCGCGCCGTTCACCTGGTGACACGCGCCGCACCGGTGCGACTGGTAGATCAGCGCGCCCTCCACCGCGAAGGCCGGCGCCGACGCCAGCGCCGAGGCGTTCCTCGGCGTCAGCTTCAGCAGGAACGCCGCCAGCGCGTTCAGTTGCGCGTCGCTCAACTGGATCGGCGGCATGGAGCTGCCGGGCACCAGTTGCTGCGGGCGCTTGAAGTGCGCGATCATCCAGGCCGCCGTCTTGCGCACCGCGATCCGCGTCAGGTCCGGCCCCACCGCCGCGCCGCCGCCCATGGCGTGGCAGCTCGCGCAGTTCTCGCGGCGATAGTAGCCGATGCCCGCCAGCTCCTCCGGCGAAAGCTGCTGCCAGTCGCGCGGCCCCTCGGCGATCACCGCGTCCTCGGCGCGCGGCGTGGTGACGATGGCCGCCACCGTCAGCCCGCCCCAGCCGGCAAGCGCCAGAGCGGCGACGCCGATCGCCACCGTGCGCTCGCGAACGCGCGCCAGCTTCCCGCGGTCGACGAACGGCGCCAGGATCAGCGCCAGCACCGCCAGCGCCGGGAGCACCACGCTGCCGATCAACTCCAGCGGTCCCTGGAACAGCTTCAGGGTCTGGAAAAGGAACAGGAAATACCAGTCCGGGCGCGGGATGTACTTTGTGTCGGTGGGATCGGCGAGCCGCCCGAGCGGCGCCTCGACCGCCGCCGCCATCGCCACCAGCACGGCGAACGCCGCGAACATCGCCACGGTGTCCTTGAAGAGCTGCTCCGGGAAAAACTTCTTGCGAGCCGTTTCGTCGGGCGCCGGCGCCACGCCGTGCTTGCGCACCAGGTAGATGTGAAACGCGATCAGCAGCAGCGTCGCCGGAGGGAGCAGCATCACGTGCAGGGCGTAGAATCGCGTGAAGGTCACCACGCCGATCGATCCGTCGCTTCCCATCAGCCGCGCCAGATACGGCCCCAGCACCGGCGCCTTCGCGGCGATCTGCGTGGTGACCACCGTGCCCCAGTAGGCGCGGTTGTCCCACGGCAGCAGGTAGCCCGTCAGCCCGTAGGCCAGCGTCACCAGCAGCAGCACCACGCCGATCATCCAGGTGGCCTCGCGCGGTTTCCTATAGGCGCCCCACAGGAACACCTGCGTCATGTGCAGCGCCACCACGACGATCATCATGCTCGCGCCCCAGTGATGCAGCCCGCGCATCAGCCGTCCGCCGGTCACCTCGGCGACGATGTAGCGCAGGCTGTTGTAGGCGTCGCCCGGCGTCGGCGCGTAGTTGAAGGCCAGCAGAATGCCGGTGAACGCCTGCACGAGAAACAGGAACACGGCCACGCTGCCGAACACCTGGTGCCAGCCGCTCGAGGCCGGAATGTCCTCATAGAGGAAGTTGCGCACCGCCGTCTCCAGGCCGGTGCGATGGTCGAGCCAGTTGAGCAGGCGCCGCTTCAAGGCTCAGGCTCCCGGCGGAGGCTCCTCGAGCGGTCCGAGCCGCAGCTTGCCTTTCTCGACGCGCAACTGGTAGCGGTCGAGCGCGCGCGGCGCGGGTCCGGTGAGGACGCGGCCGTCCAGCCCGAAGGTCGACGTGTGGCAGGGGCACAGGAAGTTCTGCTTCTGCTCGTCCCAGTGGTAGGCGCAGCCGAGGTGCGTGCACTGCGGCGCGAAGGCCACCGCCTCGCCCGCCGACGTGCGCACCACCCACGCCGCGGTCTTCTCGCTGATGACTCGCCAGCCGTCCTTTCGATTCCGCCGGAAGACGACCTCCTCCGGCGCGCGGACGGGAAATTGCGCCAGGTCGCCCAGGTCGGTCCACTCTTCCTTGGCGCGCGACCGCGGCGGCACAAGCAGGTAGACGGCGGCGGGGAGTCCCAGCGCGGCGCCGATCAGCGACCACAGGCCGTAGATCCAGGCGACGAAGAACGTCCTGCGCCCGGGGGTCGGCTCCACAGGGGCTATTGTAGGCGAGGCGCGTGGCGGCGTCGTCCGGTCGCGAGTAAATAATGTGTAAAAGGTCGCGACTCACTGGATGGCGGAGATACCAAGTTGACGGCAGATCCTGGCCGCCAGTGCCGTTTCACTTCCGGGCCGTTCCCACTTCGACCGATAGCGGGATCAGTTCGACCAGATCCGCGTCCGGATCCGCCGAACCAGCCTTTGGGAGCGGGAGGGGCCGGCCCTCTTCCAGCATCGTCTGCGCGAGATCTTCCATGGCACTGGAGATCATTCTCCTCGCGTCATCCAGGTCAAAACCCTGGCTCATGGCGCCGGGAAAATCCAACGCCTCGGCAACGACCATTCGTTCATCACCGCGAGGGAGATAGAATGCGAGGTGATACCGCATCACTGTTAGGATATCTTCCTTCTCGGGCGACCGCGGGGACCAGCAGGTAGACGGCGGCGGACAGGCCCAGCGCGGCACCGGTGGCCGACCAACGTCCGGCCGCCCGCGTCACTTCGCTCCCATCGCGCGCAGAAACCGGCCGATCGAATCCAGCTCCTGACCCGTGTAGCCGGCGACGGCCATCCGGTGACTCCACGCCGAGCCCGGTTCCAGGGTGACAGCGCCACCGGCAAAGCTTCGCATTACCGGCAAGGGAGAACTCAGATCGTAGACCTTCACCGAAGGTCCCTTGTCGACCACCCACCCCGGGAACGCCGCTTCCTTCGCCGGCTTCACCGTCATCACGCGCGACGACCCGATTTCCGGCAACCGGTTCACCGCCCCTGTATTCGACTTCGCCAGGTCCGGCCCGACCGGAACACCCCATCCGTCGATCTCGTGGCAGGCGCCGCAGCCGTTCATCCGCGCCGCGTCGAAGAACAGGCGGCGTCCCGCTTCGATCTCCGGCGTCCGCTTCAATCGATCCGGCACGCCGAAATAGTCCAACTCCGGACCTGAGCCCGCCAGCGACATCACGTAATCCACCACCGCCTCAATCTGCTCCGACTTCATCGAGGAGCTGAATCCCGGCATGCCCTTCTCGGCGTTTCCCAGGGCGACCGTGGCAGCCACAATGCTCCGGGGCAATCGATGGCCCACGAGCTTGGCCGCGCGCCCGGCCGTACCCTCCGCCCCGTGACAATACGCCACCGCGCAAGTGGTCCGGAACAGAGCCGCTCCGCGTTTGACGGCCTCATCCTGCGCCAGTGCGGCGCCGGCCATCAGGATCACCAGGAACCCCTTCATTGCCCGGCCTCCGGAAGAGCGAACACAAACAAACTCGACCCCGCCCGCGGCCTGGGGGCGTCCGGAAAAAAGCTCGGATAGTTGGCCCCCACAAGCGACCCCCAACCCGTCGGCGTGGCGATGTACTGCCTGCCGCGCACCGAGTATGTGATCGACGATCCGCGGTGCCCGCCGCCGGTCTGGAAGCTCCACAGCTTCTTGCCCGTCGAGGCCTCCAGCGCGAAGAAGGTCCCGTCCGGGTCGCCGGTAAACAGCAGGTCTCCCGCCGTCGCCAGCAGCGACGCCAGTATCCAGGTCGACGCGGGGGCGGTCCACTTCCGCTGTCCGGTGAGCGGATCCACGGCCGCCAGGTACCCCTCATGTTTCCCGCCTGGAGGCGGCTTCATGATCCAACTCCCTCCGATATAGACGCGTCCCTCCGACGGCGCCTGTTCCCGAACGATCAGGTCATTGCAAACCTCGATGACAGGGAGGAACAATAGTCCCACGCGTGGCGACCATGCGGATTCGTTCCAGCTCTTTCCGCCCATCGCGCTCGGACAGACGAATACCGCCTTGCCCGGCTCCGGCTCCCGTCGACCCACGAGCTTCCCGGTCTCGGTGATGCCCGCAATCCAATTGGAGTGCTTGACGAATGACCAGGCCTTGAGGAATTCGCCGTTGGTCCGGTCGAGTACCCACGTGTAGCCTGCCTTGGTCGGATGAAACAGCAGCTTTCTCATCCTCCCCTGTACCGGCAGATCGACCAGCAGAATCTCGTAGGCGGAGTCGTAGTCCCAGACATCGTGCGGGACTTCCTGGTAGTGCCAGACCAGTTTCCCCGTGTCGGGATTGAGCGCGACGACGCTCGCGGTGTAGAGGTTGTCACCCTTCCGGGTTGCGGAGTTGAGATCGGCCGCCGCGTTCCCGACCCCCCAATACAACAGGTTCAACTCCGGATCGAAGGAGCCGGTCATCCAGGTGGAGGCGCCCCCGTAGCGCCAACTGTCGCCCGGCCATGTTTCGTGGCCCGCTTCCCCGGGACCGGGAATTGTGTAGAAACGCCAGCGCAGCCGGCCGGTGCGCGCATCGAACGCGGTGAGATACCCGCGATGCGCCGAATCGCCCGCCGTGACTCCCACCACCACAATGTCCTTCACCGCCAGGGGAGCGCCGGTGATGTTGCAGCCGCATTGCCGGGCGTCCTCGACGTTGACCCGCCAGATCTCCCGCCCCGTCGCGGCATCCAGCCCCACCACATGGTTGTCCGCCGTGCCCAGGAATACGACGCCCTGAGAAACCGCCACTCCCCGATTCTGCTTGCCGTATCCCAGTGCGGGGCCCAGCTTGAACCGGTACTCCCAGATCAGGCGCCCCGTCGCCCCGTCCAGTGCGAACACCCAGTTGTTCGAGGTGGAAAGATAGAGCACGCCGTCCACCACGATCGGAGTCGCCTGAAGTCCGTTCTCATAATCGCCGGTCTGAAATACCCAGGCAGGGGCGAGTTTCTTCACATTGCCGGCATGGATCTGGTTGAGATCGCTGTAGCGCCACGCCGCATAGGTTCCGCCGTGACTGGGCCAATCCGCCTTGGTCGCCCCATCCCCGGCGACCAGCGGAAGAGCGGCCACAACGGCAAGCAGCTTGGTCGACATGGTCTCAAATCATAGCAGGATGGGACACGGACCGCCGGGTCGCCTGGGCTTTAGTAGCCGGGCGTGCTCGGATCGCGCGTGGGATTCGGCGGGCGGGCGGGCGGAGCGAGAGACCTTCACCCTGATACCCTGAAGAGTGTCCTGATCCAGGCCCAGCTAAAGGACAAGCCACGAAGTACGCTGTCGTCATCGAGCACGGGGGGACCTCTCCGCCTATGTTCCGGACCTGCCCGGATGCATCACGACCGGCCGGACCGTCGAGGAGATCGAGCGTGACATCCGGGAGGCCATCGAACTGCACCTCGACGGCCTGCGCGAAGACGGCGAGCCGATTCCCGAGCCGCACACGGCGGTCGCTTACGTCGAGCTTCGCAAGGCCGGCTGAGTCCTCACCCCTTCATCTCCTCGCGAATCAGGCCCGCCAGGCGCTTGCTGACCACGGCCTCCATCCCGTTCGACATCTTTAACAGCCATCTCCGGCTGCTCAGCGGCGAAATCTTCCGGATATGATCCGTATTGATGATCGTTTTCCGGTGAATTCGCCGAAACGGGGCCCCTAATCGCTTCTCCAGCTCCCGCAGCGAGTGCGGCGCCACGTACCGGCGCCCCGGCGTCACCACGTACACGGTGTCGCCCTCGGCGGCGAACACCACCACCTCCGACGGATCGAGCATGTAGAAATCCTCGCCCGACCGGCCCACCACCTTCCTCGGCGGCGAGGGCGCCGCCTCCGGCATCCGCTGCACCATCCCGCGCGCCTTCTCCAGCGCCGCCGCCAGCCGTTCCCTGCGCACCGGCTTCAGCAGGTAGTCCACCGCCTCCACCTCGAAGGCGCTGACCGCGTACTCGCGATAAGCCGTGACGAACACGATCAGCGGCAACCGCGCCCCGCGCAGCGACCTCACCACCGCCAGCCCGTCCAGGCCCGGCATCTGCATGTCGAGCAGCACGAGGTCCGGACGATGCCGGTGAATCTGCTCCAGAGCGCCGGCCCCTGAAGCCGCCTCCCCCGCGATGGCGACGAAGGGGAACTCCTCCAGCAGCTCGCGCAGCACCTGGCGCGCGATGGGCTCGTCGTCGACGATCAGGGTCCGCATCAGCCGCCGGTGGCGGGCACCACCGACGCCACCGTCTCGGAGAACGACCCGCGCGTCACTCCCCAGCCGTTGTCCACGTGGCGCTTCAGCCGCAGCCGGAACTGCCGGCAGAGCGCTTCGTTCGACGAGGCCACGTTGGCCAGCTCCAGCGGATCGCGCGCCACATCGTAGAGCTCCTCGAACGACCCGCCCGGACTCCAGCGCGCGACGTACAGCCACTCCGGCGTGCGCACGGCGGCGTGCTCGCCCCAGCCGGTGACGATCGCCGGACGCCGCGAGGCCTCGCCGGATTCGAGCAGCGGGACCAGGCTTTCGCCGGTCACCCGATTCGGCGCCGCCACGCCGAGCAGGTCCAGCACCGTCGGCATCACGTCGGTGTGCTGCACGAAACCGTCGATGGCGCGTCCCGCCCAGGGCTTCGCCGGATGGTAGAACATCAGCGGGACGCGCGTGACCTGCGTCCGCAGCCGCTGCTCGGCCTTGCGTACCTGCCCCTGCTCGCCCATCATGGCGCCGTGATCGGAGAGGAACACGATCAGCGTATTCTTCATCAGGCCGAGCTGCTCGACGCGCGCCATCAGTTTCCCGATGCACGAATCGGTGAAGCTCACCAGCCCCGCGTAAAGCGCGCGGACGTGCTCCAGGTCCACCGCCGACATCTTCGCCGTCGTCGCCGGCGGAGAGAGCAGCCAGGGGCCGTTGTACGCCGACTTCATATACTGCCGGTACCAGTCGCGCGGCGGATCCCAGAACTCGTGCGGCGTGAAGGATTCGATGTGCAGATAGAACGGCTGGTTCTCCTCGACGTTCGAACCCAGCCAGCGCGCGGCCTCGCGGAACACGCGCGGCGCGAACCAGTCCTCCTCCGTCTTCCAGCTCCGCCGGTTGCGCAGATACTGCGGCACGCCGCCCTTCCAGTTCACCGGCGGCGTCTGCGAGGCGTGCAGAAAGCGCGACAGGTCGATGCCCTTGCGGGGGCCGCTCTCGACGCGGTCGGACTCCTGCCCGCGAATCCAGGTCCAGGAGTCGAAGCCGCGATGGAAGTTCTTGCCGGGCTTGAACTGATGGTAGACGTCGCTGACGATCGCGGTGGTGTAGCCGGCGGCGGTGAGGCGCTCGGCCATCGTGATGTCCTCGGCGAAGAGCTGGTGCCAGCCGCGAATGCGGACGCCGTCGTCGGGTTGATGAATCAGCTCGGAAGGGAATATGCGGCGTCCCGTGTAGAGCGCGCGGCGCGCGGGAATGGTCGGCAGCGCCTCGGCGTGCGCCTGGAGGAATCGCGCCGACCGCCGCGCCAGCGCGTCGACGTGCGGCGTCCGGATGCCGCCGTTGCCGTAGCAGCCGAGCCAGTTCGCGCCCCAGGTGTCCACGACGATGACGATGAGGTTCAGCCGCTCGGCGGACGCCTGCCCCTCCTGGGCGATCGACGGCATGGCCGCGGCGGCACCGAGCACGCTCCGGCGGCTGAGGGATGGCATCGCCCAATTGTAGCGGTCCCGTTTGTGGCACGTTGTACTAGTCGTACGGCCAGTAACTTCCCGGAAGAATCCGCGTTCGATTCGGTCTCCGGCGCCCGCATAATGGACCAGACCACACACCTTAACCGGGCAGACGGCGACGGCACGAAAGTGAAACTGGCGGCCTCATTGATAGCGTTGATGCTCTGCGGTCCCCTGGGGGCCGAGGAGAAGCGCCGCTCTTTGTGGCGGGTCAGCGTCGCCGCACTGCTCGGCGCCGCCGCCGCCGACGTGCACACCTCCCTCGGACGGCCGGAGGCGAATCCGCTGCTGCGCGGCCCCGGCGGACGCTTCGACGGGCGCGGAGTGGCGATCAAGTGCGGAGTCGGCGGAGCGGCGATTGCGGCCCAGTGGCTGATCCTGCGGCGCCAGCCGCGGGCCGAGCCTTACGCCGCGGCGGCGAATTTCGCGACGGCGTCGTTTGTCGCCGGCGCCGCGGTGCGCAATCACGTCACGAGACCCGGGACGAAACCACCTCCGTAACCGGGCCGCAGGGAGCTGACGCCTCACTCCAGCGCGAAGGCGAACAGCGCGTTGCCCGCCGCGATCGCCACGTGCTGCTTCCCGTCCACCAGGAAACTCATGGGCGTGCCGAACACCGGCGCCCCTCCCGGAAATCGCCACAGCGGCTTCCCCGACCGCGCGTCCAGCGCGAAGATCCACCCCTCGCTCGACCCAGAAAACACCAACCCGCCGGCCGTCGACATCAACCCGCCCCACGGCGGCTGCCGCAGCGGAAACTCCCAGGCGAGTTCGCCGGTCAGCGCCTGGAGAGCGCGGATCGACCCGGTCGGCTCCACCTTCGGTATCCCGCGGATGCCGCCCCCCGCAAACCAGCGGCCCGGCTCGTGCGGCATGTTCTCCTTGTAGAACGTCGTGCCTTCCTCACGCGTGCCGACGTAGAACAGCTTCGTCGAGGGGCTGTAGCTCGGGCTGAACCAGTTGGTGCCGCCGTGCATCCCCGGATAGAGCACGCGGCCCTCGCGCGTCGGCGCCGTCTCCGGCACGCGGATGGGACGCCCGAGATCGTCGAGACCTTTCGCCCAGGTCTGCTTCGCGTACGCCTTGCCGAGAAGGAACTCGCCCGATTCGCGGTCGAGCACGTAGTAGAAGCCGTTGCGATTCGCCGTCGCGATCAGCTTGCGGGGCGCGCCCCGGAACACCTCGTCGATCAGCACCGGTACATGATTCGAGTCCCAGTCGTTGACGTCGTGCGGCGTGAACTGGAAGTGCCACTTGCGGCGGCCGGTCGATGCATCCAGCGCGATCAGCGAGCAGGAGAACAGATTGTCGCCCTCGCGCTCGTCGCCGTTGTAGTCGGGGCCCGGATTGCCCGTGCCCCAATACACGAGATTCAGCGCCGGGTCGTACGACCCCGTGACCCAGGTGGCCGCGCCGCCCGTCTTCCAGCTTTCGCCCTTCCAGGTCTCGTTGCCGAACTCGCCCGGACCGGGCGTGGTCCAGAAGCGCCACAGGCGCGCGCCGGTGGCGGGGTGGTAGGCGTCGAGGAAGCCGCGCACGCCGTACTCGCCGCCCGCCATGCCGGCGACGATCGCGTCCTTCAGCGCCAGCGGGGCCGCCGTCATCGCGTAGGCGGCGCGATGATCGGCCACCGTAACGTCCCAGCGCACGCGGCCGGTGCGCGCGTCGAGCGCCACCAGGTGCGCGTCGAGCGTGCCCATGTAGAGCGTATCGCCCAGGATCGCGAGACCGCGGTTGACGCGGCCGCAGCAGGGGCGGATGTCGCCCGGCAGGTTGCGGTTGTACTGCCAGATCGGGCGGCCGGTGCGCGCATCGAGCGCCGAGGCGCGATTGGGCGGCTCCGAGATGTAGACGATGCCGTCGGCCACCAGCGGAGTCGCCTCGAACTTGTTGAGGTCCGAGGTCTGGTAGACCCACACGGGACGCAATCGCGCGACGTTCTCCGTCGTGATCTGGTCGAGCGCCGAGAAGCGGCGTCCGTTGTAGTCGCCGCTGTAGGTGAGCCAGGCGCCCGGTTCGCGGGCGGCGGCGGCGATGCGCTCGTAGGGGACCTGCGCGGCGAGCGGCCATGTCAGAGAAGCGATCAGCGCGGCCGTCAGCGCGGCGATCGGCGCGCCGGCCGGTACTCGATTCACAGTCCGCCTCGCAATGACAACAGGTATGCCGCCAGGTCGCTCAGCTCCGCGTCGGTGAACTTGTCGCGAAACGACGGCATCAGCGACTTGCCCCACTCCTTGCGAAACTCCTTCAGCTCGTCCTTAAAGAACGAGTGGACCTTGCCGTCGAGGTCGCGCACCTGCACCGAGAAGGCGTCCTCGTTGAGGCGCACCGCCGTCATTTTCCGCCCGTCGCGCGTCTCGAGTCGCACTACCAGGAAGCTGTCCGGCAGATGCGTCACCCATCGGTACTGCTGAAAATTCTCGGCGACGTCGGCCTCCGGGTCCGTCAGCGCGCGGCGGAGATACTCGGCGTTGCGGCGCACGCCCACGTCGCCCAGGTCCGGCCCGATGGTCCCGCCGCGCCCGCCGACCGTGTGGCACTTCGAGCAGCCGCCCCTGGCCTCGTACAATCGCCGCCCGCGTTCGGCGGCTTCGCTCGACCGGTTCGGCGCCGTGCGTCCCATCTCGCGCACGTAGGCCGCGACCTGCTGGATTTCGCTTTCGTTGAGCGCCGCCGGCGGCATCTCGGTGCCGGCGATGCCGCGCCGGATCACGTGCTGCATCGTCTCGTCGGTGTTGGCGTACTTCAATCGCGGCGCCGCCAGCACGGTGCCTCGCGCGCCTTGCCCCTTGTCGCCGTGGCATCCGGCGCAGTGGACGAGATAGAGCTTCTCGCCCGGCCGGTTCTGCGCCGCCAGAATCGATGCGGCCAGCATCAACCAGGCGGCGCGCAGCATGCCCTCTATTGTAGGCCGGGGACCTTCGGCTCATCGATCGTCAGGCGCGCGATGCGCTCGCGATGATACGTCGCGTCGCCGAACAGGATCTCGGAGGCCTTCGCACGCCGGTAATAAAGGTGCAGGTCGCTCTCCCAGGTGAAGCCCATGCCGCCGTGAATCTGGATGGCGCGATTGCCGGTTTCGCGATAAGAGTCGCTGGCGTAGGCCTTGGCGATCGACACCGCCAGGGGCGCTTCCGGCAGATTCTCCTCGATCGCGTAGGCCGCGTAGTAGACCGCCGAGCGCGCGCTCTCCACCATCAGCAGCATGTCGGCGCACATGTGCTGCACCGCCTGGAACTGGCCGATGGGCCGGCCGAACTGCTTGCGCGTCTTGGCGTACTCGACGCTCAGGTCGAGCAGGCGATGCATGCCGCCGAGCATTTCCGCGCTCAGGGCGCAGGCCCCCGCGTCGAGCGCGCGGTCGAGGGCGGCACGCGCGCGATCGCCCGACGCCAGCACCGCGTCGCCGGGAACCATCACGCCGTTGAAGTCGACCGCGTAGAGCCGACGCGTGAGATCCATCGCGGCCAGGGGCGCGACGGCCACGCCCGGCGCGTCGGCGTCGACGGCGCACAACGTCAGATCGCCCTCGCATCGCGCGGCGCACACCAGCAGGCCGGCGGCGCCCGCGTCCTGCACGAACATCTTCCGGCCGTCGAGCCGCAGACCGCCGGCGTCGCGGACGGCCGGCATCGCCACGGCGGCGGGGTCCCAGGAGCCGCTCGATTCGAGGAGCGCCAGCGTCGCGCGCAGCTCGCCGCGGCACAGGGGCGCAAGGTACCGGCGCTTCTGCGCGCCGCTCGCCGAAGCGTCGATGGCGACGCCCGCCATGAGCGCGGTCGCCAGGTAAGGCCCCGGCAGCAGTGCGCGGCCCATCTCCTCCATGGCGGCGGCCATTTCCACCATGCCCATGCCGCCGCCGTCGTACTCCTCGGCGAACAGCAACCCGGCCCAGCCCTGCGCGGCGATCTTGCTCCACAGGGCTTCGTCGAAGGCGTGTTCGGTTTCGGCGATGCGGCGCACCTCGGCCATGGGACACTCGGCGCGCAGGAAATCGCGCACGGAGTTCTTGAGGAGCGCCTGCGTCTCCGAAAGGTCGAATTGCATACCAGGGCAACATATCATGCCGAGCCGGGCCTGGCGATTCTGATAGCATCGGGAACAGTCCATGAGGGCTTGGCTGGTCGGAGGGTGGGGGTTGCCGCGCTGCGTCGCGGCCGCGGCGCTATTGTGGGCGCTCGGCGGCGCGCTGTGGGCGCAGCCGGCCCCGCCGGCCCCGCCGACGCACCGGGCTGTGTTCATCGGATTCCGTGTAGCCTCCGCCGGCCGATGCGACCTCCAAGGCTTCGGCGATATTCCCTTCCGGGACTCCCAGACCGGCACGACCTCGCATCAGCAGGAGTGCGCCGGCGGAACCGTCCGGGCGACCCTGAGCGTCACCGGCGCTCCGGCGGTCATCAAGGGCCGCAAGACGGGATCGTTTTTTTACTCCGACGATCCGCTTCCCGTAATCGCGACGCTCACCCTGGACATCGCCTACGCGGTCCCCGGCCCCTCTGTCTCCTGGATCGGCGTCCCCTTCATCGACACCACGGAGTACGCTCTCACGCCGCGCGGAACCTGCCCGGACCGCCTGTCCGGATCGGGAGCCTCGACACGGCGAGACCTCTCGATCAACTGCCTGCGGAGCTCCGAGCAGACCGTGTACCGGCTGACGGGCAGCACAGACGACCTGCTGCGGCTCGAAGTGTACGCCAACCACTGCTGCTATGTCCCGCCCAGCGGGGCGACTCCGGCGAATCCCCGCATCGGCATGAACGTCGACGCCATGTACCGCATCGAGGAGGTCCCCGCCGACCTGGCGCTCGATCACATCGAGGTCGTGCAGGTGGTGCAGGACCGGAGCAATTCGATTCCGTTGATTCAGGGCAAGCCGACCGTGGCGCGCGTGTTTCCGAAGGTCGTGCAGGTCCCCGGCGGGCCGGCGCAGCAGAACCGCGTGACGGCGGAGCTGCGCGGCTTCTATCGCGGCGTCGAGCTGCCGCTGTCGCCCTTGCAGCCGTTCAACGCGCCGATCACCGCGGTCGTCACGCCGCAGCGCGACAACGCCAATCATTCGCTGAATTTCCGCATCCCGCACATATGGACGCAGAGCGACGGCCTGCGCCTGGTGGCCGAGGTCAAGGCCAACCTGCCGGCCCCCGACGAAACGCCGGCGGACAATCGGGGCGAGGTCACCGTGACGTTTCGGCCCAGCCCGAGCCTGAGCGTCGCCTGGATGCCGATTTGTATCAGAAGCACGATTCCGGGAAATCCTGCGTTTTGTCCGAACCTGGCTTCCCTGGCGCGGCATGGCCTTTATGCGGAAAAGGTCTTTCCGATCGCACCGGCGAACTTCAACTACACCCAACTTCTCATTCCTCAGCGCACTTACGGCGGCCTCTTCGGCAATGCCCAATTCGATTCCTACCTGCGCCGTTTCTACGACCTGTTCGCCTCCGGCTATGACCAGCTTGCAGCTTGGGTAATTAACCTGCTTCCCGGCTTTAAAATCACTGGCAGCTCCGATCCAATCTGGTTTACCGCCGATCCGGGGAAGGGCCGAGTTTCCTGGCAGACCGACTGGATCGCGGTTGACCCGCTCTACCCCGCGCGGACGCTGGCGCACGAGATCGCTCACAATCTCGGCCGCCGCCACACACATCGCGCTGATAGTTGCGGCGCCGTGGATGCGGGGAGCGATTGGCCCTCGAGCTTCGCAACCAGCAATATCCGCGAACCTGGCTTCGACCCCGTCCGGCGCGTCATCAAGCCCAGCACGCTGTTCGACCTGATGACCTATTGCGCGCCCCGGGTCGACAACACCTGGATCTCACCGTTCACTTACCAGAAGCTGATGGAGAGTGGTCTCAAGCCCTCCGCCGAGCCCTCGCGCCGGCTGGCCGAAGGCGACTGGATCGTGATCGGCGGGAGTGCCCGGCGCGACGGCAGCGGCGGAACGCTGACGCCCGGCATACGAGTGCAAGGCGCCGGCGAGACGCCGCCTCCGCCCACGGCGCCGACCCATTTCATCCGCTTCTTCGGCGACGCCGGCATGCTCGGCGAACAGCCCATCGCCCTGACCTTCCGCGATCACCAGGACCAAGACGTGATCTTCGAGGAGGAGTATTTCTCGGTCAAGACGCCCCTCCCGTCCGGCACGACGCGCATCGCGCTCTTCGCCGGCGACGCCCAGCTCGCCTCCCTCAGCCCCGGCCCCGCAACGCCCCAAGTGACCATCACTTCCCCCCAAAACGGCGACGTGTGGGACGGCGGCGCGCGCACCGTCGCCTGGACCGCCACCGACGCCGATAACGATCCCCTGACCTACTCGGTGCTCTACTCCTCCGATTCCGGCGTCAACTGGCTCCCCATGGAACTGGATCTCGCCGAGCCGCAGTTTACTTTCGACGCCTCGCAGATCGCCGGCGGAAAAGCGGTGATGTTTCGCGTGGTCGTCACCGACGGCATCCACACCGGCGCCGCCGAGATCGGTCCAATCGAAGTTGTGCAGGTTCCCAAGATCGAGATCGCCGTCGAGCGGCTCGACCTGCGCAAGGCCGTCCTGCTGGGCTTCCATGACGCGACGCTCAACATCGTCAACTCCGGCACCGGACCGCTGACCGTCACGTCGATCGTGCCCTCCACCGAAGAATTCAGCATCCTCGCGACCACGCCCATCACCATCTCCGCCGGCCAGACCTTCCCGCTCGACGTGCGTTTCGAGCCCGCTCGCATCGGCCTGCGCGAGGCGCGACTGAAAATCGACAGCACCGACCCGGCGCGCCCCTCGGTCGAAATCGTGCTCGCCGGCACGGGTCTCACGACGCCCGAGACCGACCTGGAGTTCCTCACCTCGGAGATCGACTTCGGCGATGTCAACGTCGGCGCGGCCGTCACCCGCCCGGTCACGATTCTCAATCACGGTCCCGCGACCTCGGTGCTGAACCCACCTGCCCTCGGTATCGGGGCGTTTTCCGTACCCGGGCAAATCGGCATTCCCGCCGGCGAGACCCGCGCCGTCAACGTGACCTTCCGGCCGACCGCCGCCGGACGGTTCGCGGCGACCGCTGTCTTCACCACCGACGACCCGGCGCGTCCGACCGTGCGGATTCCCGTCGCCGGCCGCGGCATCATCCCCGACCTCCCCGACAAGGTATGCACCTACAAGCTCGGCGCGGCGGCGATCTCGGCGGGCTCGGCCGCGGCATCGCACAGCGTCGACGTGGAGACCCAGGAAGGCTGCCCGTGGTCGGCGTCGACCATCTTCACGAACTTCATCCGCTTCGGGGAGAACCCCGGCGGCACGGGCGCCGGGAGGTTGACCTTCAACCTCGCCGCCAACTCGAACCAGTCGTCCATCGCGACATATCTCATCGTCGCCGGGCAGCAATTGACCGTCGTGCAGGCGGGCACGGCGGCGCGCTTCTCCGACAGCTTCGCGCGCGCCGACGCCGAGGCCTGCGCCGTGGGCCGAGCCGATCTCGCCTTCGGCGGCACGGGCAATCACTACTACGTGCCGCTGTTCGCGGCGCCGCATCCGTCGATCGCCGGACGCGCGCTGCGCCACGGCGGGCAGGACTACGGCGGCGTGCAGTTCTCCGCGTCGCCGAATCCGTGCGCGGGCGGCGCGGCCAATCGCGGCGAGAACCTCGGCGACAGCCTGAGCGTTCAGATGGCGGTGCGCGTGCCGAGCGACGCGAGCAATCGCGTGACGCAGGCCGGGCCGTACTTCCGCAGCCGCGCCGCGGCGTTGGGCGAGACGATTCTCGGCACGTCGTCGGCGGGCTTCTGGGTGCAACTGGATTCGACCGGCGCCGTGAAGGTGAAGAACCTCGCGAACGACGCCGTGATCGCGCAGAGCGAACGCGTGCAGGGCTTCGATCCGTCCATCTGGCACGTGCTCGAAATCGGCGCGACCTCGACGATTCTGTTCGTGACGCTGGACGGCCGGCAGGTGACGTTCGCCAACGGACAGCCCATCGCGCCGCTACCCGCCATCGCCGCGAACAACCAGGGCGGAACGGGCGTCGCCTTCGGCTCGGAGGGGAACCGCAATCAGATCGGCGGCCAGCAGGTGAAGGACGTCATCGTGTCGGCGTACGGCTCGCCGGGATCGCTGCGGTAGTCGGCGCCGTTGGTATCCTGATACTGGTCCTGCATATGGAGCTCCAGAAGAAAGCCACGATCCTCTTCCCGCCGGATCTCTACGCCCAGTTGGCGCGACTCGCCCGTCAGCGCGAGACCAGCGTCGGCGAGCTGGTTCGCGACGCCTGCCGGTCCCAGTACGGCCTGACTAGCCGCGAGGAGCGCATTGCCGCGGCAAAACGGCTCGCCCAGTTCAATCTTCCTGTGGGTACGCCCGAGGAGATGGAGCGAGAATCGGTGCCCGCGATAGAGCCTCTTCCGTGATTCTCGTGGACTCGAACGTCCTGATGTATGCGGCGGGTTCAGCGCATCCTAACAAATCGCCGTCGGCGGCGCTGGTAGACAAGGTCGCCGCCGGTGACATTGATGCCGCTCTGGACGCAGAAGTCCTGCAGGAAGTACTCCACCGCTATCGTGCCCTGAATCGGTGGGCAGTCGGCAGGGAAATCTATGCCGAGGCTCGCCGAGTGTTTACCACCGTGCTCCCGATCACCGCCGCCGTGATGGACCGCGCCGTCACCCTCATCGACACTCATGGCCACCCTTCCGCACGCGACGCCGTTCACGCCGCCGTCGTGCTCGAATACGGCCTCGAAGGTATCTGCACCTTCGACCGCGACTTCGACCACCTCCCCGGAATCCGCCGCGTCGCCCCCTGAACCCCCGCCGCGTCGGCGAACAGCAACCCGGCCCAGCCCTGCGCGGCGATCTTGCTCCACAGCGCTTCGTCGCAGGCGTGCTCGGTTTCGGCGATGCGGCGCACCTCGGCCATCGGACATTCGGCGCGCAGGAAATCGCGCACGGAGCTCTTGAGGAGCGCCTGCGTCTCCGAAAGGTCGAATTGCATACCAGGGCAACATATCATGTTGAGCCGCGACTTCGACCACATCCCCGGAATCCGCCGCCTCGCCCAGCGCCCGATCGCGCCGACCCGGTATACTGGAGCTTAGGGTTCCGTTCCGCGGGCTGCCGCTAGTCCCCGCCAGCCATTCCTGTCGGTCGAAGTACGATCGCGCGACCCGCCTGGAGAGCGAAGGAGTCTTCTCATGTTCGATCTGTTTCGCAGCCGCGCCAAGGCTACCCGTTACCTGCTGGGCGCCATGCTGGTGATGGTGGCGCTTTCGATGGTCGTCACGCTGATTCCCGGATTCGGCAGCGGCGGGAGCCTTCAGTCCGACCAGGTTCTGGCCGAAATCGGCGGCGAGCCGGTGCTGATCCGGGAGGCCATGGCGACCATCCGCAGTCAGCTCAAGAGCAACCAGGTGCCGCGCGAGATGTACGAAGTGTACGTGCCGATCGTCATCAACCAGATGATCGCCGACCGCGCCGTCGCCTACGAGGCCGCGCGGCTGGGCTTCCACGTCAGCGAAGAGGACCTGGCGGCGACCATCGTCTCGGTGATCCCGGGCCTGGCGCCGGAAGGCAAGTTCGTCGGCAAGCAGGCCTACGAACAGTACCTGTCGCAGATGGGCGTCACCATCAACGAGTTTGAAGGCACCATGAAGAAGCAGATGCTGCTGATCAAGATGCAGAATCTGCTCAACGACAGCATCCTGGTTTCGCCGCGCGAGATCGAGGACCAGTTCCGGCGCAAGAACGAGAAGATCAAGCTCGACTACGTGCTCTTCGACCCGGGCGCCCTCAAGACACGCGCCGTGGTGACCGACGCCGATATCAAAGACCACTACGAGAAGAACAAATCCATCTTTAACACTCCCGAGAAGCGCGCCTACGACCTGCTGATGGTGGAGGAGGCCAAGGTGGCGGCGTCGCTGACGGTGCCGGACGCCGAGCTGCGCAAGGCCTACGAGGCCAATCGCGACCGTTACCGGATTCCCGAGCGCGTGCATCTGCGCCACATTCTGCTGAAGACCGCCGAGAAGCCCAAGGAAGAGGCGCCGAAGATCAAAGCGCGCGCCCAGGATTTGTTGAAGCAGATACGCGGCGGCGCCGACTTCGCCGAGATCGCCAAGAAGCACTCCGAGGATCCGGGGACCGCGGTCAAGGGCGGCGACCTGGAGTGGATCGTCCGCGGGCAGATGCCCGACCCGGCTTTCGAAAAAGCAGCCTTCTCGCTCAAGCCCAAGGAGTTGAGCGATGTCGTCGAGACCCAGTACGGCTTCCACATCGTGCAGGTCACCGAGAAGGAAATGGCGCGCATCAAGCCGTTCGAGGAGGTAAAGGCGGAGCTGACCGAGGAGCGCAAGCGGCAGGCCCTGATCGACCGCGTGCAGACGCTGGCCGATCAGGCCCGCGCCGAGTTGGCAAAGACGCCGGCTGCCGCCGACCAGATCGCCAAGCGGCTGGGGATCGAGTTCGGACGCGCCGAGTCGGCCGCCCGTCTGGACCCCATCCCGATGATCGGTTTCAGCGAGGAGCTGTCCGAGGCGGTCTTCACACTGCCCAAAGGCGCCGTCAGCGGCGTGATCCAGGCGACCGCCAATCGCTACGTAGTGGCGACGGTGCGCGACATAGTGCCGCCCAAGCCGGCGGCGATCGAGGAGGTCAGGGAGCAGATCCGGAGCAACCTGCTCGACACCGCGTCGTTGCGGCTGGCGCGGTCGCTGGCGGCCGAGTTCGCGGGCAAGGTGAGCGCGCCGGGCGCCGACTTCGCCGGCGTGGCGAAGGCCATGAAGCTTGAGGTGAAGCCGTCGGCGGAGCTGAATCGCGACGCAGACCTGCCCGGGATCGGCACCATCGTGACGGCGCACGAAATGTTCGGCAAGGCAGTGGGCGCGGTCGGCGGCCCCTTCGATGTCGCCGGCAAGACCATCGTGGTGAAGCTGACCGCCAAGATCGAGCCCGATCTCACGCAACTGGCCGCCGAGCGGGTCAAGCTTCTCACCGAGATGCGTCAGAACAAGGCGCGCGAGCGCAAGGACCTGTTCGAGGACGGCATCGTGACCAGGCTGATCGAAGAAGGCAAGATCAAGATGAACGACGCCGCGATTAAACGGATGATTTCGAGCTTCCGGAGCTGACCGGGTGGTCGGCTGGTTCCTGGAAGCGCTTCGGACGCTCACCGATCCGGAGAAGCTGATTCATATCCTATCGACGGTCTTCACGGGCTGGTACGGCTATGCGCTGCTGGTCGGGATCGTCTTCGCCGAAACCGGCCTGCTGATGGGCTTCTTTCTGCCGGGCGATTCCCTGCTGTTCACCGTCGGTGTGGTGGCGGGCGCCGGGAAACTGAACATCGTCCTGATCATACTGGTGCTGATCGTCGCGGCGGTGGTGGGCGACGGGGTCGGGTATTACCTGGGGCGGCGGACGGGCCCGAAGATCTTCGACCGGCCCGACTCGCGCTTTTTCCGTCGCGAGCACCTGCGCCGCACCGAGGCCTTCTACGAGAAGCACGGCGGCAAGACGATTATCTATGCGCGCTTCGTGCCCATCGTGCGCACCTTCGCCCCGTTCGTCGCCGGCGTGGCGGGCATGGGCTATCCGCGCTTCCTGGCGTTCAACGTCTTCGGCGGGATCGGGTGGGTGGTGTCGATGACGATGGCGGGCTATTTCCTCGGCAACGTGCCGATTGTGCGCGCGCACTTCGAGAAGGTCGTCGTCGGGATTGTGCTGGTATCGGTGCTGCCGGTGCTGCGCGAGGTCTGGAAGGCGCGGCGCGCCTGAGTCCCTCCTCACCCGCGCGATATAATTCCCTCGTGCCCGCCGAAGTGCGACACTCCACCTGTCCGCTCGACTGCCCGGACGCCTGCGCGGTGCTGGTGACCGTGGAGAACGGTCGCGCGACGAGGCTTCGCGGCGACCCGGCGCATCCGGTGACACGCGGCTTCCTGTGCGGCAAGGTGGCCCGCTACCTCGACCGCCAGTATCACCCCGACCGGCTGCTCCATCCGATGCGGCGCGCGGGCGCCAAGGGCGAGGGCCGCTTCGTGCGGATTTCGTGGGACGAGGCGCTGGACACGATCGCGTCGCAGCTGGCGGCCATCGCGCGCGACGACGGGCCGGAGTCGATTCTGCCGTACAGCTACGCCGGCACCATGGGCTACCTCAACAACGCCAGCATGGACCGGCGATTCTTCCATCGGCTCGGCGCCTCGCGCCTCGACCGCACCATCTGCTCCACCGCCGGCGGGCTCGGCCTGATGCGCTCGCTGGGACATCGCATGGGGACGGAGCCCGAGCAGTTCGCGCACTCGAAGCTGATTCTCGCCTGGGGCGCCAACGTCATGGGGACCAACGTCCACCTGTGGCCGTTCATCCAGGAGGCACGGAGGAACGGCGCGCGATTCTACACGATCGACCCGGTGAAGAATCGCACCGGACGCCTCGCCGACCGGCACTTTTTCATTCAGCCGGGAACCGACCACGCGCTGGCGCTCGGCATGATGCACGTGATCCTCGCCGAAAACCTGCACGACGGCGACTATGTCGCTCGTTATACCGAGGGGATCGACGATCTGCGGACGCTGGCGGCGCGGTATCCGCCGGAGCGCGCGGCGGCGCTCACCGGCCTCAGCATCGCGGAGATCGTCACGCTGGCGCGCGAGTACGCCACCACGCGGCCGGCTGTCATTCGACTCAACTACGGGGTGCAGCGCACCGACTACGGAACGACGATCGTGCAGGCGATCGCCATGCTGCCGGCGCTGGTCGGATCGTGGCGCGAAGCAGGCGGCGGCCTGCAACTGACGACGTCGGGCGCCTTCCAGCTCGACCGGCCGGCGCTCGAAATGCCGGAGCTTCAGCAGCGCTCGCCGCTCAAGCGCGAGTCGCGGATGGTCAACATGAGCCGGCTCGGCCACGCCTTGAACGATCTCGCCGATCCGCCGGTGAAGGCGCTGGTCGTCTACAACTCGAATCCGGCGGCCATCGCGCCGAATCAGAACGCCGTGCTGCGGGGTCTGGCGCGCCAGGACCTGTTCACCGTCGTCCTCGAGCAGATGCAGACCGACACGGCCGACTACGCCGACATCGTGCTGCCGGTGACGACCTTCCTCGAACACACCGACCTTTACTTTGCCTACGGGCACTACCATCTCCAGTTGGCGAGGCCCGCCGTAGCCCCGGCCGGCGAGTGCATGCCGAACGTCGAGATCTTCCGGCTGCTGGCCGCGCGCATGGGATTCGACGAGCCCTGCTTCCGCGCCACCGACGACGAGCTGATCGGGCAGGCGCTCGCGAGCGGCCACGAGTTCGTGCGCGGTATCGACCTGGCGCGGCTGGAGCGCGAGCATTCGGTGCGGTTGAACGTCGCGCCGCCCGGCGAGCCGTTTCTGCCATTCGCCCGAGGCGGCTTCGGCACTCCCTCGGGAAAGCTGAACTTCAACGCCGCCGAGATTGACTTCCGCGCGCCGGAAGAGTCGCGGCGCGGCGACGATGATAGAGTTCGGCGGTATCCATTGGAGCTGGTGCCCGCCAAGAACGACAACAGCATGAACTCGACCTTCGGCAATCGCGCCGACACCGACGCCGAGACGGCGCAGCTGCTTATGCATGCCGACGACGCCGCCCGGCGCGGCATCGTTACCGGCGACCGGGTGCGCGTGTTCAACGATCGCGGAAGCTGCCTGCTGGCCGCCGAGGTGAACGGATTCGTCGCGGCGGGCGTCGTTGCCGCGCCCTCGACGCGATGGGCCAAGGCATCGCCGGGCGGGCGCAGCGTGAATGCGCTCACTTCGGAGCGCGTCACCGAGATCGGCGGCGGCGCGACGTTCTTCAGTTGCCTGGTGGAAGTGGAAAAATGCGGCGACTGACGGCGGTCGCCCTGTGCGCGGCGCTGGCGTTGTCGCTCGCCTGCCGGCGCAAGAGCCGTCTTTCGGTGGAGACCGTCGAGGAGGGCGATCCGCAGCTCGTCTCGGTGATTCACGCAGCCGACCCGCGCGCGGCCACGCAGCTGGTGCGCGGCTTCTACGACGTCGAGCAGAACAGCTGGCGCTGGACGATGGGGAAATTCTCCGTCGCGCTTCGGCCCCCGGCGGGCGCGTCCAAGAACGGCGCCGTGCTCCAGTTGAAGTTCTCCGTACCCGACCCGGTGATCGGGAAACTGAAATCCGTGACGCTGACGCCTTCGATCAACGGAGTGGCCGTCGATCCGGAGACCTATTCCAAGGCCGGCGAGTACGTGTTCACGCGCGACATACCGCCGGCGTCGCTGGCGGGTGACGCGGTGACGGTGGACTTCGCGCTGGATAAGTTCCTCGCGGCCGGCATGGTCGAGCAGCGCGAGCTGGGCGTCGTGGTGACCACCATCGGCCTGCTGCCGAAATGACGCCGGCGCTGAGGGCCGGCGCCGCCTGGGTCCTTCCGCCGATCTTCTCGCTGGCCCTGTATTGGCCCGGCCTCCAGGCTTGGTTCCAGCAGGACGATTTCGCCTGGCTCGGCCTGCACCTCTCCATTCACCAGCCCGCCGACTTCTGGCGCGCCCTGTTCGCGCCGATGGCGCAGGGCACCATTCGACCCCTCAGCGAGCGGGCGTTCTTCCTGGCCTTTCACGCGATGTTCGGCATGGACGCGCTGCCGTTTCGCATCGCCGTTTTCGCGACCCAGATCGCGGCCATGACACTGCTGGCCTCGGTGGCGCTGAAGCTGACCGGCTCGCGCGCCGCCGCCGCGATTGCCGCCGTGGTTTGGGCGGTCAACCCGGCGCTGGGCGTGCCGATGTCGTGGACGTCGAGCTTCAACCAGATCCTCTGCGCGGCGTTTCTGCTGGGGGCGTTCCGGTGCTGGCTCGAATACGCCGGCTCCGGCGCCCGGCGCTGGTACGTGGCGCAGCTGTTCCTGTTTGCCGCCGGCTTCGGCGCGCTGGAGATGAACGTCGTCTACCCGGCTCTGGTGGCCGCGCACGTCGCCTGCTGCGCGCGCGGACGGTGGCGCGCGGCCCTGCCGCTGGCGGCGGTGTCGGCGCTCTACGTCGCGGTGCGCAGCGCGGTGGTGGCGGCGCCGGCGAGCGGCCCCTACGCCATGCACGCCGACACCTCGATGGCGTCGACCCTCGGCCAATACTGGTTCGCGGCGATGGGCGCCAGCCGCCTCGACGAGCTCCCCGCCGCCCGAACCTGGAGCTTCTACACCGACGGCTTCGCCTGGATGCTCTCGGGCGCCGTCGCCGGATTCCTGGCGGTGCGGATGTTCCGGCGCGACTTCGCCGCCGCCATCGGCCTGCTCTGGTTCCTGGCGCTCATCGCGCCCGTGCTCCCGCTGCGCGACCATGTCTCCGCCTACTACCTGACGCGTCCGGCGAGGGGGCTGGCGATGGTCGCCGCCTACGCCGGGGCGTCGGCCAGACGGGCGGCGTCGCGGGCCGCGGCGGCGGTGGCGATCCTCGGCTACGTCGCGCTCTCGGCGCCCGTGGGACGCGCCACGGTCGAGTATCACCTCGACCGCAGCCGCGCGGTGCGCAACCTGGTGCTGGGCGTCGCGCGGGCGCACCAGCTGCATCCCGGCAAGACGATCCTGCTGACCGGCGTCGGCACGGATCTGTTCTGGTCGGGCGTGCATGACAAGCCGTTCCGAATACTCGGCGTGAACGACGTGTGGCTCGCGCCGGGGTCGGAGGAGAGCATCCGTCCGCATCCGGAGCTCGGCGACATCGGGGCCTTCGTGTTTCCACCCGGCCCGGCGCTGCGGACGCTGGCGCGCGGCGGGGCGGTGGTCTACGCCGCGGGGGGCGAGCGGCTCCGCAACGTCACCGCGACCTGGTATCGCCTCGCTCAACAGCGCTGGAAGCCGGGTCCGGCGCGCATGGTCGACGCCGGCCACCCCGCCTTCGCCGACCAGTTCGGCCCGACCTGGTACCCCATCGAATCCGGCTACCGCTGGATGCCGCAAACGGCTGTGGTGCGGCTCGGCGGCCCGCTGCCGGGTCAGACCACCCTGCGGCTGGCGGGATTTGTCCCGGCGGCGCAGCTGGCGGGCGGGGCGCTCCATCTTACGGCGCGTATCGATGGGCAAACGATTGGCAGGGCGCGGCTGGACACACCGGATGCGGCCTTCGAGCACCGGTTCGCTCTTCCCGCCGCACTGGCCGGAAGGGAGCAGGTGGAAGTGTCGCTGGAGGTCGATCGGGTTTTCGTGCCGCCCGGCGATGGCCGCCAACTGGGGGTGGCCTTTGGGGTTATCGAAATCCGCTGAGGGGCTCTTGAAGCGTTCACGGAATATTCTACGCGCGAAAGCGCTTTATTTACCGAAGTTGGGAAACTTCCGGCAGGCAACTGCGTCCTATGCGTTTGGTAGGCTATTGCAGGCGCAGGAATCTGCCGATAAGCAGATCACCGTATTGAGCGGTAGCCGGACCGGGAGCGATTATGGCGCGGAATCAGTGGCATGCAGGGGACGATGCGCCGGCTTGCGCTCTCGCGAAAAAGTTCGGGGAGCTTGGCAACAAAATTGCTGAGCCTGTGTTATGCTTAGGGAACGCACTTCGGGCCTTGAGAGGCGCCCGAACCAACCCCGAAGCATCTGGGAGAGCTAAGACAATCTTAGCCGGCCATACTAAGATTCTTGAAACCTCTCATGCGATTCAACGTCTATAGGATGTTGAGACGCAAAGATCTTGGCGATGCCAAGCGGAAAGGAGAAATTACCAGAACTTACGTGCCTCGTTGAAAACCGAGCGTAACGAAGCCTTGGAGGAGGTGGACACAATGACGAAGAGCGAACACAACCGATTCAAGACGATCCTCGAGAGCAAGCATTCGGAGCTGGCTAAAGTGCTCCGCAACAGGGAGGCGATCGCGATCGAGAAGAGCCCCGACGCGCTGGACGAGGTCCAGCACGCGGCCGAGCGCGAGCTTGCCATCCGCAACCTGGACCGCGAATCCCAGCTGCTTCGTCAAGTCCGCGGCGCCCTCCGCCGGATCGGCGACGGTTCCTACGGAGTATGTCTCCACTGCGAGGAAGAGATCAGTCCCAAGCGCCTGGCGGCTGTACCGTGGACGCAGTACTGCATCCACTGCCAGGAGCTCGCCGACCAGAACCAGAGCGGCGAAGGGGACGCGGATTCGATGGACGAGCTTCTCGTCAACGCAGCCTGATCGAACGCACAGCGATTCGGGCGCGGGTGCCTGTCACTCGCGCCCGTTTTCATTTGGTCCGGACGATCCAGGAGTGCATGCGCCCGGCGCGCTCGCGGTCGCGGCGCCAGGAGTGGAAATCCTCCGCCCGGCAGCGCGTGCAGAGTCCCGCGACGACGACGCGTTCGCCCGGCGCCCCCGCCGCCACGAACTGACGCCGCAGCGCTTCGGCGAGATCGATGGCCGCGGCGCGGTCCAAATCTCCACGCTCGGGAAATATTTGCCGGAACTGAATGGCCACCTCGGGGCCGACCTCGAAGCAGCAGGGTCCGATACCAGGCCCGACGGCGATGTGCAAGTCGCGCGCCCCGCCCAGGTGCGCCACGGCCTCGGAGGCGATCCCCAGCAACACGCCCCGCCATCCGGCGTGCAGCGCCGCGACGGTGCGTGTCGCGTCGTCGGCGATGAGCACCGGCAGGCAGTCGGCGGTGCGCACGGCGAGGACGCGGCCGGTCGCCCCGGAAATGAGTCCGTCGCCTTCGCAGCCGTGCGCGACGGCGGCGTTGACGATCCGTCTGGAATGCACCTGCCGCAACGTGACCATCCCGTCAGGCGGCGTCGAATGTCTCGTGCCGAAGCCGTGGTCGAGCCAGCCGAGGCGGTCGAGGGGCGCGGCGCGATAGGAGCGGTTTTCGTCCCTGTGAAACAGAGTTACACCGGCTGCTGAATCTGCGCGACCATCACCTGCTTCTGAAAGGCGGCCAGCATGCTCTCGTCGAGCCGGACTTCGGTGGGGCGGCGCTGGAGCGTGGTCATGCGGTCGATCTTGTCCTGGAGCTTGAGCAGCGCGTAGAAGAGATTCTCGGGCCGCGGTGGGCAGCCGGTGACGTACACGTCCACCGGCACGATGCGGTCGACGCCCTGAAGCACGGCATAGGTATTGAACGGCCCGCCGACGCTCGAGCAGGCGCCCATGGAGATGCACCACTTGGGATCGGGCATCTGGTCCCAGATGCGCTTCAGTACGGGTCCCATCTTGAGCGTGACGGTGCCGGCGACGATCATCAGGTCGCTTTGCCGCGGGCTGGGGCGGAACACTTCGGCGCCGAAGCGCGCGATATCGAAGCGCGAGGCCGAGGAGGCGATCATCTCGATGGCGCAGCAGGCCAGGCCGAACGTCATCGGCCAAAGCGCCGACTTGCGCGCCCAGTTGAACACGTAGTCGACCGAGGTGGTCACGAAATTCTTTTCGAACTGGTTTTGGATGAACGACACGTCCGGCGAGCCTCCAGGAGAGATTATTCTAGCACCGCCGCCATCAGGCTCCGCGACTCCCCATCCAGCGGACGAACGACTCCGGCGCCGTCATGGTCGAAAGCCGGCCCTGGCGCACCAGCGCCCAGTCGGCGAACTGGCCCGAGCGCTTGATCTCGGCGAGCGTGACCGGCGCCGGCAGTTTCCGCAGGAAGCGCAGCTCGACGACAGCCAGACGCGCGTCCTTGGGGTCCGGACGCGGTTCGCCGGCGACTTCGGCCAGCCCGACCACGGCCGCGTCGCCGCCGCTGTGGTAGATGAACACGCGATCGCCGGGGCGCATCTCGCGGATCGCACGAACGGCCTGCGGGTTCTTTACCCCGTCCCAGACGGTCTGGCGGTCGCGCTGGAGATCGTCGATCGAGTAAGTCTCGGGATCGGTTTTCGCCAGAAAGTAACTCATGTCGGCGCTCGACGCGGCCCTGGACGCTGCCCAGTACCGAAGTTCCGGGGCGGACCGGCGCCACGCTTCATCGCCAATCATAGCAGGCGTTTGGAGCTGCGGGGCGGCGCCGTCTTGCACCGCGCCGCACATCCGGGAGTAAGCGTGTTTCCGGTAGAGGGCCTAGGTCCGACTGCGGTACAATAAGATTGTTCCGGCGCCCCGGAAATCTCACCACTTTTTGAGGCTTGCGATGAGGAATCCCATGGTCGTGCGACTGTGCTCGGCGCTGTTGATGGTATCGGTTCTAACGGCCGGTTCGCAGCAACAGAGTTCGCAGGCTCCCAAACCCGAGGCGCCCAAGCCGGACGCCCCCAAGACGCCGGAGGAGTCCAAGGCACTGGAAGCGGCGGCGCCGGTGGATCCGAAGACCTACCAGATCGGCGCCGAGGACGTGGTCGGGGTCAAGGTGTGGGCCGAGCCGCGTTTGAGCGGAGCGTTCACGGTGCGGCCGGACGGGCGAATCACCATGGATCTGATCGGCGACGTGGAGGCCTGGAACCAGACGCCGGAGCAGCTTACGGCGCGGATCAAGAAGCAACTTTCGACGCTATTGAACAGCCCGGAAGTGACGGTCGCCATTCTCCAGGTGCGCAGCAAGAAATACTATATTCAGGGAAAAATGGCGCGAACCGGGGAATTCCCGCTGGTGGTGCCGACCACCATCATGGAGGCGATCAGCAAGGCGGGCGGCTTTCAGGATTTCGCCAATCAGAAACACGTCATCATCATCCGCGGCGACAAGCGCCTCAGGTTCAACTACAAGGAATACCTGGACGGCAAGAACCTGAAGCAGAATATTCAGCTGGAACCGGGGGATCAGATCGTCGTCCGCTGACGACGGCGCGAGGGATGGGATTCGCCGAATGCACAGAAGAGACGGAAAACGTCCGATCTGAATAAGGAGGAGCTATGTTGCCATCGTCGCCCACACCGGTTTCGCGGCGCCTGCCCGACATGGAGGACTACATTGACATCGTCCGCCGCCACAAGGGCTGGATCGTCGCCCCGGCGCTTGTGGGGTTGGTCGCGGCGGTGGTGACTGCGTTCCTCTGGCCCAACACCTACGTTTCGCAGGGCGCGATCCGCGTGGTACCCCCGCAGGTGCCGGAGCGGTTCATTCAATCCAACGTCTCGATGAACATGGATCAGCGCGTGGCCGCCATGGCGCAGAGCATCCTCAGCCGCAACACCCTGACCTTCATCATCACCACCCACGATCTCTACAAGAACCGCCGCAGCAGTGAAACGATGGAGGACATCATCGAGGACATGAAGCGGGACGTCGTCATCAGCAACGTGCGTTCGTTCGCCGCCGGCAAGACCGGTCTCACCGCTTTTCATGTCGGCTTCAAGTACCACAACCGCTTCCTGGCCCAGAAGGTCGCCTCGGACCTGATGCGGCAGTTCATCGATCAGAATCTGCGCGAGAGGAACACCCAGTCGGAGTTGACTACCCAGTTGCTGACCGACCTGTACAACCAGGCCAAGGCCGAGTTAGAGGCCGTCGAGCAGCGTATCCTGAGTTACCGCGCCGCCAACCGGGGCCGGCTGCCGGAGCAGATGCAGGCCAACATGCAGCAGCTGAACTCACTCGACGGCCGCATGCAGACCTTGAACAACAGCCTGACCCGGCTCAGCCAGGATAAGGTCGCCGCCGAAACCGAGATCCGGAATCTCAAGGAACAGATTCGGCAGTTGAGCGCCGCCGAGCCTGCCGCTGCCGCGGCTGGAGCGGTGGCCCGGAACGAGAGCCTGCTCAGGGTGGAGCGCGATTTGCAGACGCTCGAACGAAACAAGGCGCTTCTTCGTCAGCAGTTTCAACCCAATCATCCGGACGTCCGCAAGATCGACGGCCAGATCGCCGCCCTGGAGCGGGAACGCGAGGAAGTCGTCCGCAGGATGCAGGAGGCTCCCGTCGAGGCGGCGCCCGTGGCCGCGCCGCCGTCGTCCGCGGCCGCAGTCGCCGCGCAGCGCCAGCGCGACATCCGGCCCTTGGAATCTCGCATCGCCACGCTTCAGTCCCAGCTCCAGCAGGCCGACCTTCAGACGGAGTCGTATCAGAAGGAAGTGGCGGAAACCGAGGGACGCATCCGGGCGCTCCAGAAGGTGCTGGAGACGACTCCGGTCGGCGACGAGTACGACCAGTTGGTCCGGGATCGGGAGTTTCTGCGGCGCAAGTACGACGAGATGAACACCAAGCGGGCCCAGTCGAAGATCGGCACCGAGGTGGAGCAGCGCCGCCAGGGCGAGACGCTCGAAATGCTCGACCAGCCCGGGCTGCCGGAAACCCCCAGCGCGCCCAACCGGCCGATGATCATTCTGTTCGGCGCCGTCATCGGCATCGCCGCGGGCGTGGGATTCGCCGCGGTCCGTGAGATGAAGGACACATCCCTCAAGAATCTGAAGGACGTCCGCGCCTATACCCAACTGACGATTCTCGGCAGCGTGCCGCTGCTGGAGAACGACCTGGTCGTCCGCCGCCGCCGCCGTCTGGCATGGCTGGCGTGGTCGACCAGTTGCCTGCTCGCGATCGTCGTCATGGCGGGCTCGGTGTACTACTATGTCAGCAACCGGGTCTGACGGGAGATTGCGATGAGCAGAGTTCACGACGCCCTGCGCCGCGCCGAACAGGCCGGCGTCTACGTGCCCCCCGACGACGGCTCCGATGTCGTCCAGGCGGTGATAGAAACCGACGTTCCCCTGAAGGACCTACTCGAAAAGATTCCGGAGATTCCCTTCGTTCCGCAGCCGGATTCGCTGCTGCTCAGCACCGAGCAGCCACACGAGGGGCCTACCGAGGAGTTCCGGGCGCTCCGCACACGGCTCAATCACCAACAGACCTTGCAGCCGATCCACAGCGTGGTGGTCACCAGCGCCTCGCCGGCCGAGGGCAAGACGTTCACGTCGGTGAACCTCGCGCTGACGCAGGCGCAACTGGCCGGCAGCCGCACCCTGTTGGCCGATTTCGACTTCCGGCGGCCGGTGGTTCACAACCTGTTTCAGGTCGATCGCAGTCCCGGAATCACCGATTACCTGCTCGGAAAGGCTTCGCTGCCGGAGATCATCAAGAAGGTCGAAGGCATGAACCTCTACATCATGCCCGCCGGAGAGGCTGTGCTGAACCCCCTCGAGCTGCTCAATCTGCGAGAGGTGAAGGTGCTTCTCGACGCGCTTCCCCAGCTTTTCAACTGGATCATTCTGGACAGCCCGCCGCTGCTCTTCGCCGCCGACGCCAACCTGCTGGCGACTCTCTGCCACGGGACCATCCTGGTGGTGCGCATCGGGTCCACCACCATTGACTCGGTCTCCCGCGCGCTCCAGTCGTTGTGCGAGAACAACGTCCTGGGCATCGTCGTGAACGGCGCGCGCCGGGGCGAACTCTACAGCAAGTACACCTACTACCACCAGTATTATTATTCGAAGTCGGACTAAGGCCGCAATCGCACGCCGCTACTTTAGCGGATAGAGACCGCCCTTTTCGAGCAGCGCGCGGCCTTCGGCGCTCGCGAGGAATTCCAGGAAGGCGCGGGCTTCGCCACCGCCGCTCCGCGTGACCGCCGCCGACTGGCGGATGGGCGCGTGCAGCGCCTCGTCCACCAGCACGCCTCCCTTACCGATCACCAGCGACCAGGCCACGATCGCAGCCTCGGCATTGCCGCTCTCGGCAAACTGGAGCGCTTGCCGGACGTTCTCGCCCATTACCAGCCGGCTGCGAATGCGCCCGTACAGCCCCGCCTTTCTCAGCGCCTCCACAGCCGCCTGGCCGTAAGGCGCATGGGCCGGATTGGCGATCGCCACGTGCCGCAGCCCGGGCCGCGCCAGGTCTTCCAGGCGCCGAATCGAGCGGTCGCGCGACCATAACGCCAGCCGTCCGGTGGCGTACACCCTCACGGTCGCCGGATCGACGGCGCCTTGTTTCGCGAGATCGCGCACGAAGCCTTCGTTAGCCGACAGGAAGACATCGTAGGGGGCGCCCGCTCGAATGTGCTGCGCCAGCATCCCCGACGACCCGAATGTGAACCTCGTCGCTACCTCATAAGATTTTTGGAATGAGCTTCTTAGAGACTCTTCCAGGGGCTGGAGATCGGAAGCTGCCGCCACCAATACAAGCTTCGACTGGGGAGCTCTCTCCTGTGCGTCGGCTGGCGAGATACTTGACAATAGGAGACTAAAGTTTGATAATTGGATCAGGCTAAGAAACAGCCGCAAACGCCGCCTCGGGGAGGCCGGCGGACGGGGAATCCCCAGCAGTTTGTTCATCAGGAGGCTCGGCTCGTCATATGAGCAAGATCATCGGAATCGATCTCGGAACGACCAACAGCGTGGTGGCGGTGATGGAAGGCGGCCACCCGGTCGTGATCCCGAACCAGGAGGGCGGGCGTACGACCCCCTCGGTGGTCGGCTTCGCCAAGGGCGGCGAACGCCTGGTCGGACAGGTCGCCAAGCGCCAGGCCGTCACCAATCCCGAGAATACCATCTATTCCATTAAGCGCTTCATGGGACGGCGCCTCGAGGAAGTCAACGAGGAGATGAAGCTGGTCCCCTACCACGTGGTAGCGGGCGACCACGGGGACGCGCGCGTGGAAGCCGTCGGGACCAAGCACTCGCCCCCGCAAATCTCCGCGATGATTCTCGGAAAGCTGAAAGAAGCCGCCGAAGCCTACCTGGGGCAGAAGGTCACCGAGGCGGTCATCACGGTACCGGCCTACTTCAACGACGCACAGCGTCAGGCCACCAAGGACGCCGGGCAGATCGCCGGCCTGGACGTGAAGCGCATTATCAACGAGCCGACCGCGG